>CAZQCF010000001.1:0-142925 GCA_964592235.1 uncultured Planctomycetaceae bacterium
TAACTGTGGCCCAACGCGCGGGGGGTTTCCCCCCGCGCGGCCGTTCTATTAAGAGCGCCGGGTACACTCGACGTGCCGGCGCCGCGCGGGCTGAAGCCCGCGGCTCGTTGCGTGCCCGCGGCTCGTTGGGTATCTGTAGCTCGTTGAGCGTCATCAGATATCGCCGCCCCCGGCCAGCCCATCGTCGAGTGCGGCCACAACGCCGAACTGAACCACGTGTCGAGAACGTCGGGGTCCTGGCATTCGGGAAACGGAAACAACTGCGTCTCTCTAGGCGTCGGATCCACTCGGAAACAAATATGGGCCTGAGACAGCCTCCCTGGCATTATTTCTCGCCAAGATATGGCATGTTCCGTCGTGAGACATGCACGAAGGTTCTCGAATTCGTTTAGTGTTAATTGATGAGAGGGCAATACAACCGCAACATCCGCTGGCGTGAGTATCCTTACCGTCAAAGTCCACACCGGTATCCGATGCCCCCACCAGAGTTGCCGGCTGATGCACCAGTCGCGCTTGGCGCTAAGCCAATCAGTGTAGGTCTTTTCGTACCGCCGCGGGAAGATATGCACCTTGTCGCAATTGGCCCGCGCCGCCGGGTCGCCGTAGTGCGCATCGTTCTTGCAGATCGCGTCGATCGCCATCTGCGCCAGGCCTGTCGCGCCGTGCAGATCGCCGACGCGCTTCGCGTGATCGGGATCGAGATCGCCCATCTTCACGAACCACTGGTCGCTCAAGTACGGCTCGATCGGCTGGTTGCTGCGATCGCTGTGCGCCAGATCAATCTGCCGGTCCTCGATCTTCTCGATCAGGTTGTGCGTCTGCCCCGTCTTCGGATCGGTCCAGTTCTGCAAATCCTCCACGACCTGCTTCCGCGCGTCGGCGAACTTCTGCCCGGCGTACTTGCCGCCATGTTCGTTCACCTTTCCATCGGGCGTCATGATGTTGACGATCGCCAGCCGCCGCGACGCGTCGGCCTCGCACTGACTGCGCTCCCACACGGCGTAATCGTTCGCATCGTGCGCCGGCGTGATCTTCACGCAGCCGCTACCCAGCGTCGGGTCGGCCCATTCATCACAGATCAGCGGAATCTCGCGGTTCACCAGCGGCAGCAGAATCTTCGCGGGCGGAACGCTCGCGCTACCCTTCGCCATGTCGCGCAGCTTCAGCAGCGTCGGCAGCAGCGTGCGCTTTCGCTCGGCGATGTCGGCCAGCTTGGCTTCGATCTCCGGCCGCTCCTTCGCGCTCGCCTCGCGCAGCTTCACCTGCAACTGCGTCTCGACCACCTCCAGCGCCGCGTCCGGTTCGGGATGCACCGCGACAGCCGTATCGCCGAGCATCGTCTCGGGCCGCGTCGTGGCGATGTGCACGTGCGTCGGCTCGCCGGGCTTCGGGTCGATGATCGGATACTTGAAATGATAAAAATGTCCCTTCACCGTCTCGTGATAGACTTCGTCATCGGCGACGGCGGTCTGCAACTGCGTGTCCCAGTTCACCAGACGCTTGCCGCGATAGATGAGGCCGTCGCGGAAGAGCTTGAAGAACGTCTCGTGCACGGCGGCGGCGCAGCCCTCGTCGAGGGTGAACCGCAGGCGGTCGGGCGAATAGTCGCAGGAGCAGCCCATGAGCTTGAGCTGTTCGATAATGCGACTGCCGTATTTTTCCTTCCATTCCCAGATGCGGCGGACCAGCTCGGCGCGAGAGGCCTCGGGCGTCGGGCCGAGCTGATGGCGCGTCTTGCCTTCGTCCTTGCGGATGGTTTTTTCCACCACGGCCTGCGTGGCGATGCCCGCGTGATCGGTGCCGACGAGCCAGAAGGTGTTGTGCCCGGCCATGCGATGCCGGCGAATGAGAATGTCCTGCAGGGTGTTATTCAGCGCGTGGCCCAGGTGCAGCGCCCCGGTGACATTGGGCGGCGGGATGACCATGCTGAATCGCTGATCGCGCGGGCGCTCGTCGGGCGTCGGGTGAAAGTGGCCGGCGTCGAGCCAGCGCTGAAAGATGCGCGCTTCGACGGCGGCGGAGTCGTAGGCTTTGGAGTCGGTCTTGGCCATAAAGAAAGGAGGCTCGCAATCGGTAACGTTTTGAATGGTCGGCAATTATCGGGATTCCTGGGGGTTCGGGCAAGGCAGCCGGCAAGAGCGCCGGAAAGTGCGGCCGGCTTGCTAAGCGATTCATTGATTTCGCGCGATCTTGACTGATCGTTGACGCGGGCGCCACGCGTTGCGGGTAAGCTGGAGGCATGGTACACCTGCGCATACTTGGAATCGGGTTAAGTGTCCTCGTTGGGGGTTTGTGGCTGATGGCGCCCGGCTGCGGTCCGCGCCCGGACGGCGTCGCGGCGACTGAAGCGGCCGGGCAGGGTCATGGCATGAAGCGCGTCATTATTCTTTGCACGGGGAACTCCTGCCGCTCGCAGATGGCCGAAGCGTTCTGGCGGAAGCACGGCGGGGCGGAATGGGAGGTGGTCAGCGCGGGCACGCGACCCAAGGGGTCGGTCTATCCGCTGGCAATTCGGGCGATGGCGGAGAAGGGCATTGACATCAGTCGCGCGGAGAGCAAATCAACCGGCCCGTTCATCGGCCAGAAGTTTGACCTTGTGGTGACCGTGTGCGACGACGCCGAGAAGAACTGCCCGACGTTCGCATCGGCGGCGAAGCATCTGCACTGGCCGTTCGACGATCCGCCGAAGGCGACCGGCACCGACGAACAGCGCATGCAAGTCTGCCGCCGCGTGCGCGACGAGATCGAGGCGAAGATCAAATCCTATCTCGGAAAGTAGTTCTTCCTCCGAACGCCTCGCCAAGGTCTCGGTCATCGCGCGAGCGCGGGTGAACGCGCTTCGGTTGAGAAGATAAACCCATCTCCGCCGACATCCACCGTTACACTCTGTCCGGTCGCGAAATTGCCCGACAGGATGTGCCGCGCGAGCGGGTTCTCCACTTCCTGCTGGATCAGCCGCTTGAGCGGTCGCGCGCCATAGACCGGGTCGTATCCGTCGTTCGCCAGCTTGTCCACCGCCTTGGGGGTGAGCGTCAGGGTGATCCCGCGTTCGGCAAGTCGCCCGCGCAGGTGCTTGAGCTGGATGTCCACGATCGACCGCAGGTGTTCGCGCCCGAGCCGGTGGAAGATGATCGTCTCGTCCACGCGGTTCAGGAACTCCGGCCGGAAGTGCCGCTTCAGGTCCTCGCGCACGGCGTGCTCGATCTCCGCTTCGGCCGCGCCCGATTCGCTCAATCGCTGGATGTGCTCGCTGCCGATGTTGCTGGTCATCGCGACAATCGTATTGCGAAAGTCCACCGTCCGGCCGTGGCCGTCGGTCAGGCGACCGTCATCCAGAACCTGCAGCAGCACGTTGAAGACGTCGGGATGGGCCTTCTCGATTTCGTCGAGCAGAATCACCGCGTACGGCTTGCGATGCACGGCCTCGGTCAGCCGGCCGCCCTCCTCGTAGCCGACGTAGCCCGGCGGCGCGCCGATCAGCCGCGCGACGCTGTGCTGCTCCATGAACTCGCTCATGTCGATGCGGATGAACGCCGACTCGTCGTCGAACAGGAATGCCGCCAGCGCCTTGCACAGCTCCGTCTTGCCCACGCCCGTCGGCCCGAGGAACAGGAACGAGCCGATCGGCCGATTGGGATCACCCAGCCCGGCGCGGCTGCGGCGTACGGCGTCGGCCACAGCGCGCACCGCGTCATCCTGACCCACGACGCGCTCGTGCAGCCGATCCTCCATCTTGAGCAGCTTTTCCTTCTCGCCCTCGAGCATCCGCGCGACGGGGATGCCCGTCCACTTGCTGACGATCTCGGCGATCTCCTCGGCGGTGACCTCCTCGCGCAACAGCCCGCCGCCCTCGCGGTGAAGCGCCGCGAGCTTCTCCTCGGCGTCGTGCAACTGCTTCTGCGCCTCGGGCAGATCACCGTAGCGAACGCGCGCGGCCTTTTCCAGCTCGCCGCGGCGCTGCGCTTCGTCCAGTTCGGTTTGCAAGGATTCGATCCGCTGGCGCACCGCCTTGATCGACTCGATCTGCTTCTTCTCATTCTCCCATGCGGCCGTCAGCGCCGTGTTGCGCTCCTTCAAATCCGCAAGCTGCTTCTCGCCGGCGGCGAGCTGCTTGCGGCTGGCGTCGTCCTTCTCCTTTTTCAGTGCCTCGCGCTCGATCTCCAGTTGCATGATGCGCCGGCGCAGTTCGTCCAGCTCCGCCGGGAGACTGTCATTCTCAATGCGCAGGCGCGACGCGGCCTCGTCCATCAGATCAATCGCCTTGTCGGGCAGGTGCCGATCCGCGATGTAGCGGTGCGAGAGCGTAGCGGCCGAGACGATTGCGGAGTCCTGAATGCGCACGGCGTGATGCGTCTCGTATTTGGGCTTCAACCCGCGCAGGATGGCGATCGTGTCTTCCACGCTGGGCTCGTCGACGTACACCGTCTGGAAGCGCCGCTCCAGTGCTTTGTCTTTTTCGATGTGCTTGCGGTACTCCTCCAGCGTCGTCGCGCCGATGCAGCGCAATTCGCCCCGCGCCAGCGCCGGCTTCAGCAGGTTGCCCGCGTCCATCGACCCCTCGGTCTTGCCCGCGCCGACGACCGTGTGCAGTTCGTCCACGAACAGGATGATCGCCCCGGCCGACTCAACCACTTCGCGCACCACGGCCTTGAGCCGCTCCTCGAACTCGCCGCGATACTTCGCGCCGGCGATCAGTGCTCCCATGTCCAGCGAGACGACACGCTTGTTCTTGAGCGCTTCGGGCACGTCGCCGGCGAGGATGCGCTGCGCCAGCCCTTCGACAATGGCCGTCTTTCCCACGCCGGGCTCGCCGATCAGCACGGGATTGTTCTTCGTGCGCCGCGCCAGCACCTGAATGCACCGGCGAATCTCCTCGTCGCGCCCGATGACCGGGTCGAGCTTGCCCCGGCGCGCCAACTCGATGAGATCGTGCCCGTATTTTTCCAGTGCCTGAAACGTGTCTTCGGGATTCTGCGACGTGACGCGCGTCCCGCCGCGCAGTTCGGCGAGGGCCTTTTCGATGGCCGGTCGGCCAGCGCCGCTGACGGTGAGAATCTCCCGAGCCTCGCTCTTGATGTCCGCCAGCGCGAGCAGCAAGTGCTCGGTTGAAACGTACTCGTCCTTCATCTTCTCCGCGATGGATTGCGCCGATTCGAGCACGTCCTGCAGCGCCCGCGCCGGCGAAGGCGACGAACCGCTGACCTTTGGCAAGCGCCCCAGCTCGGATTGAGCAATCGAGCGAATCTGATTGACATTTGCTCCGGCCTTCTGCAACAACGGCACGACGATGCCGCTGTCGGCCGCGCTCCCGGGCGCACCCTCGACCAGGGCCGCAAGAAGGTGCAACGGCGAAAGCTCCGGATGGCCCTGCCGGCGCGCGAGCGACTCGGCGCTTTGCAAAGCTTCCATCGCCTTGATTGTGAATTGATCGAGTCTCATGTCTAATTACTCTCCTGCGGCCGCGCTCGCGGGCCTGAACAGTTCCAGCCGCGCGCCGATCCGCCCGACGACAGCCCGGAGATACATGCGCCGTTCCATTCGAATAGGCATGGCGCAACTCGTTATGGGAAGGTGGCTTAGGAATCACCTAATTTGGAGCGGCTGTCAGCGTGGCAGCCGATCCTGGCAGTCGGCAGCCGGGCGGAGATCAGTGAGGATCGTCCGCACAGTCGCCGGATTCCGGTGTGTAGGCACGATCGCGTCCCATTGCTGGGACAGAGATCGTGAATCGAGGCGGGTTGGTACCCTGTTGCACAGTCCCTCCTGCTGTGTGACAGATGTCGATAGATGGATGGCGCGGGAATCACCGATAAAGGTATGGGGCCTCCGACCCGCCCGAAGCACTCGTAATGAACAGGCAAGCCGAACCGGAGCCACGAACATGGCCGCCCACGAAATCCTAAAGCGATCATACCTATTGAGCGCCCTGCTGGTTGTCGCGCTGGGTTGCCTGCTTGGCGCGGGCGTGGAGTGCCCCATGCAAGCCGGCGACGAATTGCCGCCGGACATGGATATGGAGGAGCAGGAACAAGAAGAGGAAGAACCCAAGTCCGTGTCGTTCAGCAAGGACATTCAGCCGATCTTCGATACGCATTGCATCCGTTGTCATGTCAACGGCGGATTCGCGAACACCCCGGCATTCCGCTTCGGCTGATCGAAGGCGTCAGCCATGAACTGCTCGCCGGCAAGTTCAGCGTTCAGAACCCCGACCTGTTCCTGGTCAAACCCGGCGATCACCTGAACAGCCTGCTGTATCTCAAGATCAGCCAGGACACGCCGCCGGTCGGCCGGCGCATGCCGTGGGACGCCGCCACGATCGAGACCGAGGAGGAAATCGCCCTGATCGTGATTTGGATCAACGAAGGCGCCGTGAACAACTGAATCGATCCGCTCCAACGCGCAAGCCGTATCACGTCGCGGCCCTGCGGGATTCAACCGCTGTCTTCAGGTCTTCCAGGTCCTTCGCGCACGCCTTGGCCACGGACTTCATCATGAACCCCATCAGCTTGCCCATGATCCTCGCGAAGAAGGTCAGCGGTTGCGCGTCAAAGTTCATAATCACATCGGTGCCGTTGGATGACGGTGAAAGGCGGATCTCGCAGCGGTAGCGGCATCCACAGCTCTCACTGCCCAGCACATAGCCGAGCGGCGGGGTGAGTGCGATGACTTCCATCTCTTCGGTGGCCTCCTTGCCGAACATGACGCGCGTTTCCCGAAAACGCGTGCCGACGCGCACCGGCCCGTCGGTCAGCATCTCGACGCGCTTGATCCCGCTGACGTGCTTGGGCGCATTGGCGAAATCCGACGCTTGCGCAAAGACCGCTTCAATCGGCGCGGCAATGGTTCGGCGAACGCTGAAATGGGGCATGAGAACATCTCCCGGTCTGATGGATCGCGCGATCCGCGCTACTTCATTCTCGTGGACGTGACCTCGACCACCTTGGTATTCTGCTCGCCGATCGGCAGGTCGTGAACCTCGAACGTGATCTTGTCTTTCCCGTCGAACCGCCAGACATACTTCACCATCTTGTCGTGTTCGCCGGTCAGGTACTCGTCCAGCGTGCCGTAGAGAATGAGTACATTGCCGCTGGGGTCCAGGTCGCCCTCGAACCGCAACATGGCAGTGTCCATCGTCGAGACGAATGTGCCGATATAGCTCATCTTGAAGTTGTCGTAGCCGAGAATCATGAAGCCTTCGGTCGGCATGCCCATCATGGTGCCGACGTTCTTCGACTGAAGCCAGCGGCCCTTCATCAGCCAGGTTGTCTCCGACGTGCCCTTCTCCGGCGGCGTGGACTGCCCCCCCATGAACATGCGTGTTTCGTTATTCCACTTGCCGATGAAACGCTCCAGGACTTTGTGGTGATCGCTCGGTTGTGTGAACTTCGCGGCCTTGGCCATCATCTCGGCCATCTGCGCGGTCGAGGGCTGCTCCGGCGATTCAGACTTTTTGTCTTTTTCCTGCTGATAAAACGCCCATCCGGCCAGCGGCGCGGCGAGGGTCAGCACGGCGGTCAAGACGATCAGTCTTCGAGTCAACATGAACGTTCTCCCTTGGATGAAGTGTTTTCAGCGCGAACACGGCATGCGTCGCGCGGTCAATCAGGCAGCGCCCGGGCCGATTGTTCGGCCATCGCGCGCATCACGGCGTATCGAAGTTGAAAGCAACCGGGAAGTTCGTCCCATTTCATCGCAGCCGCCGGCTCAACCGGGCGACTCGTTGGTGCAACGCGCGGAACACAACAAAGCAGCAGCGCGGCGAGCAGGGCCGTCGCCGACGCGTGAACCACGCGGAGGCGATTGGGAAGCGGTCGCTGGAGATGCATGAGCCGCGACATGATCTGGCTGTGACGGTGCACAAACGCCAGCGATGCGGGCGCGGTCTGCGGCATTACGAGCGATCGCGCCAGCCGAAGCAGCGTTCGGCGGTAGCTGCCGTCGCGGTCCTGTAAGGCGCTGACGACGGCCTGGTCGCAGCAGATTTCGCGCAGCGTCTCGAGGTGGGCGCGTGCGAACCAAGCGGCGGGATGAAACCAATAGAGCTGATGGATCATGGAACACGCAAACGAAGCCAGGGCATCGCGCCGTCGCACGTGGGCAAACTCGTGCATCAGCACGTGCTCCAATTGCTCGCGCGTCGCACTCTGCAGCAGCGAGGCCGGCAGGATCACCGTGGGCCGAATCAATCCGACGACTGCGGCTCCGGCCGCGTCACGTTGCACACTGATTCGCAGCGATCGGCGCATCCCCAGTCGGTCGGCCACGCGGCTTGCCAGTAGGCTTAACCAGGCCGGTGGCGTTTCCCCGGCGGTCGCCAGCCAGCGTCGGCGTTCGCGCGAGACGCGTCGAATCGTCGCAGTCATCAGAATGAGAAAACCAGCCAACCACACGACAACCATGGCTCGGAGAATCAAGCGACGATCCTGCGCCGCGTCATGGTCCGCAGCCGTCGGCGGAGACACAAACATGTCCTCGATCCGCAGGTCGCCGGGCGATCGGATAGCCGCCGGCTGAAGGGCCTCGTGAAGTTCTGCCGCGGGATCGACTTGTCGCCAGAGACTGATCGGCGAATCAAACATCGGCGGCGCGACCAGTGCCAGCAGCACCATCCACCACATCGCGGCGCGAACCTGCGGCCAGACGCGATTCATCAGAACACGATCCAGAATCGCAACGACCGCTCCCAGCAGCCCGACCTGCACCGACGCGACAAGCAGCCACGCACCCAGGGCATCGACCATCGCCCAGCCAAACCACGATTGCGACAGCAGGGTGTTCGTCATCGGGTCGCCTCCGGCTCGCGCTCCATTTCGGAAATCAGCTCCGCCAGCTTGCGCCGGTCTTTTTCGCTAAGTCGTTCCGTCTTGAGCATGTGCTGGACGAGCGACCCTGCCGCGCCGTCAAACGCCTTCTCCAGCAACGAACGGACGGCTGACCGGCGGGCCTGATCGCGCGATACGGCCGGCTCGAAGTAGCTCGTGTTGCCGCGCTTGCGCATGCGAACGGCGCCTTTTTCTTCCAGCCGGGCCAGAAGAGATTTGACAGTTGTATAAGCCCAGCGAGTCTTCTTCTCGACGGCTTCCAGCACGTCGCGCCCGCTGGCCGGCGAGCGGTCCCAGACGACGTTCATGACGGTCCATTCGGCGTCGCTAAGTTTCACGGGTGAAGGCTCCTGCTACACGTGTAGCATAATCTACCACAAGTGTAGCAGGAATGCAAGAGGTGACCCTGCTTTTTTTTACGGCCTGCGGCCGCGGACAAGTTGCTGTAAAACTGGAAATAGCAGATGGTTATGGCATGCCGTCTCGGTTTTTCCGCTCGCCCGTTCGCTCGCAAGGGGCCCCCGTCGCGCTTCGGTACACCGCTTGACCCACATTCTGCGATACTACCGGCGTTCGGGTCCGTTTGACCGGGGAGCGGAGGTGTGGAGTGCTTCCGCACCGTTTTTCGCATCGCACGAACCATACGACGGGCCAACGCCCGCTGAATTCAAGGAGCTTCCCATGCGCCGGTTGTTGAATCTCGTACTGATAGCCGTGTTCGCCGTGCCCGTTGCCGCGGCCGAACGGCAATATGCCTTTGAGCAGATCGAACTCTCCAACGGCATGAAGGTCATCTCGCTGGAAGACTTCTCGTGCCCCATCGTCGCCGTGCAGGTCTGGTATCACGTTGGCGCGAAGAACGAGGAAGAGGGTCGCCAGGGCTTCGCCCATATGTTCGAACACATGATGTTCCGTGGGACCGACCGCCTTAACGAGACGGCGCACTTCGACAACATCCGCCGCGTCGGCGGCGACTGCAACGCCTACACCTCGTTCGACCAGACCGTTTACGTTCAGGAGGTGCCGTCGAACCAGCTCGAACTCGTCCTCTGGCTCGAATCCGAGCGCATGGCGTTTCTCAAGATCGACCAGAACGGTTTCGACACCGAGCGCAAAGTCGTGGAAGAAGAGCTGCGCCAGGGGCACAACCGTCCTTATGGTCGCGTGCCGGAGAAGCTGCTCGCCGAAATCTATGGCGACAAGCCCTATGGCTGGACGCCCGGCGGGCAGATCCCGCACCTGCGCAAGACGCCCCTGGAAGACATCTCGGCGTTCTGGGACAAGTACTACCTCCCGAGCAATGCGACGCTTGTCGTCGTTGGCGCGGTGAAGCACGCCGAGGTGCAGGGTCTCGCAAAAAAGTATTTTGACTGGATCCCCGGCGGGCCAAAGCCCAAACCCGTGATGGCGCCGCCGGTGAAGCAGTCCAAGCCGCGCGCCGTAACGATCAAAGAGGACAAGGGCCCGCTGCCCATTCTCGGCACGGTCTATCGCACGGTGCCGATGACCCATCCCGATGCGCTGCCGCTGCAAATGTGCCTCGGAATTCTCGGCGGGGGAGAGTCGAGCCGGCTCTATCAGGACATCGTCAAGGACAAGAAGATCGCGCAGGTGGCGCTGGGCGGGGCGTTCGCGCTGGAGGCCGACGGCTTCGCCGGCGCGGGCGGCGTGCTGCTGCCGCTGGTGGGCAAGAAGAAGGAGCTGATGCAGACCATCCGCGAGCACATCAAGAAGATTCGCAATGAATCGGTCACCGAGGACGAACTTACAAAAATGAAGAACCAGATGCGCCGCGGCGAAGTCGCAGGCGCCCTCTCCGTGGCCAGCAAGGCCGGCCAGCTCGGGCAGTACGCCGTTTTGTACGGCGACGCCGAACGAATTAACAAGCGGCTCGCGGAGATCGACGCCGTCACAGTGGCAGACATTCAACGCGTCGCGAAGAAGTATCTGATCGACAAGCACCGGATCGATATCAGCGTCGAGCCGAACGTCGCGGGCGCGTTGGGGTCGCTCTTTGGCGGCAAGGGTGGTGAGGATGAAGGACCCGAGCCGCCCAAGCTCGAAAACCGCATCGCGAAGCGCACCGGTCCCAAGGCCGAGACCAAGCGGCCCGAAGGTTTCCCCGATCAGCCGCCGGCCGGAAAGATGATGGACGACCTGCCGCCGATCCCCTACGCCGAGAAGAAGCTCGACAATGGTCTGCGTGTCGCGGTGGTCGCCAATCACGAAGTGCCGATGGTCACCATGGTGCTCGGGATCAAGAGCGGCGCCTGGACGGAGAAGCTCCCCGGCACGGCCATGACCGCCATGGCCATGCTGACGCAGGGTACGAAGACCCGCACGGCCAAACAGCTCGCCGAGACGCTGGAGTTCAACGCCATCTCGCTGGGTGGATCCGCCGACATGGACACAGCCCGGCTCACCTGCTCGGCGATGCTGCCGCAACTGGACCTCGCGGGCGAACTGCTCGCCGATGTGCTGCGCAACCCGACCTTCCCGAAGGATGAGTTCACCATCATGCAGCAGCAGCAGAGGATGGGCATGCTGATCTCCACGAAGACGCCCGAGTACCTCGCCGAACGCGAGCTTCGCCGGCAGATGTATGGCGGCCATCCGTATTCGCGCACGCCCTCGGGCGAACTCGAAGACCTCGACGCCGTCACGATCGACGCCCTGCGCGAATGGTGGGCCGAGCACGTGCGACCGGAGAATTGCGTGCTGTACTTCGCCGGCGACATCACGCCGGACGACGCCTTCAAGTTGGCGGCCAAACACCTGGGCGACTGGAAGGTCGAGGGCAAGTTCACGCCGCCGACCCTGCCCGAGGCTCCGAGCGCCAAGCCGACTCACATTTACCTCGTCGATCGCCCCGGCAGCGTGCAAAGCCAGATTCGCATCGGCCATCGCAGCATCACGCGGAGCGACCCGGCGTATTTCACCAGCCGTGTGCTTGGGCAGATCTTCGGCGGCGGGTTCAACAGCCGGCTGAACAAGGCCGTGCGCGTGGAGAAGGGGCTGACCTACGGCGCGCGCGGCGGGTTCAATGCGCGGCGCTTCGGCGGCGAATTGCAGATCAGCACGTTTACCAAGACGCCGAGCACGGCCGAGACGGTGAAGGTCGTGATGGGTGAGATTGAGAAGATGCGCGCGGCCCCGCCCGAAGCCGGCGAGATGAATGATACAAAGACCTACATCGTGGGCTCGTTCCCCGGCGATCGTGAGACGCCCGAGGCGACGGTCGGCGATCTCTGGATGATTGAGACGCAGAACCTGCCGAGCGATTATCTCCAGCGGCTGCTCAAGGGCGTGCGCGAGACGACGGCCGACGACGTGCTGAACGCCGCCAAATCGCTAATCGACCCGAAGAACATGACCGTGATCGTGGTTGGTGAGGCGAAGCAGATCAAGAACGATCTGGAGAAGATCGCGCCGGTGACGGTGGTGAATGCCCCGGCAGCAGAGGAATCGACTGGTGAGAGTTCATCGGGCGGCGAGGAGAAGCCGTAGGAACTTTCTGTTCGTGGACCCGGTATCGACGGGAGCGGATGGGAATCGAACCCACCCGGCACTGCGATGCAGCGCCGCAACGGCTTTGAAGACCGCGAGGGCCACCAGGCACCCGGACGCTCCCAGAGAAGTACGAAGAGCGAATGGCGAATTGCGAAAGGGGCGCAGGGAACAGGCCTTTCGCGATTCGCTATTCCTAATTCGCTATTCTTCTTCATCCTCCCGCCGGGCCGGCCGATGCGCCCGGTTCGGTCATCGCCCGCGGGTCGAGCAGCTTATTAAGCTGATCCGCCGGCAGCACGTTCTGCTCGAGCGCCACCTGCCGCACCGTCTTGCCGGTCTCGTAGGCCTTCTTTGCTAGTGCCGCAGCATTGTCATAACCGATCATGGGTGCGAGCGACGTGCACATCGCAAGACTTTGTTCCACCAATTGCTCGGCGCGCTGTTTGTCGGCCTCCAGCCCGGCGATGCACCGGTCGGCGAACACGCGCACGGCGTTGGAAAGGATGCGAGTCGCCTCAAGAAAGTTGTGCGCCATCACCGGCATGCCCACGTGCAGGTCGAAATTGCCCAGCGTGGCCGCCGCGTGCGTCACCGCCGCATCCGACCCGATCGCGTGCGCACAGGCCTGCATCAGCATCTCGCACATCACGGGGTTCACCTTACCCGGCATGATGCTGCTGCCCGGTTGCGTCGCGGGAAGCTTCAACTCCCCGATGCCGCAACGCGGCCCGCTGCCGAGGAATCGAATGTCGTTGGCGATCTTGCCGAGGCTGATCGCGACCGTCTTCAGCAGGCCCGACGCTTCGACGAAACCGTCCTTCGCGTGCTGGGCCTCGAAGTGATTGGCCGCTTCCACAAAGTCGATGCCGGTCTTGTTCGCCAGCCGCTCGGCAACGGCTGCCCCGAACCCCATCGGTGTGTTGATGCCCGTGCCGACGGCTGTACCACCAATCGGCAGCTCGCGCAATGCGCGGACAGCTTTCTGACAGCGCATCGCGCCGAGTCGCGCCTGCGCCGCGTAGCCGGAGAACTCCTGGCCAAGCCGGATCGGCGTGGCGTCCTGAAGGTGGGTTCGGCCGATCTTGACGATGTTGTCCCAGGCGCGGGCCTTGTCGTCGAGCGCATCGGCGAGGTGTTCGAGCGCGGGGATGAGATCGTTTCGCAGGGTTTCACATGCGGCGACGTGCATGGCCGTGGGGATCACGTCGTTGGAGCTTTGCGACTGGTTGACGTGGTCGTTGGGGTGAATCTTCGCGCCGGGGACGAGCTGCATCGCGCGATGAGCGATGACCTCGTTGGCGTTCATGTTGGTGCTGGTGGCCGATCCGGTCTGGAAGATATCGATGACGAAGTGACGATCGAGCTTGCCGTCGATGACTTCCTGGGCGCCCTTGATGATGGCGTCGCATTTGTCTTTGGGGACGGTTCCAAATTGTGCGTTGGCTTCGGCCGCGGCGAGCTTAATGAGGCCGAGCGCGCGGATGTAGGGCCGGGTGAAGACGTATCCGGAGATGGGGAAGTTCTCGACGGCGCGCTGGGTGGAGGCTCCGTACAGCGCGTCGGCGGGCACCTGCATCGTGCCCATGGAATCTTTCTCGGTTCGGAATTCGGCTGACATGGTGTTGGCTCCTGGTGAGATTCTCTGCGCGACACAACGCTATTCAGGAGGATCGTAGCGGCGCGGAAGGGGGGGCGGCAAATGAGGAATGATGAATAGCGAGTGGCGAATGGCGAAAGTGGCCTTTGGCTTTGGGCAGCCGATGGCCTGGGAGGTTCAATCTACTCGGTAGCAGCTTCTTATTGCTGGACTCGGCCGATGCGCGACGTGCGCAATCGGCTCTCCGGCAAGCCCCCAGCGCGGCGTTGTTTCGCTATTCGCTCTTCACCATTCGCAATTCTTAGTGCATGGCCTTGCTGATCGTGAAGATCGGCAAGAGCAGCGCGAGCACCAGTCCGCCGACGACTACCCCGAGAAACATGATGATCGCCGGTTCGAGCAGACCGGTGAGGGTCTTGATGGCGATGTTGAGTTCGGCCTCGCAGAAGTTGGCGACGCGGTCCATGACGGAGCCGAGCTGCCCGCCGCGTTCGCCGGCGCCGAGCATTTTGTTGATGGCTTTGGGGATGGCGCGTTGATCGCCCAGTGCGTCGGTGAGTTGCTGGCCGGTTTCAAGACGGGCGTAAACAGTGCGCCACATCTGCTCGTAATGGCGACTGCCGCAGGACTTGGCCGTCAGCTCGATTCCTTCGAGCATGGAGACGCCCGATTGAAGCATGGTGCCGAGCGTGCGAAGACTGCGCGTGAGGTAGGTCTTGTGGAACATCGGCCCCAGCAGCGGCAACTTCAGGCGCAGCGCTTCGAACGCCGCGCCGCCGCCGGGCGTGCGAAGGTACAGGAACGCGCCGACGCCCGCCGCAAGGATAGCGCCGAGGAGATAAAACCCCCACGCAGTGACGAAGTCGCTAAGTGACAGCAGCGTACGGGTGATGATCGGCAGTTTGTCCTCTCGCCCGGCATAAATGGCGGTGAACTTGGGCAGCACGAACGTGACCATGAAGACGGTGACGCCGATGGCGAAAGTGAACATCACGATGGGGTAGGTGATGGCGCCTTTGAGCTTCTTCTTCATGTCGCGCTGATTCTCGAGGTGCGTCGCCATGCGACGGAGCATCTGGGCCATCATGCCCGACGCCTCCGACGCCTTGATGAGGCTGACGTAGAGCGGGCCGAAGACTTTCGGGTGCTCGGCCAGCGCGGCGGAAAACTCGCTGCCGCCGCGAACCGACTCGATCACGGCGGCCAGCGCCCGGGCGAAGCGAGGCGAGTTTCCTTCGTGCTCGCAGGCTTCCAGCGCGTCGGCAAGTGAGACACCTGTCTCCACCATGACCGCGAGCTGATTGGTGAAGAAGATCACGTCGTCGGGTTTGAATTTGTTGCCCGCGGAGAGAGGCCCGGGGCTTGAGGCTTGAGGCTTGAGTCCTGCGGCGCCGGGCTTGGCGCCGGGCGTCAGAGGTTTCCCGAAGTCCACGGCTGACTTCTGATTTGCACTGCCCGATGCGCTGCCGGTGCGAGCTGGTTTTCCGGCCGCGCCGGGCTGGATCTTCACAACGAACTTGCCGTCTGCGCGGATTAATCGCGCGGCATCAGCCTGCGAGGCGGCGTTGATCTCGCCGGTGACGCTGTTCCCGGCGCTGTCGCGGGCGGTGTAGGTGAAAGTGGCCATGGTGCTCCTGACACAGTTGAGAATGTAGAATGGAGAATGAAGAAGGGTTCCCGATTCGGCCGAGCGCGACTGGAGCGTCGCCAGCCTTTCTGCATTCCTAATTCTTCATTCTCAATTCGTCTCTCCATTCATTCCCAGCAACTTCTCCAATCGCACGACATCCGTCGTCGCGGCAAGGGCTTCCTCGGCGCGAACGCAGCCGCTGCGAACCAGTTCCACCAATGCCTGCTCCAGCGTGTTCATGCCGAGCCGTCGCCCGGTCTCGATCATCGAGTAGATTAGGTGGGCTTCATTTTCGCGGATCGCCCGGCGGATCGCCGTCGTGCCGATGAGAATTTCGCAGGCCGGCAGGAGCGCGTCGTTCAGGACATCCTTGACCAATCGCTGGCAGACGATGGCGCGAATCGTCGCGGCGAGCTGCAGGCGCACCTGCGCCTGCTGCGCCGCGGGGAAGACGTCGATGATGCGCGCGATGGTCTGCGCCGCCGTGGCCGTGTGCAGGCTGGCCATGACGAGGTGGCCGGTCTCGGCGGCGGTGAGCGCGGTGGAGATGGTCTCCAGATCGCGCATTTCGCCGATGAGAATCACGTCGGGTCGCTGGCGCAGCGCGTGGCGCAGGGCCGACGCGAAGGTCGGGCTGTCGTCGCCGATTTCGCGCTGCTCGATGACCGCCGCATCGTGCGAGAATTCGAACTCCATCGGGTCTTCGATCGTGATAACGTGGGCGGCGCGCGTGCGATTGATGTGGTTCAGCATCGAGGCCAGCGTCGTGCTCTTGCCCTGCCCGGTGCCACCGGTGACGAGGACCAGACCGTGCGGAAATTCTGCGAACGAAAGCACGTGCTCGGGCAGATTGAGCGATTCAAACGGCGGCACGGCAGACGGGATCGCGCGCATCGCGACGGCCAGCGAACCGCGCTGGTAGTGAAGGTTGACGCGCTGGCGGGCCAGTCCGGGGAGCGACAGGCCCATATCGAGATCGCGCTGCTGTTCGAGGCGGTCGCGCTGCTCATCGGTCAGGACGGGAAGCATGATTTCGGCGATCCGCGAGCCGGTGAGCGGCGCGTCGCCAAGCGGCATCCACTGCCCCTGGCGATAGAGAGTCGGCGGCGCGCCGGCCACAAGGATGAGATCGCTCGCACCCTGCCGCGCAGCGGCGGAGAGGAGATCGCTAAGCAATGTCGAATGAAGAATCGAGAATGCAGAGGGGTCCGCATGGGCAATGGCCGGTTCGTAGCCGCTGTCCACACCTTCGTCATTCTTCATTCTCAATTCTACATTTCCATCACGCTGCCGAGACACGATGGACCTCCTCGATGGTGGTGATTCCTGATTTCGCCTTGGCCATGCCGTCGGCGAAGAGGGTCGTCATCGCGCAGTTCATCGCCAGCTTGCGCAGCTCCTGCAACGGCATTTCGTCGGAGATCGCCTGGCGGACCGCGTCGTCGGGGATGAACAATTCGTAAATGCCGATCCGACCGAGGTAGCCGGTCCCGTGGCACTTCGCGCAACCTTCGCCTTTGTGCAGGACGTCGGCGGTCAGACCGGCTTTGTCCAGCGCGAGCTTCTGCCCCGGCGTCGGCTTGGCGGCGACTTTGCAATGCGGGCAGATCTTGCGGATCAGCCGCTGCGCGAGGACGGCATCGACCGCGGCGGCGATGAGGTACGATTCGACGCCGATGTTGTGCAGCCGAGTCACGGCCGACACGGCGTCGTTCGTGTGAAGCGTCGTGAGCACCATGTGGCCGGTGAGGGCGGCCTGAACGGCGGTGCGCGCCGTGTCCTCATCGCGCACTTCACCGACCATGATCACGTCCGGGTCCTGCCGGAGAAGGGCGCGAAGCACCGTCGCGAACTTCAGACCGATCTTCTCGTTCACCTGAAACTGGTTGACGCGTTTGAGGTTGTACTCGATCGGGTCTTCGACGGTGCAGACGTTGCGCTGCGGCGAGTTGATCTCCTGCAGCGCTGCGTACAGCGTCGTGCTCTTGCCGCTCCCGGTCGGGCCCGTGACCAGCACCAGCCCGTGCGGGTGGGCCAGCTGCGCGCGAAACGCCTTCAGCATGTCGATGGAGAAGCCGAGCGTCTCCAGGTTGATCATCGCCTTGGCATTGTCGATGATGCGGATCACGACCTTTTCGCCGTACATGTTCGGCAGCGTCGAAACGCGCAGGTCGATCGGGCGGCCTTCCATCAGCACGTGGATGCCGCCGTCCTGCGGAAGCCGGCGCTCGGCGATGTCCAGCCCGGCCATGATCTTGATGCGCGAAACGACCGGCGCCATGAGCTGATGCGGGGGCGTGAGTTTCTCATACAGCACCCCGTCCACGCGATTGCGGATTCGCAGGCAATTGTCGTCGGGCTCGATGTGAATGTCGCTCGCGCCCTCTTTCACGGCGGAATACACGAGGAAGTTCACCAGCTTGATGACCGGCGAGTCACCCGCCATGCCTTCGAGGTTGGTGATGTCATCGATCTTCGTCTCGATCAGCTCGAACGTGTCGGACGAGACATCCTCGATGATATCGTCGATGACGAAGACGTTCGCCGCCTTGATGTACTGCCCGAGAATCGTCTGAATGTCGGCGCTGGAGACCGCCACGACCTGCACCTGGCACGTCGTCATGCGACCGAGTTCCTCCACCAGGAACACGTTGGAAGGCTCGCTCATCGCGACCGTCAGCACCCCGTTGACCTTGAAGAGCGGCAGGACCGAGTGTTTCTCCAGGAACTCGCGCGGGACGAGGTCAATGATCTTCGGATCCGCCAGGCGCGGCGTCAGCCGGGCATAGGGTACGCCGTACGCCTCGGCCAGCGCTTCCACCACCTGATCCTCGGTGGCGTAACCCAGCTCGATGAACAGCTCGCCGAGCAACTGACGATGGTCACGCTGCTTCTGCTCCTCAATGGCCCGGTCGATCTGCTCCTGCGTGAGGATGCCCCGCGCGAGCAGGATCTGCCCCAGGTGGCGGCGGTTTCGAGTTGTCGTCGCGGTCGAGGTCATCGCTGTTCCATCGTTCATCGCTTCTCGATCACGTCTTGGTCGTGTTCGACGGTCGTCGTAGCCGTCGTAGCGAGGGCCTTGCCAACCAACTTAGCTCAATGGAAGCTCTTCACGGCGGACTCCAGATCCGCGAACCGTTCAAACCGCCGCGCCAGGCGCGTGATCTCCAAAATCTTGTCGCACGTGCTGCTCAACGCGCAGAACTTCACCGCGCCCAGGTGCTCCTCGCATTCGTTCTGCAACGCCACCAGCGCCTCCAGCGCAGCGCTATCCAGCCCCGTCATCGTGGACCCGTCGATCACCACCTGGTGGCCGGACTCGCTCATGCACTGGCGCGCCCGCGATGCGAACGGCTCGACTTCATCCCCGATCAGTTCATCTTTCACGGTGATGACCGACACGTTGCCGTATTTGCTGATGGCTGACGGCATACCATTCACTCCTTGCCCGGCGAGGGCGGCGGCGAGGGATTCGCGGACATCGCTGCGCCATCGACCACTCGGCGCGCGGCACGGGACCACGCGGTTGTCTCGCGCGGCGGCGCAACGCCGAGGTGACCGGTGACGGCCTTCAGCGCCCCGCTCTGCCCGAACGCCGGGTCGAACCCCGCGAACTTCCGCGTCTGCACGAAGACGTCTTCGAGATCGAGCTGGATGAATACCTCGGCAAGCCCCGGGTCGAACTGTGTCCCCGCGCACCGACGAATCTCCGCGACCGCCGCCTTCACCGGCAGCGCCGACCGGTACGTGCGATTCGTCGTCATCGCATCAAAGCAGTCCGCCAGGCAGATGATCCGGCCCAGCAGCGGGATGGCTTCCCCGGACAGACCCCCGGGATAGCCCCGGCCGTCCATCCGCTCGTGGTGATGCAGCACGCCGGGGATCAGGTCGTGAATCTGCCGCACGTGCTCGACGATGTGCGCCCCGATCTGCGGGTGGCGCTTGAGCACCGTGAATTCTTCATCCGTCAATTTTCCAGGCTTGGTCAGGATCGCGTCCGGCACGCCGATCTTGCCCACGTCGTGCAGCAGTCCCGCCAGATAAATGCGATCGCAGGTGTAGGCCGGCAGCCCGGCCGCCTGCGCCAGGCACCGGCTGATGTACGCGACGCGCTCGGAGTGCCCACAGGTGTACGGGTCCTTGGCGTCCACGCTGTTCACCAGCGAGTGCAGCATGCCCATGAACAGGTCGGCGAGGTCATCGTACAGGCGCTGGTTCTCCAGAAACGACGCGATGCGATCGGCTACCGCGCGAAGCAGTTGCACGTCGATGGATGTGAAGTCTCCGCCATCGCGGCAGTCGAGCGCCAGCATCGCGCCCAGCAATCGGCCGCCCTGGCGAAGCGGCATCGCGACCACGTGCTCGGCGTGCCCGCGCACGAAGGGCACGTCGCTGCGGCTGTCCACGTTGTTAAGCAACGCGTGCCCGGCCGCGCGAGCCGATTCGCTCCCCGCCAGTTCGGCGAGCCGATCCAGCACATCATCCGGGGGAAAGCGGCGACCGCTGGCTGCGACCGGCTCGTCGCGCCCGGCGCTGCCGAGGCGCGCGATGCGCACGATGCGCTCGTGGGCCGGGGCCGCGGGCGCGCCGGGTCGCAGGTCCTGTGGGGCCAGCACAAAGGCGAGCGAGGCGGCGCGCGAGACTTCAAGAATCTGCGGACCGACCCGCCCCAGCAGCAGAATCGGATTCTGCGGCAGCGCCATCTCCTCGCTGATGTGATAGACGAGGTTCAGTTCCTCGTAGGTGGATTCGAGGTTTCCGGTGAGCGATTGGATCGCGGCGCGCTGCTCGTCCAGCTCGCAGATGCGCGCGACCTCCGTGCGAAGCAGGTGCGCGAAGTGCTTCACGGCCGCGGCGTCCCGCGCGGGGAGGTCCTGCGCGAGGTGCCGTAATGCCTGCTGATCAAGCTGGACCTGCTGACACGCGCGGGCAAAGGCCTCGTCGCTCCCCTCGCAGCGGGCCAGGCCGATCACCACGCCGATGACCCGCCGCGACAGACGCACCGGGGCATGAAGAACCTGCACCACACCAGGAAACGGCTCATAAGGATGGGGCGTCGCCGTGAGCCGATCGCGCGCGGCGTGGCTTAGCCGAAGCATCGACTCCGGAGCGGAGAGCAGGTGTTTCCAGAAACCGGACGGATGCTCCGGGTGATCGGTGCAACGGCCCTCCGCGTCGAACTGCCACAGCGGGATGCCCACGGCCTGCCACGCGTTGCACAATTCGCGAAAGCGGTCCGCGGGGAGCGGGTGATCCACCGCAGGCGTCGGCAGCCGCCCAATGTGTTCGGGCGAATGGAGAGGTCCGGAATCGGTTTGCATCGAACGCGCTCCTCAACGGTCAGCGTGCGCCGGCGGCCGCGCCTTCGAGCAACTCGCGCGCGATGGCCAGCACCTCGCGCGGGCTGAAGGGCTTGGGCAGCACCTTGCGGATGTTCGTGTGGGTCAGGTCTTCATCGCCGATCGAAAAACCCCGCGCGCTAAGCATCACCGCCGGGATGTCGCGCGTGGCCGGATCAGCGCGAAGTCGGGCGCACAATTCCAGCCCGCTCAAGCACGGCATCTGGTAGTCGGTGAAGATCAGGTCCGGGTGCGCTTCGCGCGCCAGGTCCAGGCCCTCCTGGCCATCGGCGGCGGTGAGCACCTCAAAACCCGCGCTGCGTAGTTTCGCGACCACGACGTGCACAATGTGCGGCTCGTCGTCGCAAACCAGTATTTTCAACGCCATGTCAGGTCCCCCAGACTACGATCGTGGTTCGCCGAGTCGGTCGGCCATGCCGCTATCATGGCACCTTGTTGAGCGTGATCGCAAAGGTGCTGCCCTTGCCGACCTCGCTGCGGAGTGAGAGCTTACCTTCGTGAACGACCTCGACAATGTTCTTGACGAGATTCAGTCCCAGGCCCGTGCCCTTGGCCATGTTCTTGTTCGCCTCGACCCGATAGAACTTCTCAAACATGTGCGGCAAATCCTCCGACGGGATGCCGACCCCCGTGTCCGACACTTCGATCCGCAGGGCGTTCTGCTCTTCCAGCGTGACCATGCGAACCGTCACCTCGCCGCCCTCGGGCGTGTACTTGATCGCGTTGCTCACCAGGTTCAGCACCGCCTGGTAGAGCAGGTCGCGATCCGCCAGAACCCGTTCCACCACCGGCGCCAGATCCGTCAACAGCGCGATGTTCTTCTGCTCGGCCTGCGGGATGAGGCTGTCCGTGACTTCCTTCACGATGATCGATACCGCCACCGGCTCTTTGTTGATCCGAACCGTGCCCGCCTCAATGCGGCTGATGTTCAGCATGTTGTCGATCAGCCGGCCGAGTCGGTCGGCGGACGTCTGGATGATGCCGTAATACTCGGCGCGGGTCTTCTCGTCCGCGGCTTCTCCATCCACCAGCATCTCGGTGTACGCGCGAATGGACGAAAGGGGCGTGCGTAACTCGTGGGACACGTGCGCGACGAACTCGCTCTTGGCCTTCGCGGCGAGTCGATCGCGCGTCACATCGCGGAAGAGCACCACGAGACCGTGCGGGGTTGGCTGCCCGGACGCGCCCTCTCCCGGCGAGCTGTCCGGCAAAGGCGCCATCAGGAGGGCAAAGGCCCGGTTGGCGAAGTCCAGTTCCACGCGGCGCCGCGCGGCGCGATTGTCTGCCTGGCAGGCCTGCCGGATGGCGTCGAGCAGCTTCACGTCCGTCACCACCTGGTCGATCGCCGGGCGCAGATCCCCGGACGGACGCCCATCCTCCGCCGGACGCCCATCTCCGGACGACGGCAAGTGCAGGAGGTCCGTCGCGGCGTGGTTCGCGAACAGGATGCGCTCGAAGCGGTCAACGACGAGAAACGGCTCGGCCAGGGCGTGAAGAACGGCTTCGAGGTTTCGACGGTGCACCGCGGACAGCGACGCCTCCAGCTGCAGCCGCTGCTGATCCTGCACGAGTTCGCTCACGCGTTGCTCGATGTTCGCAGTGTGGGCCTGGATGTTGTTCCACAGGGCGTCGGCGTCGCCGGTCGGCGAAATGCCGAGGCGCTGCGCGAGCGCATCGCGAATCGCCTCGCGCGAGCGGTCCCGTCCGTCCGTGGCCGCTGTCCGTCCAATCAGCAGGACCATCATGGCCGCCGCCGCCAGCACCGCGACGACGATTCCGTGCCAACGCGCCAGGCCCAGATCCGCCGGAGCGATCAGGGTAGCGGCGCAGATCCAGATCGCAGTCAGGCCGATCGGCAGGGCCGCCCAGCGTGGATCAAGATTGATCCGCGATTGAAGTGAGGTGACGAAATTCAGAACGGGCGAGCGCAGGTGCGGCGCGGGCGGGCGCTCGCTGGCATCGTCGGGGCATGCGGGGGGCGCGGTCACCGACGCGGACTCGGTGTCTTCGTCCAGAACGGCCCATGGTTTGGGTTGGGTTGCCATCAGGGCGTCACTCCGGATTCCACGCATGCGTCTGCGTTGCTCAACCGGGAAGCCGTGGAGACGGTGTCCCGTTCCGTGGCCGGGCCGGCGCGCTCGTTCAGGCGCTGGAGCAGCCTTTGAGGTGCTTCGGCGTCAGGGTTGACGGCCAGCGCCGCGAGGTACGCCTCGCGCGCCTCGCTCGTCTGGCCGGTACGTTCGTGCGCCTGACCTTTGAGACAGAGCGGCGCGACCGGGTCCGCGCCGAGTCGCAACACGTGATCGATCTCCGTGAGCGCTTCGTCCGGCTGATTCCGTTGCAGCGCGAGGTAAGCACACAACAGTCTCACATCGGGCGAGTCGGCGGCGAAGCGTCGCGCGCGCTCGGCAAAGGCGGCGGCCTCGTCGGGCTGTCCGCTCGCCAGCGCGGACCGCGCGGCCAGCAGGAGGGCCACCGCATCGGCGTCTTCATCTTGCGTCAGGGGAGCGACGGCCTGCAGGGCAGCCGCCGGCTTGTTGCAGGCCAAGCATGCTTCGGCGAGCAGGTAGCGCGCGCTGGCCGGTGCGTCGGACTGCGCGACGATCGGACGAAGCAGGTCGATGGCTTCCTCGCAGGCGCCGGCCCAGACAAATGATTCGGCCGCGAGGGACGCCAGGAGCGCGTCGTCGCGGGCCAGGAGCATCGCCTCGCGAAGATACTGAACCGCCGGCGCCTTCAGGCCCAATTGCCGCGCCGCCCGTGCCGCCAGGACTCGCAGCGGAACGTCGTCGTCGAAGTCACTCAAGCGCGACTCGACCAGCGCCAGGGCGTCCTGCGGCCGTCCGATCGCCGAGAGCGTCTCCGCCCAGGCCAGAACGTACGCGGGATTGTTGGACGACGCGGTGGCCGCCGCTTCGTAAGCCGCCAGCGCTGCGTTCAGATCGCCGTATCGCTGTGCCACAATACCGGCATAGTATTGGACTTCTCCGTCCGTCGGCGCGAACTGCTGCGCCAGAACGATCGCCGATCGTGCGTCGGCCATGCGGCCCTGTTCCAGCCGAAGTCGCGTCGCGAGCACATAGGCCCGGGCGTCCTGCGGGGACGTCGCCATCACCGTATCGAGCACCTTCTGGGCTTCGTCGAGTCGGCCGGCGTCCAGTTGCTGCCGCACGATCTGGAGTTTCACGTCGCCGCGCACGGCGTTCCAGTTCTGTTTCGCCTCGGCTTTCTGATCCTGGGTTATGTGTTTGCCGAACGGCGTCTTCGCGAAGTCGCCACAGCCGGCGACGGACAACGTCGCGAGCCCCACCAGCGCAGGCAGCGCCATGCGACGAACCGGCGCCGCCGCCCGATGGCACGCCACGGGTTCCCAGTCTTGCATGCGAAAACTCATGCGCCGATCTCCTCCGTCGATTCCGTCTCCACGCTCGGTTGCACGTCGCCCTCTGGAGCCGACTCGCCAGTTTCCGGCTCGTCCTCCAGGCCGGTGGGGCCTTCAAAGCCCTCGGGCATGGCGAACGGCAACGCAGGGCGACCGAACGGCGGCTGGTTGACGCCCGCCTCGTCCTCGATTCGATCCATGATGAATTGGCGGATGCTGGACGATTCCGTCTCCCAGGCGCGGCGGCCCCGGATCTTCTCTTTCAGCTTCATTGCTTCGATGTGTCGCGGATGGTTGCACAGCGCCAATTCGGCATCCCACGCGGCCTTGTCGGTGTCGCCGCGGCTCAAGTGCTCCAGCGCCCAGCGATAGTGCGCCTCACTCAAACGCTCGCGCCCGAACCATTGCAGCCCTGTGCGCATGCCGACGCGGAAGCGCTCGATGTCCTCGCCCAGTTCCTGCGACGCCTTGTTGTCCTGATCGCCCTTGAGCACGTGCACGGTCAGCAGCACGATGACTTCCTCGCGAACCGTCGTATCGCGCGTGCGGCGGAACAGGGCCCCCGCGATGGGGATATTCCCCAGCACCGGCGTTTGCCCGCGGGCGGCCGTGCTGACCTCACGGAAAAGTCCGCCGATCAGGATTGTGTGCCCATCCTTGACCAACACGTTCGTCGTGACTTCCGTCGTCTGCTCGAATGGCAGATTCGCTTCCGTCAAGCCGCCCGTCGAATCTTTCGGGTGAATCTCCATGCGCACCCAGCCGTCGTTGGCGACGTAGGGGCGGAAGGTCAGGACGGTGCCGGTTTCGAGGAACTCGACCGTCTGGATCGCGGTCGTCTCGGTGATGGTCGTCGTCAGGTACCCGTCGCGCCGGCCGACGATGACCTGCCCGACTTGCTTGTTCAGGGCGAGGATCTTCGGATTCGCGAGAATCTCGGTGTCGGTGACGGCTTCCAGCGCTCGAACGAACACGCCGACCTGATCCTTCAGGATGCCGAAGGTGAATCCGCCCGACGGCAGCGCGCCGTTGAAATCGGTTCGCACGGTGAAATTGGTGTTGTTCAGCTCGGCCGTGGGAATGTTGCCCGTGGAGATCGTCTGGGCCGCAGGGCTGACGCTGTTGACCGCCGCGAAATCCACGCCGCCGACCGTTGTGAAGTCGATGCCGAAGGCATTGTCCTCGTTCAGCGTCGCGCGCATGATCGTCGCCTCGATCAGCACCTGGGTCGGCGTTGTGTCGAGATCCGCGATGACCTTCGCGATCTTCTCAAGGTGATCCTCGAAGTCCGTAATCAGAATTTTGTCCGCCGAGGCGACGCTGTCGCCTTCGGTGTCGCCCGGGCCGGTCTGGCCGCCCAGGCCGGTCTTGGCCGGTGGCGTGACGGAGATTTTTCCGATCGGGCTTAGCAGCGGTTCGATCAGGGTCTTGGCCGAGGCGGCGTTGAGGTACGTGAGCTTGAAGACGCGCGACGCCAGCTTGCGTCGGGCCGCGTCAATCTTCTCCATTTCCTCCTGCGTGTGGACGTAGATGAAATCGCCCTCGGCATAATGCGCCAGACCGTTCGAGACCAACATCGCCTTCAAGGCGCTCTCGAACGTGACGTTGTACATGCTCGCCGTCACGGTGCCCTGCACGCCCGACGCGATAATGACGTTCTTCTTCATCGGCTCGGTCAACATACGCAGCGCGTCGGCCAGCGGCAGGCCGGAGACGTGCACCGTTACGCGGCCGTTCTCAACCGAGATGATTTGCTCGGTCGGCTGCGAGGTGGCGCCAGGTTCCGACGTGAGATCCTGGACGGTCGCGGCGCTGTCCTGCGCACGGAGCGCCGAGGCGCTGATCCCATGCAAGGCGATCAGCGCGCACGTCAGCAGGATTGCCGGTGGTGATGCAACGCGGTGAGATCGAGTCAACAGCATGGGCGTCCCCCGAAAACTCTCATGGAGTACTTCGGTTGTCGGACGCACGGGGTTGTGTATTAAGACGCCCCCCCCAACACGGGGAAACGGTTTTGGGACGATGCGAGAAGAGAAAGGGAGGCGTCGAAGCGTTAAAGAGTCGAAACGTCAAAATGACGGCGTCGGCGCAGGGTGAGCACGGCCCACCCTTCCGCCGGGCTCACGGCTGCAGGTCCGAAGTTCACGGCTGATTGCTCTATTGCATGGTCAGCGTCCGCGTTTGTCCGTATTTGCGGACGGTGACGCGACGGTCGGAAATGCGCAGGACGACGAATCCGTTGATCTCGCTGCCTTCGTGGACGAGGCGTCCGGAAATGTAAGCCAGTGGCTGCGGACCGGTCATCGTGGATTGGAGCGTCAGGGCGGAAAGCTCCTGGGCGATTTCGCCGGCTTCGCGCTGACGAATCGCGTGATAGTCCCGCATACCGCCGACCAGCGCGCTCCAGAAGACCGACGGCGCGGGCTGGGACGCCGGGGCCCCGTCGGGCCCGATGAGCGCGGCTCGGCCGGCCTCGTACCGGGACCATTGAATCGGAACAAACAGATCGCGCTCCAGGGTTCGCGGCAGATTGGCGATGCGAACAACCTTCATCGGCTCGTCGTTCGGCGAGGGCTCGCGGGGCGCGACGGCACTGTCGACCGATTGCCCGGCGGTCGACGTCGACAACGCGACACTCGGCGTGGTCGTGATCGGCGTGATCGGTGCGGGCGACGCGACGATTGTCTCCGGCGAATCGGCCACAACCGCATTCGGGTCACTTGAGCCGGCGAATGCCTTGATCACGACGATGATCAGCACAAGAACGAGAACGCCAAGCACGGCGGACTTCTTCTTGTCAGCGATGAGCTGCTGCTTGAAGAGCTCGAGTTTTTCATTCAGCATCGCGTTTGCCATCCTACCGTTTGCCGTTGTATCAGGTGCCGCTGGGTGGGCTATGCCCACCCCTTCTGCCATGAGCCGAGAACCAACCGGAGGGCCGTGCGCGCCCGGCAACCGCTTCATCCGTCGTACTGGTACGTGTGCAATTCGATCTGGATGCGCAGCCGGCCCAGATGGTTCTTGTCGTTGAACATCCGCAGGTCCGCGACATGCGTCGAACGTCGGAAGTCCTCGACCCGGTTCAGGATGTCTAATGCCTGCGCAAACGTGCCTTCAAACTCCACCCTGAACGGAATGACCAGCGTCTGTGCCATCACCGCATGCGAGTCCGGGACCCGGTTCCGATGGACCTCCAGCGCCGGCAGAGGTTGCACGACGTAATCCACGACTTCGCTCTGCCCCAGGGCGTCCGCGAGATCGCTTAGGAAATCTCCCACGCTCCGATCGCTCGGAAGCCGTCGGCGATCTTCCTTCAACTGCGATTCCAGTTTGATTATGCCCGCATAAAGGTCGCTGACCGAGCCGAGGTCCTGTTGCAGATCGCGCACTTCGTTGCTCCCCGTGACGATCCGGCTTTGCTTGTCGCTCAAGCGACGATGCCCCGGCACCATGAACGCACCGACAAACAGCGCGCTGAAGCCGACGATGCCCACAATCATCAGGATGGTTGCCTTTCGCTGACTCATGGCGCCGCACGCTCCTGTCCCGCGAGATCGCAGACCAGTTCGAACTCCTCGGCCCGCCGGCCTTCCCAGATCACGCTCTCCTTCACGCGCATCTGCACGCGCGCGAACAAGCTGGAATCTTCCAGGGAAGCGGCGAAACGAATAATCTCCGCCGTCTGCCCCGCGACACCGTGCAAGATCAGTTGCGAATATTCGGACTGCATGGGCTCCAGGACCGCGCAGTCCGATGTCGGCCGCACGCGATTCGGGTCTGCATCGGGGTTGCCGGGCGTCCCGTCTGCGGTCGCGGCGATGGGCTTCGAATCGGCGGTCGGCGTCATCCCCGGCTCCCGCGCTACAGGCTCGGCCCATCGTGCGACGGACGGCGCGTGAAGGTGAAGCCCCGTGAGGAAAACCGTCGGCGGCATTCGGCGACTGACATCGCTGAAGACGACGGCGAGGCTCTCGTCCTGCTCGAGCAAGGCTACGCGCCGGCGATGTTGCTCAAGCTTTTCGTGCAGCGCCTGCATCTCCGCCTTCTTAGCGAGCAGGTTGGTCAATTCCTCGCGCTGCGCGTCGAGCTGTGTGATCATGGCTTCGGCGTTCTGAAGCTCGCGAAGGTGCGCGGTGGTCCACAGCCCCATCATGGCGATGAGCATCGAGACGCAGCCGGCGCGTAGCTTGGTGGCCTGGCGCTGCGTCCGCCGGGCGTGATGCTCGGCCGGGATGAAATCGAAGTCCTTCACGCCTGATTGCTCCCGTGCGGTGTCACGCGCCACCCGCCGTTGCCAGGAGTCGTGTGCGTCCCGCCGCGACGCCGGGCGATGCGCCCGACGATGGACTCGATACACACGCCATTCCGCGCAGCGCCAGGCCGCACGCGACCCCCCAGGCCGGGTGGAACGCGCGCTCCTCCCGGCTCGTGAGATCACCCAGATTCTGCACGCCGCGCAGGGGGTATCCCGTCATGCACGGCACGTCGATGGCGTCCTGCAGGGCTTTGAGCAGAGCCGGCTCGTGGGCCTCGCCGCCGACGAGTGTCACACTTTCGGCACGCTGACCGCGAAACGTCACGGCGTAGTAGCGCAGACAGAGCTGCACATCTTTGGCGATCTGATCCGCCGTCGGCCGAACCGCATCGGCGACCGCAGCCCGAACCTCTGCCGGCACGGTGCACGCGGCGTCGCCCCGACGTCCAGACTGGTCTCGGAGGATCGCCAGCCGCAATCGCCCCGCTTCGTCGAGCGGAATCGCCAGACCGCGCGCCACGGCCTCGGTCATGGCCTGCCCCCCGACGTCGATGACTTTCAGAAAAACCAGATCCGATCCGCGCGTTACGAGAATCGTCGTCCCGCGCCGGCCGACATCAAGAAACACGTTGACGGCTGACACGTCCCCGGCGCGTCGCAGGAACCGCACAAAGCTCCGCGCCACCGCGCAGGGCGACAGGTCCACGGCGACGGGATCGAGTTTGAGCGTCTCCAGAAATGTCAGGCGCTCCCAAACGACCGAATCCGGCGCGGCAAAGACCATCAGTTCGTGCTTCAACTCGTTGCCGTGACGGACCTCGCCGGCTTCGAGAAAGCGGAACTGCGCCGGCGCGCCGCCGAGATCGAACCGCTCCTGTGCCTCGAAGGTCACGGCGCTTTCCATTTCCTCGGGCGGCATGGGCGGCACGCGAATGCTCTTCAACTGATACTCGCGGTGCCCCAATGCTGTCACGACCTCGCGCCCTTCAAAGGGATGGGTCGCCATCAGGCCGCGAATCGCAAGAGCCGCCGCATTCTGCGACGCCTGCGCGTCGTCCGTCATCGGCAGATCCTGATGGGCCGCCGCGACGAGAGTCAACCGCCCCTGTGCCTCCGAGAACTGGATCAGCTTGACGCTCGAAGCGCCAAGATCCAGTCCGATGGGGCCGTGTTGTCGCGATCGCTTGAACATGTTGACCATGGCTTCCCTTGTCACGCCCCTTGCACGCGCGGACGCTACTTCGCTCCCTACAGCCCGAGCGCTCCCCCCAACGTGTCGGTCGTGTCGGTCAGTGTTCTCGTCAAGGTTGAGCTGATCGTTACCTTGGCCCCGACGGGAGATACTGCGACCTCCGCGGTGACCCCATCCGCCGACAATTGAAGGAGGGATGTCTCGGCCTCCTTCGTGTTGCCCGTGCTGTCAAACGACAATATGCTGTCGCCGCCGACATCCAGCCCTTCGATCGTCACGTCTTTCGTCTGGGGCCGGCCGGTCTTGCCCAGTTGGACGACATAGGGCTTTTTCGTCCGCGGATGATTGACGGGCGTGTCCACCGCGGACTCCCGCGCGATCCAGTACTTGTCGTTCGGCGTGTCGAACTTGATCGCCGCCGGGTCATCCGGCTGCGCGATCGTCAGGCTCCTCGCGTAAGACACGTCAGCGTCAAACTGCTGCGACGCGATCTTCACCTGTTGCGCGAGGTCGGCTCCCCGGTCCGGCCAGGCGCCCACGGCCACAATGACCGCGATGACCACGACCATCATCAGTTCCACCAGCGTGTAGCCGCCGCGCGCGGGGTTCGCGCGCGGGCGCGCCGCGTACGAACGTGGTTTGTCAGCATTGGGCTTCATAACACCCCCCTTTCGTCAGCGCTTCCCATCCTGCAATATCGCCCGACGCCGCCGCCCGCTTCAGGGCCGATCAGCCCGTTTCGCCGCGGCGGCAGGCTTCTCGGACGATTCCACGCGGACTTTGACCGACTTGGTCCGCAAGTGTTCGAGCGTGGCAGATAACAGGTCGTTCGTTCGCCGTTGCTCGTCGACAATCTGCTGACGTTGCAGACCCGTGTCGGGAATCTGTGCGTGCGCCGGAGTCGTCGAGTCGGGCCGCAACGCCCACAGCTCGACGATCAGCACGGCCAATAGCACGGCGATGGCCGTGAGCAAACGACGGGTGGGTTGGTCCAGCGAGACGACCGCGATGGTCGTCGTTCGTCGCTTGGAGACTCGTTGGGACATGATTACTTCTCCCGCCAGGTGAGGATCGTAAAGGGCTTTGGGATCGGAGCATTGTCAAAATCCCAGAACGTCGCGCGGGCGCGATCCCAGACCAGGTTGATGGCGTCTGTGGCCTTGGTGCCGGTGAAAGCACTTCGAACGATGCAAGCGCCGTTGATCGTCAGCGCCAGGCGATCTTTGGCGTTGATATCAAAGGCGCCGCCGCAAATGACTGACCCGTTCACCGTCATGGTCAGATCATCGTTCATCACCTTGATATCGCCGCTGCACACGATGGCCGGGAAATTCGCCACCGCCGTCACCGACCGAACCCCCGAGTCGTCCAGCTCCAGTCGCCCGCCGTTGATGACCAGAGTTCCGTTGAATACGACATCTCGTCGAATCTTGAAATTACCGGCTTTGCAGATCACGACGCGTCCGGGATTGGTCGCCGACATGTCCAGGGAATTGAGCGTCGCCGCGCTGGTGGCGTTGATCTCCGATGAGGAGAATCCGGTGTAGGCCGTGTACGTTTTTCCCTGAATCGTGTAAGTCGTGTACTTTCCGACGTTGGTACTCGGAAACGAGACGGTCGGTTGGAGTGAAACCAGGTTGGAAGGAGGCCCGCTTCCCAGCCACAAGAGCGTGCCGCTGGCCGACACGCGCGACTTGCACCAACCGCTCGACGTCAAGTTGGCGTTCGAATGCATTTCGCCGAACACGGAGACGCACGCCGGAATCGTGTCGGACAGCGTGCCCGTTCCAAGGAATCCGTAGGGAATTTCCCACTTCCCGGTGACCGGCGCGACGACGTCGGCCGTGACCGATCGCCTGGCGCGTATGCTCCCGTCCGGGTCGCGCGAGAGGGCCGTGGAGTTGATCGTATAACGGTTCGGATCGGTTCCGGATGCCGTTACGGTGACGTTGAAGGCATCCGTTCCGCCGTCGAGCGAGAGGTTGTTCTGGCCCGTCCAGAATTGGCCGTAAGAAACCGTGCTGGGGGGATACAGTAGATAATGCGCCGCCATGGCGACACCGGAATCCGCCAGATATTGGGCGCGTACCTGCGCACGATAGTTCATCGCCTCGGACATGGCCGTGCTGTGCATCTCCAGAAAGCTGACACCCAGCGAGGTCGCGAGCGCCGCGAGCGCGAGCACGGCGACAAGGACGTACGCGCGCCGTCGCCCGTGCCAGCGCGCACGCGTCCGGTCCGGATGCCGCATGACGATGTAAGTGCTGTCTGCGTTGATCGTCATAGGTTGCTCTCCAGCGTGACGGCGGAGAGGCCGGCATGGCCGGTGAAGCCGTTGTAGAGCGAGAAGTACGACCGGGTCTTTCGCGGGGGGTTGGAGTCGGGCCGCGCGGCGTTCTTGGTTTCCTTATAGAACAGGTAGTCGCCCGGCGCTTGCGGACTGGCATTGAGATTGAACGTCGCCGAATTGGGCGATGTGCCGAGCGTGAACGCTGCGACGACGATGCGCGTCTCCGGCGAGTTGGGCCACTGGGCGAAGTTTGCACTGCTCACGTCCGACGCCCAGACGTAGGTGCGCTTGTCCGCGCCGGTGATCAGGAGGCCCAGTTGCGTCGGATCGACGAAGGTAGCCACTGGCACGGTCGTCGCGGGGATCGTCCCATCCGTCGTTTGCATCCGCTCCATGAGAAGCTGCTTGCCCACCGAATCGTAACGAATGAGCGCCGTCTCGTAGAGGTTCAACTTGTCGTCGCCATTGAGGTCATCCAGCCAGACGGTGATTTCACTCGCGGTCACCTTGCCCACGTCCCGCGCGCCGCGAATCGTCCGCGCCAGTTGCGTCAGCGCGAACTGACCGGCGACGTGGAGCGTTCGCGCGTCGCGCGTCGAAAGCGACGAATTGCTCACCGCCGACATCATCGACGCCGCGGCCCCCGCCACAATGGCCGTCGTGATGCAGGCCAGGAGCAGTTCGACGAGCGTCATACCCCGTCGCACGTTCGGGATGTTTTTCGCGCGGCGCATGACTTAGTACTCCCTCGCCACCAGCCGGTGCAGCGTCACCAGCAGCGCGTCACCATCCCATACCCGAACGCGCGCGAGGATGTAGCTGTTCGTATCAGCGGCCTGCTGACCGGGAAACGACACGTAGGTAATCGTCACGTCGCGCCACAAGCCGGCGGCATCCGGATCGGTGATCGGTTGATTGACGTAATCGCGCATCCCCGTCACCTGCTCGGTGAATCCGCTGTAATCGTCGAGGTCATCGAAGCGGTGGCGCCGGTCTTCAAAGGACGTATCCGGCCCCGGCGGATTGGTCGTGCCGTCCGGTCCGTAGAAGGGCCGAGCCAGCACCTCTTCCATCATGGCCTGCCCGTAAGCCGTCGCTTTCTGGAGTCGAATCGCGGCGAGCGCGTGGCTCGCGCCGGCCGTGAAGGGCAACAGAGCAGAGGTCGCCACAATGGACAACACCGTCGCAGCGATGAGAGTTTCGATGAGCGTCAACCCCCGCCGAAGCGAGACGCCGCACCGCGAGCGCGCGAACCCGATGACGAACCCGCCGGTCGGTTTCGCACCGCGCAATGCGAAGCGCACGGGCATCGTTGGCTTGTTCATCGATCCACCTCGGGGCGACTCCGCAGCGCGCCCCGCCTTAACCATACGATTCAGCGGCATGCAATCCGCACGATCGCGCCCTTCCGCAGGGCGCAATAATCGTTCTCTCAAAAAGGATCGGGACCGGTAAACCGACAACTGTCGCGGCTTACCGGTCCCGGATGCACGTCAGGAGAAACCGTCCATGGCTCCGGCGACGGTCAGACCGGCTGCGAACACTGCGCCCCGTGAGCGACGAGCGATTACATCGCGTCGTGCGCCACGCCGTTGGTCGTGCCGCCGTCGTTCGCCTTGAACGCACCGGTCGTTGCGTCGTAGTTCCAGGCTTTGTTGGCCGCGGCCGCCGTGTTGGTCACGTCATTGCCCGTGCCGCCGACCGTGAACGGATTGTTGGGAATCCGCTGGACGTAAGGACCGTACTTGCCCGTGGCGTTGACCGTGCCGTCGGCATCGGTCTTCTTGGTCATCTGGTCGACGAAGGTGGCCAGCGCCGGGAAGCTGCCGTTGTGATGATGCTTGTACAGGTCGATCTGCTTTCGCATCGCCGTCAGGTTCTCCTGCAGCGAGCTGACGCGGGCATCGGTGCTCGCATCGCTGAACTGCGGGATGACCACCGCGGCCAGAATGCCGAGGATGATCACGATGATCAGCAACTCAACCAGCGTAAATGCACTTCGCTTCATGTTCGATTTCCCCCAAAGTGGTCCGAGTCCTTGTTTGTGTTCCTACCCAGTTTGCGTCTCGTCCGTTTTTCCGACGAACGTCACGTTTCTTGTGCTGCGCCAGACCGGCCGCCCCGGTGGGGCGGACCGCCGCGATTACAGCGAGTCGTGCGCCACGCCGTTCGTGCTGCCGCCGTTGTTCGCCTTGAACGCTCCGGTGGCTGCGTCGTAGTTCCATGCCTTGTTGGCGGCCGCGGCGGTATTGGTCACGTCGTTGCCCGTGCCGCCGACCGTGAACGGATTCGTCGGAATGCGCTGGAGGTACGGCCCGTATTTTCCCGTGGCGTTGACGGTGCCGTCGGCGTCCGTCTTCTTGGTCATCTGATCGACGAAAGTGGCCAGCGCCGGGTAGCTGCCGTTGTGTTGCAGCTTGTACAGGTCGATCTGCCCGCGAATCGTCTGCAGGTTCGTCATCAGCGAGCTCAATCGGGCGTCGGTGCTCGCATCCGAGAACTGCGGGATGACCACCGCGGCCAGAATGCCGAGGATGATCACGATGATCAACAGCTCCACCAGCGTAAAGGCGTTTCGAATGGTTGCACGTCGCTTCATGTCTTTCTCCCTCTTAAACTCGTCCCGTGCCTCGCAACCGTGCGCGGGGCGGAATCGCTTTTTCGTCCGGTTCCATCCGCCGCGCCCGTCGGCCTTCGTCAGCCGGGGCGAGTATTACCCCTATCGGCGCGGCATTGCAGTCTCATTAACAGTGCCGGCGACGGATCCGTCGCCCGAAACTTCGTTTGAGCAAGTGATAAGATACGATTTGATTTCGAAGCGGGGCGGATTCCTGATCCGAAGTGGTTGATCGCGCCGCGTGGTTCCCAGAAACATCGCAACGACTGTTCGCGCAGGTCCGCGCCCCAGCGCCACGGCCCGTCCTATCGGAACAATAGACGACCGTCGCGAATGACCGCTATCGGACGAGGCCGCGTCCGCAACGCCGTGTGAACGTCCTCACACGGCAGCACCACCACGCAACCCCGTGCCCCCGCGCGAATCCCATAACTCGACAGGCGCAGCGCCCGCGCCGCATTCTCCGTCACCGTGTCCAGGGCCTGCTCCATCTGCTGCGGCGTGCTTAGGTGATCCGCATGGAACAGCATGTGCGCCACGTCCAGCATCTGGCCCGTCCCCAGCGGATAAAACGGATCGGCGATGCAATCCTGCCCCGCCGCCACGTTCACCCCGGCCGCGAGCAACTCCGTCACGCGCGTCAGGCCGCGCCGCTTCGGATACCGATCGTACCGACCTTGCAAGTGCAGATTGACGGGCGGGTTCGTCACGACGTGCACGCGCGCCTCCCGGAGAAGATTGATGACCTTGCGCGCGTGGGCGTTGTCGTAGCTCGACAACGCGCAGACATGGCTCGCCGTCACGCGGCCCTGCCAGCCGTGGCGGATCGTCTGCGCGGCGAGGTACTCCGTGCAGCGCGAATCGGGGTCGTCCGTTTCGTCGATGTGGCAATCGATGTCGCGGTTGAACTCGCGGGCCAGCTCGAAGAGCAGGTCGATGTGCCGGCGCGAGTCGTCATCGGTGCGTTCGTTGTGCGCGATTCCGCCGACCACGTCGCAGCCCATTTCGATGGCAGCGCGCATCTGTTCCAGCGCGCCCGGGTCGCGCAGGATGCCGTCCTGGGGAAACACCACGACTTGAATATCGCACAGGTGGCGGCAGGTCTCGCGCGCCGCGAGCACGCCCTCGGTGAGACGCAGCCCCGCGCCCGTGCCGACATCCACGTGCGTGCGAATAAATCCCGTGCCGAACGACACCTCGGCGTTGATGGCGCGGATCGCCCGCTCGTGGACGTTATCGGCCGACAGCTTGCGCTTCGCTTCGTCCCACAGGCGGATCGCCTCCAGCAGCGTGCCGCTCTTGTTCGGTTTCACCAGTTCGACGGAGTACGCCAGGTCAAGATGCAGGTGCGGGTCAACGAACGCCGGCAGGACCAGGCCGCCCTGCGCGTCGAGCACGCCGGCGCTTCGCCGGGCGCGTCCGGCGGCGCGAATCGTCCGGATGTGTCCGATATCGTCAAACGTCAGATCAAACAGGCCGCGCCGAGCGCGCAATCGGGCGTTCGTGATTCCGGTCAGTCGTTTTGCGACGCTCAACGTCGCGTCGCGTCGGCGGGTTCGCGATTTCTTAGCCATGACACAATCGTAGCCGCTTGCGAATCGGACCGATAGTTGCGGCGTGAGCAACCACGCTTCCATCGCGCGAAGTCAACGGGGCTTGATCGGCCGAGCGGACGGCTTCTTACCGGCCGGCACAGCGTCGGCCGCGGTCTTTCTTGTTCTGTTCGTTGGGCTGCTGCTCGTCGGCCGGGAGCGCATGCTGCGCGACCCGGGCACGTTCTGGCACATCGTCGCCGGCGAACGCATGCTCTCGGAGCAGATGATCCTGCGGACCGATCCATTCAGCTTCTCGCAATACGGACAGACGTGGCTCGCACAGCAGTGGCTCGGCGAATGCGCGATGGCCGTTTTGCACCGGCTGGGCGGGTTGGATCTTGTCCTCTGGGGCGGCGTGGCGTTGCTGGCCGCCCTGTTTGCGTGGCTCGCGCATCGACTCGTGCGCGCCGGCTTGAGCGCCCCCGTGGCCATCGTGCTGACGGGTCTCGCGGTCGGCGCGAGCAGCTATCACTTCCTGCTTCGCCCGCACCTCGCTTCGCTGCTGTTCATGGCGGCGCTCGTCGTGATTCTCCTCGATGTGGATAGCGGTCGATCGCATCCGAGGCGGCTCCTGTGGCTTCCTGCATTGATCGTCGCGTGGTCCAACGTGCACGGCGCGGCGCTGGGCGGAGTCGCGTCAGCGCTGATCGTCTTGTTCGGCTGGCTTTTTGCGCCGCAGGTGCCGATCGTGCGGCGATTCGTCACGGATCCCGCCGCGCCGCGCTGGACCGGCGCAGCCGTGAGTCTGTCCGCCGTCGCGATGCTTGTAACCCCCTTTGGTTCAAACCTGCCCGCGACCTGGTTGAGCCTGATGCGCTCGCAAGTCGTGCCGCAGATGATCATCGAGCACGGTCGACCGGATTGGACCAGCCCCGAAGGTGCGATGCTCGCCGCGCTGGCGGCTGCGTACCTTGTCATGCTGGCGACCGTCGCGCGGATCGAATTGCGCGTTTCGTGGTTGTTGCCGCTGGTGTGGCTGGCGCTGGCGATGTCACGAGTACGGCACGGCCCGTTGTTTGCCGTCACGGCTGTGCTGACCATCAGCGACATGGCCGACGCGATCCGTCAGTCGTCTCGCGCGGCGGCCTCCAGGAACCGCTGGCGTTTTGCGTGGCGTGGCGTCGGCTCGGTAACGAACGCTGCGCAGCAAGCCGGTCATGCACGGCGGTGGGCGTGGACCGCCGCCCTGATCGTCGTTGCGTTAAGTGCCTTGCTCAAGACCGCCGGAGCCGATGTGCCGGTGATCGGGGCGAACTGGGCGAATGCGTCGGACCGGCACTGGCCCGTGGCGGCGGTTGAGGCAGCGCGGCGTGCGGCGCGATCGATTCAGCGCGATGCAGGATCGGCTTTGGGCGGCCGCGAACCCGTGCGCGTGTTTAATGATCTGGGCTTCGGCGGTTACCTGATCTACTTCGCGCCGGAGCTACCTGTCTACATTGACGATCGCTGCGAGCTGTACGGCGACGCGGGCCTGCGCCGTTATCGTGAAATCGTGTCGCACCCCGAGCTGTTCATCGGCCTGGCGGACTACGACAACATCAATCTGGCGATCGTGCGGCGCGGCACGAAGCTCGATCGGCGGCTGGCCGCCTTATCGGGATGGCGACCCGTTCATGCGGATGACGTGGCTGCGGTCTACCAGCGAATCGCCGCACGATGCACAGTGGGCGGTGCCCACCCTACGTTCACTCCGCCGACCATTAACCACTGATCACTGATCACTGACCACTGGCCACTAGCCACTCCCCCCGTTATCGTGACGCCAACAGAAACGGGAGTGTCGGTTGAGCGAAGCGCGGTCGGGCGGTACGTGGAAGAAGTGGATCCTGCGGCTGGTCAAACTGGCCGTGTGCGCCGGCGCGCTGTGGTATCTCTCGGGCAAGGTCTATTGGCTGGACCGCGTGCGCCTGGCCGAGGCGCCCGAGCAGGGGGTGGCGCTCGTTGCCGAGCAAGACGGCGTGTTAACCCTGCGCGATCCCGAATCACGCGCCGAGCGCACGGTCACGCGCGACGCGCTCGCCCGACCCGATCAACTTCAGCCAGGCCAGCGCGCCGTTGAGCTGGGGCTGCGCTCCATCATCAGACAGGCTGACATGGGCTGGTCCGCGCTTGCGCTCCTGCTCATCGGGCCGATTGTGCTCATCATGGCGTGGCGGCTGCGCCTGCTGCTCGATACGCAGGACATCTCGCTTTCCTACCGCGATTCGCTGCTGCTCACCTTCGCGGGCAATTTCTTCAACTTCGCCCTGCCCGGCACCACCGGCGGCGACGTCTACAAGGCCTATCACATCGCACGTCGAACGCACAAGCGCACCGAGGGCGTCACCGTTGTCCTGCTTGATCGCGTCTTTGGCCTCGTCAGCTTCCTCCTGCTCGCCGGCGTGACCATCTTCTTCTCGTGGCGACACCCGATGATCGGCGTCTATGGCCGATGGGTCGGCTACCTCATGCTCGCGTTTCTGCTCTGCGCGGCCATGTTCTTCTCGCGGCGGTTCCGCAGCCTGATACGTTACGACGCGCTCATCTCCCGGTTGCCCTTTGCCGACAAGATTCGCCGCATTGACGACACCACGCTCTCGCTCCGCTATCACCGGCAGGACTCCCTGCTTTCCCTTGCGATCACACTGTTTGCCCACGTCCTGCTCGTACTAAGCGTCTATTTCCTCGCCCGCGGTCTGGGAATCCATCCCACGGGCGACCGGACCCAGGTCTCGCTCATCGCCGCCTGCCTGCTCGCCACCGTCGTCGGCTATCTGCTGGCGGCCGTGCCGATCAGCGTGCAGGGTTTCGGTCTGCTGGAAGCGGTCTTTGCGAAGGTGATCGTCGAGGGCCACTGGGGGACGTATTCGCAGATGCTCGCGCTGACGCTGGGCATGCGACTGTTGCAGATTATCTGGGCGCTGCCGGGCGTGATCGTGCCGTGGCTGGGCTTTGCTCGGCCAACGACGGATGTCGAAATGCCGAGCAGCCCGTAAGGTAAGCACCGCCCACCGCTTCGGCTACGCGAACCAGCGAATACAACACACCAGCCAAACGGTACACAGGGCATCGACCGCAAGCCCGGTGAAGATCATCGTGCGCAGCGGCACCAGGCGCGTGCCGTACACCAGCGCGTTGGGCGGCGTCGAGACGGGCAGGACAAACCCCAGGCTTGCCGACAGCGCCACCAGCCACGTCGCCTGAACCGGTGACAAATTCATGGCCGCCCCGAGCGAACCCGCGACAGGCACCATCAGCGAGGCCGTGGCGGTGTTGCTCGTCAGCTCCGACAGCAGCACCGTCGCCCCCGCTATCAGCAGCGTGAGAATGGTGGGAGACAGATTTGTGTCACTAACGGCGCTCGCCAGCGCCTCGGCCGCTCCGCTGGACTCCAGCACGCGACCGAGGCACAGCCCCCCGGCAATCAGAAAGAGCGTGTCCCAGTCCAGCGCCTGGAAATCGTGCCGATCCAGCACGGGCGGCGCATCGGGCGCGGGACGCAGCAGGAACAGCGCCCAAGCCACGCCCATCGGCACGAGCGATTCCGGGAGATAGGCCTTCACCCACGAGTTGATCGGATCGGCCTCGCGCGTCACGCTGATGATCACGCCGCTGGCCAGCCACACCAGGGCCGCTACGGCGAACGCGCCCAGGGCCATCCGCCGCGCCCCCGTCTGCCACGCCGGCGCCTCACCGCGCGCGGAATGATCGAGCACCGGCCCGACGTCGGTCATGACAAGTGGCGAGATCGCGCCGGGCGTCTCGCGTCGCCGCACAAACGCCAGCACGACCCAGCCGATCAGCGTCGCCCCCAGCCAGACCGGCACGCCGACCTTCATCCATGACAGAAAGCTCACGTCGTCGCTGATCTTCTTCATCGCCGCGTAGCCGATGAAGTTCGGCGCGGTGCCGACCGGCGTCGCCATGCCGCCGAACGTGCTGCCCCACGCCAGCGCCAAGAGGGCCGCAGCCGGGGCGGCCGTGCGCCGCGCCAGCGCCGCCACGATCGGCAGCAGCATCGCGCAGACTGCTGTATTATTTTGGGCCACCGAGATCGCACCCGACAAGAGCAGCACGCCGATCGCCAGGCCCTTCGCGCTGCGCGCCCCCGCCAGGGCCCGGCCCGACATCAGCCAGTCAAACGCTCCATGCTTCTCCAGTGCCCGCGCGAGCAGGAACGTGCCCAGAAACAGAAACACCACCGGATCGCCCCATGCCGCCAGCGCATCCTTCCATGTGAGCAGCCCGGCGAAGGTCGCAAGGATCGGCACGACCAGCGCCGTCACCCCCAGCGGCGCCGCCTCGGAAATCCAGAGGATCAGCGTCGCCGCGACGAGACCGGCCGACTTGCGAATGGCAGCGCTCTCATGCCACGGCACGGCGTTCGAAAGCGCGAACGCGCCGGCGGCGAAGACAATCATGATGAGCTGGTAGCGTCGGGTCATATCGCGTGTCAAAGCGGAATCGTCCTGATGGTACGCGCCGGATTGGCGGGCACCAAATCGACGCAACCTGTTGCTTGGACATGATTTGGATTCATTCTCCGGGCATTCGGGGGCGCGGCGTGGCGTTTGCTGCTACAATGATCGTTGGAGCTATGGCAATTCGTCTGCTTATTGCGCTGGGTATGTTGGTTTCGCCGCTCGGGGCGCAGGCTTGCGCGGATTGCCCGGGCATGATGAAGTGCGAGACGTCGCCGCGGGGAAGCTTCTGCTGCAAGCCCGCCGCCCGGTCGCCACGCCAGGCCGTTAACCCCAAATCATCCTGTTGTGCTAAAAAGTCGACGTCGACGGTGGTGAGAGCGATTCCGGTTGTTGGCTCCATCAAGGGGCAGGCGCCCAACGGTCAGGCGATCGTCAAGACTTGCGTTTGTTGCGTCCAGTCGTCACCGAACACGCCGATGCCGGCTGTTCCGCCGACGCCGACCTCGACCGAAATCGTCAAGGCGAAGTTCTTCTCCCCGCCGGCGATGCTCGCCGACATGGCACCCTCGGCTTCGGATGCACACCCCGTACGGTTTGATCAACGTACGCCCCTCCTTGAATTCAGATCGGCCTGCGATCGGCAGGCAGCCCTCTGTGTCTGGCTGAATTGATTCATCCGCGACGGCGCGGCCTTTCGACAGCGCCGGAGTTGCAACCCACTCAATGTTTCTACGTTTGTATGTTTGCAGGCGCGGGGCGCCGGTGCGCCGCCGCGCAGGATGAATCTGGTTTTTTGACACAAAGGAGTTTTTCCATGAAGCGATTTTTCGTTCTGACGCTGGTTCTGTGCGGCCTTGTGGCCACGGCCTTTGCGTTCGCGCCGTCGAGTACGGCGGCGAAGGCGGACTGCTGCTGCGGCGACGAGTGCGCCGCGGTCTGTGGCGACGCCTGCAACTGCGCCTGCGGCGGCGATTGCACCGGCTGCGAAGATTGCAGCAAGTGCGACTGCTCGGGTGCGGCCGGTTGCGAGAAGGCCAAGACCGACTCCTGCTGCAAGGAGTAACGTCGCACACCGCGCGGCGGAATTCGACGCCGAATTCGGCCGCGTATGACGTGTAATTCAATCGGGTCGGATTTCGTCCACGAAATGGCGGAATCCGGCCCTTTTTGTTGCGCCGCCGCGCTCGACGTTGTTGGCCCTCCCGGCGAGGCTACAATGTCCGGATGGAAGCCGACCTCGCGAAGATTCTGATTCCGCGTGAGCGGATTCAGCAGCGCGTGCAGGAACTGGGCCGCGAGATCGCTCGGGTTTATGGCGAGCAATCCGAGGAACTGGTCATCGCCGCCATTCTGTCCGGCTCGATCATTTTCCTCGCTGATCTGATCCGATGTCTGCCGTTCAAAATGAAGCTCGGCCTGATGACCGTCAGCCGGTATCGTGGCGCGACGACGACCGGCGGCGAGACGCATCTCGTGCAGGACCTGAACGAGGATATTTCGGGGCGGCACGTTCTGGTCGTGGACGACATTCTCGACAGCGGTCATACGCTGCGCGAGGTGAAGCGCCAGCTTGCCGAGCGCGGCCCCGCCAGCCTGCGTACGTGCGTGCTTTTGCGCAAGACGGCCAAGGCCCCGAAAGACCTGAACGCCGATTTCGTTGGATTTGAGATTGAGGATGTCTTCGTCGTCGGCTACGGGCTGGATTATGACGGGCAATATCGAAATTGGCCGGACATCGGCGTGCTTCGCCCGGAACTCTACGCATGACCGCGACGCTGGATCGCCCTCGTTCGACCGCGCGCGACGTGAAGGTTCACGCCGAGGGCAACGCCGTCAAGCTCGCCTCGCACGCCGTCGTGCCCGAGCATCTGCTGGACGGCGGCGAGATCGTCATCCTCGCGATCAAGCCGTCGATGTGGTACGTGCCGCTCGTATCGGCGAGGTGGATTCTCGCGGGCATCGGCTTGATGGCGCTGGGCATGAGCGAATGGAGTCCGCCGGAGTTTCAGTGGTACTTTCTCCGAGCCGGGGCATGGGCGGCCGTGCTGCGGATCGGCTGGGCGATCCTCGAATGGGTGTCGACGCTGTATGTGCTGACCAACCATCGACTGATGCGGATACGCGGCGTGTTTCACGTCGAGCTCTTCGAATGCCGATTGAAAAAGGTTCAGAACATGTACCTGTCTCTGACGCTCGCCGAGCGGCTGACGCGCACCGGCACGCTGGTGTTCATGACGGCGGCGGCCGCGGGCGGCGGGTCGGCTTTGTGGCGCATCGTAGCGCGGCCGCTGGAAGTGCATGAGCAGGTGGTGGCGGCGATTCGCAAGGCGCAGGATCGCAACGGCGGAACGGTGATGTAGTATGAAGAAGAAGGTGTTGATACTGGCGGCGGTCGGCGCACTGGCGTGGGGCGGGCCGCTCCGCGCACAGGATGATGACCTTCCCGAGGAGCAGCGCAAGCTGATTCGGTCGCTCGGCGGCGAGAAGCTGAAGGAGGCCGAGGACATCGTCAAGACGACCAAGGCGATGGGCTGGGATCGCCAGTACCAGGTAATGGAGCAGGCGACCGATGAGATGTTTCGCCAGAACGGATGGAGCAGCGAGCCGGATCAGTTCGCCCGCGGCTTGTTGCGCGAGGTGGGCCAGATTCCACCGTGGCAGGCGCGCCAGCGGCAGGAAGTATTCCTCAACGGTTTGCAGGGCCGGCTCGGCCTGACGCACGATCAGCGCATCCTGCTGAACAACGAAATGCAGCGCGAGAGCATGGTGCTGATGGCGAAGCACTTCAAGGACATCGTCCCCGTCGTGCTGGAGGTGGCCAAGACGCGCGCGAGCGATCAACCCTTCACGCCCGAGCAGGTGCAACGCTGGTCCAGCAGCCTCGAGCCGATGCTGGCCGATTCGCTGGAGACGGTGAACAAGCTGACCCAGCGGCTGGAACGCACGATGACCGACGAGCAGCGGCGTATCCTGAAGCGCGACATGGATGCGCTGCTCAAGCGCCATCGCGACGTGGAGAAGATGGTCGTCAAGTGGAAGAAGGGTGAGTGGTCTCCGGCCGACTGGGGTTTGCAGAACGATCCGATCCATGCGGGCGTCATGCAGGAGATCGCCCAGCGGAGCGGGGCGAACGCCTCGACCGATCAGAACTGGAAAGACCCGAGCTTCGCCAACAATGAGAGCGAATGGGAGCGCTACGTCCGATGGTTCTGCGATTATTTCGAGTGCGACGCCTCGCAGCGCACCAAGGCCGACGCGATTTTCAAGACGGCCAGGCAGGAGGCGATCCGCTATCGTGAGAGCCGGCGCGATGTGATCACGCAATACGAAACGCGAATCGCCGCGGAGAAGAACCCCACCACGAAGACGACGCTCACGGCCGAATTGAACAAGAATCTCGCCCCGATCGGCGACATGTTTCAGCGCATGAAAGACCGCCTCGCGTCCGACGTGCTGACCAGTGCGCAGCGCACACGCCTGCCGCAGACCGCCAAGGCCCCCAACTCCGTCGGCAACTGACTCACGTCCCCGACGTGGCGCCAAGTCCGTCGAATGAATCGCTGAACCATTCAGAGCCGGCTCGTGTCGGGCCGGCGTTTGCGACCGATTGCTCACGTACACCGGGGCACTGCGCACGCGCCCCGACTCTCAGTCCGGCTATTGCGATTCGTTTTATTCGACGCGAAAGACAAAGACATCGTGCCGGTCGGTGCTGAAGCGCTGCACCTCGCGCAGCGGCATCGCCCCGCCGCGCAACTCGAGGAAGAACGCCGCGTCGTCGGCATCGCTCCAGCGTCGCGTTCGGGTGGCATCGATGTACCAGGGCGGTCGTCGCCCGGCCAGGTCGGTTCGCAATTCGTCCACCAACGCGGCTGGTTTGATCGGCGCGTCGGGCGCGCCGGCGGAATTCGAGACGACCCAGCGCGGATCGGCCTCGAGGCGCCCGGCATAAAACATCAACTGCTCCAACCGATTGTGTGCCATTATAACGGCATCGCCGCCCGCGTGCTCTGAAAGCCATTGCCCGGCCAGTCGCAGACACGCCTTGTCGCCGTTGATCGGGCGCGAGCAGAACCACGCCAGCGGCGCGAGCACGAGGACGAGGCCCGTCGCCGCCACGAGCGGGGCGCGGCGGTCCGGCTGACGCGCGGCAAGGAGCGAGGCGAGCGTCATGAATCCGGCGGCCGCCCACGGAATGGTCATCGCTGCCGGAATGACCAGGTATCGAGCGCTTAGTTCGCCGTACGTCTTCACCCGCAGCATCACCGCCGCAAGTTGAAGCGCGATCGCGATGACAACCAACGACGCACCCGTTGATCGCGCCCGCGGCGCGCTTCGCAGGAACAGCCCTATGACGACGAGGGTCGACAAGATGTACTTGCCGCTCGCGCCCCACGCGTTGGCCATGCGCCCCGGCGCTTTGTACCACGGCAGCCACTCGGCCAGCATCGGCGCGCCGACTGGCCCGCTCGGCAACATTGAAACAGCCGGCTCGCCACACAGCAGATCGCCGAGATTCTTGTTGGGCATGATATGGCCCGTGATCAGGGATGGCGGGCTGGACACGAGACCAAACGCGACGGTCAGCGTGACCATAGCCAGGATCACACGAAGCCGCTTGCCGCGGGATGCTGCGTGGAGCAGGCACGTGAACATCGCGCCCTCGATCCCCAGGGCCTCCTGCCGCAGCCAGTACGCCGCCCCCGCCAGCGCGCCGCACGCAGCAGCCCACCCGGTCATTCGCCGCATGCAGTCGGTGTGCTCGAGCGCGCGCAGCCCCGCCAGCAGCGCCGCCAGATAGAGCGCCAGGTGCGGCATGTCGGAGAGCACATCGCCCGACAGTTCCGCCCCCTGCGGCCAGAGCGCGGCGAACAACCCCGCGATGCCCGCGAGCAGAGGATCAAACAGCCGCCGCGTCAAAAAATAGACAACAACACATGATGCCACGCCGCCGAGCACCGACACCAATTGCCCTGCGCGAATCCACAACGTTGAAACATTCGATGTCGAATCACCGCCGAGCAAGCGCATCGCGCCGAGCAGCAGATACGAATACCCCGGTTGTTTCGACGTGCCCTTCATCGCTGCGACCGGGTCGGCCGCCAGTTGCTTCGCGAACTCCACGAAGTGTACGCCGTCCCGGCTGACGCATTCCAACCGCGACGCTGCATGAACGCGCACTAGTGCCGCCAGCAGCACAATCGCCGCGACGTGTCGCCAGGTCGATCCGGTCAGGTTCGGTGTCAACAGGTGCAATGCCTCCGTGTCGCACGCGCGCGGCACGGTGCTGGCCGCGCTGCGCTGCGCGGTTAGAATAAGGCCAAGCCGCCGCGTCGTCGCTGTAATAGCGGCCTTCGTGCGGGCGGCTCGGAATCCGCGCCGCGAAGGACGAGCAACCCATGAACGACGCCATGAAACCTGCCGCGACCGATGCCGTCGCCCGCGCGTTGGGGCGAATCCCCAGCGGCTGCTCGATTCTTACGGTGGTCGCAGGCGACCGTCGCACCGGCGTGCTGGTGTCGTGGGTGCAACAGGCGGCGTTCGAGCCGCCGATGGTGTCGGTCGGCGTGAAGAAGGGCCGCCCCGTCGAGTCGCTGATCGATGAATCGAAGCAATTCGTCTTGAATCTGCTCGGCGAGAATCCCTCGGCGATGTTCAAACATTTCGGCCGCGGCTTCGCGCTGGAGGATGAAGCCTTCGCCGGGCTGGCCGTCGAGACGGTCCCCGGCGGCGTGGCGATTCCCGATCGCGTCGCGCGGTTGAGTGTGGCCGTGCGGCACAAAGTCGACGCCGGCGATCATTGGCTGTACGTGGGTGAGATCATTGATGCCGACGGCGGCGCGGATGGCGCGAAGCCCTACGTGCATCTGCGGAAGAACGGGTTGTCGTATTGACAAACGCATTGCAGAACCCCTCTCCCCCTTGGGGGAGAGGTTGGGTGAGGGGGAGGTGATGACCAACTCGGTACTTTACCCTCACCCCGTCCCTCTCCCTGAAAGGGAGAGGGTGTAACCGACTTCGAGAGCAACCACCTTTGAGTGAGGCACTTATGTCCGAAGAAACCGTTGACGCGTTGATCCGCCGACTCGGCGACATCAAGACAGAATTCTATAACAAGGACTTTCTCCGCACCTGGGATCACACCCAGCCGGAGCTGACGGCCGTGCTGTCTGCCGCCGAGGCCCTGCACGGGTTGTATCGCGCGGGGACGAGCTGCCGCGTGTTCGAGAGCGGTTTGGCGGTGAGCATCTTCCGCGATCAATCGACCCGCACGCGGTTCAGTTTCGCCAAAGCCGCGAGCCTGCTGGGCCTCACGCCGCAGGACCTCGACGAGGGCAAGAGCCAGATCGCACACGGCGAGACGGTGCGCGAGACGGCCAACATGGTGTCGTTCCTGGCCGAGACGATCGGCATCCGCGACGACATCTTCCTCGGCGAGGGCCACAAGTACATGAAAGAAGTCGCCGGCGCGGTGGACGAGGGCTTCCGCGAGGGCGTACTGCCGCAGCGGCCGGCGGTGGTGAATCTGCAATGCGATGAGGACCACCCGACGCAGGCGATGGCCGATCTGCTGCACCTGAAGCGCACGTTCGGCTCGCTGGAGGCCCTGCGCGGCAAGAAGATCGCGATGACCTGGGCCTACAGCCCGTCGTACGGTAAGCCGCTGTCGGTGCCGCAGGCGATCATCACACTGATGTCGCGATATGGCATGAACGTCATGCTGGCCCATCCCGAGGGTTACGATCTGATCGGCGACACGCTGAAGGTGTCCGAGCGGCACGCGAAGGAGAGCGGCGGCTCGTTTGCCCGTGTGCACGACATGGCCGAGGCGTTTCGCGATGCCGACCTGGTCTATCCCAAGAGCTGGGCGCCGTTTGCAGTGATGGAGCAGCGGACGAAGATTCTTCGCGCCCGGGAGAATGACAAACTGGCGGCATTGGAGAAAGAGTGCCTCGCCAACAACGCGAAATTCAAGAGCTGGGAATGCACCGACAAGCTGATGGGCCTCACCCGCGGCGGCAAGGCGCTCTACATGCACTGCCTGCCCGCCGATATCACCGGCGTCTCGTGCAAAGAGGGCGAGGTCTCGGCCGATGTGTTCGAGCGCTATCGCCTGACGACCTACCGCGAGGCGTCGTACAAGCCGTTCATCATCGCGGCCATGATCCTGCTGACGCGGTTTGAGAACCCCGCCGCCGTGCTCGGTTCGCTGGCGAGGAACAAGAAACCGCGGCGGGCGTAGTGCCTGATACATTCGCTTTCGCTTAATGCGCCGCGCGGGCTGAAGCCCGCGGCTCGTTTTTCGCCTTGCGCTTGCAGTACATAGTCGCGAACGAAGCATAGAACGCCGCGCACTTCACCAGATGCTCGATCGGCACGCTGTCGTTCACCGTGTGAGCGACGGCCTCGGGCGCCGGGCCGAAGCCGACGCAGGGAATGCCGTACAACCCCGCGATCGACACGCCGTTGGTGCTGAAGGTCCAGCGGCCGGGCTTCTGCCGCTCGCCGAACAGGCCCGCGTAAGTGTCCACCGCCGCGGCGACCTGCGGGGCGTTCTCCGCCGCGCACCACGTGGGGAAAAAGTTCTCCGTCGGATAGACCAGCCCGGTGTAGGTCGGCTTGTCGTAGCGGACGACCTTCACCTCGCCGACCACGCCCGCCTTTTTCATGGCCGCCTTCACCTCGGCGATGGCCGACGCCTTGGTGTCTCCGACCGTCAGCCGGCGATCGAGATGGATGTAGGCCTGATCGGGCACGGCGCAGAGGCTGGGCGTCTTGCAGTCGATGTAGCTGACGGTGATGGTCGCCTTGCCGAGGAAAGCGTGATCGCGTAATCGCGTATTGAGGGATTCGATCTCGCGCACGACGCGCGACATCTTATAGACCGCGTTGTCGCCCTTGTGCGGCATGGAACCGTGACACGATTTACCGCGCACCGTGACGCCGATTTCCATCCTCCCGCGCTGGCCGCGCAGGATCCTGCAATTTGTCGAATCCGTCACCACGACCGCCTCGGGCCGGATGCCGCCCTCTTTCACCAGGTACTGCCAACACAGCCCGTCACAATCTTCTTCGGCCACGGTGAACGTCAGAAGCAGCGTGTAATCCTTCGTGGGAATCTTCAGGTCGCGGATGATCCGCCCGGCATACACCATCGCCGGCACGGCCCCCTTCTGATCGCCCGCGCCGCGCCCATACACAATCCCCTTCGCTACTTTGCCCTTGTACGGGTCGTGCTTCCACTCGGAGGGATTGCCGACGCCGACCGTGTCGACGTGCGCGTCGATGGCGATCAGCCGCTTGCCGGTGCCGATCTTCGCGAGCAGGTTGCCGAACTTGTCGGTCCAGACCTTGTCATACGCGCCGACTTTTTTCAGCTCCTGTCGAATCCGCGCGATGACGCAGCCTTCGATGCCGGTCTGCGACGGGATGGCGACGATGTCGCGGAGGAACTTGACCATGGCGGGCTGATACCTGGCGGCCTGTTTACGAATCGCGGGAAAGTCGAGCATGGGCGGTGCTTCCTTATGGACCAACTCCCCTCCCTTCCAGGGAGGGGGCGGGGGAGGGTACAACGCGAATACGATCTTCCCCTCACCCTGTCCTCTCCCCCCGAGGGGAGAGGGTTTCACGAGCAGTTCATACTATAATGGCCGCCGATGAGCGGCAACGAACACGAGAAATGGATGCGTTTGGCGATCGAGCAGGCGCGGGCGAGCATCGCAGGCGGGCAGAGTCCGTTCGGCGCGGTCGTCGTACGCCACGGGCAACTGGTCGTCGCTGCGCACAATGAAGTGTGGCATCGAACCGATCCGACGGCCCATGCCGAGGTGGTGACGATCCAGAAGGCCGCGGCGGCGTTGAAGACCATCGACCTGTCGGGCTGCGTGATGTACTCCAGTTGCGAGCCGTGCCCGATGTGCGCGTCGGCGATTCACTGGAGCAAGCTCGACGCGGTGTATTACGGCGCGACCATCGCCGACGCCCAGCGCGCGGGCTTCACGGAGCTGACGCTGCCGATCGGCGACGTCTATCGCATCGGGCAGAGCAGCGTGAAAGCCGTGCCGGGCATCATGCAGGCCGAGTGCGCGAAGCTGTTTGATGAATGGCTGGCGCACACAGGACATCGCGTCTACTAATCCGAGCCGCGACCGTCAGGGAGCGCCGAGAAACGCTGTGAAGAGCAGACTCACTTCGATTCGGCGAGAGGGCCGAATTGGCAGGCAGACCGCTCGCTGGATGACACGAATGACCCACAACCGATTACCGATGGTCGAATCCATAGTCCGAATTGGCATTGCTCTCGCTTTCACTCTTTCACTCTGCGCCGCCTCGTCCTGCGACTCCAAGTCGGCGAGCCACAACGCGGCGAGCAGCCAACCGGGCGGCGCCAAGCGCATCGGCATCTCGCTGCTCACCGTGCAACATGCTTTCTATCAGGAGCTGCGCGCGGGGCTGGAGGACGAAGCGAAGAAACACGGCTACGAGCTGCGCATCACCAGCGGCGAGTTCGACGCCGCGCGTCAGGCCAATCAGATCGATGAGTTTCTTGTGCAGAAACTGGACGCGATCGTCGTCTGCCCCTGCGATTCGCGCAGCGTCGGCGCGAGTATTCGCGCCGCCAACGACGCAAACGTCCCCGTCTTCACCGCCGACATCGCCAGCACGTCGCCGCTCGGAAAGGTCGTGTCGCACATCGCGTCCGACAACGTCGCCGGCGGGCGAAAGGCCGCCGACCTGATGACCGCGGCGCTCGGCGGCAAGGGCAAAGTCGCCATTCTCTCGCACCCAGAAGTCGCCAGCGTCAGCGCCCGCGTCGACGGCTTTCGCAAGCAGATCGCCACGACACCGGGCATCACCATCGCCGCGGAGCTGTCGGCCGACGGCAAGCGCGACAAAGCCGTGCGCGTGATGGAGGACCTGCTGCAATCACACGGCGACCTCGCCGGCGTGTTTGCCATCAACGACGATTGCGCGCTGGGCGCGCTCGCGGCCATCGAATCATCCGGCAAGCTCGGCAAGATCGCCATCGTCGGTTACGACGCCACGCCCGAAGCAAGGGCGAAGATCAAAGCGGGCGCAATCTACGGCGACGTGATTCAGAACCCGCGCGAGATCGGTCGGCTCACGATTCAAGCCATCCACGATCATTTCAACGGCCGCGCGCCGGCGGCGGTGATTCCCGTCGAGGTGGGCGTCTTCACGAAGGACATTCCCTGATCGCATGGCCGACGTCCCCCCGCTGCTGCGATTCGTCGAGGTGGGCAAATCGTTCCCCGGCGTTCGGGCGCTGGACGGCGTCTCATTTGCCGCACAGGCCGGCGAGATTCATGCCATCGTTGGTGAGAACGGCGCCGGCAAATCGACGCTGATGAAAATCCTGTCGGGTGTTCATCAGCCCGATGACGGCTGCATCGAGATCGACGGGCGGCCGGTCCGGCTCGCCGATGCCCGCGCCGCCCAGCGCCTCGGCATCGCCATTGTGCATCAGGAGTTTCATCTCGCGCGGCACTTGTCCGTCGCCGAGAACGTGTTCCTCGGTCGCTGGCCGCGCCGGCGCCTGACGCGCCTGATCGACTTCCCATCGCTGCACCGCCGCGCGACCGCGCTGCTGGCGACGCTCGGCATCACACTGAATATCAGCCTGCCGGTCGATTCCCTGTCCGTCGCACATCAGCAGATGGTCGAAATCGCCAAGGCGCTTTCGCTGGACGCGCACGTGCTGATTCTCGATGAGCCATCGGCCGTGCTCACGCCGGCGGAGCTGCAATCGCTCTTCGCTCTGCTGCGGCAGCTTCGCGCGCGGGGCACCGCCATTCTCTACATCTCCCATCGCCTGGAGGAGATCTTCGAACTGGCCGACCGCGTTACCGTCCTGCGCGACGGCCGGCACATCAGCACGCGGCCCATCGCCGACGTCACACGCGACGGTCTGATCCGCGAGATGGTCGGGCGCACGCTCGACGAGGAGTTTCCCCCGCGCGCGTCCGCGCCGGGCAACGTTGCCCTGCGCGTGCGTGATCTCTCCGCGCCGGGGCGATTCGAGTCGGTGACGTTCGACGTCCGCGCCGGCGAAGTGTTCGGGCTGACCGGCCTCGTCGGCAGCGGGCGCTCGTCGGTCTTGCAGGCCGTCTTTGGCGCGTGCCCCGTTTCGCGCGGAAGCGTCGCCGTGGGGGCGACGACTGGGCCGTTCTACTCGCCGCGCGGCGCCATGGCTGCCGGCGTCGCCTATTTGCCCGAAGATCGCAAGCGTCACGGCCTGCTCCTGGACCGGCCGATTCGCGAGAACATCACGCTCGCCCATCTCGGCGCGTACACCGCCGGCGGGCTGCTGAATCCCGCTCGCGAGCGCGAGTCCGTCGCGCGGCATGCCAGGCGATTGCGTTTTCGCGGTGAGGCGATGGAGTCGGCAGCGCGGACGTTCAGCGGCGGGAATCAGCAGAAACTGCTGCTGGCCCGCTGGCTGGATCGGTCGTCGCGTACCATGCTCCTCGACGAGCCGACGCGCGGCGTGGACGTCGGCGCGAAGGTGGAAATATACACATTAATAAATGAACTCGCCGCGCAGGGGCTTGCCGTTGTGATTGCTTCGTCGGAGCTGCCCGAGGTCATCGGCATGTGCGACCGAATCGGCGTCATGTGTCGCGGTCGACTGGCGGGCGTGCTGGACAATGCCCGGCGCGACACGACCCAGGAGCAGGTGATGGCCCTGGCGGTGGGAGGCGCAGAACGTGGCGAGCAGCAGTTGGCGAATCGCCGCGCGTGAGCGCGAAACCATGCGCGCGACTTGATCGAGGAACGCAGGCATGAAGTTCTTGAGCTGGGACATGCTGGTTCGCGGCCGAATGATCGTGGTGCTGCTGCTGCTGATCGCGGCCGCGGCATCGCTCACCGACGGCGTGTTTCTCCAGCCCGACAACCTCGTCAACGTCGCTCGGCAGATTTCCCTCGAAGCGATGATCGCCTTCGGCATGACGCTGATCATCATCACCGGCGGGATTGACCTTTCGGTCGGTTCCGTCGTCGCGCTCGCCGGCGTCGTCGCGGCCCTGGCCATGCGCGCGGCGGGCGGCGAATCGGCCGGAACCATCGTCGTCGGCGCGCTGGCGGCCTGCGGGACGGGCCTCGTAGGCGGCGCGGCCTCCGGCGCGATCATCACGCGCTTCGCCCTGCCGCCGTTCATCGTGACGCTCGCGCTGATGCTCGTGGCGCGCGGACTTGCGTTCATCTTTTGCGGCGGCGAACCGATCTACGAGGGGCTGCCGCAGGGCTTGCTCTGGCTGGGACGCGGGTTTGTATTCGAGAATGTGCTCGCTCGGCGGCTGCCGGTGCCCGTGCTGCTGATGGCGATGGTGTTCGCGGCGTCGTGGTTGCTGCTCGCGCGGACCGTAATGGGCCGCTGCGTCATCGCCGTCGGTTGCAATGAAGAAGCCGCCCGGCTGGCAGGCATTCCCGTGCGACGAACGAAGTTGTTTGTCTATGTTCTGACGGGCGGGCTGGCGGGTCTGGTCGGCCTGCTGCACGACGGCAAGCTCATGGCCGCTGACCCGAAGATCGGCGAGATGTGGGAGCTGAACATCATCGCGGCCGTCGTCGTCGGCGGGACGAGTCTCTTCGGCGGTCGCGGCAGCATCCCCGGCACGCTCGTCGGCGCGCTGATCATCGGCGTGCTCAACAACATGCTGAACCTGATGGGCGTGCAGCATTTCTGGCAGAAGGTCGTGCTCGGGCTGGTGATCCTCGCCGCGGCATTGCTGGATGCGGCGATGGCGAGGCTGGGGAAAAAGTGAAGAATGGAGACTTGAGAATAAAGAAAAGGCGCTCGCTGCGGCCCGAGTCAGCACACGCGACGCGGGCGTTTCAACATTCTACATTCTTAATTCTGCACGCCGCGCAGCGATCACGCCGTCTTCGCGAGGCGATCAAACGACACTTCGAGGCGATCTTTCACCAGCTGCATGTTGTCCGGCCGATTGCCGCGCTCGGGCTGGCAGCAATCTTCGATCAACTTGATCAGCGTGGGATCGAGCTGCTGGGATGAGTCCAGATTGGGATTTCGCCAGCGGTCCAGACTGACGCCCGCCTTGCTCGTCGCGGAACTGTTCAGCTCCGTTTCGACCGAGCGGCCGAGGAACACGCGATGCATCGTCGCGCCGAGGCCGAACACGTCCGTCCGCTGGTCCAGCGCCAATCGCTCGACCTGCTCCTTGGCGATGAAGTCCTTCGTGCCCTGAATGCGCTCCTTGCGCGTCAGCATCGCGCAGGCTTGGCCGAAGTCAATGATCGTCGGGCGGCCGTTCTTCGCACACAGGATGTTCTGCGGTTTGAGGTCGGCGTGAATGAACCCGCGACGGTGCAGGTCGTGCAGGCCATCGGCCACGTGCCAGAAGACTTTGATGACCAGCGGCAGGGCCGAAGCCTCGGCAAATTTGTCGAGCGGAACGCCCTCGACGAACTCCAGCAGGTTGTAGGCCTCAATCGCGCGCAGCTTTCGCTTGACGATTCCGTACTCCACGGTCTTGCGGAGTACCGGATGGCTGTTCAGAACGCCGATGTCGAATTCATTCTTGAGCTGCCGGACCTGCGACTGCCAGTTTTCCGCCGAGGCCGAGACGGATTTTTTGCAGTAGTGCTTGCCGTCCTTGGCGTCGCGCATGAGGGTCACGCGGGTCCCGGCGCCGGTTCCCAGCTCACGCACGAACATCAGGCTTTCAAGTCGCTTTGACACGGCTTTGCTTCAGACAATCGGCGTCCTGTTTGGCGGCATCCTAATATCGGCCAGCCAACCATCGAATGTTGTCTTCGTCACCGGTCCATTGCCCAAGCACGGCCAATTCTGCCGCACGAACGTGCAACGGACCCCGAAACGAGACTCAAAACGCCGAATTTCCCCTGTCAGGGCAATTCTTCAAACGGACAATCGTGCGGGGGATTGCCCCGAAAACCATCGATCTCGATGGCACGCGTATGATGAAGTGAGGCGAATGGGGAACGAAGGTCCGCAAATGATGGACGAAAATAGGGCGAAAACGGGTGCAGCACCCAGGTTCCCATCTCCCGCGCTCACGGTCATACCACTATACCGAAAAGCCACGTGTCTTTCCAACCCGCCCCGGTTTGTTCCTCCCCATCTCTGAAGAATCGTCGCCATTCGCATGGGGAAAAGTCGGTTCGTTGTCGCGTTGAATCGGTGGGGAAAGTTGCCCGATGTAGCACGGCAACCGCTCGATCCACGGCAAATTTGCCCTGGAACGGGCGCTGCAATGACCCTTGAACCGCCTCGCCGACAGTCGACCGGCCACTGACGCCGATCGGGGGATAACGCCATGCCGAGAACTCAAGCCCACGTTCATTCCCACGGAACCATGAGTCGATTCTGGCTCACTCTCCGAGCCTGGTGGTGGTGGTTTCGGCCGACGACGGCGCCAGGGCGAGCGTCTGCGCCGGCTGCGGATGTGTCGATGAGGCATTCGTGCTACGACGCGGATGAATGAGCCGCGCCGGCGGGCGTCGGCCCGGTCGGGCGATGATCGAACTCGTCGCCGCGGAACGTCGTCCCGAGGTAGGCGTCGCGGACCGTCTGATCGTTGATCAGCGCCCGGGGTGAGCCTTCGGCAATCACTCGGCCCTCGTGAATGATGTAGCTGCGGTCCGTCACTTCCAGGGTCTGGCGAACGTTGTGATCCGTCAGCAGGATCGACAATCCCAGATCGTTCTTCAGGTGTGAGATTTCGCGTTGCAAGTCCTGCACCGCGATCGGGTCAACGCCGCTGAACGGCTCGTCCAGCAGAATGATGGCTGGCTGGGTGACCAGCGCGCGGGCGATTTCGAGCTTGCGCCGCTCGCCGCCCGAAAGCGTTCGTGCCTCCTGTTTGGCATTCCGCGCCAGGCCGAACTGTTCCATCAGGGCTGCGGCGCGTTTGCGTCGCTCGGCGCCCGAGAGCCCCGGCAGCATCTCCAGGATCGCGAGCAGATTCTGCTCCACGGACAACCGCACAAAGACGCTGTTTTCCTGCGACAGATAGCCCAGGCCCTTACGGGCACGCTGGTACATGTGCAGCCGGGAGATGTCCTCGCCCTTGAAGAGCACCTGCCCCGCGTCGGGCGTGACGATGCCCATCGTCATTCTGAAACTTGTCGTTTTGCCGGCGCCGTTGCGGCCCAGCAGGCCGACGATTTCCCCCTGGCTCACGTGGAAGCCGACTTTGCTCACGACCATGCGGCCGCTGTAACTCTTGACCAAGTCAATCGTCTGGAGCAGCGGGTTCGCGTGACTCATGAGCGATCCTGTCGGGGGTCGTAGGGGCATTGGCCGATCGCTACCTCGCCGTGTTGACAACCTGTTTACAGCTCCAGTCGGCGTAGGACCAGCTCGCGGCTCCATTGAGCAACGGTGGGGATTATAACGAATGCACCGACTGGCGCTAACGTCGTGGAAATTCGTTCACTTCGCCCGTAACTCGCAGATTCTTAACAAGTTAGGCAAAGCGGAACTGCGATTCTGCGACCTGGTCGCGAATGCCCTGCCTTGGTGGGCATGGGCGGTCGGACGAGTGGTGTCATGCCGCAGACATGGCGACCCTTGATGTGGATAACCTGCGAAATTCACTGCCGCAATCGGGCGGAATTCAGAGCGCGCCGATTGATGAAACCTTCCGTGTTATCGGATGATACGCATCCGCCCGAAGTTGGGAATGATCGGCGGCGAGCCATCTGAAATGCGCAGGCCGCCCGGCCAATACACAAAAAACGCGCGGCCGATCAACTGATCTTCGGGCACGGTTCCGTACGAGTAATTCCCGCGTTCGACGAGAAAAGGCGCGACTTCCCACCACAGGCGCGAGTCCTTGCTCTGGGGGCTGTTATCGCCGCAGCAGAAATACTCGCGCGGGTCATCGCGGAGCAGAATCGGGTTGTTCGCGGTGCCCCATGCCGGGTATTGGGCGTACTCGTTGCGCTGGCGCGAAGGTCCGCCGCCATCGAGCGTGAAGTCCGAGCGATAGAAGACGTCGCGATGAACGACGAGGTGGCGGATTTCCATGGGCGTGCCCGTTGCTCCCATTCGAACTTCCGCACGGTTGTAGCGGCCGTCCTGATAAGGCCTTTCAAGCAGTCGGTCGAGATCGGGCGCGTATTGCTGGTCCGTCGTGGCGAGCACTTCGCGGTCGTTGATGCGCAGCGCCACGCGATAATCGAGGTTCTCGAACTCGACGGTGACCGGCTGACCGGGCCGCAGCGGGTCGATCTTTGCGCGCGAGAGTTCGATCCGCACCGGGCCTTTGTCGGATCGATCGAGAATGAGTGTGCCGTCGGTGTGAATGATCGCGCGAAACTCATCCGGCCCGCGCGCCAGCGAAAGCGCCAGCTCCCCTTCCGTCGGACCGGGCCACAGGACAAAACTCAACTTCACATCGCCCACATCGTGCTGCGTCGGCACCGCCCCGGCGCTCACGTCGTTGTAGGCGTAATGATCCTGAATGCGGCGACCGGTCAGCCGAAGCCACCGGGTCTCCTTGCCGTCGGGGACAAATCGCACAATGGGCGTGCCGGCGTCCCAGCCTTTCTTCGCGCCGCTTTCCGCCGCGGCCGATTCTCCCGGCGCGCCGCTGGTCTCCGGAACCCACATGGGCGGATCAAACATCGGCTCATTGGGCATGGCCTTGTCGGCTGGCGGGTAATCGTGGTCGTAATGAATCATCCAGAGCGATTTCTGTGCGACGGGCGTTTTGCGTTGGATGCGTAGATGCTGGGTCAGGAGCTTTTCCTGGGTGGGGGTAAGCCGCCGCGCCGACGGATTGCCCTTTGGCGGCGGTTGCGAGAGCGCATCAATTATTTCCCTGGGCAGCTTGCTGATCGGCGCGACGTACAGATCGCCGTTGATGATCTCCAGTACCTCGCCGGGCAGGCCGAGCATGCGCTTGATGTAATTGGTGTCGCCGTCCTGCGGGTCTTTGAATACGACGACATCCCAGCGCTTCGGACCAAGCAGCGGGCCGCCGATGTCGTAGGCCCATTTGTGCACAAGGATGCGATCACCGGCATCGGGCACGACCCGCGTCTGCGGCGTGCGATTGAGCTGGTTGTTGCCCACGCCGGCCCAGCTGCAGTTCGGGCAGCGCACGCCGAAGCCCAGCGGGGCATCGAGCGTCCCGTCCTGGCGATAGCCGCCGGGCAGTTGCAGGGTCTCGCGGATGCCATAGACAAACGGATATTTGCACATTTCGCAGCGGTGCTGCGCGTGCAGGCCGTACAGGCCCGGGGCCATCGACCCCGTCGGGATGACAAACGCCTCGACGACAAACGCGCGGAACACGAACGCGAGGATGAACGCCACAACGATCGACTCGATCGTGTCGCGGATGCCGTCGCGCGGCGGGGCCGAGGGGCCCTCGCGCGCCAGCGCGCTCGCGTTGTTTTCGGCGGCGGGAGGCGTAGTCTGGGTCGCGGTTGTGGTCATCGCGGTGTGAAGGGTTCAACGCAAAGCGCGGCGGCGCATTTCGCAAGCCGTTCTTCAAAGCATTTCGCGCGCCGGTCTCCCGCCGACGTCACGATGCGTATCGACCATACTCCCCCCTTACGAACGGGTCAATCGTGCGGTTCAATGCGGTTAAATGGCGGTGGTTCGCTCAATGTCCGGTCGTTCAACGCACAAAGGCTCATGTTTCAACGCGTGCACGTCATCCTCAATCCTGTCTCCGGTCGAACCCGGGGCGACCGCCCGTTGATGCACCTGTTCCGGCGGCTGCGAGCGGCCGGCGCATCGCTGGAATTGTTCCGCACGACGGGTCCAGGCGACGCCCGTCGATTGGCCTGCGACGCCGCGCGGACCGGCGTTGACCTGGTCATTGTCGCCGGCGGCGATGGCACGGTGAGCGAAGTCGTCTGCGGCCTGCGCGAAGCGGCGAACCCCGCATTGCGCGATGCCGTTTCCACGATGCCGCCCGTGCTGATCGCGCCGCGCGGCACGGAGAACGTGCTCGCGAAGTATCTCGGCCTTCGGCTCGACGGCGACGTTCTTTCCGATGCGGCGATGAACGGGCGGGCGCAGGAGATCGACATCGGGGTCTGCACCGGCCGTTCAAGCTCATCGCGGCCGTTCATGCTCGTCGCGGGCGTGGGGTTCGATGCCGAGGTAGTGCGGCGGGTGCATGCGGCGCGCGGGCGGCATCTGGACTACGGCGCGTATGTCTGGCCGCTCTGGCGGACGTTCTGGTCGTATCGACATCCGGCGATTTGCGTGGACGTTGACGGTCAGCGGGTCTTCGAGGGGCCGGGACTGGTGATCGCGGGAAACATCCCGCGCTACGCGATGGGCCTGCGACTCCTGCGCGATGCACGCCCCGACGACGGCCTGCTGGATGTCTGCATTTTCGCGGTGCGGACGCGTCGCGGGTTGATCCGGCACGCGGTGCGCGCGGCGCTGGCGCGGCACGTGGGTCGCCCCGATGTGGTGTATGGCCAGGGCCGCATCGTGCGAATTGCGGTACAGGCAAAGCCCGGTGTGGCACAGGCTAATAGCCTGTGCGATCGAGAAGCAGACTTGACCGGTACCGGAGCAGCCCGCTCACCGGGAGCAAGCCGCTCGCATGGAGCCGCCGCCACCGACACGCCGTATCGCTCGCAGCGCGAATCACCGGCCCCCTGCGTAGAATTGGACGGCGACCCTGGCGGTGAGTTGCCGATTGATCTGGAAGTGATCCCCCGCGGCGCGCGGTTCATCGTGCCGCAGACGTGGCGGAGTGGCACAGGCTAATAGCCTGTGATTCGGCTCGGCTCAAAGCACCCTCTCCCTTCGAGGGAGAGGGCTGGGGTGAGGGTGTATTTATGCTGGTTGAGATGCTCGCCCCCCGCCGTCGCTCGACGATGCGCCGCGTCGGGATCAGCGCATTGGCCCTGCTGGGTTGTGTCCTCGGGGCGATATCGCCCTCGCGCGCCCACGCCTGGCAGGCAACCACCGATGCGCCCCCGACGGAAGGGCGCAGCCGCCTCTCGACGCCGCCCACGGATGCCCGCAGCGATGCCCGCCGAACCACATCGGTGCCCGCCTCGGCCGCCACGTTGGCCCCGTACGTGGATCCCTGGCAAGGAATTGGCTACGAAGATATGGCATTGCTGATAAAGTCCGCGCGCCGCTCCCTCTCTGCGAAGCTCTCTGCTGACGCCGAACTCGCGCCGGGCTACGTGCCGCCGGCATTACAGAACCTCACTGGCATCATCTGCCTGCGGGCGCGATCCAGCGGCGTGCTCCTCGGTGAAGTCACCACGGCGCGCATGCCCATCGTGGAGTCGGCCAGCGCGGCCGGCGCTGCGCTCGCGCAAAGCCTTAAGAAGAATAACGTTCGATGTGAGCCGGGCGGGAGGAATCTGGGATTGGAGCTGGAGTGGCTTGGGCCGTTTGAGCCGGTTAACACGAGCATCTCGCCGGAAGGACATTGGACAGACGAATTGCTTCATTCATTCGAGCCGGGGGTGGAAGGGATCGCGGTGGATTTTGGGGGGGATCAACCTCTCGGGAAGCAGGCGTGGACCTGTCCCAGTGAGATTGTGACGCGGAACTACAGCCCCGATCTCGCACTGGCCGCCGCGGAGGCAAAGGCGGGGATTCAATTCATCCATAAGGTTCGATTGCAGCGAGAGATAAGGTACTTCCGATTCGCGGCGCTTCATCTTTGGCAGTCCACGGCGGATGTGCTTCCGGTGAGGTTGCATCGCGGGGAGGTGCTCGTGGACCGCGCTGCGGTCACGGCGCGTCAGCTCGACGAGGCGATCGCGCGGATGCGGAAGTATTTGCGTTATCTGCAGATGGCGGATGGCGGTTTCGCGGAGGAGTACAGCCCCAGCGCGGATCGCTTTGATCACGGTCCGACGCCGCGGTTGCAGATGCACGCATTGAGCTCGCTTGCGGCGCTCTATCAATGGACGGGTCAGGCATCGGACCGGGAGCGGTTGCAGCGATGCGTGGAGCGGGCCGCGCGGGCGGTGAAGCCGATCCATCGCGCGGAGCTTCAACCCACATCGAAGTATGGGAAAGCCGAGGGCGATGACAAGGCCAAGGGGGATGATGCGGGCTCGGTGAAGGTGGTCGAGGTGGGGCTGGCGGTGCAGTTTCCCGGAGAGCCGGAATGCCTGGAGCCGACGGCGAGGTTGCTTCTGGCCAAGCTGGCCCTTGCACCGAGCACGGCCCGCAACGACTCGATGGCGCAGGGCCTTGCGAAGGCGATTCGTGCGAGCCAAAGCGGGGATGGCCGCAACGATGGCCGCAACGATGGCCGGCTTGAGTTGATGCTCGACTACGGCGCGGCGGATGCATCGGAGACCGTGACCGCCGGTGCATGGGGGATGCGCGCGTTGATGATGTGGGGTGGTTCAGCGCTGGAGGCAGCAGCCTCGTCGGCGAACTCGGCCTCGTCGGAGTCCTCGGCGGCGGTCTTGGCGGTGCTGGAACGGGCGCGATCGCATTACCAGTCTTGGTATGAGCGCGAGGCCGAGCCGCAGGCGGCGGGGGCATTGGCCCGCGCCCTGATGCAGCTTTATGGCAGGACGAATGATGCGCGCTGCAGCGACCTGGCGTTCGCGATTCTGGATCGATTCGCGGCATTGCAGGTGACGCCGGCGTCCTGCCCCATGCCCGAGCTTTGGGGGGCGATCAACGCGGGGCAGCCGGGCGTGGTGGGGTCGGACAGTGCAGCCTACGTGTCAGCACTGGCGGAGGGCCTGGAGCTGGCGCGTCGGATCGGGGACGGCCAGCGGGCGGAGCGCTATGAGCACGCGGTTCGCCTCGGGTCGCGATTCATTCTTCAATTGGAGTTCACGGAGGCGGGCTGTTTTTACGTTCGCACGCCGCGCGATGCGCTGGGGGGCGTGCGCAGGTTGCCGTGGGACAATCAGATTCGCGTGGATCGGTGCGGGGAGGCGCTGGAAGCGTTGATTCGCACCCGCGCAGCGCTGTACGGGGCGCCGGCGCGGCGCGGAGAGTAACTGTAGGGTGCGTCCTCGACGCACCAGTCCTCCGCAGCGCGTGCCATGGGACCGGTCGGACGGAACATTTTCATTTCTCCGGCGCAGCGCCGCATTTTCCAGCATTGAAAGCAGTTCTTGCCGATCGCCGCGGCGCGCGCCGATAAAAATGTTTGCCTGAAGCCGCGCACATCCCGCCGATATGACCCTCACGAACGGCTGCAAGGGTTGCCCTTGACTTCGCACCGCGATGTCAAGGGTTGCGTTGTTCCCGGCGGTTCCCGCAGGGTCTGACCTGAACCGGCAACGTTCGCGGGAAGATGTGAGGCGCGGTACCGAGGCGATTTCGGCGCATCGAGTGTGGCACAGGCTAATAGAGCCTGTGGCAGACCGACGGGTGTGTGGGCGATGGCGAAAGATGCCATGACAGCGCAGAAGAACGCAGCGAGCGCAGCGAGCGGCGCATCGGGCGCAACGAGCGCCGCGGGCGGTGGCGCGTCGCTCGGCGGGCTTCGCGCGCGGTTTGCCGGGCGCTGGCAGATTCCGCTGCTGATCGCGGCGGGGCTGGCGCTTTATACGGGCATCGCGCGGCAGGCAGCGCGTCATCACCCGGTGAGCTTTGAGGAGCATCTGGAGCGCGTGGCCCTTTTGCGCGAGGCGAACGCACTGGGTCGCGCGGCGACGTATATCCGGTATCTGCTGGGGCAATCGCACCGAGCGCCGATCGAGCGCGCCGAGTTGTACCGGCTCTATGCCCAGGTCGCATTTCAGGCGGAGTCGGGGTTGACGGCGCACGGCGCCGCGAACACGAAGGCCATCATCAGTAACCTGCAGCGTGCGCAGGAAGACGGCGCTACGTTTTCGGCCGTGGACTGGTACGCGCTGGGCGAGGCGTTTCGCTGGGCCGGTCGATGGGCGGAGTCTATTGAGGCGCTGGGCAAGGCGCTGGAAGCAGGCGTGACGCAACCGGACGCGGTTCGACGGAAGAGGGTGGAGATGCGCCTGGCCACGACCGCGCTGACCGATCCGAAGAACGTAGCGGACATCACGGCGGTGTTGAGCGACTTGGAAGCATCGCCGGAGAATTTTCACTGGGCGACGGATCTGACGGTTGACCGGTTGTTGTCAGCCGGCGAGGCGGACGAGGCGTTGAAGCTCGTGAAGCAGGCGGAGAAGCGCCTGGGTGATTCACCGGTGCAGCAGTCCGTGAAGTACCTGGAGGCGTTGTGCCTGCGCACCATGGGGCACCGCGACGAGGCGGAAGGGCTGCTCCGGCGGATTCGCGAGGAGTGTGCCACCCGCGACGAATTGTGGGCGCGAACCGGCTGGCTGCTGGCGCGCGTGCAGCAGGAAGACGATCGACCGCAGATGGCGCTGGCGTTTTATGAGGAGGTGCTTCGCTCGTTTGCATCGGGTGACTTGAAGTGGGCGTGCGAGCTAGGTCGTGCCGAATGCCTGGCACGGCTGGAGCGATTTGACGCGGCACGGGAGGTGTTCGCGCGCGTGATTGATCAGCGCGCCGCGTGGGAGCGCTCACGATACGTCACGGCGGGCGCCGTGCGTTCATCGCTGATCGTGATCGCGGAACGCTTGCGCGGCGCCGGATCCTACGAGGCATCGAACGGCTACTACCGTCTGGGTTTGAAGCTCAACGGACCGGAGGCGGTGGCGCAGCGTGCGCACTACACGGGCCAGCTCGCGGCGAACTGCCGGTCACTGGGCGTGCAGGCGCGCGATGCGAACGACGCCCGCGTGGCGGCGAGATGGTTCGCCGAGGCGGCGCGGCTGGGTCTGGTGCGGGCGGACACTGAAACGCAGGATCAATTTCAGGCCGAGGCGCTGGAGGGCGCGGCGGAGGATTTCGACGCTGCGGGTCAGACGGACGAGATGATCCGCACGCTGACGAAGCTGGTGGCGCGCCACCCGACCAACGTTCGCCGATCGGCCGGCATGTTCCGCCTCGCGCAGGCGCTGGAGGCGCAGGGTCGTTATGCCGAAGCGGCGGCATCGTATCAGGAGATCATGACGGTCTACCGGCGGCTGCCGGATGCGCTGTCGTCGATGGTTCCCCTGGCGCGGTGCTTGATTCGCCAGGGCGGGGACACGGCGCAGCGCGGCGTGGCGATCCTGACGGAGATCGTGGACGACCTGGGACCGGAGGAGATCTTCACGCCGCGGGCGACGGAGTATCGCGAGGCGCTCTTCGAGCTGGCGGAGTTCTACACACAGGCCGACGCTGCGCAGTTCCCGAATCGAGACGAGCTGGCGATCTCGCGGCTGGAGGACGCGTTGGCGTTGTATCCCGCTGCGGCCGAGGCGCCGAAGCTGTTGTTCCTGCTGGGTGAATCGTATCGGCGCAGCGCGGGGCGTTTGCGCGAGGCGGTGAAGAAGGAGCTGGACGCGCGGACGCGGGACGAGTCCGCCCGCGCGGCGGAAGATCGATTGCGGCGCGCGGTGGATGCGTACGAGCGCATCGTGACGCGGCTGGCCGGGCAGGACGGCAGCGCGTTGAGCGAATCGGAGCGGGTGTATCTGCGATCGAGCTACTTGTATCGAGCGGATTGTCTTTTTGATCTGGGTGACTTTGCGGCGGCCGCGGATGGGTATCGCGAAGCGCAATGGCGCTTTGAGGCGGATCCGTCGGCGGTGTCGGCGGGGGTGCAGTTGTATCACTGCTTTGTGCGGCTGGGCAATGCGAACGAGGCGCGGATGGCGCTGGCGCGGCTGGGCTGGCTGCTGAAGAAGCTGCCGGATACGGCGTTTGAGGCGCGGCGGGGCATGTCATCGAAAGCGTACTGGGAAGGACTGATCGCCCGGCTGGAGCAGACAAGCGGCGACGTGCTGGCGGGAGCGAGGTGAGTCATGACAGCGACACTGAACCGGGCCACGCCGCAGGGCAGCGCGGCCGAACTGGTGATGCTGCTGGAACAGCAGCGCGCGACGTACCGGCGATTGCGCCAACTGGCGGAGCGACAGCGCGTGCTGGTGGTGCAGGACGATATGCAGCCGCTGCTGGCGCTGCTGGGAGAACGGCAGGCGCTGGTGGACGCGCTGATGCGCGTGCATGGTCAGCTGGCGCCGTATCGCGCGGATTGGCCGGCGACGATGCAAAGCCTGGACGAACCGACGCGTCGCCGGGTGACGGAAATGCTGGAGGAAGCCAACGAAGCGTTGAGCGGCATCCTTCAGGGCGACAACCGTGACAGTGCCACGCTTACGACGCGACGGCAGGAGACTTCGGAGCGCATTACCACGCTGGGGCAGACCGCGCGTGCGACGGCGGCTTATGCGGCGGCGCACCGCGCGGGTGTCGGGGGTCGCGGGATGCCGGTGACCGATGCCAGCGCGTGAACAGGATGGGTGCGCGGGCGATGGCTTCGCCCGGTATGAATACGAAGGAAGAGGCAGCCGGCGGGTTCGCCACAGGCTATGAGCCTGTGCCACACGGGCGAATCTGCGGCTTGCTCGCCGCGAGCCGTGACGTGAGACGAGACGTGATACGAGGCACGAGACCATGATCGAGCTTGCAGAGACGACGCGCGACGCGACGGACGCGACGGACGTGACCCAGCGGGAGCGGGAGCTGGGCGCGATCATCACGGCCTACAACGATGTGACCGAGCGATTGAAGCAGTCGCACGAGTCGCTTCAGCGTGAGGTCGCGCGCCTGCATGGCGAACTGCATCGCACGAACGAAGCGCTTCGCCGCAGCGAGCGGCTGGCGGCGCTGGGCGAGATGGCGGCCGGGCTGGCGCACGAGATTCGCAATCCACTCGGCGGCATCGCGTTGTATGCGTCGATGCTTTCGCAGGCGGCTGGCCGGGAGGGCGGCGCGGTCGATGCGGCGCAGACGCGCACAGCGGCGACGCGCATCGCGAACGGCGTGCGCACGCTGGAGCGGTTGATCGCGGAGATTCTGGATTTCGCACAGGAGCATCGGCTGGAGCGGCAGCGCTGCCGGCTGGGCTCGGTCTTCGACACGCTGCGCGACGCGATGGCGCCGTGGGAGGAGCAAACCGGGGCGACGCTGGAGATTGACGCGGGCGCGGATGATATTGAGGCGGTTGTCGATACGGGTCGGCTGCATCGCGTGCTGGTGAACCTGGTGATGAACGGTTTGCAGGCGGCCGGTCGCGGCGGGCGCGTGAAGGTCGCGGCGCGGCGGGATGGCGATGCGGCCGTGATCGAAGTGGCCGACAGCGGGCCGGGCATCGCGGAGGAGTTGCTTCCGCGCGTGTTCAATCCGTTTTTCACGACGAAGGACACCGGCACGGGTCTGGGGCTGGCGATCGTACATCGCATCATCGAAGCGCATGAGGGATCGATCGTGGTGAGCAATCGCCCGGGCGGCGGCGGAGCGATGTTCACGCTGCGGCTGCCGGACGGCGAATCGGATGGTGATTTGGCGACATCGGAATCAGAACGAGACTGCGGCGACACGGACGTGGCCGCGGGAGGCATGCGCACAGGCGATTAGCCTATGCAACACCGGAAATAGAAACGAATCGCGACGAGCCGTGCATGCGGGGACACGCAGCGCGGCGTCGCCAAAGGGAGCAAACATGGCGCGAATTTGTATCGTGGACGACAAGGATGTCATGCGGGACTCGCTGACGGATATTCTCACGGCGGGGGGGCACGAGGTGGCGGCCTTCGCGGATCCGAATCAGGCGCTGATGGCGGCGACGCCGGGCCGATTCGAAGTGATCGTGAGCGATTTGAAGATGCCGGGCATGGACGGCATTGAACTGCTTCGGTCATTCCGCTCGCGCGGGGTCGATGCACCGTTCGTCCTGATGACGGCGTATGCGAGCGTCTCGACGGCGGTCGAGGCGATGAAGATGGGGGCGTTCGATTACATCCAGAAGCCGTTCGAAGCCGAGGCGATTCATCTCGTCGTGGAGCGTGCGGCATCGGTGAGCCGGTTGCGCGGTGAGAACGAGGCGCTGCGAGCGAGCCTGATGGACCTCGGCCGCGACAGCGAGCTGGTCGGTTCGAGCCGTGCGATGCGTGCGGTGCGGGCGCAGATCGAGAAGGTCGCGCGGAGCCAGGCGACGGTGCTGATCCAGGGCGAAAGCGGTACGGGCAAGGAGCTGGTGGCGCGGGCGATTCACACCGCGAGCCAGCGTGCGGCGGCGCCGATGCTGTGCGTGAACTGCGCGGCGCTGTCTGCGGCGCTGCTGGAGAGTGAGTTGTTCGGGCACGAGCGCGGCTCGTTTACCGGCGCGGACAAGCTGCGCAAGGGGCGCTTCGAGCTGGCGACGGGCGGGACGCTGCTGCTCGATGAGATCAGCGAGGTGTCGCTGCCGGTGCAGGCGAAGTTGCTTCGCGTGTTGCAGGAGCGCGAGTTCGAGCGCGTCGGCAGCAGCGTGACGATTCAGACCGACGTGCGCGTGATCGTGACAACCAATCGCGATCTGACGGAGTGGGTGGCGCGGCGGCGGTTCCGCGAGGACCTGTTCTTCCGCGTGAGCGTGCTGCCGGTGACGCTGCCGCCGCTGCGCGATCGGCGCGAGGACATTCCCGAGCTGGTCGGTCACTTCATGAATCGCATCGCGCGGCGCGAAGGCAGCAACGCGAAGTCGATCACGCCCGCGGCCCTGCGCGTGCTGGAAGCCTATCACTGGCCCGGCAACGTGCGCGAGCTGGAGAACGTCTGCGAGCGGGCGGCCGTGCTGTGCCAGGGTGACAGCATCGATGCGCCGCTGGTCGAGCCGTGGCTGGCGTCGGCGGCCACGAAGGCCGATGGCGCGAATCGCCCGCTGCGACCGGGTCACATGATGGAAGACATGGAGCGGTCGCTGATCGAGCAGACGCTGGTCCGGTTCAATGGTCATCGCGAGAAGACGGCCAAGGCGCTGGGGATCGGCGTGCGCACGCTGGGCATGAAGCTCAAGCAGTGGCGCGACGAGGCGGCGGCGCAGGCCGCGGCATCGCTCGCGGCGGCGCAGGCCCCGCAGCGCATCGCGGGTTAAGCCTGGCCGAGCCCGTCGTCGCGCGGATTTTGCGCGGCGCGGCACGATTTGCCGGTCGGTCGTCTGTTGTGTCGATAAGAACGGCAACGGAGCGATGTGCGTGCGCGTCGGTTGCATGGCACGCTGGTTGCTTCCGTTGAACGGTCGGGCGTGCGCCCGGTGCGTCGGAGACGCGGATGAAGTTTCTCGATCAGGTGGTCGGCGGCGGGTCGATTCCGCTGCTGGAGAAGGTGCTTTCGTTCACCGAGGCGCGGAATCGGATGCTGGCGGAGAACATCGCCAACATCACGACGCCGGGCTATCGAACGAAGCAGTTGGACGTCCGGTCGTTTCAGGCGTCTTTGAGGGACGCGCTGGACCGGCAGGACGCAGCCGAGCGGCGCGGTGCGGCCTCGCCGCCGCTTGCGCTGGAGGCGACGCGCGAGGTGCGGGTCGGTGATCGCGGCACGCTGGAGGTTACGCCGAGCACCGAGCCGGCGGAGAACATCTTGTTTCACGACGGCACGAATGCCCGGATCGAGCGACAGATGGCGCTGTTGGCCGAGAACACGATGATGCATCAGGCGGCTGTGGAGTTGATGAAGGCGAATATCGACGGCCTGTCGAAGGCGATTCGCGGCCGGGCGATTTAGGAGCCATTAGCCGTTAGCCCTTAGCGATCAGCCAGAAAGCCTTCGCCGGCGTGCTCCATCGCGTCGGGTTTGGCTAACGGCTAAGAGCTAAAGGCTCAAATGAGACGAGGAACCCCATGTTCGGCGCATTGGACATCAGCACGAGCGGTTTGACGGCCCAGCGAATGTGGCTGGACACGATCTCGGCGAACATCGCCAACGCGCAGACGACGCGGCGCGCCGATGGCGCCGACGGCCCGTATCTGCGCCAGGTGGCGTTGTTTGCTCCGGGGGATGGTCGTGGGGGCGCGGGCGTTCACGTGGAGAACGTTGTCGAGGATCTGTCCGGCAAGCCGCGCGAAGTGAAGGACCCCGGGCATCCGGACGCGGATGCGCGCGGGATCGTGCGGTATCCGAATGTGGACCTGGCGACGGAAATGGTGAACGCGATGGTGGCCGTGCGGGCGTACGAAGCGAACGTGACGGCGGCGGAAGCGACGAAGTCAATCGTGGCGAGCACGCTGCGATTGCTGGCGTAGAACGGTGAGCAGCGAGCCAGAAGTCGTAGGGTGGGCATGGCCCACCAGTCGGCTGAACGAACGAAAGGCGTCTATGTCAGATTTGGGAATCAACAACCTCGCGGGTCTGCGACCGCTGACCGGCGCGAACCCGTTGAAAGAGGCTGACGCTGTCGGCAAGGCGTCGCCGGTCGCGAGGACCGGCGCGACCGATGGGAAGGACTTCAAGAGCTTTCTGCTCGAGAGCCTCGACAAGGTGAACGCGCTCCAGACGGAAGCGAACGAGGGCGTGCAGCGCCTGATGACAGGCGAGACGAATAACGTGTCGGAAGTGCTGACGGCCAGTCGCAAGGCCGGCATCGCGTTCGACCTGCTGATGGAAATTCGCAACAAGCTGATGGACGCGTACACGGAGATCAAGCAGATGCGGGTGTAGCAGTGGCCAGTGGTCAGTAATGAGTGGTCAGTAGACAGGGACGGGCGGTGCTGACCACTAACCGCTGTCTTCCCGGCGGAGCCGGGATTGGAAGTACACGGAAATGGAGTTCCTGTCGTCACAATTCAGGCAGATCGGCGAGCAGCTTCGCGGCACGTCGGTTTCGCAGCGCGCAGCGATCGGCCTGCTCGTCGTGGTGCTGATCGGCGGCATGTACGGGCTGGTGCGCTGGAGCGGCCAGCCGGACTGGGTGCCGCTTCTGCCGCAGTCGTTTACGCCGGAACAGATTCAGTCGATCCAGGCATCGCTGGCGGTGGCCGGCGAGCGATCGAAGGTCGACGGGGATCGCATACTCATTCAGGGGGATGACAGCCGCCGCGAACAGTTGACGGCGATGCTGGCGCAAAGCGGTTCACTGCCGAAGGACACGAGCCTGGGCTACGCGGCGCTGGTGAAGGCCAGCAGCGTATTCATGGGCGATCGCAGCCGCGTTTGGATGGAGAACCGCGGGCTGGAGTCGGAGCTGTCCGGTGTGATTGGTCGGTTCCGCGGCGTGAAAGAGGCGCATGTCTTCATCGAAGTTCCGCAGACGCGGGGATTCTCGGGCAAGTCGACGCAATCGCGAGCGAGCGTGCATCTGACGCTGTCGGAAGGCGAGTCGCTGGATAAGCAGCGCGTGGCGGCGATCGCGAATTTCGTGGCCGGGGCGGTGAGCGGGCTTGACCCGCGAAACGTGAAGATCACGGACGGCGCGCGGTTCTACCGACCGCCGGAGAGCGCGGGCGAAGTGCCCAACGAGTTGCTGGACATCCAGCGGCACGCCGAGGACTACCACTCCCAGAAAGTGTACGACCAGTTGCGGTATATCCCCGGTGTGCTGGTAAACGTCTACGCGCAGCTTCGCACGAGCGAGGAGCAGGTTCAGGAGAAGACGCTTGGCCCGCCGACGGTGGACAACGAAACGTCACGCACCGAGGAGACGCGCAACGTGTCGGCGGCGACCGGTCCGGGCGTGCGCCCGAACCAGGGTCGTAGCATCAGCGACGGCGGAGCGGGCACGTCGAACACGAAAGAAGATACGGAGACGAGTCTGAAAGGCGAGCGCGACACAAAAGTGCGCAGCACGAATCACGCGGTGGGCGTGGTGGAGAAACTGACGGCAGCGGTGAATGTGCCGCGGAGTTACCTGGAGCGTATCGCGGCGGCGATGGGCGCAACGAGCGGCGGCGGCGGCAAGAACGACGACGCGCTGATCGGCAAGATCGCCGAGGCCGAGCTGCCGAAGATCCGCGCGCTGGTGAAGCCGCTGATCAACGCGACCGCGGATGAGCAGGTCGTGGTGAACTGGTATTACGACATGGCGGCGCCGGAAACGAGCGCGCCGGCGACGCAGGCGACGGGCATGGTGGCGCTGGCCCGAGATTATGGCGCCCAGATCGGCGTGGGCGTGCTCGTGTTGTTCAGCTTGTTCATGCTGATGCGCATGGCGCGACAGGGCGCGGGCGTGATGGGTCGCGCGAGTCGGGGCCGGCCGGCGCCGGCGGGCGCGTCGATCGGCGGCGGATTTGCGGGGTTCGGAGGCTATGGCGAGCCGGATGGCCCGCTGCAGAAGTTGAGCGGCGGGACGATGCTCGTCGGCGAGGCTGAAGAGACGGACGCGGTAATGGAAGGCCACGAAGTGGATGAGAAAACGGTTCGAACGCACCAGATTGTGCATCAGATCAGTCAGATGGTGCGGGAAGACCCGGCATCGGCCGCGAACATCGTTCACCACTGGTTGCAGGAAGAGAAATAGACACGATGGCGGCACGAAACAACCGCAATCAGAAGGACGACGAGGAGAAGCAGAGCGGTCTGCGCAAGGCCGCGATTCTGCTCGTCAGCCTTAGCCGGGAGACGGCGTCGGCGATCCTGCGCCAACTGGACGGCGATTCGATCGAGGCGATCACCCGGGAGATTGCTCACATTTCGGAGCTGGACGAAGCTTCGCGGCAGACCGTGATCGAGGAGTTTCACGGCCTGGCGCTGGCGCGGCGGTACGGCGAAGTCGGCGGACTGGCTTACGCGCGGAGCCTGTTGAGTACAGCGCTGAACAAGGAAGACTCCGATCGGATCATGCACACGGTCGAGCATCAGTTCAACTCCAAGCCGTTTACGTTCCTGCACAAGGCGGCGACGGAGAATCTGCTGACGTTCATTCAGGACGAGCATCCGCAGACGATTGCGCTGATCCTGGCGCACCTGACGCCGGACAAGGCGAGCGAGATTCTGGGCGGTTTGAAAGACGAGAAGCAGAAGGAAGTCGTGGCGCGCATCTCGCGCATGGAGCAGACCAGCCCCGAGGTCATCAAGGAAGTCGAGCGCGGGCTGGAGCATCGGCTAAGCGGTCTGGTGACGGAGCGGCTGCAGCGCGTCGGGGGCGTGGAGAGCGTCGCGGAGATTCTCAATCTGTGCGACCGGTCCACCGAGCAGGGGATTCTCGAAAAGCTCGGTGAGGAAGACCCCGAGCTGGTCGAACAGATTCGCCGGCTGATGTTCGTCTTCGAGGACATCCTGCTGGTCAACGACAAGGGCATCCAGGCCGTGCTGAAGGAAGTGGAGACCAGCGAGCTGGTGCTGGCGATGCGCACGGCGACCGACGAATTGAAGCAGAAGATTCTGTCGAACATGTCGGAGCGTGCGGCCCAGATGATCACCGAGGAGATGGAGTACATGGGCCCGGTGCGGCTGTCGGATGTCGAGACGGCGCAGCAGAAGATCGTGGACGTCGTGCGGCGGCTGGAGGACGCGGGCGAGATCATCATCGCCGGTCGCGGTGGCGAGAAGGAACTCGTTGTTTAGGCAGGGGCGCAAGGGGTCGGCATGACGCGAGCGATTCGGTCGGTGATCAAGGCGGGCGATGCGCGACTGACGACGCGCGGCATGTATTCGCTGGACCTGCGCGACATCGAGCACGAGGCGGCACAGGTGCTGGCGGCCGCTCGCGCGCAGGCCGAACGCATCATCGCCGAGGCGCGCGCCGTGGCGAGCGCGCAGAGCGAGCTGACCCGGCAGACCGCGCACCGTGAAGGGTATGCACAGGGCCAGGCACGTGGTCAGGAGACCGGCCACGCGGCGGCGCTGGAGGAGGCGCGCGCGCGCTTTGCCGAGGAGCACGGCGCACTGGGCCGGTCATTGACCGAGGCTTTGGCCGAATTCGCGGCACGACGCGATCAATTGTTTGTTGAGGCTCGGCGCGACGCCGTACTGCTCGCCGTGACGATCGCATCGCGCGCGTGGTCGCGGCTGGCAGCGGATGACTCGATGGTGACGCAGGTCGCCATGGACGCGATGGGCGAAGCGCTGGAGCTAGTCGGCCGTACGACGCAGGCGACGGTGCGCGTGAACCCGGCGGACGCAGCGGCGCTGGAGCGCTTCGCGGAGTCGGTGCTCGGCGTCGCGCGGGACAGTACGCACGTTCGGGTCGTCGCGGATGAATCGGTGCCGCGCGGCGGCGTGCGGATTGAGACGGCCGATTCGGCCGTGGATGCGACAATCAACCAGCGGCTCGACCGGATCGCGGATGAGCTGGTGAGCGGTTGGCGCGAGCGGTCGGCGGCGTTGGCGCTGGACGCGGGCGCGGCGGGCGAGTCAACGATCCGCCATGGCGGGCCCGCCGGCTAATTGGCAGATCCCGGTGGTGTGGATGATTGGGCGTGCCACTGCTCAAAGCAGTGGCACACAATGCGATCCATTGACCGTGGCATCGTTCTGAATCACGCGGGCGTTGCGACGGCGAGGCGGCAAATCGATGACGGCACTGGCGGAAGCGATTGAGACAGCACGGCGCGCGGACACGCTCGGCGTGACCGGGCGCGTGTTGTCCTGCACGGGCATGACGATCTGCGCCGCGGGGTTGCCGGTGCCGGTCGGGTCGCTCTGCGTGATCGACACCGGCGCAGATTGCAGAGATGGGACGCGATTCGGCAGGGGTCGAGGAACGCTGGCGGAAGTGATCGGGTTTCGAGAGCAGACGACGCTGCTCATGCCGCTCTCCAGCGCCGATGGAATCGCGAAGGGGCAACCGGTTCGCCATGTGACCAGCACGCAAAAGGTCGCGGTCGGCCCGGGCCTGCTCGGGCGCGTGCTGGACGGCCTGGGGCGACCGTGCGACGGCAAGCCCGCGCCGGCCCTGGATTCTCACTACCCACTTCACCGAACGGCTCCCGATGCGCTGCGTCGGCCGCGCATCGACGCGCCGCTCTCGGTTGGAGTCCGTTCGATCAACGCGATGCTGACGCCGGGTTGCGGGCAGCGACTCGGCGTGTTCGCCGGGACGGGCGTCGGCAAGAGCGTGCTGCTCGGCATGATGGCTCGGCATACGTCGGCCGACGTGGCGGTGATCTCGCTGGTCGGCGAGCGCGGCCGCGAGGTGCGGGATTTCATTGAAAAAGACCTCGGCGAGCGCGGCCTGGCGCGGAGCGTGCTGGTGGTGAGCACGTCGGATCAGTCACCGCCGCTTCGCGTGCGCGCGTGCTTCGTGGCGACGGCTATCGCGGAGTATTTTCGCGATCAGGGCGCCAACGTGCTGCTGCTGATGGATTCGGTCACGCGCCTGGCGATGGCGGGGCGACAAATCGGGCTGGCGGCGGGCGAGCCGCCGGCGACGAAAGGCTATCCGCCGAGTGTGTTCGCGATGCTGCCGAAGCTGCTGGAGCGCAGCGGGCGCAGCGAGCGCGGGAGCATCACGGGACTCTACACGGTGCTCGTGGAAGGCGACGACACGAACGAGCCGGTGTCCGACGCGGTGCGGGGAATTCTTGACGGACACATCCTGTTGTCGCGGCGGCTCGCGAATCGCGGGCAGTACCCGGCGGTCAGTGTGCTGGAGAGCGTCAGCCGCGTGATGCCGGACGTGGTGGACACGCCGCACCTCGACGCGGCCATGCAGGTGCGACGGCTTCTGGCGGTGTGGGACGAGATTGAAGACCTGGTGAACATCGGGGCGTATGCAGCCGGGAGCAACCCGGAGTACGACCTCGCAATTCGCATGATGCCGGCGATTACGGCGTTTCTGCGGCAGGAGATGGGCAGCGGCGTGGACTTCGAAACGTCGAAGGCGGCGCTGATGGAGCTGCTGGAGGAGATCAACCGATCGGAATCACCCAAACGCCAGGGCGTCGAAACGCCAGGAAGTAAAAAGTAGGGTGGGCACGGCCCACCAAGCGTTGAATAGAGTGGGCGCGGTCCGGCGCGGGGTCGAAGGCTTGAACAGATGAAATCACGACGCACGTATCGATTTGAAACGCTGCTGAAGATACGCCGGGCGAAGGAGGATACGGCCCGTCGCGTGGTGGCGTCGCGACTGCGCCAGATCGCGGGGGTGGAGCAGCGTCAGGCGGCGTTATCGGAGCGCATTTCGCAGGAATCCGAGGCGATTCGCTCGTCACTGGGAGAAAAAAACAAAAATCTTGACGTGGAGCAATTGCGGTGGTCGCGGCACTGGCTGGGCCGGTTGCGGTTGGGCGTGCTGGAGGCGCAGGCTGAAGTTGCAGGTCACCGCGCAATGCTCGCGCAGGAGCGCGCGGCGTTAAGTGACGCCCGGAAGCAGGTCAGCGTGCTGGATCGCCTGAAGGAGCGCTGGCGGGCGTCAGTTATTGCCGAAGCGCAGCGCGCCGAAGCGCTGCAGTTGGATGAGATGAACACGGCGCGCTATGCGATCGGCGCGGGTCAGGAAGTGAGAGTTTGATGCTCAAGCGCGCTTTTTTCGCGGCGGCGATTGTGACGATGTTAAACGCAGCGGCGCTGACGGGCGTCGCGGCGTGGGCGGCGACACGCGGCTATTTGGCGCGCGATCGCGTGCACGCGGCGCTGGCCGTGCTGCAGGGCGAAGCGCCCGCGGCGACGACCCAGCCGAGCGCGGCAACGCAGCCGGGTTCGGATTCGCCCGTGCCGCCGACGGCGGAGCAGTTGCGGCAGCGCGAGACGGCGGAAGAAATCGCGAGGACGGAACTTGAACGGCGGAACCAGGAGATCGCGCAGGCTTGGAAGCTGCTGGAGATGCAGCAACTCGCCGTCGTGCGCGAGAAGGAGTCGCTCGAAGCCGATCGCAAGCGATTCGCCGACGAAGTGCGGCAGCAGGCCGCGGCAGGAAGCGACGACGGCCTCGCCAAGGAGCTTGAGATTCTCGGCGGGCTCAAGGCGAAGGACGCCAAGGCGCTGCTGCGGCTCAAGCCGGATGCTGACGTGGTGCGGACGCTCATGGCGCTGGATGCGCGGGTCGGCCGCAAGATCGTCGGCGAATGCAAGGAACCCGAGGAGCGCCTGTGGATCGGGCGCATTTTGGACAAGTTACATGAGCAGAATGCAGCACGGGCGGAGGTCCTGGGCAGCAGCTCCTAATCATTCCGATTGCGCGGGCGGTTTGACGCGCCGGTCGGAAGGAGCCACCCATGGAGATGGCCCGACTTCTGACGCAGCTCCTGCGTCGACCGGCGCCGGCGAATGACCGCGGCGCGAGTATTCCCTTTGATGTTGCGTCGGCGCGGCCGACCGATCGCTCGTTCACGCGCGAGTTGGAGCAGTTGCGTTCGTCCGCGCGCGACGCCGCGCCGGCCGTGCGCCCCGAGCCGGCATCGCGCCCGGAGAAACCCGCATCGAAGTCGTCCGGCAAAGTCGACAAACCACGCGATGACTCCGCGCCGACGGAGGACACGCAACCTGCGTTTCAAGATGACGCGTCGGCCATCTCCGAAGGGCCGGTACAGCTGGCGGTCGCGCTGATGCAACCAGTGACCTCGGAAGCCGCGGAGCGGAATGCACCCGCTGCCGAGGCCACGGCCGCCCCGTCGAGTGTGCCGTCGCCGTCCGATCCTGCGCATTCGCGCTCGGCTGCTTCGTCGTGGAAGGCATTGGGCGCGGATGACAAGCTCGGGCTTCCTGGGCTGGTTGACGGGAACCGGACTTCTCGCACGCCGCCGGAGTTCAAGCCACTGGATCAAGCAATCCCGATCGGTGAGCCGGAGAACGACGCCTCGAAGCTGGAGCTGGCGGAGAAGCAGAAGTGGGCGGCGTTGCAGGAGACCAGCCGAGCCGGTTGGGTGGGACGTCGGTTCATCGCCGACGCGAGCGCGCATCGTCAGCCGTTGATCAAGAATCAGGGCCACGGCGGAACGACCGGGTCGCAGGCATCCGGCGGATTGGCACGCGAGACATTGAGTGCGACAGCGGGCCACTCGGATAGTGTTTTCAAAACCGCGACGGCGGTGCCGGCATCCACGGACGCGACGGATGATGCAGGCGATGCCAATGCGGAAGCCGATTCGCCGCGCGCGGCAGCCGAAGGCGGCACTGTAGCGCAGCGACAAGCCGTGGCAAAGTCCAGGTCGACGGTTGACTCGCGGCAGGATCGCGCGGGCAACTCGCCGGCGAACGGATCATCCGAACAGAGTCCGTCAAGTGCTGCGGACCGCGCGGGACCATCACCTTCGACCGGCGCCGGCGTTGGAGCCGCTCCGATCTTGCGCGGTGCGGTGGAGCGAGTCGGGGTCTCGCGGATCGAGGGCGACTCGGCGGCGGCTTCGCTGGCCAAGGCGCTGCTAGCCCCGTCCACCGGCGATGCGAGCGGCCATTCCGCGGCGACGAATGTAACGGGTTTTAGTACGAATGCCGCGTCGAGTGCCGGTAATGTGACATCATCGGGCGAGCGGACCATCGCGTCGCCGGCCAAATCATTCAGCGCGATCGCGAGTCACCCAAGCCCGGCCGCGTCGCGCGTGGCGGAACTGCTGCTGGCGCAGCAGCCGGCGTCGGGCGGATTGGACGCGGCGGTGAGGCTGCTGGGCGGCGCGAGCGGTTCGGGAAAGCAGGAAGTGACGCTGCAACTGGATCCGCCGGAGCTGGGTCGCATGCGCCTCGAGGTGCGCATGGAAGAACAGACGATGAGCCTGCGCGTGGACGTGCAGAGTCGGGCAGTGGCCAAACTCGTGGAGACGCGCCTGCCGGAGCTGCGCGACGCGTTAAGCGCCCACGGCATCTCGATTGACAAATCGCAAGTCATCATTCGTACGGCCGACGCGCACGGGGGTTCACTTGGGCGCGAATCAGACTCAAGCGGGAATCAGCAACCGAGCGGGCACCATGGCGGCTCGGAAGGATACTTCTCCGAGGGGCAGGCCGGTCGTGATGGGAGTGCTGGTCAATCCTGGCGAGACGGATGGACTCCCGCGGATGCGAATGGCTCAAGTGACGATGCGTGGCGGGCCGCACACGACCTGGATCGGGGCGTCGAGATCAGCGGATTGCATGTCGCATCCCCGGCATCGATGCGAGCCGGCGCGATGAACCTGGTGGCGTAGTAAATGGTGTTGAGACGGCGCGGCGCGCCGAGTTGTGGAAAGGTTGAGACATGGAAGCTTCGACGATTGGTTCGAACACGTTTATCCCGACGCAGCGGGCAACAACGCGCGGGTTCGATGATCTCAAGGGCGAGGATTTCTTCGCGCTGATGATCGCGCAGTTGCAGGCGCAAGACCCAATGAAGCCGACGGATAATCAGCAACTGTTGAACCAGATGTCGAGCATTCGACAGATGGAGCAATCAGAGAATCTGACGTCCACGCTGTCGGCGCTGGCGTCGGAGCAGAGGTTCGGAGCCACGTCCGGTTTGATCGGTCACTACGTCGCAGGCCGCGTGACGGACAACGCGGGCAATTCGACGGAGCTTCAGGGGCTGGTGATCGGCGTGCGGTTTGAGCGAGGCAACGCGATTCTCGAACTGCACAACGGACAGTCGCTGCCGGCGAGCAAGGTCGAACAGGTGACACTCGTGGAAAATCTTCCGCCGGACATTCTGGCGCAGCTTCAGCAGGAGCTGGGCCGCGTGCCGCCGGCCGATGACACCGCAGATGACGGCGCCGATCCGGTGGGCGAGGGAGACGGCGCGGTGGATGATGCCGGTGGGGACGATGACCCGGGCGGCGCCGGGGCGTTTGTGGCCTCGCGCCTGCGAAACACGCCGTCACTCGCGGCGACGACGAATCAGCCCGGCGCGTTGAAACTGAACGCGCAATGGACGAACGGCGGCGACGTGCTGGCGGCGCTGCTTGCGCCGAATTTCGGATTGCAACTGTGATTCCTGCGGGCCGAACAGGAACGTCGATTTAACGAAACGTTGCGGACACAAGACCTTCGCCATGGGAGGTAGGTTGATATGGGTTTGACATCAGCACTGTACACGGGTTTGTCGGGTCTGAACTCGAGCCAGTTCCGGCTGGACGTGATCGGCGACAACATCGCGAACATCAACACGGTCGGCTTCAAGGGATCGCGCACGCTGTTTCAGACGCAGTTCTCGCGCACGATCTCGGGCGGCACCAAGCCGGGTGAGGGTCAGGGCGGCACCAACCCGATGCAGATCGGGCTTGGCTCGGCCATCGGCGCGGTTCAGCGAAGCTTCCTGCCCGGCTCGGTGGAGACGACCGGCGTGCCCAGCGATCTCGCGGTCGAGGGCGAGGGCTTCTTCGTTCTGCGTACGCCGGAAAATGAAAACGTCTATACGCGCGACGGCGCGTTCTCCCTTAGCGCGGACGGCCGCCTGCTGACGCAGGACGGCTTCTTCGTGCAGGGTTACTCCGTCAATTCCAATTTCGAGCTGCTTCCGGGCGCGCTGACGGATATCGCCATCCCGCTGGGCACGCTGACGACCGCGCGAGCGACGAGCGCGGCGCGTCTCGACGGCACACTGAACTCCAGCGGGGTCGTCGCGACGCAGGGCACGATCCTGCGCTCGCAGATTCTTCACGACGCCGCCGACATGCCAATCACCGCTGCCACCGCTCTGACCGATGTGAAGGAGCCCGCCGGCGTTCCACTGCTGGCCAACGGCGATGTCATCACGGTAAACGGCGTGAAACGCGGCGGGCGCGATGTGCCCACGGCCGAGTTTATCGTCGGCACGACGGGGACGACGGTCGGCGATTTCCTGAACTGGATGGACCAGGTCATGGGCATCGATACCACTCCCGGCGTCGGAGGATCACCCGGCGTCTCGGTCACGGTGGATGGCCGGCTGGAGTTCAGCGGCAACGTGGGCACCCAGAACGCGTTGAGCATTCAGGCCGGTACGCTGACAAGCAACGGCGCGACGCAGTTGCCATTCGCCTTCACGGAAGCGCAGGCGGCCAACGGCGAGAGCGCGCACACGTCGTTCATCATTTATGACTCGCTCGGCACGCCGCTTCGCGTCAACCTGACGATGGTGCTCGAACAGCGCGCCACCGGCAGCAGTACCTGGCGTTTCTACGCCAATACCGGTGACGACAGCGACGTGGACATTTCAGTGGGCACGGGCACGCTCACGTTCAACGCCAACGGGCAGTTCGTCAGCGCGCCGGAAAACGGCATCGTCATCAACCGCGTCGGCTCCGGCGCGAATGACCCGTTGCCCGTCTCGCTTGACCTGACTCGATTGAACGGGCTTACGTCCGGCGCATCGGGCATGGTCATGAGCTTCCAGGACGGCTTCTCGTCCGGCACGCTCGTGGACTACAGCGTCGGCCAGGACGGCACCATCACGGGGACTTTCACCAACGGATTGAATCAGACGATCGGGCAGATTGCGCTGGCGACCTTCGCGAACCCGGCCGGTCTGCTCGCGCGGGCAAACAACATTTACTTCGTCGGGCCGAACAGCGGCGAGGCGCGCATTACGACGCCGCTCACACTCGGTGCGGGCAAGGTGAGCGCGGGCACGCTGGAGCTGTCCAACGTCGACCTGTCCCGTGAGTTCATCAACCTGATCACGTCCTCGACGGCGTTTTCCGCAGCCAGCCGCGTCATCACGACGAGCGACCAGTTGCTTCAGGAGCTGTTGCTGATCGCGCGGCGGTAATGAATGAAACGCCAGAACGAAGGCGCGGAGGCAATTGAGGAATTGGCATCGCAGGGTGGGCACGGCCCGCCGCCAGGTCTCCCCGTCCGTCGGTTGGTACGCGCAAGAATTGCCGAAGCGTCGGTCGTTTCAGCCGGGCGTGATATGTACCGATAAACGATAGTGGATATGCGCTTCGCGCCGCGTTGCGAGCGTTGCGCGCAGGGTGGGCACGGCCCATCCATTCGCGGGCGGCGACTCGTCGCGGCGGATCGCGCGATGGTTGCCGATGGGTTGATCGGATTCGAGCTGCATCGTTATGGCGAAAGACAAGGCCAAAGACAAGCCCAATGAGGATCCCGTCAAGGACGGCGCAGCGGAGGCCGCGCCGGAAAAGGCAGCCGGCAAGTCGGGCAAGATGATGACGATGGCCATCTTCGGCGGCGCGATGCTGATCGAGGGTGTGGCGATCTTTGCCTGCATGAAATTCCTCGGCACCGAGCCGGACCCGACGCACGGGATGCAGGAGATGACGGCGACCAGCAAACCCTGGGCGCAGAGTGTGGAGATGCCGGTCGCCAAGGTGCGCGTGCCGAACAACAACGGCGCACGCACGGTTCTGTACAGCGTCAATGTCGTATTGAGCGTGCATCATGCCGAGGCCGATCGCGTCAAAGAATTCATGGAGAACCGCAAGAGCACGATCGAAGACGTGATCAGTCGCGTTATTCGCAGCGCCGACGAGGGGCATCTCGCCGAGCCGGGGCTGGAGACGCTCAAACGGCAAATACGATTCGAGTTGGGAACGCTGTTTGGGGATGACAAGGCAATCGAACAGGTGCTGATCCCCGAATGCACACCGATCCCGGCGGGCTTCTAAAGGCTCACCGGGTGAGGTCGGGTCGGACAGGATGTCCGAGCAAGCCAGGGAAGGCGGAGCCGATGGCCGATCAGGAACCCAATCCAATTCCCAATCCCGTTGAGCCGGCGGCCGATGCGCCGGGCTCCTCCGCCCCGTCGAGCGAGGCGATGAGCGACACGACGTCGTCCGCTCCGACTCTGGAAGCGGTGCAAAGCGCCGCGCGCGAAGAAATCCCGGCATCGCCGGCCGCAGCGATCGCACCGCCGAGAAAGGGTAGCGCCGGCAGTGCGGCGATGGACTTGCCGGAGTTTGAGCCGGGTCACGCGGCGAGCGGAACGGCCGCCGCGGCGACCACGGCGATCGACCTGCTCAACGATGTGGAATTGAATGTCACGATCGAGCTGGGCCGGGCGCAAATGCTGATTGAAGACGTTCTGAAACTGGGCGAAGGTTCGGTCGTGGAGCTGGATAAGCTGGCGGGCGACCCGGTGGATGTGCTGGTGAACGACCGGCTCGTGGCGCGGGGCGAAGTACTTGTGCTTAACGACAACTTCTGCGTCCGCATCAGCGAGATCATCGCGCCGGATGTGGAACACGCGGCCAATTAGAGGAGCGTCGCGTGCGTCATGTTGATGTTACTTATTTCGTCCGATGCGCGGCGGTGGGAGCAGTCGCGGCGATTCTTCTCTGCGCCGCAACGCGAGTCGTCGCGGAGGATGACAGCGGCCGGGTCGTGACCAATGCGCCGGTGCAAACAGACGGTCCCGCGGCGGCGGGTCCGGCAGCGAGCGGGGGCGATGTTGCCTCTCCAGGCCAGAATGCGTCGGAGCGATTCGGCGCGGGCCTGATTCGGCGCGGTAGTGAGCGCAGTGCGGGCGTGGCAGCGGTTGATCGCGCGACGGGTGGGACGACCGCGCCGGTGAGCGCGCTGCGCATGTGGCTGCCGCTGGCATTTGTGCTGGTCGTGATTGTCGCACTGACGTGGGCGGCTCGGCGGATGTTTCCCCGGATGGGTCGCGGCGGCGGAGAGGGCGCGATCACGGTGTTGTCGCGTTGCGCGCTCTCGCCGAAGCAGAGCTTGTGTCTCGTGCGCTTGGGCCGGCGCATCGTATTGCTGGGGCTGACGGCGGATCGCATCAATACACTCGCCGAAATAACCGACCCGGACGAGGCGGCGCTGCTGACGGCGGCGGCCTCGAGCGGCCGGGCGCAGTCGTTTCGCAGCGCGCTGATTGGGATGATGAGCGCTTACAGGCCCGGTTTGCAGGAGGAGTCAGGCGGCGCCGAGATGGAGCCGGTACCCGCGGACGTTGACCCGCGGGCGAGCGGCTTGCGATCCAGCGTGACGGCGTTGACGGATCGGGTGCGCGGCATGGCCCGGCGCGGCGCAGCAGTTCGGTAAAGCAATCGGCGGCAGGATGCCGTCGAGGGAATCGCAACGGAGTTGCGTGATGCGCGCGGAGCGCGAAGGCGAACGAGCGGGTGAACAGAATGGCGCGGGCCTGCGCGCCGTGCGGACGCTTTGCGTCGTCGCCGCGCTTCTGATCGGTTCGATCGCCGATTCGGTCGTGGCCCAGGATCAACCCACTGCGCCGCGCGCGATTCAAGTCGACAATCCACTAGGCATTCCCGATGTGACGGGGCTGGTGCCGGCGGCGAAGGACGGCGCGGGCGTTTCCGCGTCGCTGCGCATTCTCGTCCTGCTGACGGTGCTGTCGCTCGCGCCGTCCATTCTCATCATGATGACGAGCTTCACGCGCATCATGGTCGTGCTGGCGCTGCTGCGACAGGCGATCGGGGCGCAGCAGCTCCCACCCGGCCAGGTGCTGGTCGGCCTTTCGCTCATCATGACGATGCTCGTGATGGCGCCGACGTGGCAGAAGATGAAGGCCGAAGGCGTGGACCCGTATCTGGAGGGGCAAATGGACCAGGCGACGGCGCTGGACCGGGGCTGTGCGCCGCTTCGGGAGTTCATGTTCCGGCAGATCGAAGCCTCCGGGAATGAGGAGAACGTCTATTTATTCGCGGAGTATTCGCGTGGGCCGATCGCCGAGGGCGCAGAGCTGAAGCGCGACGATGTGCGCCTCACCGAGCTGATCCCCGCGTTCGTGTTGAGCGAATTGAAGACCGCGTTCGTGATGGGGTTCAAGATTTACCTTCCGTTCCTCGTCATTGACATGGTGATCGCGTCGATCCTGATCAGCATGGGCATGATGATGCTGCCGCCGGTGCTGATCTCCCTGCCGTTCAAGCTGATGCTGTTCGTGCTGGCCGACGGCTGGGGCATGGTGGTCGGGTCGCTGTTGCACAGTTTTGGTTGAGCGCGGCGCCGGAGTAAGGCATGGACACAGGAACGGCACTGGACCTGGCGCACGAGGCGCTGCTGCTCGCGCTGATCCTGGCCGGGCCGATCATGGCGATCGGCATGGTCGTGGGGTTGATCATCAGCATCGTGCAGGCCGTGACCCAGTTGCACGAGCAGACGCTGACGTTCGTGCCGAAGATCGTGGCGATGGGCGTGGCGACGGCGCTGTTCATCCCCTGGCTCACGACGCGCATGGTGGAATACACCCAGCGATTGTGGGGCGGCGGATGAAGCGCGAACGCGGGGAATCCAATGCGCCAAGAATGGTGAAACGTCCCAACGCGGAATCGTCCGACTCATGCCCTTGAGTTTGTTACAACTCGAAATGCTCCTGCCGGCTTTCATGATGGTGCTGGCGCGCACGGCCGGCGCGGTCGTGGCGGTGCCGATGTTCTCGAACGCGCAGATTCCCGCGATGGTCAAGGTACTGCTCGCGGTGACGCTGGGCTTCGTGGCGTTTCCCGTCGTGATGCCGATGCTGCCGACGGATGTCTCACTCACGCAGGCGGCGACAGGGCTGGCCTCGGAGTTTCTCATCGGCGAATTGCTGGGGCTGGCGGCGGGCGCGGCGCTGTTCGCGGCGCAGATGGCGGGCAACGTCGTGAGCCAGCAGGCGGGCCTCTCGCTCGGACAGGTGTTCAATCCGATGCTCGATGAAGAGACGACCGTGCTGGATCAGTTGTGGTTCTTCGGAGCGTTGATGTTCTTCTTCGCGTTTCGTGGCCATCTGGCGGTGGTGTCGGCGCTGCTCGGGAGCTTCGAACTCGTGCCGCCGATGAGCATTGCGCTGGACGCGGGGCTGCTGGATGTCGCCGCCGGCCTTGCGACGAGCATGTTCGAGGCGATGCTGCGTTTGGCGGGGCCGTCGGTGCTGGCGCTGCTGGCAACGTCGCTCGTGCTGGGTTTTCTAACGAAAACGATGCCGCAGTTGAACATCCTTTCGGTCGGCTTCGCGTTCAAAGTTGCCGTGGGATTGGTCGCCGTCGCCGCGACGATGGCCTACTCGGGCAATCTGATCGCCGATACGGCCGCCGAGAGTCTTGATTCGGTGGGGCGTTCCTGGCAAGTCGCCGCGGAGGGCCTGACGCGTGGCGGATGACAAACAGGACCGGACCGAAGCCCCGACGCCGCGCCGTCGCTTCGAAGCGCGCGAGAAGGGTCAGGTGGCGCGCAGTGCCGATCTCACATCCTCGCTGCTGCTGCTGGGCGGGCTGGTCAGCCTCAAGCTGTTCGGCCCGCGCCTGATGACATCGTTGATGGACTTCATGTCGGCGCAGTTGACGATGCACAACCCCGAGACGGCGGCGCGACTCGACATGCCCGTGCTGCTCGCGGCGATCGGCATGACGCTGACGGCTTCGGCGGGACCGATCATGCTCGGGCTGGTGGTCGTGGCGGCGCTGTCAAATCTGTTGCAGGTCGGAATTCTTGTCTCGAGCACGGCGCTTTCGCCGAATTTGAGCCGGCTCAATCCGATCAGCGGCTTCGGCAAGCTGTTCAGCGGGCGAACGGGCATGCAGCTCGTGATGAACCTGCTGAAGCTGTTTGTTGTGTCGTACTTTGTCTATCAGGCGGCCATGGACAACAGCGGGCGCATCCTGATGGCGATGACGGTCGGCGGGTGGGAGCAGCTCGCCCTGCTGTCGGACGTGCTCTACGACATGGGGCTGCGTATCGCGATCGTGCTCGTGGTGCTGGCGCTGCTGGACTATGTGTACCAGCGGCGGAAGTTTGAGGCCGATCTGCGCATGACCAAGCACGAGGTGAAGGAAGAGATGCGCAGCATGGAGGGTGACCCGATCATCAAGTCGCGCCGGCGGAAGATGCAGTTTGCCGCGCTGATGCAGCAGATTCGCAAGGCCGTGCCGGCGGCCGACGTGGTGGTGACGAACCCGACGGAGCTGGCCGTGGCGATCAAGTACGACCAGAAGTCGATGGCGGCGCCAAAGGTGGTGGCGAAAGGGGCGGATTTGATCGCAGCGAAGATTCGCGAAGTGGCGATTGCGAGCGGTGTGCCGATCCTGGAGCGCAAGCCTCTGGCGCAGGCGTTGTACAAGATGGTGGAAGTCGGGCAGGAGATTCCCGAGCAGTTCTACAAGGCGATCGCGGAAGTGCTCGCGTACGTGTACGAGCTTTCGGGCAAAGCCCGGGCGATGCGCCGGGGCTCGGCGGCGTGAGAAAAGGCGCGAGGCGCGAGGCTTGAGGCGTGAGTTTCGGAACCTGGACGTTCGGCTTGAGTAGATAACATGGCGGCGACAGCAAGACAGAACAGCACGGCGGGGGCGCGATTCGGCGGCAGCGGCGCGACCATCGGGCGCGCGGCTGCATTCCTGCACGAGCAGCGGGGCATCATTCTGCCCATGCTGGCAATGTCGCTGGTGCTGGTGATTCTGATCCCGCTGCCGACGGCGATGCTGGATTTTCTGCTGATCGCCAACGTCACGCTCTCGGCCCTGGTGTTGCTGACCGTGATGTACATGAACGGGCCGCTGGAGTTCTCGTCGTTCCCGTCGTTGCTGCTGGCGCTGACGCTGCTGCGGCTCGTGCTGAACACAGCGACGACGCGGCTGATTCTGACCAACGCCGATCAGGGCATGGACGCGGCCGGGCACGTCATCCGGGAGTTCGCGGAGTTTGTGGCGGCCGGATCGCTGGCGGTCGGCATCATTATTTTCCTGATCATCTCGGTGATTCAGTTCGTGGTCATCACCAAGGGCGCCACGCGCATCGCGGAAGTCGCCGCGCGCTTCACGCTCGACGCCATGCCCGGCAAACAGATGGCCATCGACGCCGATCTGTCGGCCGGATTGATCAATGAGGAAGAAGCGCGCCGGCGTCGCGAGAACATCACGCGCGAGGCCGACTTTTACGGAGCCATGGACGGTGCCAGCAAATTCGTTCGCGGCGACGCCATCGCCGGTGTGGTCATCACGCTGATCAACATCATGGGCGGCATTTACGTCGGCATGGTCGAAAAGAGCATGCCGATTATGGACTGCTTGAGTGTCTTCACGCGGTTGACGATTGGTGACGGTCTCGTGGCACAGATTCCGGCGTTTCTTATCTCGATCGCCGCCGGCATGATCATCACTCGCAGCACCGCCAAGACCAACATGGGCGAGGAACTGATCGGCCAGATCACGTCGCGCCCGATCTCGATGGTGCTCTCGTCGGCCTTCCTGGGAATTCTGCTGTTCACGCCGTTGCCCAAGGCCCCGCTCGCGGCGATGGGAATCGGCGTCGGCGGGCTGGGGTACCTGTTGTTCGGCCGAGCGAAGAGGAGTGAACAGGCGGCGGTGAGTGCGAAGGCAGCCAAACCCAAGGAGCCGGAGAAAATCGAAACGCTGCTGGGCGTCGATGCGCTGGAGCTGGAGGTCGGCTACGGACTGGTGCGGCTGGTGGATCGCAAGCAGGGCGGCGACTTGCTCGACCGGATCGGGAACATCCGCCGGCAGATGGCGACGGAGCTGGGGCTGATCGTGCCGCCGATTCGCATTCGCGACAACGTGCAGCTCGAACCGAATCAGTACAGCGTGAAGCTGCGCGGCGCGGCGATCGCCAAGGGCGAGTTGATGCCGGGCTACCTGCTGGCGATTGATTCGGGCGCGGTATCGGAAACGGTGCGCGGGATCGACGCGGTGGAGCCGGCGTTCAACCTGCCGGCGGTGTGGATCACGGAGGCCGACCGCGCGACGGCGGAACTGCGAAACTATACAGTTGTCGAAACAAGCAGCGTGCTGGCGACGCACTTGACCGAGGTGATCCGTCGCCACGCGTCGGAGTTGCTCACGCGGCAGGACGTGAGCAAGCTGCTGGATCACCTGAAGGAGAAATCGCCGAAGCTGGTCGAGGAGGTCGTTCCGGATCTGCTCAAGCTGGGCGACGTGCAGTCGGTGTTGCAGCATCTGCTGCGCGAGCGCGTGCCGGTGCGTGATCTGGAGACGATCATCGAGACGCTGGGCGACTGGGCCGGGCGCACGAAGGATGCCGAGGTGCTGTCGGAGTACGTGCGGGCGGCGCTGGCGCGGACGATCTGCGACCTGCACAAGGACGCGACGAACACGATCCACGGCATCACGCTCGACACCGCGCTGGAAGACGCCATTCTCGCGCACGTCGAGCGAACCGACCGCGGCTCCTATCTGACGCTGCCGCCGGCGACGGCCCATCGGATCGTCGGTGACCTTCGGCGCGAGCTGGACGGCGCGGCGGCCAAGACGGGCGGCGCGCAGCCGGTCGTGTTCGCGTCGCCGCAGGTGCGGATGTGGGTGAGGCGATTGATTGAATCGGCGCTGCCGACGGTGGCGGTGCTGGGGTACGGAGAGATCGTCCGCGGCGTGAGCGTGCGGACGCATGGGATGGTGACGCTTGTCGACGCAACTGACGACGTTTCGCGGCCGGTCCATGCCTGAAGCGCTGGCGCGCGTGAAAGCGGCGCTGGGGCGGGATGCGGTCATCCTGCACACGCGGTCAATCCGGCGCGGCGGCGTTCTGGGTCTCGGCACGCACACCGAAATCGAGATCACCGCGACGGCCGATGCGCGCGTGCCGATCGTTCGCGCGCGCGATGGCGGCGATGCGAAGGGATTGAAGCATCCCGAGGGCGTGCGACGGCCCTACGGCGCGGAGACGGTCCAGCCCCCGGTTGTGCCGCGAGTGATGGAAACACACGTCGGCGGCCTTGAAGCGAGTCCGTCGCGGCCGGTTGACTTGTCTGCCAGGCCGGCCTCGGGGCCGGTCGCGCCGCGGAGGGATGACGCCGCGCTGCTGGAGGAGATCAGCGCCATTCGTGCGATGGTGGAGGAGTTATCGAGTCGGTCGCCGGTGGATCGCACGCCCGACGTTCCCGCCGAGTTGGTGCAGCATTACTCGCGTGTCATCGGTCAGCAGGTGGCGGACGACTTGGCGAAGGAATTGATCGACCGCGTCGCTCGGGCCACGTCGAGCCTTCCGCCGCCGATGCGGTCCGGCGAATCGCCTGAATTCGCGCAGCGCGTGGAGTGTGAGTTGACGCGCTGCATCGCCGAGATGATGCCGCCCGCCGAAGCGCTGACCTTGCGCGGTGACGGCAAACCGACCGTGGTCGCGCTGGTTGGCCCGACGGGGGTCGGCAAGACGACGACGATCGCGAAGCTCGCGGCGAATCTGACGCTGCGCGAGGGCCGTCGGGTCGGCCTGATCACGCAGGATCATTACCGCATCGCCGCGGTCGAACAGCTCGCCACGTACGCCCGAATCCTGCGCATTCCCATGGAGCCGGTTCTGACGCCGCAGGCCATGCGCGACGCGATTCATAAACTGTCAGACGTCGATGTCATCCTGATCGACACGGCCGGTCGCAGTCAGCGCGACGCGGCGAGGCTGTCGGAACTACGGGAGTTCCTCGCTGCAGCGCAGCCCGATCAGATTCACCTCGTGCTATCGAGCACGGCCGGCGAACCGGCGCTTCGTGACGCAGTGGAGCGGTTCGGTCAGGTCGGCGCGCGGCACGTCGTGTTCACGAAGCTGGATGAGGCCGTCGGGTTCGGCGTGCTGCTCAATGTGTTGCATCGAACGGGCCTGCGCATGTCGTACTTCACGACGGGTCAGTCCGTGCCGGACGATATCGAGCCGGCGGCGGCGAGCCGAGTGGCTCGGTTGATCGTCGATGGAGCAACGGCGGACCCGGGTGCATCCGACGCGACGGTCGAAGCCGTCTATGGGAAGGGGGGCAACGCCGCATGAGCGCCTTGCCAACGGATCAAGCCAGTCGGTTGCGTGATCTCATGGCACACCGTGCGTCGAGTGCCGCCGACGTGCCGTGTACGGGATGGGCGATTGGCGATGCGCCGCGCGCGGCGCGCGTGATTGCGGTCGCCAGCGGCAAGGGAGGCGTTGGTAAGACAAATGTATCAGTGAACCTCGGCATCTGCCTGGCCCGGCGGGGCCTTCGCGTCGTGTTGATCGACGCCGACCTGGGCACGGGCAACGTTGATGTGCTGATGAAGCTCTCCTCGCCCTACGATCTTTCACACGTCGCCAGCGGCCGGCGATCGGTGGACGAGGTCCTGCACCCCGCACGCCCCGGCCTGCGCGTGCTGCGCGGCGTGTCCGGGATGAGCGCGGTGGCAGATCTGGACCCGCGTGCCCGCGGCGCGCTGATCGAGCAATTGACCGGGTTGGAGTCGGCGTGCGACGTGATCCTTCTCGATTGCGGAGCGGGGATTTCGCAAAATGTCGTCGCCTTCGCGGCTGCGGCGGACGACGTGCTGGTGGTGCTCACCCCCGAGCCGCCGGCCATGACCGATGCCTACGCCCTGATCAAGGCGATGCAGCACCATTCCAGTCGGGGCACCATGGGGCTTCTGGTGAATCAGGTGAGCGGCTATCGCGAGGGCCGGGAGTGTGCCGAGCGGGTGGCGGGGGTGGCGCGGCGGTTTCTGAATGCTCCGGTGGAGATGATCGGGCAGATTCCGCGCGATGGACACGTGAGCCAGGCCGTGCGGATGCGCGTGCCGGTGGTGGAGCGGTATCCGCGCAGCCCGGCGTCCAACGCACTGGCAATACTGGCAGAGCGGTTGGCGGGACGCGCGGTAGGGCTGGCGGGGCGGCACGGATTCTTCCATCGCGTCACGCGATTTTTCTGCTGAATTGGTCCGCGAACTTCGCCGATGCCACCTCGTGGGCAAGACTCGTCCTCCCGCGCGACGTGCGGGAGGTCATGCGTAGCAAACTGGTGGAGTGACACGCGTGGTGCGGTTGTGCGGTGCATGCTGTGGATTGACCCTGTTCTGCGCGATGCTCACGTACGGACTGCTTGCGGGAGCAGACGTGCAACCGCTGCTGCTGCGGTCGGTCGCCGTCATGGCGGCGGGGGTCGTGCTGGGATCGGTCGCGGGCTGGCTGGGGCTGGCCATCATGAAAGAGAACATCAACCTGCCGGAGGATTCGGCGATTGCGCAGGCGGAGCCTGACAGCGTGGGCGTGGACGGCGCGAGTGCGCCGCCGACGCCACAGGGTGTGTGAATCGCCTGGTGAATCGCGCGATGAAGAATCGCGGCAGGAGCGTGTGGGATGGTTCAGACCGAGACGAACGTCAAGGCCCTTTGGAAGCAGTACAAGAAGGAACCGACGCAGGAGCTGCGAAACCAGCTCATCGAGCAGTACATGCATATCGTCCGGTTCAATGCCGAGCGCGTGCATGCCAAGCTGCCGACCGAGGTCGACGTGGACGATCTGATCTCGGCGGGCATGTTCGGCCTGATCGACGCGATTGACGCGTTCGACCTTGACCGTGGTGTGAAGTTTGAGACCTATTGTTCCCCGCGCGTCCGCGGCGCCATTCTCGATGAGCTGCGTTCCATGGACTGGGTGCCGCGGCTCGTGCGCAACCGGTCGCAGAAGATTCAAAGCGCCACCAAGGCGCTGCAGAGCGAGCTGGGACGCATCCCCAGTGAACGCGAAGTCGCCGAGCGCATCGGTGTCTCGGCCGAGGAATACGACCGCATGTCGCGCGATTCGCTGGCGGTCTCGATGACCAGCCTGTCGCGCAAGGCGTACGGCGGAGACTCGTCGCGCGATCTGACGGAAATCGACGTCATCAAGGACGAAAGCGCCGAGAACCCGATCAAGGAATTGCAGAAGGCCGATCTCAAGCAGTTGATCCAGAAGGGCCTTTCATCCACGGAGCGCCTGATTCTAATCCTGTATTACTATGAAGAGATGACGATGAAGGAAATCGGCCTGACGCTGGACCTGTCGGAGAGCCGCGTCAGTCAGATGCATTCGGCGATCGTGGATCGGTTGCGATTCCAGCTTCGCCAGCGCGACAAGGAGTTTCGCCTCTGATGCGGCCGGCCGCGGGCGCGCGCCGCGCCGGTGAATGTTGACGGGCGAGACGCCCGTACCACCCATTCATTCAGGTGCTTGAATCGTGTCCGCTATTCCTCCCAACGCCATTGCCTCGGTGCTCCAGTCGGGTGTCGTGCAGCGCGACGCCGCGAAGGACGTCGACGCCGCCAAGCAGGCATCGACCGAGACGACACGCAGGCTCACCGGTGGGCCGGACGCGCTCGTCGAGCTTGAAGTCGAAGCCACCGATACCGACACCCAGATCCATTCCGAATCCGGCGGCGGCGCCGGAGGCCAGGGCCGGCACGATGGAAATCCCGAACAGGAACCGACGACCGATGAGGTTGCCGACGACGGCACGGGCGTGACCGTGGACGGCGCGGGCCGCGTCCATATCGATCTGTCGGCTTAGTGGGATAGTGCGTCGAGGACGCACCCTACGGCGACTTGTCGGCGTAGTTCGTCACGATGGCGTGAAGCAGGGAACGCGGGAAGGAGCGTCGACGACGCCCCCCTGCGGCACTGCAGCGTTGTGGTGACCTGGGATGGCAGCAATGCGGCGCCCTACCGGTCGAGTTCCGCCGCGATGATGTTCAGGCTGCCCAGCACCGCGACGATGTCGCTGATGCAGTGGCCGATGACGAGCTTCGGGAAGACCTGGTAATTGATGAAACTCGGCGGGCGGCAGCGAGCGCGATAGGGTGTGTTGCCGCCGTCGGAGGCGAGGTAGAAACCCAGTTCGCCGTTGGCGGTTTCGTTGACGCCGTAGGCCTCGCCGATCGGCGGCTCGAAGCCGCGATTGGTCATGATCTTCTCGAAGTGATGGATCAATCCCTCAATGGAAAAATAGACTTCGCGCTTGTCGGGCAGGGCCGTCTTGGCGTTGGGCAGGACGTTGACCGGCCCGGCGGGAATATTATCGACAAGTTGATGGATAATGGAAACCGACTGGCGCATCTCCTCCAGCCGCACGAGGTACCGGTCGTACACATCCCCGCCGTGGGCGATGGGCACCTTGAAATCCACGCCGCTGGAACCCTTGCCGTCCCAGTTGTCGGCGTAGCAGAGATACGGCTCGTCCTTGCGAAGGTCGCGCACCACGCCGGCCGATCGTGCCAGCGGGCCGGTCCAGCTCCAGGCGATGGCGTCCTCCTTTGAGAGCACGCCGATGCCGCGCGTCCGCTCGACGAAGATGCGATTGCGCGTGAGCAGCGATTCGAAATCGCCCAGCGCGTTAGGCAGCCGCTGGATGAACGCCTTCACATGGTCCGGCCATTCCGGAGGGATGTCATACATCAATCCGCCGACGCGCGTGTAGCTGGTCGTGAACCGCGCGCCGCATACTTCCTCGAACAGATCGTAGATGTATTCGCGCTCGTTGAAGGCGTAGAGGAACGCCGTGAAGCCGCCCAGGTCCAGGCCGGCCGTGCTGACGCAGAGCAGGTGGTCCTGGATTCGCGCCAGCTCGGCGATGATGGTGCGGATCGCCTTGCACCGCGGCGTCAGCTCGATGCCGAACAGCTTCTCGCAGGCAGTGTGCCAGGCGATGTTGTTGGCCATCGGGCTGATGTAATTCATGCGATCGGTGACGACGACGTACTGGTCGTAATTCAAGTGCTCGCCGAGCTTCTCGAAGCCGCTGTGCAGGTAGCCGATGTGCGGCGTGCAGCCGACGACGGTTTCGCCATCGAGTTCGAGCACGAGTCGCAGCGTGGTGTGAGTGGCCGGGTGCTGCGGGCCGAAGTTAAGCGTCCAGAGATCGCCGCCGAGGTCGTCGCGCTGGAGCGTCGTGGGTCGGAGGTCGGAGAGGGTGGTCATGTCCTGCGGTCCTTGTGCGGCCGTTAGCGTGGGATTGTAGCGGAAGCGGGGGCTGGCTCAATGAGGGCACGGCGGCACGAAGGGAACCGGTATCAGGGAGTGGCCGCAGGGTGGGCAATACCCACCCTGCCGCTCACGGCTTGATTACACGAACAGGAACATGACCGCGAAGAAGACCGGGATCAGGATGCACACGCTGTAGCCCATGTAGCCGAAGAAGCTGGGCATCTTGATCTTCGCGTGCTCGGCGATGGACTTGACCATGAAGTTCGGTCCGTTGCCGATGTAGGTGTTCGCGCCCATGAAGACCGCGCCAAGGCTGATGGCGATGAGCAGGTCTTCGCGGATGAAGTGTCCGCTTAGAAGTTGGAGAATGCCGGGGCCGGGTTCGTGCGTGAGTGCATTGGCTGTTTCAAAGAAGACGACGTAAGTCGGAGCGTTGTCAAGGAAGCTGGAGAGCGCGCCGGTGGCCCAGAAGAACTTGTGCGGCGTGTCCACACCGAGGCTGGCGCCCTTGAGATTGAGAATCTCAATCGGCGCCTGCATGCAGATGAAGATGCCAATAAAGAGGCACGCGACTTCGACAATCGCCGTATAACTGAAGTGATTGGCCGCGCGAACGCCCTTTCCCGTTGAGACCAGCGACAGCCCGACGAAGGCGGTTTGCAGCAGCTCGCGCAGGAAGGGGAACGGCGTCCAGCCGGTCCCCAGGAACGGCTTCGTCGGGTCCATCGTACCCGTCACGAACACGACGCCCGCCAGCCAGAGGAAGTTGATCTTGCCGTCGATGCCGATCGGTGTGACGCGCGTCTCGTCGAGCGTGACGGCCTGCTTGCTCTCCTTCTTGTAGGCGATCGTGTCCCAGACGTAGTAGATGACGAGCAGCAGTACCAGGCAGAAGGCCCATTCCTTCCAGAGCTTGAAGGTCCAGAGGAACGGCACGCCCTTGAGGTAACCGAGAAACAGCGGCGGGTCGCCGATCGGCAGGAGACAGCCGCCGATGTTGCTGACAATGAAGATGAAGAAAATGACGGTATGCACGACATGCTTGCGTTCGGAGTTGGTACGCAGCAAGGGCCGGATGAGCAGCATGGACGCGCCGGTGGTGCCGATGAAGCTGGCGAGCAGGCCGCCGATGGCAAGGAAGACGGTGTTGGTAATCGGGTGCGCGGGAATGTCGCCTTTCACACGAATGCCACCGGAGATGACGTACAGGCTGAACAACAGCGAGATGAACGGAATAAACTCGCCGAGGATCGCGTGGTCCAGCACGGTGAGGACGGTCTTGATGCCGGGGTCGGTGGCGTGGTCGCCGTGCGTGATGCCGTAACCGCGCATCTGGTAGTAGGCAATCGTCACGAGGCCCAGCGCCAGGGCGACGATGAGCTTGTTTTTGTTGTGCTCCCACCAGTGCGACGTCTTGTGGATCAGCGGCAGAATCGCGATGCACAGCAGGAGAATGACGAACGGTACGACGCTGGCGAGGCCGGGAACGGTCGTCGCGGCGTGGCCGCCTTCGGCAAGAATTGCGCTAGTCAGCACGAGGAACCTCCGTGTTCCCCAGCACCCGCTCTTATGTTTCGGCCAAACCGCCCACGGCCAATAGCTTAGGTCGCGAAAACCCGCACATTGGATCGATGCGCAGTCGCTAGGGGCAGCAGAACCCCCTCCGCCACCATCCCCCTCTACGGCTGCGTATCCACCGCATCCCCCACGCCATCCCCATCGCTGTCCCCGCTCCCCGGGTTCATATGCCGCTCATGCTCCTCGCCGTCCCCCACCCCGTCGTCATCGCTGTCGTCGTCCATCGGATCGCTCGTGTGCCCGGTGAACGGATTGCCCATCACCTCCAGCCCGTCCGAGGCCCCGTCATCATCCGAATCCGAGTCCATCGGATCGATCCCGAGCATGACCTCCTCGCCATCGTTCAACCCATCGCCATCGCTGTCGGCCTTCACGCCGCTGGTGCCCAGGGCCTTCTCCTCGCCGTCGGAGAGGCCGTCGCCGTCGGTGTCGGGATTCTTCGGATCGGTTTCGCAGTCATCGTCATCGCCTTCATCGGTGCTTTTGCCATCGCCGTCATCATCCTCATCGCCGTCTCCGTCGCAGTCATCCTCATCGCCATCCTCATCGCCATCCTCATCGGTGTCGGGGTCGTTCGGATCGGTCTCTTCGTCCTTCTCCTCGCCATCATCGGCCCCGTCGTCATCGGTATCGGCGTCGTTCGGGTCCGTGCCGTCGTCCACTTCCTCCCCATCCCCCACCGCGTCATCATCGCTGTCTTCATCGAGCGGATCGGTCTCCAGCGCCACCTCCTCGCCGTCCTCCAGCCCATCGCCATCGGTGTCGGCGTCGAGCGGATCGGTGCCCAGTCCGATCTCGTCAATCGTCAACAATCCATCGCCGTCGAGGTCGTGGAGCAGGGCGGCGAGGATCTCCTCCTCGCTCGGCCCACTGGGCCACGCATCCCCCGCGGGCGTCCCCGGCACGGCATCCCATTGAATCGTCGGCGGCTCCCTGTCGGGATTCTGCGGCAAGGCTGCGAGCGGCAGCGCGATGGCATTGCACCCCGCGTGCGCTCCCAGCACACCGAGCACGCAGAGAGCCGCGAGCCGTGAGCAGAGAGCCATGAGCCGTGAGCGGTGAGCCATGAGCCGTGAGCGGTGAGCCATGTTCCCTGTTCCCTGTTCCCTGTTCCCCGCTCCCCGTTCCCTGCTCCCCGTTCCTACTCAATGGCCAGCGTTCCATACACCGTCCACGTATAACTCTGCTCGCCGACGTTGCCGCAATCCCCGCTCTTGGACCACGAATAGGTATTCGCCACGGCACCGGGCGGCGTAAACGACGTGTTGTCGGTCACATCAATCGTCCCGGCGAATCCGCAATCGCAGCCGGCCGGCCCGTAGCGCAGCGAGGCATCGGCGCCATCATCAATCTCCTGCACGAACCCGGCGACCTGCAGCGACTGGCTGTATCGAACGATGTACGCATTCGCCACGCTGACGCCCACGTTGTAACTGCCGTCCACCAGCAGGTACCCGCTGCCATCAATGCATCCCTCGTCATCGCCGGGGTTGCAGGCCGGGAAGCCCAGGCTGTTCTGATGGGCGACGGTGCTGAAGCTGCCGTCGGTCGGGCCTTTGATTCGAAGCTGGAAGTTGAACTCGCCATCGTTGTCGAGGGCATCGCAATCTCCGTTGATCTCGACGATGGTGTACGTAAAGGTGAACTTCTGATCCCGCCAGATCGGGCTGCGGCAGTTGCCGGCGCCGGCGCAGATCGCCCCCTCGGCGCTGTCGATCGTCCCATCGCCATCGGTGTCGGAGAGAATGGGATTGGTCAGGTTCGCCAGTTCCGTGCCGTCGTTCCACCCGTCGGCATCGGAGTTGGGATCGAGCGGATCGGACCGCACGTTGACCGCCAGCGCCCCATCGACGCTCACGTTCCAGCCGACATCCAGTTCGACGTTATCGTTCACCCCGTCGCCATCGGTATCCGCCCGGTTCAGATTCGTGCCGAGCCTGCGTGACCCGAAGTCATCCAGCACGGCGAGCGTGAACGTGCAGTTGTCCGCATCCGCGCACTCGGTGAGGAACTCGCCCCAGCCCGCCGAGAAGTTTCCGCAGGGGTCGGCGACCGTGATGCAGGTCATCGGCCCATCGAACTCGTTGAAGTCCGAGAGGCCATCGCCATCGGTGTCGGGATTCATCGGGTTCGACCCGAGCTTGTGTTCGAGCAGGTCCGGCAGCCGATCATCATCGCTGTCGGGGTCGAAGGGGTCCGACGTGACCAGCACATCGACGCCGTTGATCGACGCGATGAAGCCGTTCACCTCAAAAAAGTCGGCCACGCCGTCGCCATCGGCATCGCGATACTGGGCCCCATCGGCGGGGTTGTTGGGGTTGATCTTGAGTTTCCGCTCGGCGCCATCGACGATGCCGTCGCCGTCGGTGTCGCGGTTGAGCGGGTCGGTCGCGTAGCCCTCCACGGAGAGGCCCGCGCTGGTCACGATGCAACCGGTCACCACGGGGTGCGATGCGGCGATGAAGTCATCCCCGCCCGCGGTGGGCGTGGAGTCCAGCGCGAGGTTCGCGCCGGGAAGGACCACGATGCTGCCCTTGGTGAAGCCCGTCGCGCCGCCCACGTACACGTCATCGCCCGCGGCGGTGGTCTCGGGGATGCCGTTGCCGCCATCGAGAATGGCAAGACCGTTGTAGAGCGGGACCTCGAAGACCAGCAACCCGCTCTGCTCGTTGATGTTGAACCCGGTGAGCTCCTCGTAGTCGGTGAGGCCATCCTCATCGGTGTCGCGCTGGCGCGGGTCGATTTTGCAGTCCCGCTCCTCATGGTCGTAGAGCTGATCGCCGTCGGAGTCGGGCTGGACGGGATCGGAATAGACCCTCCGCGAGGGCTGCCCCTCGATGGTGACGAGCCAGCCTTCTTTGATTTCCTGGTAATCGGTGAGCAGGTCGAACGGCACCAGGGAGCCGCCCCCCGGCGCTGGCCCGACGCCGGGGCCCACGCACGTCCCATCGTAGGCCGGCGTGGAGACATCATCATCGGGGCAGCCATCGGTGTTGGGGTTCTTGTCAGAGCTGCCGTACATGAACTCTTCCTGGGCATAGACCTGGTCGGAGTCCTTGTCCTGGACGAAGGCGAAGGCGAACTGATCATTCGCGCGGAGCACGATGTCATTGAAGTTCGGTGCGTTCTGGTCCAGCGCGCCGTTGGAGAAGATGACCCAGAAGGTGCGCGTTTCATCGATGGCCAAATCCACCAAACTACCGCCGGGCGGGGTGAGCGGGTCATCGAGGAAGCCCGACCGGGTATTCTTGACGCGCGTGAGAATATCGACCGGCGTCATGACGCCATCGACATCGCGCATTACCTGTGAGACTTCGTAGCCGGTGCCGCCGACGTAGTCATCGCCGGCGGGGGGGGTGTCGAGGATGCCGTCGGGCCCGGCGGTGATTAGCACCTGATCGATGGTCGCCGCGGAGCCGGGGGCCTTGACCTGCACGTCGTCGCCGACGGCGGTGGTGTCGGTCAACAGGTTGCCGCCGTCGCGGATGACGTTGGCGAACTTGAGCTTGAGAATGTCCTGGAGGGCGTAGGCCATGGTGATGCCGTTGGAGCGGCCTTCGGCGTCGAACGTGCTGTTCGTGGCGACGCGGTAGGACTCGACCGTCCCGTCGCCGTAGTCGATGGAGATGCCGGCGGTGCGGTCGAAGACGGTCTGCGAGGTGAAGGCGAAGTTGCGACCGAGTTCGTCGGTGATGTCGAAGTTGGCGAGTTTCAGGATGAGGCCGCGGGGGTTCTTCATGAGGTCCTGCACCTGCTGCGGGAAGACCTGCACCGCCTGAAAGACGAACGGCCCGCGCTCGGAGACGAGGCCGAGCGGTCCGAGGTTGATCGGGCCGAGGTTGGGGTTCTGGGGTCGCAGGGAGGCCACGGGGAGGAACTGCTTTCGGTTCTGGGGGTTCTGCTGGAGTGCGGTGACTTCGAGGTTGTCGATGGTGAAGGCGATGGTGGAGACGTTCTGGATCGTCACGTCGACGAGCACGGAGGCGCCGACGACTTCGCGGGTGACGGAGCGGGAGAGGTCCACGGTGGCGGAGGTGGAGAGAGATTGCTCGAAGGCCTGCTCGCTGGACTGCTTCGATTCTTCGCTCACGGTCGTCGTGTGGCCCTGTTCGAAGCCGGCCTTGAGCCCAAAGGTGTTCTTGAACCCGCCGCCCTTGGGGATGTCGACGGAGACTTCGAGTTCGTTGCTGATTTCGATGGAGGCCTTGGTGCTGTCTTCGTCGCTCGTGGAGAGGGTGGTCTCGCTGCCCTTGGTGAGCGTGGAGCCTTTGGATTCGGTGACGGTCTGGGAGTTGCCCATGGCGTCGGTGTAGCTGAACCGCACGTCGAGGTTCAGGGCGATGTTGCCGATGGAAATGCGCGGCTTGGGCAGATCGCTGATCCGCGGGTTGCGATTCGAGGCGGTGATCTCGTCGGAGTCGGAGATCTGATCGCCGTCGGTGTCGGCGAGAATCGGTGAGGTTTTGAAGTAGAGATCGAGCGAGTCAGAGAGCCCGTCGTTGTCGCTGTCCTGGTCGGTGGGATCGCTGTACCAGTCGTTCCATTCCGGCGCGTCCTGAACTTGGTCGCCGTCGGTGTCTTTGCTGCGCGGATCGATGCCGATGGCTTTCTCCTCGCCGTCGGAGAGGCCGTCGTTGTCGGTGTCGGCGCGGGTCGGATCGCTGGTGACATCGCGTGACACGACCTGGCCGTTGGTCAGGCGGACGAACACGACCCAGCCGCGTTGTTCTTCGTTGTCGGAGAGGCCGTCGCCGTCGGTGTCGGGTCCGCCGTCGATCGGCGGTGTGCCGGCGAAGGTGGCTTGGGTGGGGTTGACGAGAATGTCCGGCGGGGCCAGCGGGTTGCCGTCGACGTCCTTGATGTTGGTAACGGTAAGGAGATAGGTCAGTTCGTTCTGGGGGAACGTGGTGAGGCTCACGGACGTTCCGTCAGCGGACGGCACGGCATCGGTGACAAGCAGCGCGCCGGCCTCGGGCTGGACGTTGAGCTGCACGATGCTGTAGTTCGATGGATCGGCCGCGCCGGCGTCTACAGATTCGTTGAACGTGACGCGGACGCTGGTGTTGCCGGTGGAGACAGCCGAGACGACGCGCGGGCCGCCCGGCACGCGGACCGGCGACTGCTGATACGCGAAGGCGTCGGCGAGGGTGAGCGTGTTGCCGTCAGGACGCATGAGCACGACGTTGACGACGCCGGCTCCCTGTGCGGGCGCATCGACGGAGATCACGCTCGAATTGACGACGGCGACGTTGGTTCCGAGGAAGCCGCCGAACAGAACGACCATGCCGGGTTCGAAGTTGCTGCCGACGATCGTCACGCGGGTGCCGCCGATCGTCGCGCCGGTGTTGGGCGCGATGCTGGTGAAGGTCATGGGCGGGAGGCCGACCTGCGGCTCAATGAAGGTGAAGGCCTGCGGCAGGATGACGGTGATGACGCCGTTCTGTCGGAACTTGACGTCCACCGTGCCCGCGGCGTGCGCCGGGGTGGTGACGGTGAGCAGTCCGGAGTTGAGAACGTTCACCGTGGGCGCCGCGGTATCGCCGAAAAGCACGGCCGTATCTGGGGCGAAGTTCTGACCGATGACGGTCAGTTCGGTGCCGCCGGTCGTGGGCCCGCTGACGGGGGAGAGCTTCAGGGAGTTATCCAGCGAGATGTTGCAGCCGTCGCCGGTCATGCCGGCGGTGACGGTGATGGCGGCAACGAGCAGGGTGACAGCGACGATTCGAATTCGGGACCGGGTCATGTGACTTCCTCTGCCAGGGAACGTTCCTTGCCGGACCGACGAACGGGCCGGCACTTCTTACAAAGGCATGCGCACGACGATTTGCGCAAGGTACGATGCAGGGCGGAAGTTCAGTCACACCGCGCGGATGGGCCCGGCGAGACAGCCGAAATCTGCGCATTCGCAGCTGGACGTTCCCCCTCCTGATTCCTTCTCCGGCTGCATTCTACCGCGCCGGGGGTGAACGTGTCACGAAAAAGACGGGATCGACACGGAGCGAGGGGATCGATATGCACGGCGCGTCGCTGCCCGCACAACGCAGACCGAGCGGTCACAACGGGGGCGGTCCGAATGTCCATCGCGCTGATCGGATCGCCCCTGCGGTGGGTCGCGGGAGTGTCACGTGATGTCGCGAGCGCGTCGAGTCGGCGGGGAGCCGCAATGGGTCAAAGGTTCCAAGGTTCAAGGGTTCCAAGGTTCAAGGGTTTCGGGGGTTCAAGGGTACAAGCGTTCTAGGTTTATGGCGCACGGCTTAATGCTCACGGCGCGATTCTGCGGCGCGATTTGGCGGTGTGATGTTTCGGCGCGATATGGCAGTGTGATGTAGCGGTGCGATGCTTTACTGCGGTGCGGCTGCGGCGGAATCCGACACTGCGACTCCGGTTTTCTGTTCCGTCGCGTTGAACGGAAGCAAGTCGCCACCGGTCAGAAGCCCCCCCGGTGACAAACTCGCCGAGCCGAATCCCCGCTGCCGGAAGCACTCGGCCACGATCTGGCGGATCTGATCCTGCAAGCGCTCCGGCTGCACGCGCGCGTTCAACGTCTGAAACCCGAACTCCTCGGCCATCTGGTTGTACTCTTTGATTAACTGGCTCTGATACCGTTTGAAGCTGTCGTATGGATCGTCGCCCATGGCCATGTCCATGCCCGCCTCAAAGTGATCGATCGGCCCGCGGACGATCACACGCCGAATCAACGTGGTGATATCCAGCTTGAGATACAGCACGAGATGCGGCTTGGGGGCGAAGCCGAAGAGATCGCGGACCCATTGCCGATCCGTCCCACGAACGGTGTCCCGCGCAAAGGCGGTGAACACGTATCGATCGGCCAGCACCACGAAACCGCTCCGCAGCGCCGGGAGAATTTCTTTCTCCAGTCGATCCGCGAAGTCCGCCGCGTAAATCAGCGAGTACGTCCACCGGTTCAGGATACGGCCTTCCTTCGCCTCGGTGATGGTCCGTCCGATGAGGCGGCTGCGCGTCCAGCCGGTCTCGACGACGCCGTAGCCCTGCACCTCCAGCCATTCGCGGAGCATGGCGATCTGCGTCGTGCGACCGACGCCATCGGTGCCCTCGATGGTGATCAACACGCCGGGGTAATCGGCGGGTTCGACGTAGGGCAGTCCTTCACCGAAAAATTGAAGCTGGCTCATGCGATCCTCGGATTCTTATCGTAGTGCCCCAGTCGGCGTTCGATCTCGGCGCGCACGAGCCGCTGCTGTTCCGCGATGCTCTGGCTCGCGTCGATGACGACAAACTGGTTGGCCTGCGCCATGCGGTCGTACTCGTCCAGGATGCGCCCCTGGAAAATCTTGAAGCTCTCGATCGGAACCGGGTGCAGCTTCAAATCCATCCCGGCTTCGAAGTCCTTCAACACCTGCCGTGCCATGGTGATGCGCTGCACCGACACCTCGATCGGCACCTTGAAATACAACGCGATGTCCGGCCTCGGCGCGAAGCGATACACCTTGCGCACCCAGTGCGGATCGCAGCCGCGGACCACGTCGCGCGCGTAGGCGGTGAAGACGTACCGGTCGGCCAGGACGATCATGCCGGCTTTCAAGGGCGGCACGATGTTCGTCACCATGCGATGGGCGAAGTCCGTCGCGTGCAACAGGCTGAAGGTCGTCGGAGTGAGGCTGTGCTGCTTCTTGCCTTTCTTGGTGGTCTTCTTGACGAGGTCGGCCGAGTTCCATTCGGTGAAGAAGACGTTGAAGCCCGCCGATTGCAGCCAGCGCTGCACGAGGCGGATCTGGGTGCTCTTTCCCGATCCGTCGATTCCCTCGACGATGATGAGTCGCCCGGGGTAATCGTGCGGGTGCAGCATGCTTTCGATCGCGGCGGTCATGAGGGGGTCTCTCCGGGTACGGCATTCGATTCCGGGCTGCATCGGTCGTTGTGCAGCGCCGACGCGTTGAGCGGTGTCGCCATGGCGTCGAGCTGCGCCGCCAGGGTGAATCGCAACGTTCGGCGAAACTCGCGTTCGAACATCTCCGACTTGTGCCGGGCGGTCCAGAGTTCCAGTTCCGCATCGCGCTGGGTCCGCACGACCATCTCCACGGCATCCGGCAGGACCCGGCAGGCGATGCTGTCTACCACGCTGTAGTGCGTGCGATCCAGGGCGTTGGCGATCCGAAGCATTGCCGCCAGCCTGCGCACCACGGGCCGATCGCCGGGGTCGAGCCGTTTCCACGTGTAGTGGCTCTTGCGCGGCCGCCCTTTGCGATGGTAGCGCGCGATGTTCGCCAGAATCTCGATCTCCTGTTCCGTGAAGCCCTGCAGGCGGCCGTTGCGGATCAGGTAATACGAGTGCTTGTGGTGCGCCGTGTGGCTGATGTGATAACCGATGTCGTGCAGCAGGCAGGCGTAGCGAAGCAGCTCGCGGTGCGTGTCGTCCAGTTCGTGGATCGCTCGCAACGAATCGAAGAGCATCAGGGCCAGCCGCGCGACCTGCTCGGCATGCGGGGCGTGGTAGCTGCACCGCTCGGCCAGTTGAATGACGCTGCGCGAGCGCGGGTCGGGCCAGGCGGCGCGGGCGAGGAGGTGGGCCCGGTGTCCGGCGATGTGATCGATGATGATCCCCTCGCGCATGGCCATGTCGCAGTATTCAAACTCGCTGATGTGCAATCGGCGCATGAGCGTGAGCAGCAGGATCGTGGCGGGATACAGCGTGTCAGCGCGGCGCTCATCGACGCCGGGGAGGCGCAGGCGGTCTTCGTGGGTCATCGAGCCGAGTTCGCGGCGCAGCGCCTTGAGAGCCGAGCGGCGCAGTCGCAGTTGCATCACCGGATCGATCTCCGTGATGCCCCGCCGATGGGCGCACACCGTCGCGAGCATCTGGAAGGTGCCCGAGGTGCCGATGCAGCGCGCGAATCGGCGCTCGCCGATCTGCTTTACAAGCGGTGCGAGCGCGTCCTCGATGTGGCGGCGCATAGCCTTGATCTGCCCGGCTGTTGGTGGATCGTTTCGCAGGAACACCTCCGCAAGGCGCAACGAGCCGAGCTTGGCGCTCAAGAGCAGCTCCGGCCGCACGGCGTTCCCCACGATCAACTCGATGCTGCCGCCGCCGATATCGACGATGAGATTGTCCTGCGTGCCGAGATCGACCGCGTGCCGAACCGCGAGGTAAATCAATCGCGCCTCTTCATCGACGGAAAGCACGCGAATGTCCATGCCGAGCGTCTGGCGAACCGCCTCGACAAAGTCGCCGCCGTTGCGAGCCTCGCGAACGGCGCTGGTGGCGACCGCGCGAAGGCGATCGACGCCTTTGAGAGCGGCCATCTTGCTGAATCGCGCCAGGGCGGCGAGGCCTTCGCTCACGGCGCGGGGGGTCAGGACGTGCTCGACGAACCCGCCCTTTCCAAGCTGTACCATCTGCTTGTCGCGTCCAAGGATGCGAAAATCTCCTTCGGGCGAGATTTCGACCATGACGAGATGAATGCTGTTCGTGCCGATGTCGATGGCGCCGAACTTGGCGGGTGGCGGTTTTCGGATGACCTGGAGCCGCCGCGCATCGAGGCGCGATTCGGTCGCAGATCCGTCGGTGGCATCGGTCCACGCCGACTTGGCATCAACGTGCAGATGCGTCCAGGGTGTCGGGGGTTTACTCATTCAAGTTTCGCAGGGTGGGTACGGCCCACCACTTTCGTTTCTTTCGTTTCAGTTGTTCGTCGCGGGCGATTCCCTGCGAAGCGATGCCTCCTCGACCGGCAGCCGCGCCGCCCATCGGGCCGGCATCGGCTCGGTGGCCGGTCGTTCCATCGCCGCCAGCACGCGCGGCCACGATGTTTCGATCCGATCCCGATCGGCCTCGGCGACGCGCATGACGCGCGCGGCGATTTCGAGCAGGTCGGCGCAGAGACTGGACTTCGACGCCATCCACTCGCGATGGGAGGCCAGCGTGGTGAGCCAGGCCGCGGCCGTGAGCTGATCGTTCCAATGTCCCAGCAGCGATTGCGAATCGGTGAGCTGCGCGATCAACGCTTCGTGATCGGCAAGACCCAGATGCTGCCGCAATTCAGCGCAATAGCGCAGCTTCTTGACGGCGATGCGCCTCGGGTGCAGGTCGGCCCCGGCGTCGATCGACCCGGCTTTCAGCGCCGCCGTGCGCTTTGCGAAATGGCGGTCCAGGGTCTCAATGGCCGCGTCGCGTTGCCGTCGTCTCGATCGCGCAAATTGCCGGATTACCGATTCGATCCGCGCAAGGCACCGGGCGATCTTCCCGGATGCAATGATTTGTTGGGCACGCTGCCAGGCTGTATCGCGCCACGCGTCCAGAATCGGAGTCAGGCCGGCGAGTTGATCGGCCCGGATCAATCCGGATGCCTCGTGTTCGACGAACGTCACCCGCAGCACGTCCAGATCGCGAATGTGACAGAAAGTACGACGCGTGGTGCGCAAGGCGTTGCGTCCCCGCCGGACGGGTCGGGCGCCCACCGCGGCCTCCATCAGACACAACGGCTCGTTCAGACGCCGCGCCGCAACACGCAGCGCATGCACGTCGGCCGGCGCGCCCGACTGCCGGGCCGCCCCCAGCGCGCGATTCAGCCGTTTCAACTGACGCTGGGCGAATTCCGAAAGCCGATCCGCCGGGCCGTCTGCCGCCGTCGCGTCTCTGGACTTCTTTTTCATGATCCGTTCCCTTCGCGAGCGCCCGCGTCGATGGGTTACGACCGCTTACGCGCCATCGCGCGCAACTGTCTTGGCGTCAGGAGCCACAGGAGCTGACCCCGGATCGGCGGTTCAAGCGAGGCGATCGACAGGGCCGCCATGGCACCCTTCTTGAAGCGAACGGCGCCGAATCGGCTGCCCGTCATCAGGTACGTCGCGAAGTCGCCAAGGTAGGGCTCGTGACCCACCAACGCGACGCACGCCAACGTTGTCGCTCCGCTTAGTCGTGCCAACAATGCGTCAAAACTTCCGCCCGGTTCCAGCTCGCTAACCGTTCGCGTCGGACTTTGGCGCCCCATCTCCTGAACGAGCAACTCGGCCGTCTGCACCGCGCGGAGCAGCGGGCTCGTCCACACCTCGTCAACCATGATCTGCAATCGGGCGAAACCCCGCGCGGCGCGGCGAAACCGGCGGATGCCCTGCGGCGTCAGCGGGCGCGCCGCGTCGTCGAGATCCGGCGATGCTTCGCGCTCCGTGGCAATCGCGTGTCGCACGAGGATCAGCTTCATGGCTTCGCTTCGTTCGCTCCGCTCCCGGCGGTGATTATACCGGCCGCACGGGGTTCCGCGCAGGGGGTCAATCCGTTCCGGTCTCCGCGTATTAAGAATGGATTAACGCGGAATCGACTCGATCTGATTCAGTCTTTCAGGCCCACGCGCTCGCGGACGCGCTGGATGACTTCGCGGTCGTGGTCGTCGCGCACGGGCAACGTGCAGCCGGCGTTCTCGAGCACGGCGCGAAGCGCCTCGTCGGCGGTAAGCAGTTTCTCCGGCAGGCCGGGCCACGGCGTCGCGCGGAAGAGACGATCCGGCAAATCGGATTGCGCCTTGTTGCGCACGCCGAGGATGTGGCGATCGTTCGGTACGCCGTCCTGCACGTTGCCGGCGAAATAGAACGCGGCCTCGCGGCCGGTCGGGTCGCCGGTCAGCAGGCGATCGGCGTTCGCGCCCCAGGGGTGATCCGGGAGCGTGAGAAAGTAGTTGTTCACAAAATTGCCCCGTGCCATGCTGACAAGTCCGCCTTGCCGGCTGCCACAGATGACGTTGTTGGTTATCTGCACGATGCCGCCGCTTAGATCGGGGGCGCGGCCTTTCATGAATGCAAAGAGGCATTGGTCAATATATACATAAGCCGGATCCTCCACGTTCGGCCGTCCCGGAGAGGACCCGACCAGCAGCCCCTTGGTGAAGCTCGCGTAGCCCCCCGAGAAAAGGCATCGTCGAAACGTGATACGCCGGCAATCGTCCCATACGGAACCGTTGTCGTCGGTGCTGTTCTGGATCGAACAATTCTCGACTAATACGTCGTGCGTCGGGCGCTTGCCGTCGCCGATGATCAGCAGTGATCGCCAGCCGCCGTTGTACGGCCCTTTGCTGCCGTCGTAATGCCCGTGCACCGCTCGCCGCGCCGCGTCATCCACGAACCCGTCGCCGCAGCGGAACCGAAGATGCCGCAGCACCACATGCTCCGTGTCGGCCACTTCGACCTGGTGCTGGTAAAACGTGATGCCCGGCGCCGGTGCGGCGCTTCCATCGATCGCCAGGTACGGCGTGCTGATCACCAGCTTTTTCTTAAGGTGAATCCCGCCGCCGACGGTGAACCGCACGATGGCCGGCCCGCGGGCGCGTTCCAGGACATAGCGAATGCTGCCGGGGATCGGCCGCTCGCCGGGGCCGTAGTCCTGCAGCGTCGTGACGTTCAAGACGCGCTGTGGCGCGGCCGGCGGCGCAGGGGGATGGCTGGCCTTCGCAGGCCGGGTCGAAGGACCTGATTCGACTGGGACGGATTGCGCAAGAAGGCAGCCCTCCGCCGCGGCCATTGTGGCGAGCGCGAATATTGACAAGCTGATTGACAAGAGGCTTCGCACGGGCATCGCCTCCATTCTAGCATCCGGTCCCGCGCCGCAATGGGATATCCTCCGGGGCGCGCGATTCGGCTGCGTTGACGACCGCGTAATCGCTTCCCATTGTTCCGCGCCGTTCCGTACCGCACAATGCAGCGATGCAGATGAACAACTTCCAATCCGACAGTACGGATATGCCGGAGAGCGTGCTGCCACCGACCGACGCTTCGCAGGGCCGCGGGCCGGACAAACTGCTCGCCATCGGCGCCTACGGCGAGACCGTCGCCGCGTATCGCTACCTTGTGCTCGCGGAGAAGGTCTCGCGCGAGGACCATCGCCGCGCCTTCGCCGACATGGCGGACGAGGAGCAGGGTCACAAGCAGCGCTTGCAAAAGCTGTTGGCCGAGCTGTATCCGCAGGCCGATTTTGTGCTGACGCCCGAAGACAAAGAGGTCGTGGTGACCGGGCCGCGCGTGATCGATGTGCGCGACGAGTCCTCCATCGCCGGTGCGATGCGAATGATCCTCGACACCGAGCGAAAGACCGCCGCGTTTTATGCCGAGCACGCTCGCAACATGCCGACGGCCGCGCTGCGGGCGTTGTTCAAAGAACTCGCCGAGGAGGGCGCGGAGCATTATCAGCGGCTGCGCGCGATCGCGCGCGATTCGGGCCTGCCCGATTCCTGATCGGCGGGCGCAAATCTTCGCAGCGGATTTGAGCCATTGAGGAACCGCCATGGCAGCATGGCCGCCCGAGGCCGCGGCTATGCCACGCGGCGCGACTTGTACTATACTCGCGTGTTCGCGTCTGAATCGTTCGCAAAGAATGAATCAGCACGCGAAGAACAACACACACTCGACGTCAGGGGATTTCATGAGCGTTTCCAACGACCAGCTACTTGCCGCCCTGCGCGGCGTGATCGATCCCGAACTCGGCAAGGACCTCGTCACGCTGGAGATGGTCAAGTCCGCGGTCGTCGAAGGCGGCCGCGCCAAGCTGCACATCGAACTGACCACGCCCGCCTGCCCGATGAAAGACAAGATCAAGACGGATATCGATGCGGCGATCGGCAAACTCGGAGGCGTCAGTGGCATCGACATCGAATGGTCGGCCCGCGTGCGACCGACGCCGAATCTGGCAGGGCGACTGCCCGGCGTGAAGAACACCGTCGCCGTCGGCGCGGGCAAGGGCGGCGTCGGCAAGTCGTCGATTGCCGTGCTGGCCGCCGTTGGCCTCGCGCGCGAAGGCGCGAAGGTCGGCCTGATGGACGCCGACATCTACGGCCCGAGCATTCCCAAAATGCTCGGCGTCGAGTTCGAGCGGCCGCGTGTCAGCGGCGAGAAGATTCTCCCGATCGAGGCGTTCGGGCTGAAGGTGATGTCGATGGGTTTCCTCGTCGAGCCGGACAAGGCCGTCGTCTGGCGCGGGCCGATGGTGCACGGGGTGATCCGCCAGTTTCTCGATCAGGTCGAGTGGGGCGAGCTGGATTACCTGATCATCGACCTGCCGCCCGGCACGGGTGACGTACCTCTGACACTCGCGCAGAGCATCCCGATGACCGGCGCGGTCATTGTCTGCACCCCGCAAGAAGTCGCCCTGCTCGACGCCATCAAGGCCCTGCGCATGTATCAGCAGTTGAACGTCGACATCCTCGGCATCGTCGAGAACATGAGTTACTTCGTCGCGCCCGACACGAGCAGGGAATATGACCTGTTCGGCCGCGGCGGCGCGAAACAGGCGGCCGAGCGCGTGGGCGTGCCGTTTCTCGGTGAGATCCCGATCAACATCAATATCCGTGTTTCGGGGGACAAGGGTTCGCCGCAGACGAACTTCGACGGCCCGGACGCCCTCGCGCGCGACGCGATCATGACATTTGTGAGGAATCTTGCTGGGCGCATCAGCACGCGGAATCTGCTGCAACCCGCCGCGCCGGAATTAAAGATCACTTGACGCGGGCCGGCTGCCGCCGATCCCTTCCTTTCCCCATCCCGATTCTTCGCGGACAAGCGTGTTTTCATTGAATCGGGGGCCGTGTTGCGAGTACAATCGCCGCAGAGTGGAGGGCGATCCGGGCCGGAAAAGCGGGAGCGGATCATGGTTGGACCGGGAACCAGTTCATTCAAGTCAATCTTCATTGGCGTCGTCGCGGCCGCGAGCTGCCTACGGACCGCAACGGCTTGGGGCCACGGCAGGCCTGATCCGATGGCCGCGCGCGAGGCAATCCATACCACGCCGTTGCCGCACGCGCCGCTCGATCCCACGTTCATCAACTGGGAGACGCCGCACGTCCACCCGATGGACATGACGCCCGACGGCACGCGCCTTCTGGCCGTGAACACGGCCGACAATCGCCTGGAGGTTTTTGACATCACGACCGGTGCGCCGGTAAAGATCGGTTCCGTGCCGGTCGGACTGGACCCTGTGTCGGTGCGGGCGCGCAGCAATTCCGAAGCCTGGGTCATCAGCCACATCTCGGATGCGGCCAACATCGTCGACCTCGGCTCGATGAACGTTGTGCGAACGCTGCGAACCGATGACGAGCCGGCCGATGTTGTCTTCTCGTCCACGCCGGCGCGGGCATTTGTGTCCTGTTCGCAGGCCAACACCGTGCAGGTGTTCGATCTGGCCAACCTGACGGCAGCCCCGACGCGGATCAGCCTCGCCGGCGAAGACCCGCGCGCGATGGTCTTTCACCCGTCGCGCAACGAAATCTACGTCGCCATTTTCGAATCCGGTAATCACTCAACCATTCTTGGCGGAGGTCTCACGATCAACAACGGCTTCCCGCCCAATGTCGTCAGCCACGCATCCGGGCCGTACGGCGGCGTGAATCCGCCCCCCAACGACGGCCCCAGCTTCAAGCCGCCACAAAACGGCGCAAATCCCGCTCCGCCTCCCGTCGGTTTGATCGTAAAGAAAAACGCCGCGGGTCAATGGATGGATGACAACTCCGGAAACTGGACGGCCCTTGTGACTGGCGCCAATGCAGGTCTTTCCGGCCGACCCGTGGGATGGGATCTGTGGGATCACGACGTGGCGATCATCGATGCAAGCACGCTGGCGGTGCGCTACGCCGACGGCATCATGAACCTTTGCATGGCGATGGCGCGGAACCCGACGACGGACGAGCTTTGCGTCGTGGGAACGGATGCCACGAATGAAGTGCGCTTCGAGCCGGTGCTGGAAGGCCGGTTCCTCCGCGTGAACCTTGGCCGCGTCAATCCGGCCACGGGCGCCGTCATTCAGATTAAGGATCTTAACTCCCACCTGACCTACGGCACAAACGTTCCGTTCGTATCGATTCCCCAGAGCGAGCGCAACAAATCGCTAGGCGATCCGCGTGGCCTCGTCTGGAACGCAGCCGGCTCGCGGGGCTACGTCGCGGGAATGGGCTCCAACAACGTCGTCATCATCGACGCCGCCGGCAATCGATTGCCGGCCGTCGCCGATCCCGGCCGCGTCACCATCGCAGTCGGTGAGGGACCGACCGGTCTGGTTCTCGATGAATCGCGCGGTCGACTCTACGTGTTAAATAAGTTCGGCGCATCCGTCTCGTATGTCAACCTTGCGACCGAGAGTGAACTGGGCCGCGCCAATCTGTTTGACCCCACGCCGGCATCCATTCGAACCGGCCGTAAGCACCTCTATAACACGCATCTGAACTCGGGCCTGGGGCACATCGCTTGCGCGTCATGCCACGTCGACGCGCGGATGGATCGCCTGGCATGGGATTTGGGTGCCCCGTCGGGTCTGATGAAACCGTTCAATCAGAATTGCGGCAGCGGCGGATGTCAGGACTGGCACCCGATGAAGGGACCGATGACCACGCAGACGCTGCAGGACATCATCGGCAAGGAGCCTCACCACTGGCGCGGCGACCGCGACGGGATTGAGGAGTTCGCTGGCGCGTTTCGCGGTCTGCAGGGCGGCGATGCGCCGCTTTCCTCCGTGCACATGCAGGAATTCGAGGACTTCCTCGAAACCATCTTCATTCCGCCCAATCCGCACCGCACCTTTACCAACCAGCTTCCGACCAATATGCCGCTTCCGGGGCACTTCACCACGGGCCGATTCGGCCCGGCCGGTCTTCCGTTGCCTAACGGCAACGCGGCCAACGGACTGACGGCCTATCGCACGGCCCAGCTCGACGGCGTCAACTGCGTCTCCTGCCACACCGTTCCGACCGGCGCGGGAACCGATACCACTCTCGTCGGCGGCCAGTTTCAGCCGATCCCGCCCGGGCCCAACGGCGAACGGCACCTCGCCCTCGTTTCGGTCGACGGCTCCACCAACGTCAGCATAAAGGTGCCCCACCTTCGCAACCAATACGAGAAGACCGGTTTCGAGTTAACGCAGACCCGCAACGTCGCCGGCTTTGGCTTCCTCCACGACGGCAGCGTCGATTCGATCGCCCGATTCCTGAATGAGCCCGTGTTCAACGTCACATCCAATCAGATGACGGCCGATCTCGTCGCGCTCATGCTGGCGTTCGGAGGATCGGGATTCCCGCCACCGCCCCCGCCGCCGGTTTTGCCCGAGCCGCCGGGCGTCGCCAGCCGGGATACGCACTCCGCCGTGGGGCGACAGACCACCTTGATCAACGCTGCGACCGCGCCGGCCGATCAGTTGCAGCTCATCGCCGACATGATCTCATTGGCCAACAGCAATGCTGTCGGTCTCATCGTAAAGGGTCGCCAGGCAGGCATCGCGCGCGGCTATCGCTACAACGGCGGCAACGTGTTTCAGTCGGATCGTCAGGGCCAGACCATCACCGCGGCCGCGCTTCAGGCGTCCGCCGCGCCGGGAAGCGAACTGACCTACCTGGTGGTGCCCAAGGGAACCGAGACGCGCATCGGCATCGATCGCGACCGCGACGGTTTCTTTGACCGCGATGAACTGGATCTGTGCAGCGATCCGGCGAACGCGGCCAGCGTCCCCGGCTCACCCCTGGCCGATATCGACGGCGATGGAGATGAAGATGAAACCGATATCACGCTCTTTGTCGGTGTGTTGACAGGCGACAATGCCAATCCCGAACACGCGACGCGCAGCGATTTCAATTGCGACGACCAGCGCGACGGGCGCGACATCCGACCTTTCCTCGCGGGTTACTTGACGCCGTAGGGATCGCGCGGCCAGGCGGCAGCGTGGCGCCGCATCAGGGCGCCAGCACGGCCGCGACAAACGGCTGCGCGTCCAGCCCATTTGCGGACTCATCGTTGTTCAAATCGCAACGAGCCAAATAGGCTGGCGTCGTGTCCACGCCGAGCAGCACGTCGGTGAACAGCGCGATGTCCGTATCATTCACGAACCCGTCCGCGTTGATGTCGCCCGGTCGAATCACCGGCGTCAGGTTCAGCGATTGCGACGCCATCAGCTCGGGGGGACATTTGCCGTTGTTGTTCCAAAGGTCGTACATCTCCTGACCCTTGGTATTGGTGACATTCTGGTCGCGCAGGAAGGTGACGAACTCCTTGCTCGTACTCTGATAGTACAGCTTTACCTCGACCCGCGCTGCGCCCGACGGCACCTGGTAGATCGTGTCATCCCAGTACTGGCCGTCCAGATAGCTCGCGCCGACCGGTGCGCCGCCAAAGAGGGCGTACTGGGCGTTGGTAAACCCGCGCGGCGGGATGCGATTGTCCTTGAAAATCTTGTTGTTCAGGACAAAATGAAACGATGGCCCGGGCGGCACGCCGACGATTCCCGCCGTCAATTCATCCAGCCCCGGCTCCGCTTCATAAATCTTGACTTCGGCGTCGTGCGTCAGGTGCGCGGTCTGCAAGTCGTACGCGCCGGACTCCTTGATGAGCGCATCCTGGGCGTCGAAGAAACGCACGTTGAGCCACATGCGCCGGCCTTCGGGGTAGCCCGTCGGGAGCTTGTGACCGGACTGGTTGGTGACGGTGACGACGAACTCATCGGTGTTCTGTTGTGCAGACAGCGTGGCGGCGTTCTGGAGCATGTATCGGGCACGAAGAACACCGGCATCAATGGCCGCCGGATTGACATCACCCGGGAACTGCTGCGGCATGAGGCCTAGGAGCCAGGTGCTGCCGCCGGTCATATCGTGCAACGGCAGATCGTTTCGCATGGGGGCGTCGGGGAAGACGCAGCCCTGACCGGTCACGTCTCGCAGATGGCAGTCTTGACACGAGGCGACGTAATCGCGATTGCCGCCGAACTGCGGCGCGTAAATGCCCTGCGGGGAGTTGTAGGCGCTGTGCAGCCATTCGCTGTAGGTGCGCTCGATCGGCATCAGAACATACGGAGACATGCTGGCCGGCGGCGTGTCGAACGCATTGGGCACGAAGTTCCCGTTGATGTCGCGCTCAAAGGCCGGGTTGCTCACGTCGTGGCAAGTGCCGCACAGGGCGGCCTCCCGGTGGAACGGCGACACGGCGACGTTGTGCGGTGCAACCGTGTCGTTGAATGGTCCTCGCATCCGCCCCTGATCCGGATCGACGACGAACATCCCGTTCCCGAAGTCATTCGGGGGATTGCTCAAGGCCGCCAGGATCGCGCTGTCTTCCGGTGGGTTCTGTGCGCTGAAGACCGGGTCCACCATTCGGTGACAGAGGTTGCAACTGACCCCGTGCATGTCGCTGGCGAGCGCGCCGCCGCCGTTGGTGGGCACCGAGCGACCATCGAGCCACGCGGCGGGGATGTGGCATCGCAGACAAACGTCGCCGGAATCCGGCGCGTCCTGGTTCCCGATGGTCATGCAGGCCTCGAAGAGCAGGTCGCGCGAGGCGTGGGCCATCATGCTGCCCTGCCAGTTGAAATGCGGCTCGACCGCGGAATTGTAATTGCCGTGGCAGGACGCGCAATCATTGGGATCGGCCAGGCCGGCGGCTCCAAACGGCTGCGTGCCCGGCTGGTCGAAGTCGCGCAGCGTGGTCGGCACCAGCCCGCCGGGCGGCGCCTGCACGGTGAATGCCGCATTGCTGGCATCCATGCCGACGTTGTTAGCGCTATCCGTCGCTACGACGCGCACGCGCGCGGCGACAGTCGGACGATTGGGCAGGAAGACCATCTCCGTCCCGCCGTTGCCGGCTTGCGTGAGTCCCAACCGAAGCGGCTGGTACGTGCCCCCGTTGTTGGTCGACAGGTACAGATCAATGCGCGAGATGCTCGATGCATCCGTCGCGGTCCATTGAATGGTCGTGGATGCATTGCCGAGCAGCAGCTCGCCGCCGTTCGGCGCGATGACCGTGACGACGGGCGGCGTCGTGTCGGGCGCCGCGATCGGCACGAGATGATTCTGGATCTCGGAAACTGTCACATTGGAGACACTTCCGACGTTGATCGGCGTCAGCCCGGAGAACGTGGGCGTGTTGCTGTAGCTCGTCGTGTTCGTGATTTCCGTGAGGCTGCTGAACCCGTCAGAGTCGTTGTCCTCGGTCTGAATCGAGAGCACCGCCTGCTGGCGGCCTGCGTCGGAGTTTGGATAGCTGCCGATGACCTGACCGAGACGCACGCCGTACGGATTGCGCGTGCCCCCGCCGCTGAAGTTGTAGTGGCATTGCCCGCAGTGCGCCGGATGGCTGGGTACGGTGTCGAGGCGCGAACCCACGGCATTGGGATACACAACAAAAAACGCCTGTCGGATATTCGGCCGAGCGGCAACGGTTTCCACGGCGACCAGCACCGCCAGCACCGCTATGGCCGAGGCCGAAATCGCAGGCTTGAGATGAAACCGATGAAGCACGTGGCGGGTAAAAGCAGTGTTGGTGACCGTGTCTTCGGTAGCTGCGTGGGATTGCATGGCGAGGGCCTCCGCTCGACCCGGCGAGGCGGGGCCACTTCCCCATTCCCAGCGGCTGCCGACGGGGCGAGGCAATAAGAAAAGCGCAGTCATGCTGCGACGGGTTGCAATCCGCAGCAAGTTGTGTGCCCCGTCGCGCATGAACAGAGATCGTTGAACTGACTACACGGCACTGCGACCGGTTTGCGGCGTTCCACGGGAGCGTTTCGCAACATGTAAGTTGCTTATTGATTGCAGCTTGCAGTTGCAGGGCAATGGCCCAAGCCGGGCTCCGAGCCGTGGCGGATTTGCCCGGCGTAGAAACATCCTCAACGTGGAGCCGGCCCTCTCATCGCTTCGCTCCTACCGTGATCGCAGGGTCAATTCGCGCGACGGGTGCGTGCGATTCATGAATTGCCCAGACTCGGTTAATTAAGCTTGGCCGTTGTTGAATGAGGTTGATGCCCGATAAGAAAAGCCGTCCCATATCCGGGTAACGGTCACTAACAAGGAAATTTCGACAGTTTTTTTGCCCCTTGCCAATATTGGTGTATAATAAACGGTCTGCAAAACATGTCCGTAGCAGCGAATCGCGAGGCGGCTCGAAGCTAACCTAAAATCCTTATCAGCAAAGAGTTAACCTGCGCGGGCCGGCGGTTCAGGGAGCGATTGTGGTCTCGGCTGAAGTTGCGGAATTGACAGAGCGGATTCGTCAACGGAGTGACATCGTGGATGTCATCTCCGCGCATCTGACGTTGAAGCGGGCCGGCCGCAATTTCAAAGGCCTGTGCCCCTTCCATCAGGAAAAGACCCCATCGTTCAACGTCCTGCCCGAGCGGCAGTTGTTCAAGTGCTTCGGCTGCGGCGTTGGGGGCGATGTGTTCAAGTTCATCCAGCTTCGCGAGGGGCTTAGCTTTCCCGAGGCGCGGGCTTTGCTCGCCGAGCGCGCCGGCATCTCGCTGGAGCAGCGCGAATCGCGCGGCCCGGCTGGCGACGGCGAGTCGATCTCCAAGGCCGATTTGGAGCGGGTCAATCGCTGGGCGGCCGAATGGTTCCGTGCCCAGTTCGCCGGCGCGGCAGGGCAGTCGGCTCGGAATTATGCAGCGTCCCGCGGAATCTCCGAGGAATCGATCGAGCGATTTGGCCTGGGGTACGCACCGAATTCGTGGGAATCGCTGGTCCGCGCGGCGCGACAGCAGTCGATCCCGCCGGCGCTGCCTTTGGCGGCCGGATTGACGAAGGGGCGAGACGACGGCTCACAATACGACGCGTTTCGAGATCGGCTGATCTTTCCGATTCGCGACGTGATGAATCGCGTCATCGGCTTCGGCGGGCGCACGCTGGGGGATGACCCGGCGAAGTACATCAACAGCCCGCAGTCGATGCTGTTCGACAAGAGTCGCTGTTTGTACGGGCTGGACCTGGCCAAGGCGCATTTTTCGGACAATCGCCGGGCGGTGGTGGTCGAGGGGTATCTCGACTGCCTGATGGCTCATCAATATGGTTTCGGGACGACGGTGGCGACGCTGGGCACGGCCCTGACCGAGCATCATGTGCAAATGCTCCAGCGGTACGTGGACGGCGTGACGGTGGTATTTGACACCGACTCGGCGGGGATGCGGGCGGCGGAGGCGTCGCTGTTTGTGTTCGCCGGGGCACAACTTGACGTCCGTCTGGCGCAGGTCCGGGAAGGCAAGGACCCGGCTGATCTGCTCCAAATTCAGGGGAAAGAGGGCTTCAACGAGACTTTGACCTCGGCGGTCAGCGCGCTAGAATTCAAATGGCGTCAGGTGGTCCGGCAGTTCGGCGCTGACGCATCCGGACCAGCCCGGCGGCGCGCGGTGGAGGAGTTCTTGACGCTGATCGCGCGGTCGGGGGAGTTCGGAGAATACGATCCGATTCAACGGGGGTTTGCCCTCAATCAGGTCGGCAAGTTGCTTGGTTTGACGAGCGAGGAGGTCAACCGCCAGCTACGAATCGTGGCTCGCAGGCAGCGTGCTCCGGAGGGTCCGGCGACTTCCCAACCGACATTCGTCGGTGCGCCGGATGCGACGGGCCGGGCATTGAAGGACCTGCTGGAGGTCTTCATCAACGCGCCGGCATTTTTTCACGACGCGGCCGATGTGTTTCATCCGGACGGCTTCACCGATCCGGATTTGCGTCAGATAGCGGAAGCAGTCATTGAAATGGCAGGCCGGGAGGGTGGATTCTCGCCCGCGGAATTGATCGGCCGGTTTGAGTCAGTGGAGATCGCCGGTCGAATCACGGACTTGCAGATGGCCGGCGAGCATCGGGGGAATTTTGCGAACACAGTCGAGGGGGCGGTGGCCCGGCTTCGGCTGATCGAACAGCAGCGTCAGTTGGGCGAGCAGGTCTCGCGGCTTCGAGAGCCGGCGAGCGCGTCCGCGGACGGTACGCACGGGAGTGCCAATATTGCGGCACCTTCGGCGGGTCAGGAGCAGGCGGCCCGCGAGGTGCAGGAGACTGCGAAACGAATCAGGCATTTTGCGGCGCGCAAGCATCTGACGGCCCCAGCACTGCGTGGCGTCGGATCGGTCGGGCCGCAAGGGACGACGTAGGTGATGGAGTGCGAAGGGAGCGCGTCGTGGCGAGGGAGCTTCGACGCAGTGTGAAACAAGAGCGAGGCGCAGGGCGCGATCGGCCTGTCGGTTCGGATCCGCCCCGCAGCATCATGAGCACTGATGGGAGTCGCACTGGTATGAGTCGAATGATGTCCAAACAACCCGCCGTTGAGACGCCTGCCCCGGTTCAAGCTCCGGTGGCGCGCGAACGTAAATCGACGGACCCGATCGACATGAGCGTGACGGACCTGATCGAGAAGGGCCGCACGCGCGGATACCTCACTTGGGAAGAACTGAACGAATCTCTGCCGGATGAAGCCATTCACCCCGACCGGCTGGAAATCATCCTGATCAAGATCGACGAACTCGGCATCGAGATGGTGGACGAGGCTGACGCGCAGAAGCCGACCTTCACCGATGACAGCGCCTCACCGGCGACCAAGCCGCAGTTCAACCCCACCGAAGCGCTTCCGGCCGAAGAGGAGTTTCCGATCGAGGCGCCCAGCCGCCGGATCGACGACCCGGTTCGGATGTACCTGACGCAGATGGGCGAGATTCCGCTCCTGACGCGCCAGCAGGAGATCACGCTGGCCCGGCGGATCGAGCTGACGCGCACGGCGTTTCGGCGGAAGGTGCTGGAGTCGGATTGCAGCCTGGCGGCGGCGGTCGAGACGCTGCAACAGGTCTTCGACGGCACGCTGCCATTCGATCGGACGATGAAGATCTCCAGCGGCGAAAACCAGGTAAAGAACGCGGTGATGGCGCGGCTTCCGGGCAACCTGGTCACGGCGCGCAAGCTGATGGCGATGAATCAGGAAGACTGGACGAAGCTGTGCGAGCCGCGCGTGGCGCAGGCGACGCGCCGCGCGCTCTGGTCGAACATTCTCCGGCGGCGGCGCAAGTGCGTGACGCTGCTGGAAGAACTGGCCCTGCGCACCAGCCGCGTGACGCCGATGATGCGCAAGTTGTTCGCGCTGTCGGACAAGATGACGGAGCTGGAATCGAAACTGAATGACCCGCGGCTTGCGGAGACGACGCCGGCCGACGACATCGAGGCGATGCGCGACGAGCTGGCCGGCCTGTGCGACATGGTGCTGGAATCGCCGGAGAAGCTTCGCAAGCGCGTGGCGGTCATCCGACGTGTCTTTGCCGAGTATGAAGAGGCCAAGCGAAAGCTTTCCGGCGGAAACCTTCGGCTTGTCGTTTCCATCGCCAAGAAATACCGCAACCGCGGCCTGTCGTTCCTCGACATCATTCAGGAAGGCAATACCGGCCTGATGCGCGCCGTGGACAAGTACGAATACCGCCGCGGTTACAAGTTCAGCACGTATGCCACGTGGTGGATTCGCCAGGCGATTACGCGGGCCATCGCCGATCACGCACGGACGATCCGAATCCCGGTTCACATGATCGAGACGATGAGCCGGCTGCGGAACATCTCGCGCGACCTGCTCCAGGAACTGGGCCGCGAGGCGACCATCGAGGAAATCGCCAAGCGCGCGAAGATGCCGATGGCCGAAGTGCGGCGCGTCCTGAAGATCAGCCGCCACCCGATCTCGCTGGATCGGCCGGTCGGCGAGGGCGAGGATTCGTACTTCGGCGATTTCATCGAGGACGGCGCGGCCGAGAACCCGGTCAGCACGGCCAGCAACGAGATGCTCAAGGAGCGCATCGAGCAGGTGCTCAAGAGCCTGACCTATCGCGAGCGAGAGATCATCAAACTGCGATACGGCATCGGCGACGGCTATACGTACACGCTTGAGGAAGTCGGCAAGATCTTCAAGGTGACGCGCGAGCGCGTGCGACAGGTCGAGGCGAAGGCCATCCGCAAGCTCCAGCACCCGGTCCGCTGCCGCAAGCTGGAGGGTTTCATGGATCGCGATGGGAACCTGATTCACCCGGAAGAACTGGGCTGATTCGCGATTTCGTGTCGGTGGTTTGAAATCTCAAGAGCTAATCCAACAACCGGCGGAGCGACCTGCTTCGCCGGTTTTTTGTTACCGCAACGCATCGCGACCGGTACAACGATGCGACAGGTGATGACACATGGCTGCGACCACTGAAACGTTTCGCATCGCAGCAGCCGGACCCGTGCCGACTGGCAGCGCGTCGCCGGCGTTCTCGGAAGAGGATCGCTACCTCCGCGAGCAACTCATCACGTACCTCGGCAACAAGCGCAGCCTGCTGCATACGATTGACGCGGCGCTGGGGAGAGTCCGTCGCCGGTTGGGACGGGAGCGGCTGCGCATGCTCGATGCCTTCGCCGGGTCGGGCGTGGTATCACGCTTTTTCAAGCAACACGCGACGCGGCTGATCTCAAACGACCTGGAGCATTACGCGGGAATCATCGGTGCGTGTTATCTTGCCAATGCGTCGTCGATTGACTTCGCCGCGTTGCGCCGTCACCACGCTCATGTGACCCAGGCGGCTGATACGCTGCCCGTTCGCGACGGTTTCATAAGACGGTTGTATGCGCCGGGGTGCGATGACGCGATCCAGCCCGGTGAACGCGTCTTCTTCACGGTCGACAACGCCATGCGGATTGATTCAATGCGCAAGGCGATCCGGGAAGTGCCCGCGGGCATGCAACCGTTTCTTCTCGCGCCGCTGCTCGCGGAGGCGTCGGTTCATAACAACACGTCGGGGGTCTTCAAGGGGTTCTACAAAGACGCGCGCGGAGTTGGTCGATTCGGCGGGCAGAACGGCGACGCGCTTCCGCGCATCCTCGGTCGAATCGAGCTGCCGTTTCCGATCTTCAGCCGATTCGAGTGCGATGTTCAGGTGCATCGGGAGGATGCGAATCGGCTGGTGCGAGGCTTACCGCCGCTGGACGTGGCGTACTTCGATCCGCCGTACAACCAGCATCCGTACGGATCCAACTACTTCATGCTGAATTTGATCGCCACGTACGAAGAACCGGCGGCCATCAGCGACGTGTCGGGCATTGCGCAGGGCTGGCAGCGATCGGCGTACAACCGGCGTGCGGCGGCGCGGGATGCCCTGGAAGACCTCCTCACGCACACGCCGGCGACGCACATGCTGATCTCCTACAACAGCGAGGGGTTCATTTCGCGCGAGCAGTTCGATGCGACGCTGTCACGGTTCGGGCGCGTCGAAGTGATTGAGACGGCCTACAACGCGTTTCGCGGTAGCCGCAACCTTCGCAATCGCCCGTTGCATGTGAAGGAACAATTGTTCCTGGTCGAGCGGGCTTGAGCGAGCGCGGGGCTATTCAAGATACGGCCCGAAGGCGTGGTAGTAGCCCTCGAACATCTGCCGGGCTTTCTCCCGGACGGCGGGCGTGGCGAGGTCGTCGAGGCGCGGCAGCTCCACGGCCGTCGCGAAGTAGAAAAAAGTCCGGTCTTCGCGGTAATGTTCGACGGGCGGGTCGAGCCACGTGAGGCCGGCCTCCTCGAATCCCATTTCGACAAACTCCGACATCGTGTCGCCCGATTCTTCGATCTTCTCCTCGAAGTCCTCGCTCTTCCAGCGGTCGTCGGTGAGGATGCCGACGCGCACCTGCGGGATAAGCGGGCGCACGGCGATTTCGAGCCAGACGTGCTCGTTGGCAGCGGTGGGCCAGCGCACGGCGAGCGTCGAGCCGTCCGGCCGATCGTGGCGGGCCGGTGTTTTGAAGCGTTCATCGCGGGCGAAGGCGTCTTCAAAGGACGAGCGAAACGAATCGACGAGATCGCGTTGTGCGGCGGTGATGACCATACGAGGTGCCTCTTATTCCGTGTTGTTCGTTAGATGGAATCGATCGCGGCTGACGATCACAGCGTGCAGATTGCTGACATCGAGTGGTGGGATTATACCGCGCGATCGGCGAAACGTCGCGTCAGCCTGGTGAGCGGACTCGGGCGGAGTCGCGCGCGCCGAGCCAGACCAGAATCTGCCGCCGCAGCAGCGTCAGCGGCCGGAAGAAGAACCGGTGCCATCGGATCCAGATCGGCGCCTGATACGTCTCGTCGATCTGCGCCGGGTTGAGTTGATCGGGCCGCATGCGCCGCCAGTGTTTGTACAGGTGATACCGGTCGGCGGATTGAAGCGTGGCAAGAATTCGTCGCGCGGGCCAGGACCGCCCGAAGAAGCCGTCACCGGTTCGCCACGAGATTTGAAAATCAATCAGATGCGGGCGGCCGTCGTCGCCCAGCAGGATGTTCTCGCGCTTTTCGAGGTCGACGTAGGCGATGCCACGGCGGTGAATCTCACCAAGCAGGGCTTCAAGCCGGGGGAAGAAATCATCCGCGAGCGTGCCATCTTTTGACAGGGGAGCGCCTTCCACGAAGTCATGAAGGATTCCGGTCTTTTCGTATCGACCGAGAAATCGCGGGACGCCCTCGATGCCTTGCGCGGCCGTGTAGAGGCGGGCCTCGTGCCGCGCGAGGTAGCGCCCGATGAACGACAGGGGGATGCCCATGAGCGTCGCGACGCGTCCGACCTTGAAGATGATCTTGTGCCCGGTCTCGGATTGATAGAGGCCGGTCGCGGCGAAGAAGTCGTGCTTAAACGTTTTGATGAGCCGATAGGGCCGCCCGTCGGCGATGAGTGTTGGCGGCAAGTCATGTCGACCGAGCGCACGCAGCCAGCTTGGCGGAGTCTTGTGATCGCGTGAATCCATCGCGTGGTACTCGGCTCACCGGAGAGCGCTGACGCGAAGCGCGCCCGAAAATGGGGCACAAAAAGTTTGAATTCACTTGGCGTCCGGCAACTCGAATGTTAGTCTTTAATGATACTCGGAATCCGGTGGCAGAGGGCATTTCCGCTTACTAGGATTCCCCGGGTCTGAAACCCTTGAAGCGAGCACGACGCTTTGAGGGTGGTCAGACTTCAGGAACGGCGACCCACGGCTCGCACGAGCGACCGTTCGACCCCCGCCCTTGGAATGCCGCGCGACGCCCATCGCGCGGGCATCCAACAGGAGCGTCGCCCATGTTGAGAAAAAAGACAGCTGCTTATGCGCTGCTCGCGATTTATGAAATCGCCGAGCAGCAGCGCGGTGCCACCGCTCCGCTCGGCGTGCGCGCCGGCGACGTGGCGGAAAAGCATCACCTCCCCAAGGCCTACGTGGCGAAGATTCTTAGCCAGTTGGCCAACGCCGGCGTACTTCGATCGGATCGCGGCCCGCGCGGCGGATTCCGGTTGAACAAGCCGATGGAGGCGATCACGCTCTATGACGTGTTCGACGGCGTCGGGGCGTTGATGTCGGATCCGACCAAGCCGTCGACGGTGAAGGGGCTACCGCCAACCGTGCAGACGACCCTGGATCGATCGCAACTGGAAGTCAGCGACGCCGTTCGGGCGGTATTACGCAAAACGTCTATTATGGACGTGTTGCTGGGGTCGCAGGGCAACCCCGGCTCCCGCTCTTCGAACCCCGTCGTTGCGCACATCTGACGATACGCCGGTTAAGGCGCGGATCGCTGGGATGCCGGGGATCCACTGCGGGCGTCTGGTGTTTCCTGCTCGATGTACGCCGCCAGGGCCTCCACGGCCGACCAGTAGGCTGCTTCGGCGTTGTAGAGAAACCCCTCCTTGTTTTTCTGAAGCGTTTCCTCCGCCTTGGCCGGGCTTTTGCGCCGAATCTTTTCGATGTGGCTCCGCGTGTTTTCGTCTGACGCGCGGCAGCGATCCAGTTGCTCGATGATGGGGGCGCAGATCGCCGCGAGCGCGCCCGTTGCGCCGCGAACGCGCAGCTTGAACGGCTCGCAGGCGGCCGCCGGATCATCAAAGAGCAGGTACACGGCACGTTCCATGTGGTCCGGGTCGGCCGTCTCGAGCAGGCGCGCCGCGAACTCGATGCGATGAGCCAGGGCGGCGGGCGTGCCGATCAGCGTGATGAGCCGATCGCTGATCTCCGCGTCAGGATTCGGGACGCGCTGAATGAGCAGCGGCAGGGCGGCAGCGCCCAGTGCGGCCAGTTCCTGCTGTGCGGTCTCGCGGCGACGGTAGTCGCGATCCCCCAGTTGGGTAACAAGCGTATCGACGCGATGGGCCAGCGGCGATTGCGCCGTGCGTGCGCCGGGTTGCGTCGTCGACTGTGTGCTGGGCGAAGTCGACGGCTGCGCCGGCGGGGTTGCGTGGCCAGCGCTCGGTTGCAGAATCAGCGGAAGCAATCCCGCGGCGAGTGCCGTCCAGATCGGGGCGAGCAGCGCGAATCGAGCAAGTCGGGGCATGATCCGGGCGACGCGATGCATCGACCCATTCTACCATGTCGCGATGAATGCGAGCGAGACGACGGCGCCCGCGATGGCCATGGCGGCGGAGACTTTGACCATCATGCCGAGCAGTCGCCCGAGGGTGGCGAAGACGCCGACCCGCACGCCGGTGCGCAGGTCATCGCGCAGCGTCATTTCGCCGGCCAGCGCGCCGATGAAACAGCCGATGAAGCCGCCCAGGATGGAACCGATCACAGGGATGGGGACGGAAAGGAGAAGCATGCCAGCAAAGCCGCCGATGAGCGAGCCGATGGCTGCGCGGCGGCTGGCTCCGGCCTTGCCCGCGACGATGGCGGATGCGGCCAGTTCGATGATTTCGGCCGCGAGGGCGATCGCGCCGAGGACGACGAGCCATTTCCAGCCGAATCGCTGCCAGCCGAAATACCCGTCGTAGCCAATGGCGGATGCAAGGATGAGCCATGAACCGGGCAGGGTGAATGCGGCGAGGGCGATGCCGGCGAGGGAGACGACGGCCAGAGCAATGAGGAGGAGGGTTTCCATTTAGTTGCCGATGACTTCGCGTGTCGTTGAAAGGTAACGGTCCAATGAAGAATGTAGAAGTTAGAAAGTAGAAAGGCTGTCGCACAATTGACAACTTCTCCGCCGCGGGACACACTTTCTACATTCTTAATTCTACATTCTACATTACGTCGCGCCACTTGCCCTTCGCTATTCTGTCGCCCTCGGTGCCCGCTCGCCCGCCTCGGCGGATCCATGACGGGCGCTTGAGGCTGGGATGGCGACACTGATCTCGTCGATGATCCCGACGATGATCGACCGCACGGGGGCTTTGGAGTCGTTCAACACCTGACGCGCGCCGTTGCCCTCGTCGAGCACCAGCACGCGCTGGCCCGGCCCCGCGCCGACCGAATCCACAGCGATGAGATACTTGCCCGTCGGCGCGCCGTCGGCGTGAATGTGATCGACGATCATCAACTTCTTGCCCGTGCAAATCGAGTGATGAATCGTGGAGTAGATGTTGCCGCGGACGATGCCGAGAATCACGACGCGCCTCCCCGCCTCGGCGGCTCCATGACCGGCAGGTCCACGCCGTCCACGATTCCGATGATCGTGTGATCCACCGGCACAAACGCTTCCTCCAGCGCCATGGCCGCCTCGCGCCCGCCTTCGAAGTAAATCAACTCGCCCGGGCCGGCCATCCGCGTCGCATCGCAGCACACAATCGGCGCGCCCGCCGGGTGCTGCTGCTTGTCCAACGGCTGCACGATGAGAAACGGAACGCCGGTCAGGCCCTTGTAAGCGACCGCGTTTACGAGCGTCCCCATCACGCGACCGAGGTGCATCACCAGCCCTCCCCGAAACGCGTCGAGCGCGACAGCTTCTCGCGCACGGCATCGTCCCAGCGCGGAGTGATGCTGCTGCATGCCGGCGCAGGGCGATTGGCGATGCGGGTGCAGCCGATTTCAATCGCCGCCTCCACGTCCGCCTGCTCGCCGGTGAAGTACGCCAGTCCTTTGCCGCCCAGGCCATCGCCAAGGCGAAGCTGAACGAGGGTCACGTTCGCGCCCTTCACCGCGGCGTCGGCGGCTTCGAGCACGGCCGCGAGCGTCGGCGTCTCGATGATGCCAAGCGTGTCAGGCGACCAGTCGGTCGTCGCGCCGCCAATGGCGGCATACACGGAGCGATCGACGTCGGGCAGTAGCACGCGGTCGATCAGGCTGTCAGCACCGTATTGGCAGCCCGTGGTGAAAGATTCCTGCACGGCGGCAACTTCGCCCTCAAAAAGAATGGCGAATCGGCCCGGCTGGAACGTGCCGACGCGGATGATGTCCACCGGGGCCTTCTTGGCGAGCGCGTCGGCGGCGCGCGTGCCGAGTGCGATGCTGGCGTATTCGATCAGGGCGATGGCGGGTGCGTCGGACACGTTTGGCCCCTAGACGATTCTGAAATGATCGACCAACACGCATCGGCGCTCGCGGGAGAAGGTCCGCGGGTCGGTCAGGCCCTCGCCGGTGGGGCTGGCGATGCTGAAGGAACAATATCCCTCGCCGCCCTCGCCGAGGCCGCAATAAATCGGCCCGTTCTTCACGAAGATGCTGCAATTGATCTCCCGGGCCATGCGCGAGAGATTCGCCAGGTTCAGCGAGTGCATCGCGGCGGAGTGGCCGAACCCGTGTTCGGCTGCAATGGCGAGGTCGATGGCTTCGTCGGCGCTTTTCACTCGCGCCACGGGCAAGACGGGCATGAGCTGCTCGGTCCAGATGAGCGGATGCTCGACCGGCACATCGAGGACGGCGAGCCGCACGGTATCGGGCACGCGCAGGCCGATCTGTTCGAGAATGACGTTCGCATTCTTGCCGATCCACTTTCGATTGATGACGCCCGGTTTGCGCGGGCCGCGCGTCTCCTCGAAGATGACCTTTTCCAAGGCGCGGGTTTGCGGCGGCGTCAGGACGATCGCGCCGTTGGCCTGCATCACTTTCAGCAACTTGTCGGCAATCGCCTCCACCGCGAAGACTTCCTTCTCGTCGGTGCAGATCACGTTGTTGTCGAACGATGCGCCGCGCACGATGTCGCGACCGGCCTTGTCGATATCGGCCGTCTCGTCGACGACGACGGGCGGATTGCCCGGCCCGGCGCAGACGGCGCGTTTGCCGCTGGCCATGGCGGCCTTCACGACGCCCGGTCCGCCGGTGACGACGAGCAATCGCACGCCGCGATGCTGCATGAGCTGCTGGGCTGACTCGATGGTCGGCTCGGCCAGGGCGGTGATGACGTTGGGCGGCCCGCCGGCGCGTTGAATCGCCTCGTTAATGAGGCCGACGTTGCGGCATGAGACGCGCTTCGCGTTGGGATGCACGTTGAAGACGACGGTGTTGCCGGCCGAGACCATGCCGATCGTGTTGCAGATGATGGTGGACGTCGGGTTGGTGGTCGGCGTGATGGCGGCGATGACGCCGAAGGGGGCGCGCTCCATGAGCGTGAGGCCGTGATCGCCGGAGGTGGCGCGAGGCTCGAGGACTTCGGGGCCGGGGGTTTTTCGCGTGACGAGGCGGTTCTTGATGATCTTGTCTTCGACGCGGCCCAGGCCGGTTTCGTCGTGTGCGTCGCGGGCGAGGCTGATGGCGTTGGCGAACATCGATTCGCGGATGGAGGCGATGATGTCCTTGCGTTTGTCGAGGCTGACGCGTTTGAATTGCCTGAACGCCTCGGCAGCCGCGGCGACGCACTCGTCGATGGTGCGAAAGACGCCTGCGGGCAGCGCGCCGCCGCGCGAGAGGGCTTCGCGCTGGGCAGGTGGGAGGCTGGGCGCGCCGGTCGCGGCGCCGGTTCGCAGCCGGTCAAACACGCGAGCAGCGATGGCGCCGATCTGGCTATCGTCGAGGGAGGACACGGTTCATGCTCCAGGCTTCCATGCGAGCGCCACCCATCCGAGCCGCGACCGTCAGGGAGCGTCGAGCGGCTCGGCGTATTGCAAAGATCGTATCAAACAGTCAGGCGGTGACAGCCGTCAGACAGAATAGCGAATAGCAAAAGTTGGTCGCGCAGCGTGGTTACTCTTCGGCGTCGACCATTCCCGATTCATCATTCGCCATTCTCAATTCTTCTTGTACTTCGTCTCCCCGCCGACTTCCCATTGATCGACGATCGCCATGACGACGGCGTCGACCGGCTTCTTGTCGGTCGCCTCGGTCTGTCGCGCCGAGGAACCGGCGGCGTACAGCACCATCTCGCCGACGCCCGCGCCGACGGCATCGGCCGCGACGACCGTCGCCCCGGTCGGCTTGCCGTCGAGATCGACGCATTTGAGCACGAGCATCTTCAGCCCGCTAAGGCTGGGTTCCTTGCGGGTGGCGACGACCGTGCCGATGACCTGGGCGAGCAGCATGATCTAGACCAAGTTGATCAGAGCCGATTCGTGTCGAACCGGATTCCTGGAAGTCGTTGAGCGGTTCGAAGCTCCACTCCGATGCACCGGACCGACCCGGCCCGGCTCTGCTGATTTCCTGCATTCGCGACTCGCCGCTCGCGGAACGGTTACCCGGCGCTCCCTAACGGTCGCGGCTCGGATTGCGTACGCGCTCCAGAAGAGCAGCCGCTACTTTCCGGCCTTCTTCGCCTGCTCGGCGCGGCCCAGGGGCAAGGCGATGTCCACGTTTGTATGCGGGCGAGCGATGACATGCACCGCGACCACCTCGCCCACGCGCGCCGCAGCAGCCTGGCCCGCGTCGCAGGCGGCCCGAACGGCGGCCACGTCGCCGCGCACGATTGCGGTGACATAGCCTCCGCCGATCTTCTCGTACGAGACCAATTCGACCTTGGCAGCCTTCACCATCGCGTCGGCCGCCTCGACCATCGCGGCGAATCCGCGCGTCTCGATCATTCCCAATGCTTCGGTGCTCACCGCAATCCTCCATCCAGGTCAGCCAACGTTCCTGGTCATGCCGTCCAATCTTGTCGTCAGCCCATCCTGCAACCGAGCCGCCCGTACCTTGCCGGCGGGCGCGAGCCTACTCGATCCAAGCGGGCGGGACGCCCACGCTACCCGGGGCCACGGACTATTTCGCGCTGCGCCCGGTCACACCGGCGATTGCCGCTTCGGCCGCGCGATAGCCCACGTCGATGTCCCGCTCCTCGCCGCCGAGGTACACGCGCCCGAAACTTCCAAACGAGCGGACTTCCAGAATGTTGATGTTCGCGGCCTTTTCTGCTTCGTTGGCCGCGAGCGCTGCATAGGCGGCAGGTTCCAGCTCCATCACATACAGCGAATGGCCCGGCAGGATCATGTTGCCGTGGCGCATGCGATTGATCAATTGCGTCTGGTATGCATCGACGTGGCGGATGACCTGGCTGGAGAGGACGCGCGGCTTGATGCGGTCTTCTTCCTTCAGCTCCAGGGCGGAGAGGATGGCCTGACCCGCCGCGCGGACATCGGCCTGGCTGTCGGCGTGGACCTCCAACATGCCGTACTGCCGCTCGACGATTTGCATGCCGGGGGTGACGCGCGTGCTTTTCAGCGCGATATCGGTCACGCGGTTGATCTCGATGCCGGGGGAAATTTCCACAAACAGCGCCGCCTGAAACGGATTGGGCAGGAATCCCTGCGAGACCGTCGCCTGAAACGAGGCGAACTGCGGCTGAAGGCTGTCGAGGAACGTGTAGCTGCGAAGGTCCACGGCCATAGGGGCTACGTTAGGACGCCGCAGAAGGGCTGTCAATTACCAGACGCCTTTACGAGCCGGGCCAGTTATGGCTCGGAATCTTCCGCCGCATGACGGCGGCGGCTCGGGCCGATTCTGCATCTCGGGCACGCTCGGCGAGCTGTTATAATAGGGATGGGTAGCTCCGGGGGATCGGGGGGAAAGGTGGAGTGGTGGTGACAATTCAATTGTTTGTGTTGGCATTCTGGTGTACCGGTCTGTTCGGGCCGGTCGAGCCGCCGGTGGATCCGTGTGCTGATGCGGACGGCCCGAGATGCGGGAAGGCTCATGCGGCGGTCCTGCGCGATCGTGCGGCGGAGCAGGATGCGGAATCGCCGGGCGCGGCCGGTTTGCGCGATGCGCTGACCGATACCGACGTTCTGCATTACGACCTGGATATCGAAATCTCGAACATCAACACCGCGAACAACAACTGCACCGTCACCGGCCGGAATGTGATGACGATCAAGTCGCTGGTCGATGGTTTGTCGGAGTTCACGTTTCGCCTGCGCACGCAGTACACCATCACCAGCGCGCTGATCAACGGTACGACGCCGATCTCGGTCGCGACGGTCAACACGACAACGCGGCTTGCGACGCTCGACCGCGCGTACAATGCCGACGAAGTGTTCACGCTGACCATCGAATACACCGGCACGTCGTTTTCCGCGGGGTTCGGCTCGATTGAAGTCGACACCCAAACGGGCGGTAGCACGGCTGTCGTCGCGACGTTGAGCGAAGCGTGGTACGCGTACACGTGGTGGCCGGCGAAAGACGGGACGACGAACGACCCGGGGGACAACGGCGACAAGGCGACGTTTGAGTTTTCGTTGACCGCGCCGAACAACTGGGTGGTGCCGTCCAACGGCTTGCTGCTCGGCGTGGACACGTTGAGCGGCAATCGCAAGCGATACAACTGGGCGACGAACTACCCGATGTCCACGTATCTTCTGGCGTTCGCCGCGACAAATTACAACACGTGGACACTGACTTACATGTACCCCGGCGGCACGATGCCGGTGGAGTTCTACATCTACCCCAACAGCGATACGCCGGCCAATCGCGCGAGCTGGGGCAAGTGCGTCGACATGCTCGCGGCGTTTCGGCCGATCTACGGCGAGTATCCGTTCATCAACGAAAAGTACGGCATCTACCATTTCAACTTCGGCGGCGGCATGGAACACCAGACCATGACCGGCCAGGGCACCTTCAACGAGGGCGTCACCGCGCACGAGCTGGGCCATCAGTGGTGGGGCGACATGATCACGTGCAAGACGTGGAGCGATATCTGGCTGAACGAGGGCTTCGCGACGTACAGCGAGTGCCTGTGGGACGAACGCAAGACCGGGGTGGTCGATCCCGCGGCGTATCAGGCGGCCGTGAATGCCCATCGGCCTTCGAGCAACGGCGGTGGTGATTCGGTCTATATTTATCCCGCGACCGTCGTCAGCGGGGGCATGAACCGGGTCTTCTCCAGCACCTACAGCTACAACAAGGGCGCGTGGGTCCTGCACATGCTCCGCGGCATCGTCGGCGATGAGGCGTTCTTTGACATCCTCGCCGCGTATCGAGCGGCCTACGAGTACTCGGCCGCCACGACCGACGACTTCGCCATCCTCGCGGAGAACGTCAGCGGCGTCGAGCTGACGCCCTTCTTTAATCAATATGTCTACAACCGCGGCGCGCCGACGTATCAATACGGCTGGCAGTCAGTCAGCGTCAACGGGCAGAACTACCTTCTCGCGAGAATCGCCCAGACGCAGACGGCGACGGCCGGCTCGCCGCCTCAGGTGCTAAGCGTGTATGAGATGCCCGTGCGACTTCAGGCGACGATCGGCGGCAGCCCGCAGACCGTCATCGCGAACAACACGGCTCGCACCCAGTGGTTTGTGATCCCCGTCAGCGGCGCGGTGACGGCCGTGGCATTTGATCCCGGTCCGTGGATTCTTCGCGGCACGACGAGCAGCGTGGCGTATGTCGCCGGTCCGCCGAAGATCGTCGCGACGACGCCGGCGCCGGGCGCGACCGTGGACGGGGGCGCGAATCAGGTCAGCGTCTGGCTGCACACAAATGTCAATACAACCGCAAGCGATTTTTCGGTCGTCGGCGATTCGACCGGCCCGGTCGCCTTCACGCTGGCCTCGGGCGCGAACGTGAACCCCGTGGTGCTGAACTTCGCCGATCCGCTGCCGCCCGACAGCTACACGCTGACGATCCGCGACACGCTCACGGCTGTGAACAGCGGCATGGCGCTGGACGGCGAGATGGCTGACCCATCAAGCCCGGCATCGCTGCCCTCGGGCGAGGGCACGGCCGGCGGCGATGCGGTGATTCGATTCAGCGTCGCGCCGTGCGTCGTGGCGGCGGACATCGATGCGGACTGCGACGCGGATGAGCTGGATGTCGATTTGTTCGTGCAGGTGCTGCTGGGTGCGGACACCGATCCGGATCATGTCGATCGAAGCGATCTGGATGGGAACAACGCGGCAGACGGGGCGGACATCGCGCTGTTCCTCGCGGCGTATCTGCCATAAGCAGAGCCGGGCCGTGACGGGCCGGTGGATTTGCGCAATCGATCATCCTCACCGTACGAGTTCCCAGACCGGCCCGATTCGAGCCGGCTCCGATTCGCACATTCGCGGTCAACCGGAATTCGGCGGCGCTTGTGAAAAGCAAGCATCGGCGGTACAATCTTCCCCCGCTTCAGTCGAAAACAGTGACATTTTCTTTCGGGAGGAATCGCCGTGAAATCGTCCACAAAATCGTGGCGACCGGTCTGCATTGCCGGCGTCGTTGTCTGCTTCCTGTCAACCACGGCCGCGCTGCACGCCGCCGGCGAGGCGAAGAAGATTCGCAGCGTCGAAGGCATCACCGAGTACGCCCTCGACAACGGCATGAAAGTGCTGCTCTTCCCGGATGAGTCAAAAGCGACCGTCACGGTGAACATCACCTACTTCGTCGGCTCGCGGCACGAAGGCTACGGCGAGACGGGCATGGCCCACCTGCTGGAGCACATGGTCTTCAAGGGCACGCCGAAGTTCCCGCAGGTGTGGAAGTCGCTTCAGGATCACGGCGCGAGCTTCAATGGCACGACCTGGTACGACCGCACAAACTACTTTGAGACGCTCGCCGCCACCGAGGAGAACCTCAATTTCGCGCTGGAACTGGAAGCCGACCGCATGGTCAACAGCTTCATCGCCGAGAAGGATCTCAAGTCGGAATTCTCCGTCGTGCGCAACGAGTTCGAGATGGGCGAGAACGACCCGGTCGGGATTCTCTCCGAGCGCATCACGTCGGCGGCCTATCTGTGGCACAACTACGGCAAGAGCACGATCGGCTCGCGCGAGGACATTGAGCGCGTGCCCATCCAGCGATTGCAGGATTTCTATAAGAAGTTCTATCAGCCCGACAACGCGATGCTGGTCGTGGCGGGCAAGTTTGACGAAGCCGCGACGCTGAAGAAGATCGAGAAGCTCTTCGGCGGCATCGCCCGCCCCGAGCGCAAGCTCGAACCGACTTACACCGTCGAGCCGACCCAGGACGACGAGCGATTCGTCACCCTGCGCCGCGTGGGCGACATCCAGGCCGTCGGTTGCGTCTATCACATCTGCTCGGGATCGCATCCGGACATGGCGGCGGTCGACGTGATGGCGGACATCCTCGACGCGACGCAGACCGGCCGGCTGTACAAGGCCCTGATCGAGACCGAGAAGGCGACGTCGGTTCGCACGAGTGCATACAGCCTCTGTGAGCCGGGGCATCTGGAGATCATGGCCGAGGTGCGGCAGAACAAATCGCTGGACGACGTGCGCGAGACGATGCTCGCCGTGCTGGATGATCTGGCGAATCAGGAGATCACCGAGGCCGAGGTCGAGCGCGCCAAGAATTCGTACGCCAAGCAGTTTACGCGACTGATCAACGACAGCGGCCGCGTCGGTGTGCAGTTGAGCGAGTACGCGGCGATGGGCGACTGGCGGCTGATGTTCTGGCATCGCGATCAGGTCGCAAAGGTGACACCGGCCGACGTGAAGCGCGTCGCGGCGTTGTACCTGCGGCCGAGCAATCGCACGGTGGGCATGTTCATCCCGACGAAGGACCCGGTGCGCACGACGGTACCGCCGCCGCCCGACGTGCTGGCGATGCTGAAAGACTACAAGGGCCAGGAAGCGGTGGTGCAGGGCGAGGCGTTGCCGCCCGAGCCGATGGCGATCGAGTCGCGCACGCAGCGCGAGGATCTGCCGGGCGGGCTGAAGCTCGCGATGATCCCGAAGAAGACGCGCGGCCAGAAGATCAGCGCGACGATCACGCTGCGCTACGGCAGCGAAGAGGACTTCAAAGGCCGGATCGACGCGGTCGGCATGATCGCCTCGATGCTCGACAAGGGCACGGCCAAGCATTCGCGGCGCGAGCTGGCGGATGAGCTGGATCGCATCAAGACATCCATCGGTATCGGTGGCGGCGGCGGGCGCGGACGCATGGGTCGCGGCGCGGGCGGCGGTGAGACCGGCGCCTTGTCCATCAGCGTTGAGACCGAGCGTAAGTACTTTGCCGAGGCGATGGCCCTGCTCCGCGAAATGCTGCGCGAGCCGACCTTCCCCGAGAAGGAGTTCAACAAGCTCAAGAAGCAGGCGATGGCCTCGCTGGAGAGCCAGCTTTCCGAGCCGATGGTTCTGGCGATGAACGAGATGATGCGCCGGATGAACCCGTACGAGCCGAGCGACGTGCGCTACGTGCCGACGCCGGCCGAACAGTTGCAGCGGCTCCAGGCCGTCACGCTGGACGACATCAAGACGGCCTACCAGGAACTGCTCGGTGCCAGCCACGGCGAGGTGTCGATTGTCGGCGATATCGACGCGTCCGAAGCGCGCACGATCGTGGTGGATACGTTCAAGGGTTGGAAGAGTCCGCGGCCGTTCGAGCGGATCGCCCGCGAGTTCAAGGAGACCAAGCCCGATACCGTGGCGATCAACACGCCCGACAAGCAGAACGCGCTGATCGCCATGGCGATGAATCTGCCGATCAGGGACGACGATGCCGACTTCGCGGCGCTGAAGCTGGGCAACTTCATCCTCGGGCAGAGCAGCAACTCACGGATTCTGAACCGGCTGCGACAGAAGGAGGGCCTGTCGTACGGGGCGGGGTCGATGCTCAACGCCAGCGCGCTGGATCGCGTGGGCATGTTCGGTGTGTACGGGATCTGCGCGCCGCAGAACGCCGAGAAGGCCATCGCCTGCGCCCGTGAGGAACTCGACAAATTGCTGAAGAAGGGCGTCACGGCTGAAGAGCTGGAGGACGCGCGCAAGGGCTTCCTGGAGCAGGTGAAGGTGCAGTTGTCGGCCGACGGCGGCATCGCCGGCATGCTGGCAAACGATCTGTACCTGGGCCGCACGATGAAGTTCCGCGCCGACGAACTGGCGAAAATCGAGAAGCTCACGCTGGACGAAGTGAACGCGGCGCTCCGCAAGCACATCGATCCGAGCAAGCTCGTTGAGATTCGCGCCGGCGATTTCAAGGTCACGCCGAAGCCCGACGCGTCGAAGGACGCCGCCGCGAGCGAAGACAATGAGGGCGGCGATGAGAACAGCGGTGACGAGGACAGCGACGACGAAAACTCATAACCATGGCGCAACGGCGCAACACGCAACGACGCCAATGCGCTGCGTCGCTATCGCACGGCGTCGCCAGCGCACGGTGGATGAATGATGGATCTCCTACAGCCCCGGCCAAGCCTGGCCGGGGCTTTTCTTTGCGCACGAACAAGCCCAATGCACAACGGCCCGCCCGGCAAGGATGCCGAGCGGGCCGCGTGCGGTGTGTGTGGTAAATTCAACAGCGGGCTTAGACGGCGCCGCCCCCGGTGAACACACTGAAGACGGACGCCAGTCCGCCGAACAGCGCGTTCAACAGCTCGTTGAGAAACGCGAAGAACCCGCTCAAGAAACCGTCCAGTGAAGCCTGAAAATCAAACATTCCATCCGCTCCTTTCCGCGCTAAACGCGAGGTTAACGTCTTCCACCCGGTTGATCGGGCGGCCGGAGCCGGACATTGAGATGTCGACTTAGAGCGATTTCAGGCAGGCGAGGATCGCCTCATAATTCGGGTGACTGGCGACCTCGGGTACGTATTCGACGTATCGGAGCTTGTCGCCAGCGTCCACTACGAAGACCGCGCGGCTTTGAATGCGCAACGATGGAATGAGCGTCCCATAGGCCTTGCCGAAGGCGACATCCTTGTGATCGCTAAGCGGCACGACCTTACCGGTCTCGATGCCCTCGGCGCCGCAGAAGCGATTCATGGCCATGGGCAGATCGCAACTGATGGTGTAGCACGTCACGTTGGCCATCGCGGCCAGGTCTTTGTTGAACCGGCGCGTCTGCTCGGCACAGACCGGCGTATCGAGCGAGGGCACGACGGAAAAGACGCGCGTCTTGCCCTTGGTTTCACTGATGCGAAAATCATCCACGAGGCTCTTCTTCAACACGGCGTCGGGCGCCGAATCGCCGACTTTCAGCTCCGGGCCTTCCAGGTCGAGGGGTTTGCCCTTCAGGGTCGTGGTTCGCGCCATGGTGCATCTCCTTGCGGTCAATATGTCTTGGCGTTGGTTGAATTCGTGCCGAACAGGCATGGAATGGTAATCCCGGCTTCGGGCGCGCGTCAACTCACGTTACCGAGGCGGGGCTTTTGACGAACCGCGCGGCGACTCCTAGAATCCCCGCGTTTCACGGGCGGCGCGACGCGTTGCGGTCAGTCGGCCGCCCATTTGGTTGGCATGACGATCCGAACGACGCAGACCCCAGGACCGAAGGAGGAAGGGACCGATGGCTGGCGCGAACACGCTTGAATTCAACGACGACAACTTCGAGACCGAGGTAATCAAGTCCGACAAGCCGGTACTCGTGGACTTCTGGGCCGAATGGTGCATGCCGTGCCGCGCCCTGGGGCCGACCATCGACGAACTGGCCAACGATTACGTCGGCAAGGTCAAAGTCGGCAAGCTCAACACCGAGAATAGTCAGCAGGTGCCGATGCAGTACAACATTCAGGCCATCCCGACGGTCATGATCTTCCACAAGGGCGAAGTCGTGCAGAAGTTCGTCGGCCTCACCGGCAAGAAGGACTTCCAGGCGGCGCTGGCGGGCCTCGTGAAGTAACGCCCCGCGCAATGGCGTGAATCGATCGAACAAGAAAGCCCCAGGCAAATGCCTGGGGCTTTGTGTTTCGCGATGCGGATGATCCGAGTATTGCTTCGTCCGGGCGCTTTCGCAGCGCGCGGCGACGCAATGCATCACTTCGCTTTGTCTTCGGCGCAGCACGACTTGCAGCAACCTGCCGGGCACCCCTTGAGCCGCTTCAACTGGCTCTTGTGCTCACCGACGGTCAGCACGTCGCCCTTCACGCTGTAGGCGTACTCGCGCTTCTGGCCGTCGGCCATGATGCAGAGCTTGTCACCCTTCACGCAGTAGCAGCCGCTCATCGCGTGACGTCCTTTGTCGCCGTACTCCGCTTCAGCCGTGAAGGTGCCGTCGTGACAGAACGTCACGCGGGCGATGGGGCTGGCGGCCTTGTCGGCGCCGCCCTCGCTGACCCAGGTGCCGGCGATGGGTGAACAACCCGCAAACGCCATGAGACCGGCAACGGCAACGACTCGATGAATGGTTCGCATGAATGACTCCTCGTTTCCGTAAAAGGTGCGCGACATGCCGAGACGTACTCTCGGAGATTGTTTCACAGCCGGCGGCAGAATGTCAAATCGGAGCCTTACGGCGATGCGGGCGCGAGCTTTTGTCCGTCGGCAAGCTTGTCCACGCCGTCGGCGGCGATGCGCTGGCCGACCTTGAGTCCGCTTGCGATTTCGATCTGTGCACCGCTGATTCGCCCGGTCGTGACGCGCGTCGCGCGAAGCACGCCGTTCTCGGCGTGGAAGACCGTCGCGCTGCGTCCGTCGGCATCCATTTTGCACGCCGACCGCGGCACCCAGATGGCTTGCGCACTCGATGCGCCGGTCTGCGGCTTGTCGTTGAAGAATGCCACTTGTGCCGCGCCTTCCACGCGCAGGTAATCATCGGGGTTGTCGATGCGCACCTTGGCCTGCACCGTCGCCTTGGAATAGTTCGCGCCGGGATCGATCCACATCACGTGGCCATCATAGCGGCGGTCCTTGTAGGCGTCGGGCGTGATGACGCAGGGCATGTTCTGCCGAATTCGCGCAATGTCCAACTCGCTGATATCGACCTCAACGCGCAGCGCCGTCATGTCGGCAATCACCGCGAACTGCGCGTTGGCGATTGCCCCGCGCCCGCCTTCGGCCGCCACGAAATCACCGACTTCTACGCTTCGTTCCAGAATCACGCCCTCAATCGGCGCGACCACTTCGCAATCTCGTAGCGCCTTCTCCGCGAACGCCAGCGCCGCCTCGTCGGCCGCGACCTGTGCTCGCGCTTCTTCCACCGCGCGCTTGGCATCGACGTACTCGATGTCCGGCGCGTCGCTCGATTCATGCAGGCGCGCCACGCGGTCAAAGTTCACCTGTTGATAGGCCAGGGCCGCGCGGCTCTTTTCAAGGTGCGCCGAGGCTTGGTCACGCATCGCGCGGTAGTTCACGTCCTCGATTCGTGCGATGACCTGGCCCTTCTTCACGCGGTCGCCCTGCTCGAAGCGCAGTTCGACAATCTGGCCCGAGACCTTTGTGCTCACCGAGACCTTGTGATCCGAGACGATCTTGCCGGCAGCCGTGAACACCGGGGGGACATCCGTCGCCCCGCGCGACGTGACGGTGATCAGCCGAACCTCCGCCGCGGCGCTGCCGCCGCCGCCCAGCCCCAGCAGGGCCGCTCCGGGTGCGAAGTACCAAAGCACGATGGCGCCGACCGCAACGCCGGCGAAGACAACGAGACGCTTGCCGGATCGAGTGCCGGATCGGGCCGGGCCGGCCGTTGCCGATGGCGCGGGCTTGGATCCAGCCGCGGGCCGCTGATCCTTGTTGATCGTGAGGCTTCGAAGCTGGGCGCGTAGGTCGGTGGGCGCTTGCATGCAGACCATTCTAGCGTGCGACTAGCCCTTACGCAGGGCTTCGATCACGCGGATGCGAGCGGCTCGCAAAGCGGGAGCGACCGCACCGGCCACGCCGACCAGGATCGACAGGCCCACCGCCGCAGCCACGGTCACGGGCGTGATGCGAAGCTCGTAGGCGATGACCGTCCAGGTCTGGTCCGATAGGTAGTCCTGCCGGGAGCCGCTGACGAAGAGTGAAACGGTCAGCCCGACGGCGCAAGCCGCCATGCAGATCAGCAGGCTCTCGGTCAGGAACGCGGCGATGACCGAGCGGCGCGAGAAGCCCAGCGTGCGGAGCATGGCGATCTCGCGACGGCGGCTGTCTACTGAAGTGTACATCGTCGTCGCGACGGCAAAGATTGCGCCGACCGCCATGATGGCAATCAGGATGGTTGTCAGGACCACGATCTCGCGCGTCTTGGATGACAGATCGACGTAGTAGTCCGCTTCGGTCTTGGCGTTCATGCGCACGGCCGGACCGCGGATGTAGTCGATGGCTGCGGTCGCCGCGCCGGGGTCTTCGAGCCGCATGATGGCGCTGGAGGTGAATCGGCGCAGGTAGACGTCGCTGATCATGCTGCGCGGCCCCCAGATTTCGCTCTCCAGCGCGCCGCCGCCGGCCTCAAACACGCCCACCACGGTGAACGTCTTGTCGGTGGATCGCCCGATGGTGATTTCGCCGCCGACTTCGAGGTTGCGATAGCGCTCGCGCGCGGCGCGGCCGACGATGACCTCGTGCGCGGCGGGGTTGAACATTCGCCCTTCGATCAGCTTGACTTCGTTGTGTACGAGGAACGCGGTCTCATCCACGCCGCGCACGGCGACGTTGGCCGGGTTGCCCGGCGGCGGGCGCCGCGGGATGGACGCCTGCACGCACAATTCATGGCTGACAAGCGGCTGCCCGTCCGGCGCGCGTGCCACGCCCGGTGTCTGCATCATGCGCGCGGCCTCCTCGGGGCGGATGATGCTGGTGCTTTCGGCCGTGGCGCCGGTTTGCAGCGCGACGACGTTGGCGCTCGAGCCGCTGGATTTCATCGACGCGCGGATGCCCTCGGAGAACGAAAGCAGCACCGCCAGCACGGCCACCACCACCGCGACGATGACGAACGTCAGCCCGGTGCTCAACTTCCGCACGATCAGATTTCGCCAGTTGTAGTAGAGTGGAAGCGCCATGTGAGAGTCAGTGGCGTGGGCGTTGCCCACCATGCTTGTTGTCGGAAGATGGGGGGGCCGTGCCCACCCTACGCCTCGGTTCTACACTTAGCCGGCGAGCCGGATCGCCGTTCGCTCATTCCAGATTCCGCAGCGCGGCCACGACTTTCATCCGCAGCGCCAGCCAGCTCGGCCACGCGCCGGCCAGCAGGCCGATTCCCAGCGCGACGAGCACCGACTTGATGCACATCGTGAACGGAATCTCAAACGTTTGGATAACCGGAATGTTGATCTTGCGCAGCGGCGTGTAGGTAAACGCGACATACGGCCCGAGCGAACCGGCCAGGCCGCCCAGCCCGCAAATGAGCAGGCTCTCGGCGAGGATCAACGCCAGCGCGAACAGGCCGGAGAACCCCAGGGCCTTGAGTGTGGCGATCTCGCTGATGCGATCGCGCACGTTCATGCTCATGGCGTTCATGGCAGCGATCACCGCGACGAAGACCGTCATGGCCGAGAGGATCGTCAGGTTCCGCGGCAGATCGAACTGCTGCGTGATGAACTCGTTCATGAATGTCTTCTCGTCCGAAGTCTTGGTCTCGTCGAGCGTTCCGGCTAACATGCGGTCGATTTCCTGGCGGAAGTAATCCATGTCGGCTTTGCTGCCGCACTTGACGAAGTAAAAGCTGACCAGTCCCTCGGGATACTCCTTGCCCTCGCGTTTGAGAATCTCCTCAAAGTAGTCGCGGCGAAACCAGAGTGTGACCACGTCCTCGGCCTGCTCCATTGTCGAGACAACGTGAAATTCAATCGGCGTGTACGGCGGCACCGACGGCATGATCGTCACGCGCTGACCGACCTTCCAGCCGAGTTGCGTCGCCGTATTGCGGCCGACCATCAAGGCTTGCCGGTCGCGCAGCCAGGCGTCAATTTCTTCCTTCGTGAGGCGATGCTCGGGAAACGCTTCGACGAATGTGTCGTGGTCGACGCCGAGCGTGGAGAGCGGCATCGGGTCGTTCTCGCGCTGGCCGCCGATCCAGCGCATGCCGCAGACGGCAAGGATGCGCGTGCCCGTCGGGTCGAGCGACTCGATCTTGCGCCGGTGGCCTTCGGGCAGCGGATTGACGATGGAGGTCTTCTGCGTGATGGCGAGGCGAAGCTGCTTCGCGGAGTTATCGAGGAAGCGCGTGATGCCGTCGATGACGGCCGTGGAGAGCACGAAGATGATGATCGGCAGGGCGACGGCGGCGCTGGTCATGATGGACCGCCGCGTGTTTCGCGTGAGGTTGCGGTAGACGTAGGTGAGGCGAAGCATGGGCGGGTTCGCAAAACCTTCGCGAGGCGGTCGGATGGAACATCCGCCCGGCGACCGGACTATAGAACGCGATCAGGCTTCACGCAATGCGGTGACGACTTGGGTGCGTGCGGCCCGTCGAGCTGGGACAAGGGCGCCGCCCAGTCCGACGAGGCAAATCGCGCCGATGGCGGTGCCGACAATGAGCGGCGTCAGGTGAATCTCGAAGGCGAGCGTGGTGAACGTGCTCTGGCCGAACATGTCCTTGGTGTTGCCGACGAGGGCAAGCCAGGCGCCGCAGGCGATGCAGCCGATCGCGCCGCCCGTCGCGCACAACAGTAGCGATTCAATCATGACGCTCGTGAGCAGATGCCGCCCGGTGAAGCCGATGGTGCGGAGCATGGCAAATTCGCGGGTGCGCCCGGCGACCGATGCGAACATGGTGTTGGCGATGGAGAACGCGGCGGCGACGCACATGATGCCGACGAGCGACGTGACGATCATCAGGTACATGCCGATGTTCTTGGTCTGCTCCTGCCAGTATTCGCTTTCAGTTCGCGCGGTCAACTCGATGCCGGGGCCTTCGATGCGTCGGATGGCGGCTGCGGGATCGACGTTGTCCTTCAACCGCAACGCCACCGACGAATAGGCATTGCGCATGTAGGCATTCATCAGCATGGTGGCCGGCCCCCAGATCTCGCTCTCGAGCGGGCCGCCATCGGCGGAGAAATATCCCACCACCCGGTAACCGCGATTGCCGCCGTAGCCGAGGTTGATCGTGTCGCCGATCGCCAGCCCGGAAAACTGCTTGGCCGCCTGCACGCCGACGATGACCTCCATCGCCCCGTCGGCCGGCTTGGCGCCGAGCAACTTCACGTTGCGGTGAACGGCGAAGGCCGAATTGGTCACGCCGCGCACGGCGACATTCGCATTGGTCGCGCCCAGGTCGCGCGTACGGGGCAGCGAAACCTGAACGATCATCTCCGGGCTCTTGAGCTGCTCGCCGGTGCGCTCGTCGATGGCGATCTCTTCGTTGAGCTGCGTCAGCTTGTTGTAATCATCCGGCGGGATGGCGCTGTTCGTCTCCGACGTGGAGGCCTGTCGCAGCACGATCAGCGTGCGCGGATCGCCGGCGACGGACAGCGAGCGACTTAGCGCCCCGCGAAAGCCCAGCATCCACGAAAACACGCCCACCACCACGGCGATGACGAGCACCGTCAGCACGGTCGTTGTGCGGCGGATCAGCAGGTTTCGCCAGTTGTAGGAGAGAGGGAGTGCCATAAATTAGTGGTCGGTGGTTCGTTGAAGGTTTCCATTTAGTCGGCGAGCCTGCCACGGCGGATCTTCGACTTGCTTGCCGTTCGAATTACTCTCCCACGCGGCGCAATGCGCTCACGGTTTGCATTCGAAGCGTGTGCCAGGCCGGCGCCATTCCGGCCACCAGGCCGACCGCCCCGGCGATGGCGACAGAGATTCCCACGGCCAGCGGCGATACGGTGAGCTGCGCAATCGGCAGAAAGCCCGGCATGATCTTGCGCATCGGGAGCGCCGTGAGCAAGATCACCGCCGGAATGATCCCCGCCGTCGCCCCGAGCAGCGCCAGCATCACGCTCTCGCCCAGCACCATCGCGACGATTCGCCAGTTGGGGAACCCGATCGCCTTGAATACGGCCAGCTCGCGCGTTCGTTCGCGGAAACTCATCATCATCGTGTTGCCGGCGACCATGGCGATGATCGCGACGACGACGATCGCCATGACGCGCATCAGGCCGGGGATATCGCCGGCGGCCTGCGCGAAGCCGGCGGCGAAGGTCAGTTCGTCTTCGCTCTTGGTCTCGTCCGGCGAGTTGGCAAAGGTCGCATCGATCTCTTGCTGCAGCGCGCGCAGGTCCGCGGCGCTGTTGCACGTCACCCAGAAGATGTTGCAATCGGCGTAGCGCTCGATGCCCGCTTCCTTCAGCGATTCGCTCAAGAAGTCCCGGCGAAAGTAAAGCACGTTTGCTCGCGACGGGACCGTCATGATCTTGATGATGTGAAACTCCAAGGACAAATAGGGCGGCACGCTGCTGGTCAGCGTGATGCGGTCGCCGACTTTCCAGCCGTTGTTATCAGCGACGCCCGTTCCGACGACGCACGCCTGCCGATCCTTCGTCCAATTCTCAATGTCTCCGTCGGTCATGCTGACCTCGGCATAGACGGTTGAAAACGTATCGGGATCGGCGGCGAGGCTTTGAATCACACCGGGTGCATTGGGCACGCGACCGCCGAACCAGCGCATGCCGCACACCGCGGCAAGGCGCGAGCGATCCGGGTCGAGGGCTTCAATCTTGGCGCGATGCCCCTGCGGGATGAGATTGATAAGCGTGGTCTTGTGATGCACGCCGAGTCGCAATTCGCGCTCGTTGGCCTTGCCGATTTCGACCAGCGCGACGACAAAGGAAATGGCGGCGACAAAAATGGCCATCGGCAGGGCGAAGGCAATACCGGTCAGGCAGGTGCGCGTCGGATTGCGGCGCAGGTTCTGAAGCAGGACGTAGCCGAGGGTCATGGTCGGTGCGAAGCCTCAATGGGCAGCCACGAGCGACGGGTCGTTCTTCTCGTCGCGTTCGAGCTGGCCCTTGTCCAGATGCAGAATGCGCTGGCCGTGTGCCGCGGCGCGGGGGTCGTGCGTCACCATGACGATTGTCTTGTTGAAGTCCCGGTTCAGCAGGCCCAGGAGATTGAGAATCTCGGTGGAAGTCGTCGCCTC
>CAZQCF010000001.1:142935-235100 GCA_964592235.1 uncultured Planctomycetaceae bacterium
CGGTTCGTCGGCGAGGATCACGTCCGGATCGGTCACAATGGCCCGCGCGATCGCCACACGCTGCTCCTGACCGCCGGACAATTGATTGGGTCGATGGTCCATCCGGTCGCCGAGGCCCACGATGGAGAGGGCAGTTTGTACACGCTGCCGCCGCTCGGCCGCCGACATCTTGAAAAGCAGCAGCGGCAGTTCCACGTTTTGCGCTGCGGTCAGCACCGGCACGAGGTGGTACATCTGAAAAATAAAGCCCACATGGCGGCTGCGCCAGGCCGTCAGCTCCTGCTCCGACATGCGCTCGAGCATCGCCTCGCCCACGCGGACGCTGCCGGCCGTCGGGGAGTCCAGCCCGCCGATCAGGTGCAGCAGGGTGGATTTGCCCGATCCGCTCGGACCCATGAGGACCACGAACTCCCCGGCCGGGATGTTCAGCTTCAGGCCCGCCAGCACGGGGATTTCGATGCGATCCTTGTGATAGACCTTGTGAACGTTGGTCAGTTCGATCAACGGCTGCGACATGCGCCACTCCCGCGCACGAGGAAAGGCCGAATTCCAGCCCCGAACTTCTCACCGGCGTTCCGCGTGCGTTGCCGCATTGTAATCGGAACGGAGGCTGATTTCATTCTGCCTCGCAATCGGTGGTATAATCGGGATAAGCGAGCAAGTGGAAGATCCGCCGCGGCAAGCTCGCCGGCTCAATGCAGAACCAACAACCTGACCACTGACCACTGATCACTGCCCACTGGTACATCATGCTCTACGACGCCTTTGTAAACATCCCGCCCGGAACGAATCTCCCGGAAGTCGTCAACGCCATCATTGAGATTCCCAAGGGCCGGCGCAGCAAGTTCGAGATCGACAAGGAGACGGGGCTGTTCCGGCTCGACCGATATCTGTTCTCGTCGAGTCACTATCCCGGCGACTACGGGTTCATCCCTCACACGCTTGCCGAAGACGGCGATGCGCTGGACGTACTGGTGATGGTGAACGAGCCGACCTTCACCGGTTGCCTGATTCGCGCGCGGGTCATTGGCCTGTTTAAGATGATCGATAAGGGTGCGAACGATTTCAAAGTGCTCGGCGTGCCCGACACCGATCCGCTCTTTGGTGAGTACCGCGACCTGTCCGACGTGCCGCCGCACTTCCTCCGCGAGGTCGAGCACTTCTTTGCGACCTATAAGCAGCTCGAAGGCTCGCCGACGACGACTCACGGCTGGACCCACGCCGCCGACGGGCTGGCGGAGGTCGACGCGGCGGTGGCGCGATTCAAGGCAGCGCGGAAGACGTAACCCGTCATCCCATTGCACCATGCCGCCACATCCTGAACGAACCGCGCCACCGAGCACGTTTCGCTAATCCATACATTCGGCCTTCGATCATCCGATATTCCGACTTTGCCAATCCCCCGTAAATCGCGTCCGGCGTATTGTTTAGACAAAAGTCACATTGTTATCTGACGCGCCGCGCGCAACGGGCCTGCGCGAATTCCCGCTGCCTGCGCCGCTGGCATGAACGTTGCTGAAACCCCCCAGCGACCCGGTGGGCGCCGGGTCGATAACACGCATGCGATCCACACCGCGGCGTGATGAACGAGACCAGCTTTGGGGGGCATCCGCAGATGAATCAGAACATATTGTCGAAGGTTGTCATGGGGCTTGTCGCCGTCATTGCACTGGGCGCCGTGCCGGCCGCCGAGGCTAGTTTGATCTCGGTGCCGTTGTTCAGCCATCCGAACGGCAACGCGTCCGCAAATGTGAACGCCGTGGACTCGCGCGACTACGGCTTACGGCTCGACAACGGACAGGGCGTGCAGACTTTTCATTTCGAGAACGTGACGATGACGTTCTTCGACCCGCAGCCCGCCGGCCCGGCTTCGGGCTATGCGACCATCACCGGCACGATCGCGCACCTGCAAAGCAGCAACGGCGCCGCGCTGGGTTACACCGGCAACTCGGGGCTGGATGCGCTCGACCAGCGCTGGACCCTCAATGCCACGATTCGCGGTCAGGTGGGCCAGGGCGGCATTTTCCAGCCCGCGCTGCCGAATCCCAACATGCTTGATCAGTTGATCGCCGCAGGCATCAGCAACAACGCGATCAACTACTGGGACTTTGATGTCACGCTGACGCCGCTCTTCAACGAGGGGATGACGCCGGCGGTCTATGGCGGCCCGCGCATCTTCGTCGAGAACACCATGGATGGCATGATGCCGGGCTTGATTGTCGACTATCGGCACCGGCTCGATCCGAATGTCTTCGCCGCGCCGCAATGGAACGTCGTGACGGGCCACGGCTGGCTCAAGTCGGCCAGCGGCGGCGGCACCGATTACACGCGCGATTTTCTCTTCTACACGCCCGAGCCGGGCACGATCGGCCTGCTCGCCGTGGGCATGTTGACGGTACTGCCGCGCCGACGATGCAGCGCGGCGTAAGGGGAAGCGCGGCGCAAGAAACGTTAAGAACCGGTGCGTTTCACACGAGTCGGCACGATCCTCGAATCGCATTGACGCGACAGATCGCCGAGATTCCTAAGCCCCGGGCATGTGCCTGGGGCTTTTCTTGCGCTCCGCCTCGAATAATCCGATCAGGTAGCGAGTGCAAACGAAGAGTTCAAATCGCGCGGCGTTCGCGCAACGCCGCGATCCATTCACAGGGCACGCGATGGCCGTAGAACCCCGTGCCGGACCGCTCCGCGCCGACGAATCGGTGAAAATCGCTGCCGCCCGTCGGCGCGAGGTCCAGCTTCGTCGCGAGGCGCTCGCACGTCCGCGCGAACTCGCCCGTGACATCTGGATGGCTCACTTCCAGAGCGGCCAGCCCCGCCTCCCGAAGCCGCCGAACCACGTTCTCCAATTCAAGGCTCGTCTCACATCCCATGCGCGATGGATGCGCCAGCGAGGCGACGCCCCCTGCCGCGCGGATCATCGCGACGGCATCGACTGCCTCGCGCACGACCCTCGGCACATGCGCCGCCGCGCCCGAGCCGAGATACCGCGAGAACGCCTGGCGGAAGCTCGAGACGACTCCCAAGCCGACCAACTCATTCGCGAGATGCGGCCGACCCAACGGCCGACCGCCGTTGGCTTTCACCAGCGCGTCGTAGTCCAGTCGAATGCCCAGGGCGGCGAGCCGCGAAACGATCTCTCGATTGCGCTGATCGCGCCGTTGGCGCTCATCGGCCAATTGGGAAAGCAATTCGGGCGACGCGGCATCGACGAAATATCCGAGAATGTGTACGACGCGACGGCCCTGCCGCGCCTCCAGCTCGATGCCGGGCACGAACTCCATCCCGTGCGTCGCCGCGGCCTGGGCGGCTTCGGCCAGTCCATCAATCGTGTCGTGATCGGTGAGCGCGACTGCGGCGAGCCGGCGCGCGGCGGCCATGCACATCAGCTTCGCCGGTGCGTAGCCGCCGTCGGAAGCCGTGGAGTGCATGTGCAGATCGGCCCAGCGCGGCCGATGAGTGGGATCGCGCGCGGGAACGGCGGCGCGGTGGCGCGGGTTCATTCCGGCAAGATGCTGCGTTGTTGCAGATACTTCGCGAGCTGGGCGACGCAGTCTTCGAGTTTGTGCTCGCCGGTTTTCAGAGTCAGCTCGGGGTTGACGGGCGGCTCGTACGGATCGCTCACGCCGGTAAAGTTGGGAATCTCGCCCGCGCGGGCCTTGCGATACAGCCCTTTCGGATCGCGCTGCTCGCACAATTCGATCGGCGTATCGACGAATACCTCGACAAACGGCAGCTTCGCCGCGACGTGCATCTGCCGCACGCCGTCGCGATCAGCGCGGTAGGGGCTGACGAACGACGTGATCGTGATCAGGCCGGCGTCGGAAAAGAGCCTGGCCACTTCGCCGATGCGGCGAATGTTCTCGGCGCGGTCGGCCGCGGAGAAGCCGAGGTTCTTGTTCAGGCCGTGGCGGATGTTGTCGCCGTCCAGCACGTAAGCCAGCCGCCCCTGTTGCACGAGCAGGTGCTCGAGCGAGAAGCCGATCGTGCTCTTGCCCGAAGAGGGCAGGCCGGTGAGCCAGATGGTGGCGCCCTTCTGCTTCAGCAGCGCTTCGCGCTGCGGGCGCTCGACGTGTCCTTCGTGCCAGACGATGTTGGTCGCTTTGATCTCGGTCAAGATGGAATCTCCCCGTGGGTGGATCGCGTGAAAGGCCGGAATTTAATCGCAATCGGACCGAATCCGCAAGTCACCTCGCATGGGCGGAGCGACAGGTAACGCAACGGCTCGCGCGCTAGACAGGGCACGCCTCCAGCGCGAAGATTCAATCCAGAACGGATGACGACGCCCGTTGCCGTCCCGCCGATCGAGCATCGCGTTTCTGGAGGGCTTGCCCATGGCCGAGATTCAACCCTTTCGCGGCATCCGCTATACGTCCGTCGATGTCTCGCGGCTCATCGCCCCGCCCTATGACATCCTCGACGAGGCCGACAAGGCGCGCCTGCTCGCGGCCGATGATCACAACGTCGTCGCGATCGACCTGCCGCACGTGCCGCCCAAGACGGCCGGGCCGGACAGCATCTATCGCCAGGCGGCGGGCGAGATGACGAGCTGGATGGACATCCATGCGATCGAGCGCGACGAGCTGCCGGCGATTTACGTTTACCACCAGACGTATCGACTGGGCCGTAAGACGCTGACGCGCAAGATGTTTTTCGCGAGGCTGCGGCTCGAAGAGTTCGGCAAGGGATGCGTCTTCGCGCACGAGCAGACGTTCGGCGGACCGAAGGAAGATCGCCTCAAGCTGACGGTTGCGACGCGTTGCAATCTTAGCCCGATCTTCGGCCTCTACCCCGACGCCGGGAATGAAGTCGCCGCGTTGCTCGAGCGCGCCGTCGGTGAGACGCCGGAGCAGGTGGGTCGGCTGGACGGCGTGGAGAACAAGCTGTGGGTCGTGACCGATCCCGAAGTGGTCGAGGCGGTGCGGGCGACGATGAAGGAGAAATCCGTCTTTATCGCCGACGGCCATCACCGGTACGGCACGGCGTTGATGTTCCGCCAGCAGGAGCTGGAGCAGATGGGGCACGTCGCGGACAACGACCCGGTGAACTTTGTTCTGTGCGTGCTGTGCGCGATGGAGGACCCGGGCGCGACGATTCAGCCGTACTTTCGCTCAATCTGCGACTTGCCGCAGGTGTTCGCGAAGGATTATCAGCACGCTCTGGCGGACAAGTTCACGTGGAAGCCGGTTGCAAAACCGGCCGGCGACGAGGACCTGGCGAAGCTGCTGCGCGAGGCCGGCCCGCAGGCGCTGGCGCTGTACGACCCGCGGCAGGATGTGTGCGCGGTGCTTTCGCCGAAGGATTCCGATCTGCTGGCGGCCTACGAGCCGAAGCGCCACGTCGCGTGGCGACAGAGCGCGTACTCCATTTTCCACCGGTATATCCTGGACGAAGTCGTGTCGCCGAAGTTCTGCGTCGGCAAGCCGCCGACGATTCACTACCACAAGACGATGGACGAGGCGATCAACGATGCGCGCGAACATTACGGCGTCGCGGCGCTGATGCCCGCGACCACGATGCAGCAGCTGCGCGACATCTGCACCGCCGGCGAGCTGATGCCGCAGAAGTCGACGTACTTCGCCCCGAAGCTCGCGACGGGAATGGTCATCAATCCGCTGTATTGAGGAATGGAGAATGTAGAATTGAGAATGAAGAAATGCTGACGCAGGCATGGGACCGCGCGGCTGCTAAATGGAGCGTTTCTCAATTCTACCTTCTGCATTGTTCATGCAAATCGCTCTTGGCGATTCGCAATTCGTATTGAATTACCACTCCACCCCGAGCATCAGGCAGTTCAAACCGCTGCCGATGCCCAGCATGCCGACGCGATGCCCTGGTTGCAGCACGCCGCGCTCCTCGGCGATGGCGGCTGTGAGCGGCAGCGACACCGTGCCGATGTTGCCGAGATACTCGTAAGTTTGAAAATCTTTCTCCACCGGCACGGCGATTGACCGCAATACCAGCTCGCGATGCGGCCCGCCGACCTGATGACAGATCGTGCGATCCACCGCTTCGATCGGCCAGCCCATTTCCTCCAGGAACGCGTACCACGTCTCGACGCCCAGCGCGACGCCGTGTTCCATCAGCACTGTGCCGTCGGTCACCATCTCCATCGGCGCGGTCGAGGGCATGCCGGTGTCCGGCCCCCAGCGACAGAGCTTGTGAAACTTCGTCCGGCTGCGCATCACGCCGCCCAGTACGCGATGCCCCCCGGGCGCCAGCGAAGCATCGCGCACCACGACGCCCACGGCCCCCGACCCGCCCGTCATCGTCGCGAGGCTCACACGAAACATGTCCATCGTCGGCTGCTTAACCATGCGGTCAATCGTCAGGTCGACAATCTGTCGCGCCGATTCGCACGACACGACCAGCGCCGCGCGGACATGCCCCAGCTCGATCGCGCTGGCCGCCTGCACGATGCCGTTGATCACCGCGAGGCAGGCATTGGAGACGTCATAGACTTGTGCCAGCGGCGAGACACCCAGCGAATCGGCCACGGCGCAGGCCGTCGCGGGTTCGAGATTGTCCCGGCAGACGCCGGCGTATATCACCATCCCGAGGTCATTGATCGCCGCCGCCGACCGCGCCAGCGCCCGCCGTGCCGCCGCCGCCGCCGGCTGGGCCATCGTCTGACCCGGCGACCACCATCGCCGCTCGCGGATGCCGGTCAGCGCTTCGAGCTGCCCCGGCTGCATCCGCAGCGCGCGATACATCGGCGCGAGTCGCTCCTCGATCTCCGCCGACGTGACGACCGTCGGGGGTAGCTCGTAACCGATGGAATCAATAACCGCCCGCGTGAACTTCATAGTGTGAAATTGTAAACGATGCCGCGGGCGACGTCGCACGCCGCGCAGGGGCCGCAATAGTTGAAATCTGACTTTGCTTCTGCGGTCTTACCGAATCGCCATGCATCGATTAAGCTAGCTAGAATCGAGTAATCCTCCATGTTGTGTGGCACCGGCTAATTGCCTGTGTGGGACCCGCTCATAGCGGGTCCCACACTTTCTGATTCCTGTGCAACAAACGAAACTTTCTGCGGTTCTACTTATAGGTAGCCATGATGCGAAGCGACCTGAACGGCGTGCTAATGTGTGGCTGGGTGTTCGGGCTGCTTGTGACGGTTGCGTCGGGCTGCGCGCCGAAGGCCGGGCCGCCGACCGTCGTCCTCGCCGCACCAACCGACGTGCCGACCGACTGGCAGGGCAAGAAGCTCTATAACACGCCGCACGCCTACATCTATGCCGCCACGCCCGAATCGGCCGGTGACGCGGACCGATGGCTCGCCGAGCTAAAAAGCTACATCAGCCGCAAACACAAGGCGACGCTCGACAAGGGCGTCGTCATTGTCGCGGAACCAGGCGATGCGCCGATCGCGCCGACGCTCGAAGAGCAGCTTGCGATGGAGCTGGACCCCGCTCTGATCGTCACCCCGCCGCGCAGCCCCAAGACCGCCGCGGAGATTCGCAAACGCCTCGACGAAGAAGGCATTCCCGAAGCGCCGATGGCTCGCGTCGCGTCGCTTCCGCTCTCTGCGGCGAGACTCGCCGCGCTCGGCCTGAACGTGCCGCGCGCTGACTGGGCGGTCGTCGCGCCGTCTCATGCCCTCGCATCGCAATGCGGTGTCGAAGTCGTCGCGGCGAGCCTGCGAAAGAAAAACCCGAAGATCGATGAACCGCGTTCGCTCGAGCTGGCCCGAAAGTTCCCCGACATGGCTGCCAAGCCGTTCGAGATCGTGCGGCCGCAACCCGTATTCGTTCTCTGGGCGCAGCGGCAGAAGGATTGGTCCGATTCGCAGCGCCGGGAGGCGATTCTTGATTACCTCAAGCACGTCCTCCGATCGCACTGGCTGCCCGTTCCCAGTGATGACGAATTGGGTTGGTGAGATTACCTGTTCGGAATCGCATGCAATTGCGGCGCAACGTCGGCGGAGGCCAGCAGCGAGCAAGCTCGCCGGCTTGATGGGTGCTCGGCGCACGACGAGACTTTGGCAGCCCGTCGTCTTGATGTCTTGGTGTTTCGGCGTTTTGGTTTTTTGGCGCTTCGTATCTACAATTCCGCCATGCTCAAGACGCTCGACCGCTACGTCCTTCGTGCCTTTCTCACCAACTACGTCATCGCGCTCGCGGTTTGCGTCGGGTTGTATGTCATCCTTGATCTGTTTGTGAACCTCGATGAGTTCACGTCCGTCAAGAGCCAGTCCACCGCCGAGACGATCCGTAAAATCATCGACTTCTACTCCTACAACCTGCTCCTCTACTTCGCCCAGCTCGCCGGCGTCATCACCCTCGTCGCCGGCTGCTTCACTTTCGGCCGCATGCACCGCACAAACGAACTGACGGCCGTGCTGGCCTCGGGCACGAGCCTGTATCGCATGGCGGCCCCGGTGCTGATCGCCGCGATGGCCATGAACGCCCTGTGGTTCTTCGATCAGGAAGTGCTCATCCCGCGCTATGCCGACAAGCTCGTGCGCAAACATAATGACATCGAGGGGCGCAACGCCTTCGCCGTCTGGTTCCAGCCCGACAAGAACAATTCGCTTGTCTCCGCGAGCATGTTCCAGCCGCGCGTGCGCGAGATGCGCGGCGTGGTCATCATGAAGCGCGACCAGAACGCCCGGCTGACCGAAGTCATTCAGGCCGACCAGGCCCGCTGGGATGAAGAGGAGCAGATGTGGCACCTCGCCAACGGCACGCAGATGAAGCTCGGCGCGACGAGCGACCCGGCCGGGGCCGACGCCCTGGGGCAGTTGCCGATCAAGGCCTACGCGTCCGACCTGACCCCGAAGGAACTGGCGCTGCAGCAGGCGACGATGTGGGTGAACTTCCTGAGTCTGGCGGAACTGGGCCGCTTGCAGGAGCGGTTTCCCGGCGGCTCGGCCGAGATCGTGAAAGTGCGCCACAAGCGCATCACGACCATGATCATCAACATGATCCTGCTTTGCCTGGGCGTGCCGTTTTACTTGAGCCGCGAGCGACACAGTGTGATCGTCGCCGGCGGGCGATGCCTGCTGATGTGCGCCGCGTGTTACGTCTTCGCGTTCATCTGCCAGAGCGTGAGCCTGCCGGGGTTCCTCGACCCCGCCCTGCCCGAGTGGCTGCCGGTGATGGTGTTCCTGCCGGTCGCGGCGGTGATGATGGCGAGCGTGAAGACGTAACTTCAAACTGCGGATTAGGTTTTCGCGTAGTTGTCCAACGGCGCGTCGGCCGATCTGAATCCCTTCCCGCACTCCGGGCAACGCGGCTCGATCAATCCCGTCAGGTTGTAGCCACATCCCGTGCAGCGCGGGTACTCCGGCTCGGAACGCGGGCGATTCATGCGAATGGCCAGCGCCGAGCAGGTCAGCGGAAGTGCGGAGAGAACGCCAAGATGCACCGATGCCAGCAGCATTTCGTCTAACTGCATGGACGTAGAGGGCATGGAGATCGCCCCCGCGCCCAGCACACCGAGCAATGCCAACGTCAGCGTGATCCCCAGGCCGACTCGCCCTAGGGAGCGGCCCACCACGCGGCCGTGCTCCCACGTTGTGACGCGGCACGCATACCCCGCCGCGAGCACGCCCAGCGACGGCACTCCCACGATTAATGCATACATTCCCAGCATGGCTTCGAGCGACGGCCCGCAGGCCAGGCAACCCGGCGACATGGAACCGACTAGTGACGCGAACATAGCAGGCCTCCGGCTGCCCACTCGCCCCGTGATGGCTCGCCGGCGCGACTGGAAATCTCGTCGCGCCGATAGTTATTTATCGAAAACGGCGCCGGTCGTTCACGCGCCGGGCACGCAAAACACGTTCGCCGTCCGGCTCAACCGCCCGCCTGCCGCGCGGCCTGGAGATTCGCTTCGGCCGTCGCCCCCGCCATCGAGCCTTCGACGGCCGGAGCGCCTCACACCACCAGCGGCACCGCCTCAAACTTCTCCACGTCGATCAACCCCTGATTCGTCAGTTTCAATTTCCCGATCACCGACAAACTCAAAAATGACAGCGCCATGAACGGCTGATCCAGCTTGCAACCCAGGCGCTTCGCCGCCGTGGCGAGCGCGCGCAATTGATCGGCCGCGATCTCGGCTCGTTCGGTGCTGACCAGCCCCGCCACCGGCAGCGGCACTTCCGCCAGCACCTTTCCCGCCTCGACCACAACCAGCCCGCCGTGCAGTTTCACCAGTCGCACGGCCGCCGTCAGCATGTCGGCGTCATCGACTCCGACGACGATCAGATTGTGCGCGTCGTGCGCCACGGTCGAGGCAATGGCCCCGCTGCGCAGGCCGAAGCCGCGCACGAACGCCCGCCCGATCTCCCCGCTGGCCCGGTGCCGCTCGATCACCACCATCTTCGCAAGGTCCCGCGCCGGATCGGCCACGAGCTGCCCGTTATAGACGCTCGCCTTCTCAATCGACCGCTCCGTGTCGATGCGATTTTCCAAAACGTGGATCAGGTGAATCCGCGGCGGGCTTTCCGGCGTCGCGCCGGGCGGCGCGGGCACCGCGAAATCCTCCAGGTGGATGTACGCCACGTTCACCGAGCTGCGCAGCGGAATCCTCAACGCGGCTTCGTTGCGCGGCGCGATGCACTGCCCGCCTTCGGCCACCAGTTGTCCACGGTGATAGACGCGCGACACGCGGCAGTCCTTCAAATCCTCCAGCACCGTGATATTCGCCTGCCGCCCCGGCAGCACGGCCCCCAAGTCGCGCAGCCCGAAGTACCGCGCCGTCGAAAGCGTCGCCAGCCGCACCGCCAGGATCGGGTCCATTCCCATCGAAATCGCCGTGCGGATCATGTAGTCAATCTGCCCCTCTTCCAGCAGATCGCGCACGTCTTTGTCATCGGTGCAGAACATGAACCGATCGGCCGTGCCCGGCGTCACCAGCGGCAGCAGCGCGCGGAGATTGCGCGTCTGCGACCCTTCGCGAATCATGATCGACAGTCCCTGTCGCAGCTTCTCGGCCGCCTCCTCCGCGCGGATGCACTCGTGGTCGCTCATGATGCCCGACGCCGCATACGCCGACAGGTCGCGCCCGCTGACGCTCGGCGCGTGGCCGTCCACCACGCGATGCCGCGCCATGGCGACCTTCGCCAGCACCTCGTCCTGCGCCGCGATCACACCGGGGTAATTCATCATCTCCGCCAGACCCAGCACCCATGGATTGGCGAGATACGGCTCGAGGTCTTCGGCCGTCAGCGTCGCGCCTGCCGATTCGAGCGGGCTGGCCGGCACGCAGGAACTTAGCATGACGTAGATATCAATCGGGGCGTACTTCGCCGAGCGAAGCACAAACGAGATGCCTTCGGTTCCCATGACGTTGGCGAACTCGTGCGGATCGGCGACGACCGACGTGGTCCCGTGCGCCGCGACGACGCGCGCGAACTCCGGCACCGACAGCAGCGACGATTCGATGTGAACGTGCGCGTCGATGAACCCGGGGCAGATGAATGCACCCTTCAGATCGATCGTGGTCGGCCCGTCGCACCGCCCGATCGACGCGATCCGGTCGCCGACAATCGCCACGTCGCCTTCGTGGATCTCGTGCGAGGCGACGTTGACGATGCGACCGTTCTTCAGGACCAGGTCGGGGGGATTTCGTCCAGCGGCGACGTCAATAAGGTTACGAAGCTTGGTGTTATCGGACATGGAGGGTGTCCCCGTTCATAAGGGCTTGCGCCGACGAGCATTATACCGCGAGGCAAGGCGACAAGGGAGTATCCTTGGGACCTGTTGATGAAATTCGCGGTCCTGCTATGATGGAGCGTTCCACTCGCAGGTTTGTAACCAGCCGAGCAGAGTCGGGTAGCGAAGGGTCCGTGCAAAGATCGCGGGCCGGTGAAGACTCTGCCGAAGAGTCATTTTGTCGAATAACGATCGAACGAGGCGGACATGGCAGTCACGATCAAGATGGTACGGATGGGTCGTCGCAATCGAGCGTTTTTCCGCGTGCGCGCGTCGGATCGCCGCGCCGCGGCGGGCGGACGATTCCTGGAAGAGTTGGGATACGTCGATCCCATTGAGAAGGATCCGGCCAAGGCCGTGAGCCTCAAGAAGGATCGCATCGAGTACTGGTTGAGCCGCGGGGCGCAGCCGAGCGATACCGTGCGCAGCCTGTTGAAGAAGCAGGGCATCGGAATCGCGGCGAAGGCTTGAGGGTGGCAGTTGGATAAGTCGGTCCGCGGCCCGGTCCGGCGGGATCGCCATGCGGATCGATGTGCTGACAATCTTCCCCGAGGCCTGCGAGCCGTTTTTCGCGGCCAGCATCCTCGGCCGGGCGCAGCAAGCGGGCAGGGTGTCGATTCGGTGTCACAACATCCGGTCGTTCACGAAAGACCCGCATGGCAAGGTGGATGATCGGCCCTTCGGCGGCGGCCCCGGCATGGTGATGATGTGCCAGCCGATCTGCGACGCGGTGACGGCGGTCGAAAGCGAATCGCCGTTGCCCGCTACACGCGTCCTGCTGACGCCGCAGGGCGAGCGATTCACGCAGGCCATGGCGTGGGAGTTCTCGCGGTGCGAGCGGCTGCTGTTGATCGCCGGCCGCTACGAAGGGTTTGACGAGCGGATTCGCCTGGGCCTGTCGCCGCGGGAAGTATCGATCGGCGACTACGTGCTGGCCGGCGGCGAGGCGGCGGCGATGGCGATGGTCGATGCCGTCGTGCGACTGCTGCCCGGCGTGCTGGGCGATGAGGAGTCGGTGGTCGAGGAGTCGTTCTCGTCGGCCTGCGATATGAAATCAGAACCGGGTTCGCCTGACGCGGCCGGTTTGCTGGAATACCCGCATTACACGCGACCGCGTGTGTATGAGGGGATGGAAGTGCCGGAGATTCTGCTTAGCGGCGACCACGCGAAGATCAAAGCGTGGCGGCGGGAGCAGGCGATCCGGCGGACACGAACCATGAGGCCCGATTTGTTGTCGGGCGAGGTCCGGCGCGACGGCGACGAGTCGACCGCTGCCGACCGATGATTGAAAGCCAATGAGTGTGGAACAGCGCGACGTGACGTTCGCCGTTCGCCAAGCAGGGAGATGACCGATGCGGAACCGAATCATCGAAGCCATTGAGCAGGAACACTATCGCAAAGACGTGCCCAAATTCGAGATCGGCGACACGGTCAGCGTCGGCGTCCGGATCATCGAAGGAACCAAGGAGCGCATCCAGCCGTTCATCGGCACGGTGATCGCGGTCCATGGCAAGGGCATGAACCAGACGTTTACCGTGCGTCGCATCGTCGCGAACGAGGGCGTGGAGCGCGTCTTCCCGATGCAGTCGCCGCGCGTCGTGGGCGTCGAAGTCATTCGCCACGGCAAAGTCCGCCGGGGCAAGCTCTTCTATCTGCGCGATCGCGTCGGCAAGTCTCGGAAGCTTCGCGAGCGGCGCATGGGCGCCGAGGACGCGGGCGACTCCGGAGAGTCTGCCCCGGCCGGCGCCGCGTCACGCGGTCGCTCGGCCGAAGCCGCCGTCGCCGCCGTTTAGCATTTCGCGGCCTCCACCATGGCGTTCTGGAACCGCAAGGAACTGGGCGACGCGGGGGAAGCGCTGGCGTGCAGGTTTCTCAAGAAAGCCGGCTACCGCGTTCTCGCGCGCAACTTCAAGTGCCCCGTCGGCGAGATTGACATCATCTGCTCCACCGACGGCGTGATCGCGTTCGTCGAGGTGAAGACGCGCGTTGACGACTCTGCCGCCGATCCAGAGAACAACATCCGCAGTGAGAAGAAGCGCCACATCGAGCGCACCGCGCGATACTGGCTCGCGCAGAACGGCCATCCTCGGGCCGCGTACCGGTTCGACGCGGTCAGCATCGTGATGCCCGAAGGCGGCAAGCCCGTCGTGCGGCACATTGTGGATGCGTTCCGCGCGTCGGGCGGGTGATCCACGCTGCGCCACCCAGTCGCCGCCGGCGCATGCAATCGAAATCGCGCCCTACGAACCGATTGCGCGAGCAATCGAAGCCATGCCTCTCATGCTCTGCGTGCGGTAGAATCTCCATCCACCTGTTTCATCCATCGGAGCGCGGAGCATGGCCGGGCTGATCGATTCTCACTGCCATCTGACCTACGAAGGCCTGATCGAGCGCATCGATCACGTCATCGAGTCGGCCCGCGCCGCGGGAGTCGACGAGTTTGTCACGATTTCGACCGATCTGCGCGACGCCGCGCGGGCGCAGGCCCTGGCCGAGCGGCGGCCTTGCATACATCTCGTCAGCGGCATTCACCCGCACCAGGCAGCGCAGGCGGAGCGAGACTGGGAGCCGGCGCTGGAGGCGATCGTGCGCCGGCCCGATGTGTATGCCGTCGGCGAGATGGGGCTGGATTATCACTACGATTTTTCGGATCGCGCGTCGCAGGCGCGCGTGTTCGAGGGGCAACTGGCGATTGCCACACGCGTGAATAAGCCGGTGGTCATTCACTGCCGCGAGGCGCACGACGACGTGATGGCGATGCTGGCGAACGTTCCGCAGGTGCGGTCGGTCGTGTTTCACTGTTTCACCGGAACGATGGCGCAGGCCGAGCAGATCTGGTCGCGCGGGTACTGGTTGAGCCTCACCGGTGTTGTGACGTTCAAGAAGTCCGACGAGTTGCGCGAGGTGGCCCGGGCCATGCCGGCCGATCGCCTCATGGTCGAGACCGATTCGCCTTATCTCTCGCCCGAGCCGGTGCGCAGCGTGCGCCCGAACGAGCCGGCGCACCTGGCCTATACGGCGCATTGCATCGCCAAGGCGCGCGGCATGGGCTTGGAGGACCTCGTCCGGCTTTCGGCGGATAATACGCGACGGTTCTTCAACCTGCCGCGACTCGGCCGCACGCCCCTCTGCGAGGCGACATGACAAGCGACAACCGTCTCTACATTGGAATCGACCTGGGAGGCACGGCGGTCAAGGGCGGCCTGGTGCAGGCCGACGGCGTGATCGTGGAGAAGCGGTCCATCCCCACCGAGGCTGATCGCGGCGTCGAGCATGTGATTCATCGAATGGTGGCGCTGATTCGCGAGATGAGTGACCGTGCCGGAGCCTTGCAGCGCGCTGCGGATGCGGTCGGGCTGGGTGTGCCGGGGACGTTGAGCCACGCGACGGGCATGGTGATCGCGCCGCCGAATCTGCCGGGCTGGCGGAACGTGCCGATCGTCAAGCGACTGGTAGAGGCCACGCGGTATCGCGTGGTGCTGGAGAACGACGCGAACGCGGCGGCATGGGGCGAGTATTGCTGCGGCGCGGGGCGCGGCTGCCGGTCAATGGTGATGATCACGCTGGGAACGGGCGTGGGCGGCGGATTTGTTTTTGACGGTCGTCTGTTTCGCGGCAGTCACGAAAGCGGGGCCGAGGTCGGCCACATGATCGTCGTGCCAGGCGGGCGGCCGTGCGGGTGCGGCCAGCGCGGCTGCCTCGAGGCGTACGCGTCGGCGAGCAACACGGCCGTTCGGGCGATCGAGCGGTTGCGTGCGGGCGAGTCGTCGCGCCTGCGAACCGCGTTCGAGTCCGGCGCGGCGCTGACAAGTGAAGACGTGGTGACGGCCGCAGAACAGGGCGACCCCCTCGCGCGGGATGTCTGGCGCGAGACCTGCGAGCTGCTCGCGACGGCCATGGTGAGCCTCCAGCATACGATTGACCCGGAGCGATTCGTTCTCGCCGGCGGGATGAGCAAAGCGGGTGACCGATTGATCGCGCCGGTGCGCGAGGCTGCGGCGCGACTTGCCTCGCCCTTGTTCGGCAAGCCGCCTGATATCTGCCTTGCCACGCTCGGCTCGGACGCAGGCCTCGTCGGGGCCGCGCTGGCCGCCCGCGATGAATGAATTCACGGGATTGCCCACACATGTAAGGCACGGATGCGGCTGACTTCCCTTCGAGGCGGCTTGTACCAGAATTTTATTTTTCTTGTAACACCTTTGATGACAACTAATTAGAGATTGTCTCGTGTGTGGATTCCACGTCGAGATATGGAAGAACGTTTCGAGGCATGTTATGATCGTTTTGAACGAATTAGATACTGCCGTGGTCGGATGAAGGAGTGCGTTCCGATCGAACATAGGGCAGTGTTCGCAAGCAGAATGTAATGTACTTACGCGGTGAATCGAGCGTTCGATGTCACCGGTAAGGCAGTCAGCACAACATGGAGCAAGAACTATGTTGAAGTCGAGAGTGATCGTTTTGCACGTTATGACATGTGCGCTCGGGTTGGCGGCATCGCACGCGTCCGCAGGACAGAAAAACATCGTTGAGACGGCGGTCGCCGCGGGGAGCTTCAAGACGCTGGCCACCGCGCTGAAAGAAGCGGACCTCGTCGACACGTTGAGCGGGAAGGGTCCCTTTACCGTACTCGCTCCAACGGACGCGGCATTCGCCAAGCTGCCGGACGGAGCGCTGGACAACCTCCTGAAAAACAAGGACCAGCTCCGCGCCGTGCTGTTTCAACATGTTGTGGCGGGCGAGGCCATGTCGAAGGATGTCGCCAAGGCAAAATCGCTCAAGACGTTGCTCGGCCAGTCGGTCAATGTGGATGTGAGCAAGGGCGTCCGCATCGGATCGGCCACGGTGACCCAACCTGACGTCGCATGCAGCAACGGCGTCATTCACGTGATCGATACCGTCCTGCTGCCAAAGAATGACCTCGTCGAGACGGCGCGCAACGCGGGCAGCTTCAAGACGCTGCTCACGGCACTGGAGGCCGCCGACCTGACGGACACGCTTCGTTCGGAAGGCCCCTTCACGGTCTTCGCGCCGACGGACGACGCGTTCGCCAAGCTGCCCAAGGGCACGCTCGATTCCCTGCTGAAGGACAAGAAGAAGCTCGCATCGATTCTCACGTACCACGTCGTGCCCGGCCGCGTCATGGCGTCGGATGTGGTCAAACTGAAGGAAGCCAAGACCGTGCAGGGCCAGTCCGTGAAGATCGACACGAGCAGTGGTGTGCAGGTGGACGGCGCGCGCGTCATCAAGCCCGATGTCGGAGCCGACAACGGCGTCATCCACGTGATCGACACGGTGATTCTGCCGAAGTAACCGCCTCGCGCGGCGGCCTCCGGGCGAGCCGGGGCTCCGCGCGGGCAAGCTCGAAGCAAGTTGAGTACGGATGAACCAAAGGACCTTTGGAAGCAGACACAGGAGAAAACCATGAAAGCGTTTGATGTGATCGCGGCGGTGTTGCTGGTGGTGGGCGGCTTGAACTGGGGTCTGGTCGGCGTGGCGCAGTTCGATCTGGTCGCTGCGCTGCTGGGCGCCGGATCGGTGCTGTCCAACATCGTTTACTCGCTGGTCGGCGCGGCGGCGCTGTATCAGGCGGTCGGACTTCGCGGGATTCAGAAGCGCTGGAACGTGGGCCGCTCGCCCGCGCTGGCGTGATGAAGCCGGAATGGAGTGGGGGCGGCAGGAGCACCCGGGCCGAAGCGTCCGGTGCTCCTGCCAATTTGTTACGCACGCGGCCATCGGCGCAGGGTTTCTGCGTGAGCCGCGGCATGAAAGAGGAGTCAAGCATGGAATTGCGAAGGTTCGGATGGGCGGTCGTGGTCTTGCTCGGCGCGGGGTGCCTGCCGGGCTGCCAGTTGTTTGCGCCGGGTCCGCCCCTCGAAACGGTCTCCAGCGTCGACATCGCACGGTACATGGGCACGTGGTACGAGATCGCGAAATACCCGAACGGCTTCGAACAAGGCTGCTTCGGCGTGACGGCCGAGTACACCCTGCGCGATGACGGCACCGTCCGCGTCGTGAACGTCTGCCGCAATGCCGACGGCACGCGCAACGATCGCAGCATCGAGGGCTTCGCGACTGTCGCGGACGCGGCGACGAACTCAAAACTGACGGTTTACTTTTTCTTCCCGTTCGGCGCGCCCTACTGGATCATCGATCTGGACGAGGACTACCAGTACGCCGTCGTCGGCGACCCGACGCGCAGCTTTCTGTGGATCTTGAGCCGAACGCCCACGCTCGACGACGCCACGTACCAGGGAATCCTCGATCGACTCCCGGCCAAGGGCTACGATCCTGCGCGGCTGGAATTGATGCCGCAGTTTCCGGTCCAGTCGCCGTAACCGAAGCGCGCGCGAGCGGTCGCGATCGAACGAGGACGCCGTCATGAATTCTCAAAGCCAACGCGAGACCGGCGTTTCACGCGTGCTGGTCACCGGCGCGACGGGTTACATCGGCGGTCGCCTTGTTCCGCGATTGCTTGCGGCGGGGTATCGCGTCCGGTGTCTGGTGCGTGATGCGCGGAAGCTCGCCTCGCGCGCGTGGGTCAAGAATCCGAATGTCGAGATCGTGGAGTGCGACATCGGCGCGGCCGAGGAGGTCGCCCGCGCCCTGCGGGGCTGTGATGCGGCGTACTACCTTGTGCATTCGATGCTCGCGGCCGGACCTGCGTATCGGCGCGTGGATCGTGAATTGGCGGAATCGTTCGCCCGGTCCGCCCGCGACGCTGAACTGATTCGCATCATCTACCTGGGCGGTCTGGGCGAAACCGGCGACGGACTAAGCGAGCATCTCTCGTCGCGCCGCGAGGTCGAAAATGCCTTGGCCTCGACCGGCGTGCCGGTGACCGTTTTCCGGGCGGCCATGATCATCGGGTCCGGTTCGGCTTCGTTCGAGATTCTTCGTTACCTCGTGGAGCGGCTCCCGGTGATGGTGACGCCGCGTTGGGTGAATACGCGATGCCAGCCCATCGCCGTGCGCGATGTGCTTCACTATCTCGTGGCGTGCCTGGAAGCGCCGGACACGCTAGGCCGGACGCTTGATATCGGCGGGCCGGACGTCTTGACTTATCGCACGCTGATGGACCTCATGAGTGACGCGCTGGGTCTTCGCCGTCGGCGCGTAATCCCAGTTCCCGTTCTGACGCCGCGATTGAGCTCGCTGTGGATTCACCTGGTCACGCCGATCAGCCATCGCATCGCGCGACCGCTCGCCGAAGGTTTGCGAAATCGCGTCGTGTGCAGAAACCACGATGTGCTGGGGCTGTTGCCTCACGATTGCATGACGGTTCGAGAAGCGATCTCCGCGGCGCTGGGCAAGCGCAGCCGCGCCGAGATCGAATCTTCCTGGAGCGACGCCGGACCGATTCCGGGCGATGCGGATTGGGCGGGCGGAAAAGTGTTCATCGATCGCCGCCGCGTTGAGACCGCCGCGCCGCCGGAGGCTGTGTTCGAAGTCGTGAGTCGCCTGGGCGGTGAGCATGGTTACTTTGCTGCGGACTGGCTGTGGCGGTTGCGCGGGGTGATGGATCGCTTTGTAGGCGGTCCGGGCCTGCGCCGGGGCCGTCGCCATCCGACGCAGCTGGCCTTTGGCGAAGCGCTGGATTTCTGGCGCGTGACAAAGCTCGAAGCCGGTCGTCTGCTGGAGCTTCGCGCAGAAATGCGACTTCCGGGTGTCGCGACGCTGACCTTTGAAGTGATCCCTCGGGACAAGGTCGGTAGTGAACTGATTCAAACCGCCCGTTTCAAGCCGCGCGGGCTGGCGGGAATCGCGTACTGGTACGCCGTCGCGCCGCTGCATGGAATCGTCTTCCAGGGCATGTTGGACGGCATCCGGGCCGCGGCCGAGTCCGGATCGGTTGGTCCCATTGCCTCGAGCGCGGAAAAAAGGGAGTCACTCCATCATCCAATGGCGACTTCGATGTTCTGATTCACTGGGAGCTAGATACATGAGAGGAATCGAACGAAAATCGTGCCGAGGCGCTCGCGTTATTGCGGTGATCCTGCTTCTGGTCGTGATCGGTGTCGGTGCGCCGGCGGGGAACGCCGAGGACCGAGACCGCTGGCCCCAATGGCGTGGTCCCCATCGCGATTCGATTGTGAGGAGCGGTTCGGCATGGCCGGACGACTTGAAGGGTCTGTCGCGGCAATGGCATGTGGCATTGGGACCGGGTTACGGCGGTCCGATTGTGTGGGGGGATCAGGTGTTCACGGTCGAAACGCGCGAGGAGAAGGACGAACTCGTGCGCGCGCTGGATCGCTCGGACGGGCGAGAACGGTGGCGGGCGTCGTGGGCGGGGGCCATGCGCGTTCCCTTTTTCGCGCGGCGCAACGGTGACTGGATCCGGGCGACGCCGGCGTGTGATGGTGAATCGCTATACGTCGCGGGGATGCGCGATGTTCTGATATGCCTCAATACGCAGGACGGAACGCAGCGCTGGCGGGTGGACTTTCCGGCGAAGCTGGGAACGCCGGTGCCCGCGTTTGGATTTGTGTCTTCGCCGCTGGTCATTGGAGAATTCGTGTACGTTCAGGCAGGCGGTGCGTTCGTCAAGCTCAACAAGACAACAGGGGAGATTCTCTGGCGGGTCCTGGACGACGGCGGGGGCATGAGCAGTGCGTTTTCATCGCCGGTCGAGGCGACGCTGCATGGCAAACGGCAGCTTGTCGTGCAGATGCGCGAGGAACTGGCCGGGGTCGATCCGGGTGACGGCACCGTGCTGTGGAAGCAAACGGTGCCGTCGTATCGCGGCATGAATATTCTGACGCCGACGGTCTTCGGCGACGGGTTGTTCACCAGCACCCATAAAAACAAGACGTTCTTCTATAAAATAGGGCGATCGGAGGGCGGCTTCGACGCGACACAGGCCTGGACGCTGCCCGGTCAGGGTTACATGTCTTCCCCCGTCGTCATCGACGACCACGCCTATCTGCACCTCGGGAATGGTCGGCTCTGCTGCATCGACCTGAAAACCGGTAAGCAGACCTGGCGCTCGCGACCCTTCGGACAATACTGGAGCATGATCGCGCGCGGAGATCGAATCCTCGCGCTGGATGAACGCGGCGAGCTGCTGCTGATCGCGGCCGATCCGCGCAAGTTCCGGCTCCTGGACCGGCGCGAAGTGGGCGAGGGCGAGGCGTGGGCGCATCTGGCGGTCTGTGATGATCAGGTCTTCGTGCGCGATCTGACGGGGATTTCTGCTTTCGAATGGAAGTAGTGCCGTGCCAGGAGGGCGCGGCGCGGAGACGAGTCTCATGCCCGAGCAACGCCAATCTTACTTTCTCGTTCGCCGACTGCGCCTGCCGTTGCCGGTTGCGGACGTCTTTTCCTTTTTTTCCGATCCGCACAACCTCGATCATCTGACGCCGTCGTACATGCACTTTCGCATCGAGACGCCTTCGCCGATCGCGATGGCGGCCGGCACGCGGATTCAATACACGATTCGCTGGCACGGGTTTCCGATGCGCTGGCTGACCGAAATCATCGAATGGAAACCGGGCCGCAGGTTCGTCGACCTTCAGATTCGCGGGCCGTATCGACTTTGGCATCACACGCACACCTTCGAGCCGGACGGCGACGGCACAATTATGGAAGACGTCGTGGAGTATGCCCTGCCGCTCGGGCCGATCGGCAGGCTGGCGCACGCGCTCGCGGTGCGAAGGGATCTTCAGCGGATCTTCGATTATCGAGCCGAGCGCATCGCGGATTGGGCCGAGCGAAGCGCGGCAGCGGTCACGACTGGCGAAGCGGCCGCCGTTCGGTGAAGATAGCCGGGTCGTCCGCGCCGGCGCGCGGGCGAACGGTTCTTTCAGATCGGGAGACGCTCCGTGACGCTTGGCGCTACGCGACCGGCGACGATTCTCATCGTCGATGACAACGCGCAGAATCTTGAGCTGCTGGAAGCCTATCTGGAGGAGCTGCCCGGTGCGCGCGTGCTCACCGCGACCAGCGGGCAGGACGCCCTCGCCAAGGTCGCGTCGGACAAGCCCGACCTGATGCTGCTGGACATCATGATGCCGAAGATGAGCGGCTTTGAAGTCTGCAAGAAGATCAAGGCCGACCCGGCGACGAAGGACATTCCGGTTGTTCTCGTGACCGCGCTGCACGAAATGGGCGATCAGGAGCGCGGTGCGGAAATGGGAGCGGATGATTTCCTGACCAAGCCGGTCAATCGCGTCGATCTCATCGCGCGAATCCAGGCTCAACTGGCGAAGCGCTTCGGCGGCCCCGTGAATTAGCTGCGGTCTTGCCGCCGGTTTCCGCCCATCTATAATCGCGCCCGATCAACCCGGCGGGGCATGGGGGGCAGGAGGCCCGCGGTCAGAAGGGAAATCGGATGTCCGAGTCTCCGGCGGAAATCAAACGCATCCACTGGTCCGACGTCTTCGCGTTCACGGCGGTCTTTCGCTCGTTTCGCATGGCCCTGGACTGGAAGACGCTGCTGCTGGCGTTTCTCGGATTGTTCGTCACCTATCTTGGCGGGCGGACGCTCGATCTGGTCTGGGCGTCAGGCCACATGCCGATTGTCTCGGCGACGCACGTGTCGGAGCTGGACGCGTACGCCCTGGGCGGCCGGGCCGGTGCGAAGCATTTCATCAAGGAGCAGGATGATCGGAAGGATTCCCGCCGCGTCGGCGCGTTCGCGTTGCTGTTGCAGCACGCGCGCGTGACGGCCAATCGCGCCATGCACGGCGTGATGGCGCTCAATCCCGGCGAAGTGCTCGGAGCGATCTACGGCGCAGCGCTGGCGACGCTCTGGCTGGTCAGCGTTCATCCGTTCTATGGGATTCTGTTTGTCCTGCTCAAGCTGTGCGTCTGGGCGCTGTTCGGCGGGGCGGCCTGCCGGGTGGCGATGATGCGCGCGGCGCGTGACGAGCGCATCCCGTTGAGCGAGGCGCTGGCCTTCGCGCGAACGCGGTTCGGTTCGTTCCTGCTGGCGCCGACGTTCGGGTTTGGGATTGTCCTGGTGGCGGGACTGGTGCTGATGCTGTTCGGTCTGGTCGGCGCGATTCCGTGGCTGGGCGATCTGGTCGTGGGGCTGCTGTTCGTGCTAGTCGTCGCGGCCGCATTGGGCATGGCGTTTATCTTGATCGGCGCGTGCGCGGGGATGCCGCTGCTCTATCCGGCCATCGCGGCGGAAGGGTCCGATCCGTTCGATGCGCTCAACCGCAGCATTTCGTATATCTATGAGCGTCCGTGGCGGTCGGCGCTCTATCTCGGCGCGGCCACGGTCTACGGCGCGATCTGCCTGCTGTTCGTGAAGTTCTTCGTTCGCCTCGGCCTCGCAACCGCGGCGTTGTTTCTCGGCGCGACGATGAATCTCGGCAGCGCCTCGGCCGGCGCGACCAAGCTGCCCGACGACGTGGGCAAGCTGACCGCCGTGTGGCAAGCGCCGACGCTCACGTTTGACAGCGCCTTTGTCGGCAGGTTCGACGAGCACGAGGTCGGCGGCATGAGCCGTTTCGGCCGATTCCTCATCAAGGGCTGGCTGTACGCGGCGTGGGGACTGGTCGCCGCGTTCGCGATCAGTTTCTACTATGCCGCGGCGTCGATTGTCTATCTGCTCCTCCGCCGCGAGGTGGACGCGACGGACATGGAAGACGTATTCGTTGAAGATTATCCGGCAGAAGCGCTGGCGGCCGCGCCGGCGCCGGCGGCCAATGCGCCCGCGGCGCAGGGCGGCGGTTTGAATCTGCCGGTGATCGGTCAGTAGGAAGCCCCATCGGTCCGGGGGGCGTGGAAACGGCGGCCGTATCAGACGCCGGGGCACGTCCGGGTGCGATGATCCGTCGCGCCCAAGAGTGAAGGAAGCCTCGCCTCGGAGGAAGGTGCCATGCGCCGCCCGTATCGTTTCCCGATCCTCGCGCTAGTTGCTACGTTTGTATTGATCGGCAGCGGCTGCACCGAGCTGTACCTGATCTTCGGCCCCGGCGGGCTATACCCGCCCGGCGGCGGCTCCAACACGCGCCCCGGCGGCTCGACCACGCAGCCCTCGGCCATCCCCGGCCCGCTCTTCGCCTCGCGCCAGATCGACCCTGCCCTCGAGAGCACCGCCGGCGCACGCGTCATCGTCGCCGCCGACATGAACGGCGACGGGCTGACGGACTTTGTCTCTGGCTCGGCCGAAAATCAGCCCGTGCAGATTCACCTGCGCGACAACGCCGCCACGCTCGACTTCACGACCTTCTCCATCGCGGGCGGCGCGCCGATCTCCACCATGTACGACCTCGCCATCGACGACTTCGATCAGGACGGCCGGCTCGATATCGCCGTGCTGGTGAACGACACGGGCTTTGTGCCGGTGACGGGCGCGATGAAGCGCGGCGCGGTGGTCATCCTGTTTGCACCGGTGAACGCAGCCGATGCCCTGCTGTGGCAGGCGACGACGATCACGAGCACGTTCTTCCTTCCCGGCGATGCCGACGGCGTGACGGATTTCGCCGTGGGCGATTTCGATGGAGTCGCCGGGCCGGACATCGTGCTCGGCTCGAACGAGCAACTGGCGACGCCGCCGGACCTGAACCCGATCTACCTGTACGCGAACCCCGGCGGGGCCAACGCGCGCAGCGGCAACGCCTGGGTGCAGGTGCAGATCGGCGCCGACGTGCCGCAATTCAAGCAGCTCGAGGCAGCCGACATCGATGCCGACGGCGATCTGGATATCGTCGCGACGTATCCCTTCGCCAAGAGCTTCAACATCCGCTGGCTGCGCAATCCGCTCATCGAGGGCGGCACGGCGGCTGTGCTGGCCGGCAACTGGATCACGCGCACCGTCGGCGAGCAGCGCATCCTGCAACAGCCGGGCGATGAGCAGGTGCCGGGGGCGGATTTCGTCTCGGTCGGCGATGTCGACGGCGACGGCGATCTCGACGTGGTCAGCGTTTTCGCGCAGCTCGATCTGATCCAGTGGTTCGAGAACCCCGGCCCGTCGGTCGGCTTGCAGACCTTTCCGTGGAACGTGTACAACCTCGGCACGTTCAAGACGGATGTCTCTGTCACCGCGCTGCAACTGGTCGATCTGAATCTCGATGGACGGCTGGACTGCTTCGCCGGCGCCAGCGGCAGCATGGTCGGCTATCAGCCGGGCCTGGACCCGCGCGATTTCTGGACGCCGTTCACGATCCTCGGCACCAACCCGCCCGCGACGATCGGCCGCTGCGCCTTCGCCGATATCGACGGCAACGGCCTGCTGGACATCGCCGCGCCGCTGGACCGCGACGGCGTGACGCAGGATCAGTTCCTGCTCCTGACGCGCCTGACGCCGTAGAGATGCCTCGCGCCGCGCGCTGATTCCTGCACACTGGGTCGGACGTTCGTGTAGATCGGGTCCGCAGTCCCGACTTTCGGGCATCCCGATCGTTGAACATTTCTTCATTGTGTTACACTCGACGATCAAATGGCTCGTTCTGGTCATGATTCTTCTCGAAAAGTCCCACGCTTCTTCCGGCGAGCAGGGGAGGGGATCGTCACCATCGCTTTCGAGGGGGTTGCTGAATTGGTACTGTCCGGAATTTGCTTGCTGGCTTATCGCGGGCTGCGAACACTCGGCATGTCGGCAAATGAACTCTACCTCGCTTGGATCGCGATTCTGTCGGTCTTTGTTGTTGTTACTGGGATTATTGCTCTGCGTGCGCGACGCAAAATTCGCGCTCGCCGAAATCACATGGGGCTTGCGTCAATCAATCGTCTTGGATTGGCTTCGAGTCGACGCAATCGGGGGACTTGATTGGCAATTGACATATTTGGTTATAAGCCCAAGCATCCACCCGGTCATTGCCAAATCTGCGGGTACAGCTTGCACACGCTTGAAGGAGAGTTTTGTCCGGAATGCGGCAAGTCTCGATTCGGCTGGGTCGAAGTGGAGTGCGAATCGTGTCGGCGTGTCGTGGTCTTTCCCGTCGAGGACGCAGGTCGACTTCACGACTGCCCATATTGCTACAAGTCTGTAGATGTTCAGCGACCGGACGGTATTCCAGCCATTCCGCGCGATTCGATTGCGAAGACGCGATTTTCCTTCATCGCATTCATCCTTGTGGCGGTCATTGTATGCATGTCGGCGTGCTTCGTTGTGGTGGGGAGCCTGGCAATATTCTACGCGTCCACCGGAATCCGCCCGCCCGCCATCGTCGTGTTGGTCATGTTCCTTGGGGCGCTGGGTTGGAGTATCAGAATCGCAATCAATGTGTCGTATCGATGACACTTTGAGCGAGAGTTGCGTGTGCCCCCTTTGCAGGTCGAGCCATCAGACCCAACGATGGTCATCCCAAACGCCAGTCAAATGCCCCGCTAAAGTGGGCCTGCAAAGTTGAAGTTCATCCTAAGGCCCCCTTTGAAGCACGGACTTTTTCAAGCGGCAGAGAAGTCGATAATTACTGGACGTTATCAGATTGAATCTCGAATGGAGGTTGGAGCCGAGATTTGAAACCAAAAAAATCGGCACTTCTCTTGGTTTCATGGTTGACTAGGCGGGTTTGTTGGCTATTATTCTGTTTTGAGGAAATCATGCCCAGGGATTCGGAACAAGAACGTGAACATCGAGAGTTTCACTGAATTCAAGACAGGCCACCTGGAACCAATTGAAACTGCGAAAGGCCCGAACTTTGCGTTCATTCCCGGGCTCCTTCCGCAGAGCTTTCGCATGGATGCTGGCCTTTGGCCCTTGGTTTGTAATGCCCGCGATGCAGTGGCAAGACTCGAGCAAATCAAGGCGATTCTGCCGCAGCCACTTCTCTTGCTGCGTCCGCTACAGCAGCGAGAAGCCATCCATTCAAGCAACATCGAAGGCACCCACACGATACCAGAGGACTTATTGTTGTTCGACGTTCAGCAGCAAGGGACTGCTGCCATCGCAATTCCGAAATCGTCATCGGGCAACGCCCAACTGGAAGTTTGGAACCATTACGAAGCGCTCCGGCAGGGTCACAACTGGGTCCAGGAAGGCAAGCCGCTCGATAAGTCATTCTTCCTGTTCTTGCACAAGACACTCATGACCGGCGTCCGCGGAAAAGACAAGAACCCAGGACAATTCAGGGATAAACACGTCTTTGTTGGTCGTCGCCCCAGGCTGTTCATTCCCCCGCCTCCAATTCAAATTGAAAAACTGCTGGACAATCTGATTGCCTTCATGGGCGCCGACAGGGGAGTCGATCCACTTGTCAAGTGCTTCGTGGCTCATTATCAGTTCGAGGCTATTCATCCGTTTGAAGATGGAAATGGCCGCGTCGGCCGCGTCTTGCTATCGCTTTGTGCCAGTTTATGGCTGCGGCTTTACCTGCCGTGGCTCTATTTGAGCGAATACTTTGATCGCAACCGTCGTGAGTACACGGAGCGGCTGTACCGAATCAGCGCAAACGGCGAATGGAATGAGTGGATTGAATTCTGTCTTCAAGGCGCCATCGAGGAGTCGGAGTCGGCAATTCGAAGATGCGAACAACTCCGAGCGCTTCGAGACAACTTTAATCTTAAGTGTGAATTGTTGGGCCGAAGGATGCGCCGGATCGTTGAGATGCTTTTCGATAATCCAGTTCTCATTATTCCCCAGGTTGCCAGGGTGTGTGGCGTTTCAGATGAATCGGCGAGACAAGACCTCCACAAGCTTGTGGAGGCGGGCCTTCTGAATGTGATTCCAAATACGAGGCCGAAGGCGTTTGCCTGCCTGGAGATCATTAAAGTCGCCTACGGCGATGAATCATCCTCTATCCCTCGTTGATTGGTGTTTGGGTCGGATCGGAAACCCCGACAAGAGGCTGGGCATCACGACCCCGCGGCGAGGCGCTCGGGCTTGCTCGGCCCGGCTTTGCGCAAAGCGTCGGTCACGATCTGCGGCGTGAGCAGCTCGGGGAGAATCTGCGGCTCGTCGGGGCGGCCGGGGGAATAGACGAGATAAAGCGGCACGCCGGCGCGTTTGAATCGCTCCAGCACGGCCTTGATCATCGGGTCTTCGCTCGAGTAGTCGGCCTCGATCGGCACGACGTTCAGCTCGCGCATCAGGGCCCGCGTCGCCTCGACGTCGATGGAGGTCTTGAGATTCGTCTTGCACGAGGCGCACCAGCTCGCCGTGAAATCGACAAACACCGTGTATCCCGCCTCGACGTAGCGGCGAACGTGCTCCTCGTCGTACTCCAGCCACGGAATGCCGCGGCTCCAGTCGGGCTTCCATGCGACTTCGCCGCGCTTCTCGGCGTCGAGCTGGGCATACAGCTTGCCATCGTTAATCAGCTTGCGACGGTGCGACACATCAAGCCGCAGGTCGTCGATGGTGTCCATCGCGCGGAAGGGCAGCAGCCAGCCGAGAGCGACAATCGCCAGCGCCACGCCGTTCATCGCCAGCTTGCGCGTCGGCGGATCACCGAATTGAATTCGGCCCTTCACCCACACCGCCAGTGAGACAAACAGCAAAAAGATAATCGTGAGCAACAGGCCCCAGTCGCCGATTTGATCGCGGAGCGGATTGAGCAGCCACACGGCCGTGCCCAGCAGCAAGAAGCCCATCAGCACCTCGAACGTGTGCATCCACGGCCCGGGCCGGGGCACGAACTTCAGCCATGCCGGCTGGGCCGACAACAACACGAACGGAAACGCCATCCCCACACCGACGGCCATGAAGATCATCGCGCCCTGCGCGGGCGGGTAGCGCGTCGCCGCGCCGACGGCCGCAGAGAGAAACGGCGCGGTGCAGGCCGTGCCGAGAAACGTCGCGAGCAATCCGGTGGCGAACGCCGACGGCAGCCCCTCGCGCTCGGCGGCTTTCTGGCCGAGGTGATCGATGACTTTGGGCGTGAAGACGGCGAAGACGCCGAAGAGACTAAGCGCGAAGGCCGTGACGACCGCGGCGAGACCGATGACGACGCGCGGCTTCTGAAACAGTTGGCCCCAGCCGGTGCCGGTCGTGGCGAAGAGCACGGCAAGGAACCCGAAGAACACGAGAATGCCGGCGCAATAGGTGAGGCCCAGCGCGAGGATTCGGCCGCGATCTTCGCCGGCCTGACGCACGAAGGAGAGCACCTTCAGCGAGATGACGGGCAGAACACATGGCATGAGGTTCAGCACAAGCCCGCCGATGAAAGCCATGGCGAGCACGCCGGTGAAGCCGTAGCGGTTGAAGAATGCCTCGGCGGATGAGAGCCAGGTTGCGAGGTTGGAAGAGGAGTCGGCGGCAGAGGGTGCTTCGGAGCCGGCGCGCGTTTCGCCGGTTTGGTTGTCCGGTGCTACGGATGCCGACGCCTGTTCCGGATCGGGCGCCCCGAGTGCCCGCTCGTCCGCCACGGCGGATCCGAGACTCGCGCTCGAGGCCAGGATGGACGCAAACTCGTCGTCGCCGGCCGCCGGCGCGGGGCCGCCTTCCATTCGGATCGGCAGCGACCATTCGATCCGCTGTGGCGGGTAACACGTGCCCGCATCGTTGCAGATCTGGTATTGCAGGATGCCGCGAACGCGACGTGGCGCGGTGCCTGCGTCGTCATTCACCGTCACGGGCACCTTGAACGCGACCGTACCCGAATACTCGCTCAACTTGCCCAGCACCTTGTCGGTGCGCTCGACGCCGGGCGGATAAACCACGTCGCCGATCTCGAAACCCTCGGCCGGCTCGACGAAGACATACGCCGCGATGTAATACTCATCGAGCGGCTTGTGCGACTGCATGTGCGCCCCGCGTTCGAGGTCGGCCGACACGATCACGTTGAACGCCTTGCCCGGCGCGGCGGTCGGTGCGTCGGCGGCGACAGAGACCTTCACATGCTCGGCCTTGTCCAGCGGTTCGGGCAATGCGCGGCGGGCGCGTTTGAAGATATCTTCATTGGCCGGCGACGGCTTTGCGCCCGGCCCGGCGACCGGCAGCGTAAGCACCAGCTTTGCCTTGCCGGGGATGCACTCCTTTTTGCACGCGAGGAATGACACATCGGCCGTCAACGTGATGTTCGAACCGGCGGCCCCGTCTTTCGCCACGCGCAAGGGTGTCAAAACTACGGCACTCGGCGGCAGGTAATACGAGTCGCCCTCCAGTGTCGGGTCGTACTTCACCGTCGGCACGGGATAGCGCGAGCGGCCGACCTGCCACCCGGCCAGGCCGCTCCACTTCACTTCGGTCGGCAGTCCGCCGTTCGGTCCGGGGTTGATCCAGTAGACGTGCCAGCCGTCCTCGGGCTTGAGCGTCACGGCGAGGTTCACGATCTCACCGGGCGCGATTGCCGTCCGGTCGGCGAAGGCCTGAAGCGTCACGTGCGAGACGGTCACTGGCTTGCTGGCCGGCTCGCCGTGCGCGGTTGTGGCGCTAAACAGGCTCATCAGCGACCCGACTGCGATCATGGCGAATCGGAAACGCGCCGTGCGATGGGGGTACTCGTTGGTTGGGTACCTCTGATTCAGCGAACGACCACAGGCTGACAAGAAAAGCTCCCTCGTAGTTGGCCGGCTGCCGGATGGCGCCCGGTATCGATTCGGTACAGGCATATACGTCGTCTTGCGGCGGTCCATTCCCGAATCTGCCGGAATCGCACGATTCTCGCTTCATCCGGAAGTTCAGCGAGTGATACCGAAATCGCCTTAATTCTAATCGTATCAACCAGTTCCGTGCGGATAGCGGTCGAAAACTCCTTGACGACCGCGCCGGCGCATTTATACTCTACCGCAGTCCAGGCGCGACAAACCTCGTGCCTGATTATAGATAGATGCGCGGCGGGTGCGGGCGACTCGGGTTGTCCGGATCGGTCGTGCGCGGCGGAGTCGCAAGGCTCGCCATGAAAAGGAGCTTCGGTTTGCGTCGCCCGGCATGAGTCTTCGGCGAGGGCAGATCGAGTCCGTGGATCCCCTAACTTTCGGCGTCGCCCCTTGGTCGGCGCCGATTTGAAGTACGGCAGTGCAATTGGTTGTGAACCGACCCAGCGTGAAGTTGAAATTGATGCGAACCTTCAGAAGCAGCTTGGCCGTTCGGACGACGATGAGCGAGTGGTTCCATTCGCGATCGACACCGATTCGAGCGGCCGTGACGCAGGCGGGTGTCGTCGGAAGCATGTAAGGACGATTCACTCTCTGGCGGCACGATGCGTTGAAGGTTCGCTCTCCTGGGCCGGACGGGCGACACGCGTTTCCCATTCATGACCGGCGCTGGCCGCCGCCGGGCCATCCACCCTTGATCGTTGCAGACCCTTCGTTGGCGGACTTCCGTCCGGCTGACGGTATTGAGCGTTTTCGCGGCGCGCGCGTTCGCCTCGGCGGACGCTTCGCACCTTTAACTGTTCGTTGAGTTCGCTTGAATTGAAAGGTGAAGATCATGGGACCCTGCATGGTGGCGGAGGTCTCGACCGGCATGTCGGTTGGATTGCTGATTCTCGGGCTGGTGCTGGGCGGCGGCGCGGTGTACGCGGTGCTGTCGATGCAGGCCAAGTCCCGGGCCGGCGCCCGCCGTCAGGAAGCGGAGCGAATCATCGGCGAAGCGCAGGCCAAGGCCGCCGAGATCGTTCGTGCCGCGGAAGTCGAGACCAAGGCAACGTTTGTGAAGCGTCAGGAGGAGTTCGACCGCCTGACGACCAATACGCGCAATGAGATCCGTGAGGCGGAGAAGCGGCTGGACAAGCGCGAGGACCAGCTTGAGCGCAAGCTGGACATGCTGAACATCAAGGAGAAGAACATCGAGCGCGGCGAGGCGCAGGTGAAAGAGCGCCTGGCGGAGATGGAGAAGAAGTCCGCCGAGATCGACGAGATGGTGAACAAGCAGAAGACGGAACTGCTCAAGGTGTCGGGCCTGAACATGGACGACGCAAAGAAGCAATTATTCCAATTGCTGGAGCAGCAGCTTGAGCACGAGTGCGCCGAGCTCGTCGCGAAGAAAATCAACGACGCCCAGGAGGAGGCCGAGAACAAATCGCGCGACATCGTCGTCACGGCGATCCAGCGGTACGCCGCCGCGCACACCTCGGCCAGCACGGTCAGCACGATCGACATCCCGTCGGACGAGATCAAGGGCCGTGTGATCGGGCGCGAGGGGCGGAACATCCGCGCGTTTGAGAAGGCCACGGGCGTGGACGTGATCGTCGACGATACGCCGGGAGTGATCGAAGTCACCTGCTTCGACCCGATCAAGCGCGAGGTGGCGCGCGTCTCGATGCAGAAGCTGATCGTCGACGGGCGCATCCACCCGACGCGGATCGAAGAAGTCGTCGAGGAAGTCCGTCAGTCGGTCGAGAAGGACATCATGGAGTACGGCAAGAAAGCGTCGCTCGAGGCGAACGTGCAGGGCCTGCCCAAGAAGCTGATCGAGCTGCTCGGCCGGTTGCACTATCGCACGAGCTACGGGCAGAACGTCCTGCGGCACTCGATCGAAGTGGCGTATCTGTGTCAGATCATGGCCGACGAGCTCGGCCTGAATGGCACGCTCGCGCGGCGCTGCGGACTGCTGCACGACATCGGCAAGGCGGTCGTGCACGAAGTCGAGGGCAGTCACCCCGCGCTGGGCGAGGAGATCTGCCGCAAGTTGAACGAGCGGCCGGAGGTACTCAACGCGGTCGCCGGTCACCACGGCGATATTCCATCGACCAGTCCGTATACGCCGCTTGTGGCGGCGGCCGACGCGATCAGCGCGGCCCGGCCGGGCAGCCGGCGCGAGTCGCTGGAGCGATACATCAAGCGGCTGGAGCAGCTTGAAGGCATCGCAACAGGGATCAACGGCGTGAAACAGGCGTACGCGATTCAGGCCGGTCGCGAGGTGCGGGTGATCGTCGATGCCGACAAGGTGGACGACGCCAGCGCGATGCGGATCGCGCGCGAGATCGCGCAAAAGATCGAAGCCGAAATGACCTACCCCGGCGAAGTGAAGGTCACGTGCCTGCGCGAAGTGCGAGCGGTCGAATACGCGCGATAGCGGGCTTGGCGAGTCGGCGCCGCATCAGGGCATCGTTGAAAGCGGGGCGGTCGCGGGTTCGTCGGGCAGGGGGGCGTCCGACTCGGGGTCCGCGTTGTCCTTTGGATCGAACGCGTCGGCGCGGGCCAGGCGCTGCAGTTCGCTGTCGCGCAGCAATTCGCTGTGGGTCTGAACGCGGCGCAGCCAGGCGCGGTTGACCGGGTCTAACTCGTCGCGATTGAGATACTCCAGAATGAATCGCAACTGGTCGCTCTTGGAGCAGAAGTCCGGCGCGAGCACGCCCATCGCGGCCACGTCGCGCACGATGCTCTCCTGCCGCCGCGTGGTCAGGCGAATGCGCTTGCCGACCGAAGCATCGAGGAAGTAGAACTCAAATCGTTCGTCGGGAAGCGAGCGGATCAGCACGTTTCGCCAGAACAGATCACGATGGACGAAACCGGCCTCGTGCATATGCCGCACCTGTCGCGCCAGCGAAAGGAGAATCTCCCTTCGCGCGCGACGCACGCGCGAGGATTCGGGGAAATCGCTGTAACGCCGGATAAAGGATGACAAACTGATGGCATCGGGCACGGCCTCGGTGATGAGAAAGCAGCTTCGCAGAAAGTGGGCCGTGCGCCGCTCGCCGTAGGCCACGGGGCGCACCGCCTGAATGCCCAAATCGCGCATCAGCGTCAGCGTGTGATACTCGTTCCGGGCGCGGCTCGCCTTGCAGAACGTGCCGCGAAAGAACCCTCGCAACCGCTGCTTCCACCGCGGGTAGTGATAGCGCTTCACATACAGCGACGCACCGTCGTCGAGCGTGCAGCGAATCGTGTCGCTCGTGCGGCTCCACGCGGCGAGATGATCGCCCAGCCGCTCCAGCACAGCCGGCACGCTGTCCAGCCGTGCGGCGGCCAGTCGCTCGCGAAATGGCAGGTCGATATGGATCGTGTCGGTGTAGAGCATGTGAAACGCCAAAAAACGCCAAAACGTCGAAACGGGCAGAGCGGGCGGGCCATCCGCGCGCCGCGCGGACTGAACAGTGGGCGGCGCCCACCCTACCTAGGCAGAACCGAGCAGGCCTTCATGTTTTGTTGTGTGGCACAGGCTAATAGCCTGTGTCGGACCGGCTGTGAGGGTCCCACACTTTCTGATTCCTGTGCAACAAACGAAACTTACTGCAGTTCTACATAGCCGGCTCCTCCGTGCTCTCGTGCCTCCGTGCCGTCGTGCCTTCATCCAATAACTTCGCCGCCGCATCGTAAACCAAGTCCGGCTCCAGCTGGTTCATACAGTTGTGATGCACCAGCGGGCAGGTTCGTTTCATGCAGGGCTGGCAATCGAGCTTGAGCATGACGTTCCGCTCGCGCGCGAAGCGCGTATCGGTCCACGCCGGGTCGCTCGATCCGAACACCGTCACGACCGGCACGCCGAACGCCGCCGCGAAATGCCGCGGCCCCGTGTCGTTCGTCACGAGCAGATCGCACCGGCGCACCAGGGCCTTGAGCGGCCCCAGCCCCAGCGGCGGGTCAATACAGATTTCGACATTCCCGGTGGCCGCCGCCAGCCGATCCGCGATCGCCCGCTCCTTCGGCCCCAGCGACGCTACCACCCGCGCCCCGCGCTCCCGCACCAGCCGATCCGCCAGCGCCGCGTACTTCTCCGCCGGCCAGCACTTGGCCGATCCGTAATTCGCGCCGGGGTTGAACACCACAAGCGGCGCATCGCCCGCGCGCCGTGCGCCGATTCGCTTGTCGATCGCTGCTTCGTCCTCCGGCGTCGTCGCCAGTATGAGCTGATCCCCCGGCGCGGGGCAATCCGCCGCGACCGCAAGCGCGTTGTAATAATCCAGCGCGGGGATCGGCGTAAACGTGCCTCCCGCGCGCGGCGCGTGCAACCGATGAGTCAGTAGCCAGCCGCGGCCATCCCGCGCGTATCCAATCCGCTGTGTCACGCGCGCCAAGCGCGCCAGCAGCGCCGAGCGAAACGAGTTCGTGAATAGCACGGCGAGATCAAATCGCTCCCGCTTTAATCGCGCCGCCAACCCCAGCAGGCTCCCGATTCCCCCGTCGGGCCAGGGGATGAACTCGTCCGCCAACCCCGCGCCGGCCAGCACGTCGCCCACGTACGGGCGCATCAGGTGCGCGATCCGAGCTTCGGGATAGCGCTGGCGCAACGCGTTCATCGCGGCCGTCGCCATGACGACATCGCCGACCCAGTTGGGAACAAAAACGAGGATTCGCGTGGGTGTCATGCGCGGACCGCGGCGGGGACGAAAGCAACCCGCCGACGGCCGTATGTTATGCGATGACAACCAATTAGCCTATTCGCCGGGGCGCGGGGTATCCGCCACCCGGGCGCGCCTCAACTGGACAGCCTGCGCCGGCGGGCCTAAAGTAGCGGGATTCATTCCCCGCGGAGAAACGCCGCGGCGGTCGGCCGTCCGGGGCGGCAGGTGAGGAACGCGTCATGGGTTTGATGTCGGGTAAGAAGGGCGTCGTCTTCGGCGTGGCAAACGATTACAGCCTCGCCTGGTACATCGCCGAGCAGTTGCACAAAGAGGGCGCCGAGATGGCGTTCAACCATCTTCCGGGCGAGAAGATGGAGCGCCGCGTGCGCAAGCTCGTCGAGCCGATCGGGGCGAAGGTCATCGCTCCGTGCGACGTGTCGAAGGACGAAGACATCGAATCCTTCATGAACCGCGTCCGCGACACCTACGACCAGATCGACTTCATCGTGCATGCCGTCGCCTTCGCCAATCGCGACTGCCTGACCAACCGCTTCTGGGAGACCCGCCGCGAGGACTTCAAGCAGGCCATGGACATCAGCGTCTACTCACTGATCGGCGTCTGCCAGAAGGCCTACAACATGCTGCGGGAGGGGGCGAGCGTGCTCACGTTAAGCTACCTCGGCGCGGTGCGATTCGTGCCCGGTTACAACGTCATGGGCGTCTGCAAGGCAGCCTTGGAGAGCACGGTGCGCTACCTGTCGGCCGACCTCGGCGATCTGCGCCGCGTGCGCGTGAACGCGATCTCGGCCGGGCCGTGCCGCACGTTGAGCTCATCGGGCATCAGCGGGTTTGATCAGATTCTCGAGCATTACCCCACCAAGACGCCCTTGCGGCGGAACATCACGTCGGATGAGGTCGGCAAGTCCGGCCTGTATCTGTGCAGCGATCTATCGAGCGGCGTGACCGGCGAGATTCACTATGTGGACGCCGGGTACAACATGGTCGGCTGGTAGAACGCGCGAAACGCCGAACACGCCCCCCTGCGCCGGATTGGTGCGTCGAGGACGCACCCTACGCGGGAGTGAATGCATCGAGGGCGCAACCTGCACCGGAACTGGACCGTCCCGGACGCACCCTACGCTTTCGCCTCCCCCCACGGCCACATCTTCTTCAGCGCCCATTCCGTCCAGGTCTCGGTCTTGCCGCTTAGGTGCGCGCCGATGGCCTCGACGAACGGCTTGGCCGAGCGCTCCAGGACCGTGAGCGCGCCCTCGCGTTGAATCTGATCAATCGTCTGCCCATAGGACGCGAAGATTTTCTCGCTTAGCAGATCGGTCGTCACGGCGCCGACGGCGAAGGCCGCGTCGATCGCCCGGCCGGCCTGCTTGCCGAGGTCGATGGTCATGAGGCCGACGATGGTATCGACCGCCACGCCGTCGCGCTTCGCGAGGGTTTCCATCTGGTTCCACAGGTCGTCGATGCGCGGCAGCAGGTTGGTCGCGTTCTTGAAGACGCCCGTATAGCCGGCCGTGATCCGGTCGCGCAGCTCGCGCACGGCCTTCACGTCCAGCGGCGGGGCGTCGAAGACCTTGGCCGACTCGGCGCCGGCCTGGCTCATGGAATCCAGCAAATCGTCGAGCTTCTGAATGGTCGCGTCTTCGGGGATGACCTTGTTGGCCTTTAGCTCGGCGGTGAGGCGGCCGAGGTACTCCTTCGAGCCGCTGGCCACGTCGGTGGCGATGGCGAAGACCCACAACGGCGAAAGGTGCAGCGAAAAAATGCCGACGGCGTCAACGACGTTGCCGGCCACCTTGCGCGGGACGAAGTCCTCGGGCAGGGCCTCGGCGGCCTCGCTGGCGTACGCGCCCTGCACCTGCGCGACCTTCTCGATGAGAAAGCGCTGCGTGTTGCCCATGATCGCGGTGTACGTACTGGTTTTGCGCAGTGGTTCCGGGATGACGATGTCGGTCACGAGCTTCGTCGTGCCGCCCAGGGCCGCGGCGACGGAGCGCACCAGCCGCTCGGGCAGGCTCAAGGTGTAGCCGAAGGCGTTAAAGAGTTCGTTCATGGAGGGAAGCATACGGTCCGCCTTTCAAATCGCACGGGATTCGAGCACGTGATTATCGCCAGCCAAACAGGAACGGCGAAGGGCGAATTACGAATAGCGAAATTCTACGTCGAACACGTTGTCGGCCGACAGGCGGGTTTCGCCATTCGCTACTCACCATTCCGACCATTCCGGTGCCCACTCGTTCGCCACGGCGAATCTGCGACTCGCGCTCGGCGCTAGGATACGGCGATCCACTTTCGGCCGCGACCGTACAACATCAACGCCCCCACCGCCACCGGGGCGATCGGCCCGCAGGTCGCCAGGAACGGCGCAATCGCGCCCGCCTCGTCGCGCAGGCGCACGATGGCCTCGTGCTCGTCGCGCGATTCGGCGGTCTGCCACCGATCCGTCAGTTCGTCGGCCGTCAGCGCAACCCGCGCTTCGAACAGCATCTCGGGCTGATGAATCTCTCGATCGCGGATCAGCCCGGCGCAAACGATCTCGCGGATGTCCGAGCGCTCTAACGCCAATTCCTCGCGCAACTCACGCAGCACCGACGCGAACGCATCCACGCGGCCGTCCGGCCCGGCGTCGCCCGCCTCCAGCGCGCCGCCGAAGGTGTGAACGTGGTTGGCGTGGTACGACACGCACGGCGATCGGCGGCCGTAGCAGATGTAGCCGTCGGTCGTGATAATGGTAGCGGTCGTGCCGATGGGGTTGGAGAAACGATGCCAGCCGAACTCATCGACGCGGTGGCGATTGAAGAGATTGGTGCCGACAAAGTCGCGGTAGTTGGTCGGGCCGACGCGCAGCGTGAGAGCGTCGCCGTCAGGCGAATTGGTCTGCTCGTGCGCGATGTAGCGAAGCATGTCGCCGTTGAACATCATGCGTCCGGCGGCTTTCGCGGCGCGAAGCTGCTCGTCCCACGTCGCGGTGATGGCGGCGTCGATCTCGGGCGTCGACTCGCGCGGCGTGGGTTCGAGCGCAAGGTGCAACCGCTGCGGCGCGAAACGGCCGTGCGCGAGGATGGCAAACGGTTGCGAATCGTCGGCCCGGGTCATGCGAGAATCCGAATGGATCGGCCGCGTTTCCCGGCGCGAGCGGACCTCGCCCGAGTTGAATCGGCGGCTCGATTCATGGTACATTATGCGAAGGTTGACCCGCCCAGAAGGGGATTGCCATGCACGGTCGATTCGCCGAAGAAACCACCGCGAGGGCATTACGCGCCGGTCTGTTCGCCGGCCTGCTCGCGGCGTCGTTCGCGCCGATTGTGCGCGGCGGCGTGCCGGTCTACACGCAATATCAGTTGCAGGCTCGCGCGAATTTCTCCGGCGCGTTCAACCTGCCCAATGGCGCCTTCTTCGCCAACAACACGCCGCAGATCAGCGACGCCGGGCGCGTCGCGTTCCACCTCTCCGTCCTCCCGCCGCCGAACGAACTCAAGAAGGGCATCTGGTTCGGCGGAAACGGCTCGGGAAGCATCGTCCACATGGCGGCTGACGACGCCTTTGTCAGCGGCGCGACGCTGAACAACAACGAGCGCGTCGCCTGGGAGCAGACCTTCTCCGCGCAAAACGGCCTCTGGGTGTACACGCATTCGACCATGACGGCCGTGCGCCAGACGACGCTGCCGATCGGGGCGAGCAACTGGTCCAGCCCGACGCTGAACGACGCGAATCAGATCGGCTATCGCGTGACGTTTTCCGGCACGGGGCAGGCATGGTATTCGTACACGCCGACGCCCGCGCCCTCGGCCGCGCTGCACGCAGCCGACAACGGCGTGTTGCCGGAAAGCCCGTACTCGTTTGTGTTTACCCCGGCATTCAACAACAACCGGCAGATCGCCGGCAAGCTGCGGCTCGGCCCGCCGGGTCAGGTCGGGAACTCCCAGCCCGATCAGATTCGCATCTTCAATGCGGATTCGACGAGCGTCCTGATCGCCGAGGATCGCGATTCCAATCCGGCTTCGCCGTTTTCGGCGTTCGACAATTCCGTCGCGTTAACGAATGACGGCCGCGTGGCGTTCATCGCCAACCTGTTCGCCGGCGGGCGCGGCGTGTATCTCTCCGACGGCGCGACGACGATCGAGATTGCGCACACGGCGACCAGCGCCGCGACGAACATCGAGTTCTTCGCGCCGGCGGTGAATGAGCAGGGCTGGGTCGCGTTTCGCGCGTTTGAGGGCGGCTTCCGGGCAATCTGGGTCGGCGACGGCACGACGCTGCGGCGCGTGGTGCGCGAGCATGATATTCTGCCGTCGGACCTTGGCCCTGCGCGCGTCGATCAGAACAACGCGTCCGATCCCGTCTTTGGCGGCGGCGTCTCGATCAACGAATGCGGCGACGTGATCTTCAACGCCGGGCTTGCTCCGCCTGACAACGATCAGATCGAATGGGGCAGCGGTGTGTACGTGGCGCTTGCTCCGCGCGAGACGAAGGGCGATCTCAATTGCAGTTGCACCGTGACGCTCGACGACGTCGGCCCGTTCGTGCAGGCGCTGATTGATCCGGTTGCGTACGGCGCGGCGCACCCCGATTGCCCGATCGCCAACGCCGACTTCAACGGAGATACGTTCGCCGACGGGCAGGACATCCCGCACTTCATCGCCGCACTGATTCCGTAGCCGCCGGCGTTTTAATCTCGCCATTCAAAGCCGGCTCGGGTCGAGCCGGTGAACGGGCGTTAGCCTCCGTTTCACCGGGGCGACACGCACCGGCTCCGATCAAGTCGATGCGTGAATGAAGCGAATCAGGCAACTCAAGTCGCGATGAAATCTGCCGCCCAGCGCGCTGCTACCGCGTCGCCCGATGCGATCCGCTTTAACGCCTCCCGCGTCCCCGGCGGTCCGACGCGCCACGCGATTTGCCCCAGCGCGGTTAAGCGCTTCGGTTCTTCGCCGTCCTCCGCCAGGCCGTCCAGCACGAGTCGCTCGGCTGCGCGCGTGCCCAGCCCCGGTTGCCTCATTTCGATCCAGGTCGTTGACAGGTGTTGCAGAAACACCTCGCCGCCGTCGTCGCGCGACTTGAGACAGGCAAATGTCAGCAGGGCGGCCGACTCCAGCTCCCAGTCGGCATGATGAGCCATGCCGAATGCTCGCGCGGCGTCCGTCATCTTGCCGGCTCGCAGCATGTCCGCGCCGAGCAGAAACCACGCCGCCGCCCGATCCGGCCCGGTTGTGAACGGTTCCAGCACTTCGGCACGACGATCCGGCATCGCGGCCCGCCAGGTCTGAATCGCTGCCCGATAATGCGCCCGGCGCGATCGTGTTACCATCGCTGTGCCCAGCGACACACCACCGCCTGCCAGCATCCCTATAACCACCAGCGCCTTCCACCACATACCGCTCGTTTTTACGAACGCTATGCGGACCTGTCAAACCGCCGTTTTGCGCCACCCTCTGTTACTGATTCGTTCAGCCCGAATCGACGATATGGTCAGAACATGGCACCCGGCGCTTCGGCGCATCGGTTTCGGTTGACGGCGCGCGTGGCACGCTTGCCGACGGGAGTGAAAAGGCATGACCCAGACACGATCCGACCTTCTCGTGAGCGAGTTGGAATCCGATCTGGATCTTCGCGATCTGGTCGAGCTGTTTGTCCAGGAACTGCCGAAGCGCGTCACCGCGTTGCGGGCTGCGCTCGCGGAGCGCGACTATCTCGCGATGGCGAGGCTGTCGCACCAGCTCAAGGGATCGGCGGGTGGCTACGGATTTCCGCAGATCACCGACGCCGCAAAGGTGCTTGAATCAATTGTGAAATCGCGGGGGAGCGAAGCCGATATGCAGGCTTCGTTGAATCGACTAGCCGACTTGTGCGCCAAAGCGCGCGCAACTTCGGACTAGAGGAGGAGGGTGGCTCGGTGGGTACGCGGGTTCTGATGGTCGATGACGATGTTGCCGCGCTCGATCTGGTCGATCGCTATCTTTCCACACAAGGTTACGAAGTCTTTCGCGCGACCACGACCGACGAGGCCATGGCGCGGATGTTCAACGACGAACCGAAGATCGTTCTCACCGATCTGAACATGCCCGGGCTGAACGGCCTGGACTTCTGCCGCACGCTCCGGTCCCACGAAGGCATTGGCTTCGCCTACGTGATTGTGCTGACCGCGCAGTCGGACTCCCAGACGCTCATTCAGGCGTTTGACGCCGGGGCCGACGGCTTCATCGCCAAGCCCGTCGACAAGCAGACCCTTCTTGCGTGGATGCGCTCCGCGGATCGAATGGTCAGCCTGGACCAGGGCATCGCCCGGCGCCAGCTTGAAATCTGCCGCCTTGGCGCCGAGATGACGATTGCAAACGAGAAGCTCGCCGAGGCCAACAAGAAGCTTCAGGTCATGGCCGTGACGGACGAGCTGACCGGCGCCTACAACCGGCGCGAAGCCATGACCCGGCTCAAAGCGCTGACCCACGCCGGCGATCGCTACGGTCAGTCGTTCAGTTGCATCCTGCTGGATATCGACCATTTCAAGAAGTTCAACGATCGGCACGGCCACGCTGCCGGGGATTACGTGCTTCGAAATGTGACCGAGATCGTCCAGCGATGCGTTCGCGTTACGGATGTCGTCTGCCGGATCGGCGGCGAGGAGTTTCTCATCATCTGCCCGTTCACGCCCATCGAAGGCGCGCTGGCCTGTGCCGAGAAGATTCGATCCGAAATTGCCGACGCCGTCTTTGGCATCGGCGGCGCGAAACTCAATGTGACCGTCAGCCTCGGCGTCGCCCAGCGCGAAGGGCGCGAGGCCGTGGACGACATTCTGCACCGGGCCGACGAAGCGCTCTACGCCTCCAAACAGGCGGGTCGCAATCGCGTGACGACTGCCGAGCACGCCGTCGCGGCCTGCGGCTGATTCGGGCGGGTCCGCTTCACCGGTTTCGCATCCGCTCTTACCATATCGGGATGAACACACCCCGATCCGCCGCCCAGATTCGCCGCGAATTCATTGAGTATTTCGTCCGGCGCTGCGGCCATACTTTCGTCCCCAGCAGCCCGGTCGTCCCTCATGACGACCCGACGCTGATGTTCACCAACGCCGGCATGAACCAGTTCAAGCCGATCTTCCTCGGCCAGCGCGCCCCGGACGTCGACAAATGGCCCGGCGCGACGCCCGGCATGGCCACCCGCGCCGCCAACACCCAGAAGTGCATCCGCGCCGGCGGCAAGCACAACGATCTCGACGACGTTGGCCACGACACCTACCACCACACCTTCTTCGAGATGCTCGGCAATTGGTCGTTCGGCGATTACTTCAAGAAGGAAGCGATCGAGTGGGCGTGGGATTTGTTGACAAATGTCTGGGGAATCGACCCGCAGCGCCTGCACGCCACGTACTTCGAGGGTGATGCGGGCGAGGGTCTGGAGCCGGACACCGAAGCCCGCGATTTGTGGCGGAAGATTCTCCCCCCCGAGCGCGTCCACCCCGGCAACAAGAAGGACAACTTCTGGGAGATGGGGGACACCGGCCCCTGCGGCCCGTGCAGCGAGATCCATATCGACCTCACGCCCGACAAGAGCGGCGGCAAGCTGGTCAACGCCGGCGACGCGCGCGTGATGGAAATCTGGAATCTTGTCTTTATTCAGTTCAATCGCGGGCCCGACGGAAAGCTCTCGCCCCTGCCCGCCAAGCACGTCGACACCGGCATGGGCTTCGAGCGCATCTGCTCGGTCATCCGCGGCGTCGCGACCGGCCGGCTCGGACAGGTGAGCAACTACGACACCGACGTCTTCACGCCGATCTTCGCCGCCATCCAGCGCGTGACCGGCGCGGCGAAGTACACGGGCCTGCTCGAAAGCGCGCCCGATCCGAGCCGCGCGATTGATCCGAGCCGCGACCGTAAGGGAGCGCCGAGCAACGCCGACGTCCTGCGCGACGTGGCCTATCGCGTTGTCGCCGATCACCTGCGCACGCTCACCTTCGCCATCACCGACGGCGCGTCGCCGAGCAACGAGGGCCGCGGGTATGTCCTGCGGCGCATCCTTCGCCGCGCGGTGCGCTACGGGCGACAGTATCTCGGCACACACAAACCGTTCCTGTGCGAGCTCGTCCCCGCCGTCGCCGACGCGATGGGCGAGGCCTTCCCCGAACTGCGCAGCGCCCACGGCGGCAAGAACGTCGAACACGTCGCGGCCATCATCCGCGACGAAGAAGCGTCGTTCATCAAGACGCTCGACCGCGGCATCGCCCTGTTCGACGAAGCGGCCAAGTACGCCGAGCAACACCACCACGGCCGCATCAGCGGTGAAGACGCCTTCAAACTCCACGACACCTACGGCTTCCCCATCGACCTGACAGAGCTCATGGCCGAAGAGCGCGGCATGAAAGTCAACATCGGCGAGTATGAGCGGTTGATGGAGGAGGCGAGGGCACTCGCAAGGCAATCCGGCAAGGCCGGCGCCTTCTCTTTTGTCAACTTGCCCGCAGAAGTTGCTTCAAAGCTTCCGATCACAAGTGACTCCGCGAAGTTCTCGACGGACACAATGGAGGCAATGGCCACACACCTAATTCGAATTGAAGAGGATCAATCTGTGTCGCTCATTCAAGGCGACGGCGCTCTTTATTCTGGCGCTATTGGCGCGATCGTTCTGGATCAAACGTGCTTCTATGGAGAGCAAGGCGGACAAGTTGGAGATCGCGGCATCATTACCGCCGGCAGTGAAAAGGAAGATTGGTTCGCCGTTCAGAATACGATTCGCATTGGCAATTCGGTATTACATATTGGTGAAGTAAAGAGGGGTGGATTCGGCATTGGAGAACCCGTTACTATTCATGTTGACCGATGTCGGCAACAGACGAAAAAGAATCACACCGCCACGCACCTGATGAACTGGGCGCTGCGCGAGGTACTGGGCGATCACGTGCAGCAGAAAGGCTCGCTCGTCGATCCTGACAAGACGCGGTTCGACCTGTCGCATCACGCGGCCATCACCGAGGACGAGCTTGAGCGCATTGAGAAGCTGACGAACGAGCAGATCTCGCGCGACCTGCCGGTCTTCACCAATGACAACGTGCCGGTCGATCAGAAATCCGCGATGAAGATCAACGGCCTCCGCGCCGTTTTCGGCGAGAAGTACCCCGAGAAGGTCCGCGTCGTCTCCATCGGCGTGCCCGTCACCGACGAAGACGCACAGCGCGCCCGCGACAGCGGCGAATGGTCCGGCAGCGACTCGCTCCTCGGCTCTCCGGAAAATCCGGAATGGCGAAAGTACTCCGTCGAGTTCTGCGGCGGCACGCACGTCAAGCGCACCGGCGAGATCGCGCAACTTCCCAACGGCTCCCGGGCCGAGCGCGCGTTCGTGCTCGTCGAGGAGTCGGCCGTTGCCAAGGGCATCCGCCGCGTGGTCGGCGTGACGGGCGAGAAGGCCGTCGCGGCGCAGCAGGCGGCCGAGCAGCTTTCGCGCGAGATCGACGCAGCGCTGGCAATTGCACGCAACGAGCCGCGGGCTTCAGCCCGCGCGGCCGCTCAAACGCAAGCGCCGCCCCCGACAGCGGAACAGCTCGTGACCGATTTGAACGCGCGATTCACGACGACGGAATTGCCCGTGCTGGCCCGCCATCGCCTGCGCGCCCGCCTCGCCGAGTTGCAGGAACTCGCGAAGAAACAGAAGAAGGAGCAATCCAAGGCCGGCGCGGCCGACACGATCGCCCGGGCCGACGAACTGCTCGCTGCCGCGACACGTGTCAACGACGTGGCACTCATCTGCGGCGAACTGGGCAGCGCCGGCGTCGAGCAGCTTCGCGGGGCCTGCGATTCGCTCCGCTCGCGCGCGGGCAGCGCCGCGATCCTGCTGGCCGCCGAGAACGAAGGCAAGGCCGTGCTGCTGGCGGCGATGACGGCTGACGTGGTCGCGCGCGGCATCAAGGCCGGCGATCTCATCAAGGAGATCGCGCCGCTCGTCGGCGGCAAGGGCGGCGGCAAGCCTGACCTCGCCCAGGGCGGCGGCCCGGACGCCGACAAGATCAGTGAAGCGGTCTCGGCCGCGACGGCGTGGTTGAAATCGAAACTCGGCTGAAGACACTGTCTCGCTGAAAGGGAGAGGAGCCCGTAGGGTGCGTCCTCGACGCACCATCGACTCGCCGCTCCCTTGAAAAATCACAACGTCATGCCGCCGCCGGCGATTCCGCGTAAACTGTCATCATGCCGGACTGGGCCCTCTTGCTTATTGGCTTCATCGTTGGTGCCGCGCTCGGCGCGCTGGCCGCACGGCGATTCCTCCGCGCGACGCCGGGGGCCGAGGCCGCCGCGCTGAACGCGACGTTGAATGAACTGCGGGCACAAACCGCCGCCCGCGAATCGGAACTGAAACGCGAGCTGGCCGATGCGCGCGCCGTCGCCGAGCAACAGCGCGACGCGGCGACGCAGGCGCAGACGAAGCTCGAATCCGCGCGCGAGTTCTTCGCCGAACAGCGCCGCCAGATCGAAGAGATGGATAAAAAACTGCGCGAGACGTTCGGCCATCTTGCCGCACAGGCGCTGAAATCAAACAACGAACAATTCGTCACACTGGCCGGCGAAAGGCTCAAACCGCTTCGCGAACAGTTGCTCCGGTACGAAGAGCAGATCAAATTGCTGGAGAAAGCACGGCAGGAGGCCTACGGCGGGTTATCCGAGAAACTGACCACGCTGGATCAGAGCAGCCAGAAGCTCGGCAAAGAGGCGCAGGAACTCGTCGCCGCGCTGCGGCAGCCCGGCGCGAAGGGCAAATGGGGCGAGATCACGCTCCAGCGCATCGTCGAAATCACCGGGTTATCGCCACACTGCGACTTCGAAGTGCAGGCGACCACCGCCGGCGGCCAGCGGCCCGACCTGATCGTGCGCCTGCCGAACAACCGTGTCATCGCCATCGACTCGAAGGTGAACACGTCGGCTTACCTCGATGCCGTCGCCGCGACGGACGACGCCGAGCGAAAGCGACACATGGAGGAATACGCGGCCACCGTCCGTGGTACGCTCAAGGCTCTCGCCGCGAAGGACTACGCCGCCGGCATCTCCGGCACGATTGAATTCGTTGTCATGTTCATCCCCGGCGAGGCGTTCTTCTCCGCCGCACTCGAGCACGACCCAGAACTGCTCATCGACGGCGTCGATCAAAAGGTCGTCCTCACCAGCCCCAGCACGCTCATCGCGCTCCTGCTCGCGGTGCGCCACGGCTGGCAGCAGCAGCGCGTCGCCGAGAATGCCCAGCGCATCGCCGACGCCGGCCGCGAGTTGTACGACCGGCTTATTACATTTGTCGATCACCTGGAAAAAATCCGCCGCGGCCTCGAGGGGGCGACCGACGCCTACAACAAGGCCGTCGGCAGTTGGTCCTCTCGCACGCTTCCGTCCGCTGCAAAGCTGCGCGAGCTGGGGGCGGCCCGGGCCGACGCGCCGGCCCTGAACCTGTCGCCGCTGGAATCATCGCTCCGCCCCGCGCCGGAATCGCCGGCGGCGGAATCGTCCGCGCGAAGCTGATTGCCCGGCGGGAATCTCGGCCGTCGATTTGTTACAATGATGAGCACGTTGCGCTCCGAATTGAGGGAAGAAGTGCGAGCCAGGATCACTCCAATGCACTACCGACAGCTCTTCTGCCTGTGCACAGCTATTGGGGCGGTCGTGCTTCCTGCAACGCTGCGCGCCGGCGATCCGCCACGGCCGCAGACCGAGATCATCTACTACGATGCTCTCGATGAGCACGGCAACCTCGCCGGCGGCATGCTCGAGCTGCCCTTCAACAAGCCCGACTGGGCCATCAAGCCCGGCTCGCCCGAACTGCGCGGTGGGCCCGACAACCGCATCGACATCGTCATCGTCGGCGACGGCTACACCGCGGCGCAGCAGGGCACGTTTCATGCAAACGCGGCCTTCGCGATGTCCACGATGTTCGCGCAACAGCCCTTCGCGATGTACGCCCCGCTGTTTCTCATTCACGAGGTCGAGGTCTTCTCCATTGAGTCGGGCGTCGATAATGACCCGACGCAGGGAATCCTCAAGAACACCGCCCTCGACATGGCCTTCTGGTGCGGCGGCACGGAGCGGCTCCTCTGCGTCAACGTGAACAAGGCCTACAACGCCGCGTCGGCCGCGCCCGATGTCGATCTGGTCCTCGCGCTCGCGAACTCCACTAAGTACGGCGGCGCGGGCTACACGTCGTCGGACCTCGCCACCTCCTCCGGCGGCAACAGCGCCGCGCCGGAGATCGCCATCCACGAGTTCGGCCACAGCCTTGGCAACCTCGCCGACGAATACACCTACGGCGGCCCGGCCAACTACACCGGCGCCGAGCCAAGTGCCATCAATGTGTCCAAACTCAACGCCGCCGCGATGGCCTCCGCCGGCACCAAGTGGGCCGCCTGGCTCGGCACGAACAACCCCGCCTTCGACGGCCTGTGCGACACCTTCGAGGGCGGTATGTACAGCGTCACCGGAATCTACCGCCCGTCGAACAATTCCAAGATGCGGGCGCTGGGTCGGCCGTTCAATCATCCTTCGGTCGAGGCCCTGATCATCGAGATTTACAAGCTCGTGCGGCCGATCGACGACGCGACGCCGACGGGCGGCTCGCTGAGCGGAAGCGAGACGGTGTTTGTCGATCCCGTCGATCCCGTCGGCAACCCGCTGGCGATCACGTGGAAGCTGGACGGCAACGTGCTGGCCGGTGCGACCGACGAGACGTTGGACCTGACAACCGTGCCGCTGTCGGCCGGGGCGCACACGCTGCAGGTGATCGTGCAGGACACGACGACGCTCGTGCGGAACGAAACCGCGCGGCAGACGTGGCTGACCGAGTCGCGTACGTGGAACCTGCTCGTGCCGCATCGCCCCGGTGACGTGAACTGCGACGGAATCGCCGATCTTGACGATGTCCCCGCCCTGGTGCTGGCCCTGCTGGCCCCGGCGGAGTACGCGGCGCAATATCCCACGTGCCCGGCGGCGCAGGCTGACGTGAACGGTGATTTCACACGGAATGGCGGCGACATCGCGGCATTTCTCTCGGTGCTGATGCCATAATGGCGACACCTTCGACGATGCATCCGGCCTTGACCTTCCTCACTCCGCGCCGCCCCGCGCTGATCGCGATGATCCACGTTGGCGCGTTGCCCGGCTCGCCGCGGAGCGAAAAATCCGTCGCGCAACTCGCGGCGCAGGCCGTGGAGGAGGCAAAGCTGCTCACCGATGCCGGCATCGACGCCATCCTGCTGGAGAACATGCACGATGTGCCCTATCTCAACCGCGCCGTCGGCCCGGAGATCGTCGCGGGCATGACGACCGTCTGCGCCACAGTTCGCGCGGCGACGAAACTGCCTCTCGGTGTGCAAGTGCTGGCCGGTGCGAATCAGGCGGCGCTGGCGGTGGCGCAGGCAGCCGGGTGTCAGTTCATCCGCGCCGAGGGGTTTGTCTTCGCGCACGTGGCCGACGAGGGGTTGATGGCCCAGGCCGATGCGGGACCGCTGCTGCGGTTTCGCCGCGCGATCGGCGCGACCGACATCGCCATCCTCACCGACATCAAGAAGAAGCACTCGGCCCATGCCATCACGGCGGATGTCGATCTCGCCGAAACGGCCCGCGCCGCGGAATTCTTCGGGGCCGACGGCCTCATCGTCACCGGCACGGCCACCGGGCGACAGGCCGACCCGGCCGAAGTCGCCGCCGTACGGAAAGCGGTCGGCGTGCCCGTGCTGGTCGGCTCGGGCGTGACGCCGGACAATCTGGACGCGTTCGCCCCGCACGCCCACGCGGTCATCGTCGGCAGCTATCTGAAAAAAGACGGCGATTGGAGAAATCCGCCGGATCCCGCGCGCGTAACATCATTGGTGAATTCGCGCGATGGGTTGATGGGCATGTGATGGGTGCAGTAGTGGACGACAGCAAGGGATCGAGCTTCCTCGATCGCAGAATCTCAAACCTTACAGTGCTTCTGGTACTACTCGCTTGCCTCGCATTGACCGCGTATTTCGTTAATTGCCTGAATGAGAATGATCGATATGCGAGGACGCGACCTTGGGGCAAGATCAGTTCAGAGATCGGGACTCAATTGCGGTCCGGCGATCGAATGGCTATCTACGCATTAGTCTCCCTGCTCAACATTCCTGAAGCCGCTCCCGGGGCGAAGAACGCTATGCGCATATGCATTCCCGAAGCGACATGGGATGGTTTTGGTGCAGGGCGCGAAGTCGCCTGGTTGCGAGAGAATGCGGATCAATTGGTGTTCGATCCAGACACAGAGCAATTCTGGACCCCCGAGTCATTGCGAGAGTTAAGGTCGCCTACAACCCAAACGACTTCGCAGCCAACTTCGAATCGATCCAATCCGGCGCAGTCTCCATAGCTCCATAGCTCCATTGCTTCACTTGCAAACACTGGATCCCTCCGAACTTTTCACAGCCCTCCGCGTATCCACTCCGGCGGTCCATTGATCCCGCGGCTGCATCGGCTAGTCTACCGCTCGTCGCAGTCGCCACGTTTTCAACTTTCTCTTCGCTCGTGGGAGTGTTCACCGTGCCATTCGCATCTCGCAATCGAACCAATTTCTGGCCCGTCGCCGCCGCCGTCGTTGTCGCCGCCAGCATCTGGGGCCTGTACGCCTGGCGCGCCACGAATTCGGGACCCAACCCGGCCGAGCAAGTCGCGCAAGGGCAGGATGCCGCAGCCGGGGATTCCGATTCCGACCGCGCTTCGCATCTGGTCTCCCTCCGCGCGACACGACCCGCGCAGCCTGCGCCATTGAACTCCGGCTCGCTTGTCTCCAATGGTCAGATTCCCACTCCCGGTGAAGAAAAGCCCGTGGCTGGAAGCGGCGCCGATTCGCAGGACGCTCGTGCCGCGTCGTCGGCCGCCTGGGCCAATCGCCCGCTCTCGATCAGCGAGAGCCGCGACGGCGGCGTCACGGTTCACCTGCCCGATTCGCCCGGCGCGGCCGAGATGGAGCGCGCCCGTGCCGTCATGGCCAAGGGCGATCTGCTCGGCGCACGCGGACTGCTAAGTCTTGCGCTGAAAAACGGATTGTCGGAGGCGGACGGCGAGTTTGCCCGGGCCGAGCTGGGCCGCATCGCCGACGTGCTGCTCTTCTCGCGCGCCACCAACATCGGCGACCCGCTGACCGGCGTGCATGTGGTCGAACCCGGCGACACGCTCAACGCCCTCGCCGTACGGAATCGCATCTCCGAGGATGTCATCGCGCGCATCAACGGCATCACCCAGCCCGATCTGCTCCAGGTGGGGCAGCGCCTCAAGTACATTCGCGGTCCGTTTCACGCCGTCGTTCACAAGAGCAGCTTTCGAATGGACGTGATGCTGGGCGACACGCTCGTGCGGTCGATCCGCGTCGGCCTCGGCGCCGACGGCTCGACGCCGACGGGCGACTGGCTCGTGCGCGACAAGTTGAAGAATCCCGACTGGACCGATCCCGTCACCAACCGCCACTACTCGGCCGGCGATCCTGAAAACCCGATCGGCAACCGATGGATCGCGCTGGAAGGCCTTTCCGGTGATGCAGTCGGCAAGCGCGGCTTCGGCATCCACGGGACGGTGGACGCCGAAAGCATCGGTCAGGAGATGTCGATGGGCTGCGTGCGATTGCTCCCCGGCGACATTGAGTTCCTGTTTGATCTCGTGGTCGTGCGGCAAACGCGCGTTGAAGTGCGCTCTTGAAAGCCTTTAGCGTCAGAACATGACACTCCAGGCCGATAAATGGGGACAACCCCCCATTGCAAAGGGCCTCGAAATGGAGCAAAGTAAACGTGCTTCTCCGCACTGGAGAAGGACTACCCACTCCACGAGTCAAGACCCGCGATCCCCCGCGGGTCTTGGCATTTTTACCGGACGCCTCTCGTTGGGTTCATTTTTTCTAATCGTGGGGCCGGCTTGAACGGGCCTGCCGTTCGGTTATGCTGTCATGCTTTGCCGTTTTCCTGCCAACTAACGGCGGCTTAAGGAGTTGCACCTCATGATGAAGTGGTTTCGCGCGCACACCAAGAAGATCATGGTCGGCGTCGTCTTGCTCGCCATGCTGGCTTTCCTCGGTAGCGAGGCCATGTTTCAGTTGCTCTCGCCCAAAGACACGGCGGTCCCGGTCGCGCGGGCGTTTGGCGAAACAATTTCCAATCTCGATCTGCTTCCGGCGCAAAGCGACATCTCCGTTCTGGAAGCCCTCGGTGCCCAATGGCGCTACGACGCCGATGGGAAGATGAGCGTCGAGCACTGGTACGTCCTGCTGAAAGAGGCGGAGCGCGCCGGCGTCGTGGTCGCTGATTCGGAGGTGGAGGATGAGATCAACGCTGTCCAGCAAAGTCTGACGCAGCGCAACATCACGCAGAATATCTTCGATCTCCTGCGCACCCAAAAGGACATCACGCCTCCGGTGCTGCGCCGCGCGGTGCGCAATCACATCATGATTCGTAAGCATGCGGGCAACGTTCACATGGCGTCGGTGCCGTCCGAGCCGGAGGTACGCCACTGGGTGCATGAGACTGAAGACAAGGTCAAGGTGCGCCTCGCGACGCTCGACGCCCAGCTTTTCTTCAAGGACACCATCCCTGTTACCGCCGAGGAATTGGCCGAGCAGTTCGAGAAGAACAAGGACTACCTCGCGGGCGACAGCCCCACGGGCTACGGCTACAAGTACCCGCGGCGCGTCAAGCTGCAATACGTCGTTGCTCATGTCAACACGCTATCGGGCCAGATGACCCCCAGCCTCGATGAGCTGACCGCCTATTGGAAAAGTAATCGCGCGAAGTACCAGAAAGTAACGTATGACGTTCCGCCGATCGCAACGACCCAGCCGGAGGGGGCACCGCCGCCCGAGCCGAAGCGCGTGACGACCGAGAAGACTTTCAGCGAGGCGCGGCCGGACGTGGAACGCGATGTGAGGGCACGCTCGGCACAGCAGGCCGCCGAACAGTCGATTCGCAAGCTGGCATCCTTGATGAGCCGTCCGTGGCAGGGCGTCCGCACCGATCCGCAGACGGGTTACAAGCCGATTCCCACGGGTGTGGATGCTCCGGATTACATGAAGAATCTCGTGGCGCAGGTCGAGCGGGAATCAAACATCAAGCTGACCTACGTCGAAACGCCGCTGATGTCGGCCGAGGACCTTCGCAACGATTCGGACTTGCGCAACCTCGTGCTGGGCGGCGAAGGGCAGAGCGGCCTGACGATTCGCGATTATGCGTTTCGTGTTCCACTCTTTCACAAGCACGAGGCCGGCTCGGAACTGGTGCTCTCGCTCCAACTTTACCAGGCGCCCGACGCGCCGCTGACGGCGACGACCTTTGCCTTTGCCGACGGCAAGTTTGTCCCGGCCGTGGAGCGGATTGGCTTGTTCCGCGTGATTGAGGCGAAAGAGGCCGAGGTTCCGAGCGCGATGAACGACGTGTTGTCGCAGGTTGAGCGGGACGTGCAGATGCAGAAAGCATTTGACGAGATGGAGCCGACCGCCCAGCAGTTGTACGCGGCGTCGCTGCGGATTGGCTTGCAGGCCGCGGCGAGCCACTTTCCGGACAAGCTGACCCCCGCGTCGGTCAATGACAAGCCGACGACCGATGTCGGACCGTTTGCGCGGATGACGCGGATCGACCAGCAGCGGATGATGTCGGCCCTGCGCGAGGGCAAGCCGATGCTGGAGCCCTGGAACGTGGTCGGCGTGGGCAGCTCGCAGGAGTTCATCGACGCCGTCTTCGCCATGACGCAGGAGGGCTGGCGACCCGTGCCGGCGACCGCGACCGACGGGCCGGGCATGGCGGCCGCCGCGACCCAGCCGGCGCTGATTCCGGAGCCGAAGGTGACGGTTGTGTCCGTCCCGAAGCTGAAGAAGAAGTTTGTCGTTGAACTGCTGGAACACACGCCGGTTGATGAAACGCGCTACGAGACGGATCTGCGCCAGACCGGCTACTTCGCCCTGCTCTCAAGCCGGGCGGCGGCCATGCGCTGGAGTTGGTTCGACGTTAAGCACATTGAGTCGCGCAGCGGATTCAGCCGCATCTCGCAGGAACCGACGCCTCCGTCGGCCGACGGCCTCGCGCCGCAACCGGCCAAGGCGGCGATGCCGTAAGGGTTGAGCCTTGGGTCGTGAGCCGTGAGCCCGGTCACCTCATTCCTGGCGAAGCAGGAAAGGGAGATCGCACGGGTCATGGCCGAATGGGCACCGGTTTGCCGTCGCTGCCAACCGCGACATAGGTGATGTTCGCCGAGGTGACTGGGACGCGCGTACCGGGGGTCTCAAAGCGGTCAGCTTCGACGCGCACCTGGATCCGCGCCGACGTGCGCCCGACGTGAGCCGGCTCGGTGTAGAAGCTCAACACGTCGCCGACGAAGACCGGCTGCTTGAACTCCACGGTGTCCATGGCGACGGTCACGACCTTGTGCCGGGAGCCCAGCTTGCGTGCCTCGATCGCGCCGGCCTGGTCGAGATAGCTAAGTATGACGCCGCCGAAGATGGTGCCGTGGGCGTTGGTGTCGCGCGGCATCATCATGACCCGAATCACGGGTTCGGTGGGCGGTGGAAAATCGGTTCGCGTCACAGTCGAAGTCCTTAGTGAGAGGAGGAGAAGTTCCCAATTCAACCGGCCGACAGGCTGAAATCGCCGATATTGTAGCGCCGGGCCACCTGGGCGACAGGGGCGCCGCCGGGGTCGGCCGGGGCTTTGTCAGGCGATGGGGGCCGGGTTAAGATCATGCTTCCGGCGGCGGGGTGTTCGCAGTCGCAAAGTCGCCTGCCCGCCGCACGATTTCCAATCGCTGACGGATTCACAGCCATGAAGCTACCGAATTTCCGGTTGTACGACACGCAGGCCACGACGTCGATGCTGGTTGCAGTGTTCTGCACGCTGTGCCTGCTCATGATGTCGGTCGTGATCTTCAAAGGCATCAACACCGCCAACTGGGTCATTCCCTACAACCCGGAAGCCGGCATGGGCCAATATCGCCCGTCGCTGGTGTTGCTCTTTACGGCTGTGTCGGTTCTTGGCGGCGGGGTCGCAGCCTTCATGGGCTTTCGCAGCCTCGGCCAGCAGCGCAACAGCAAACAGGGTCGGTCCATGGTCGGGTTGCTGTTGGGCGTGATCGTTATTCCGCTGGCCATCGTTCTGTACGCGACGTGGAAAGAGCTGTCCGAGCCGATCATCCGCGCGGCTACCTGAAACAGAATCTCCAGATGGTTGGGGCCGCGGTTACGTCAAAAGGTCCGTCGGCGAATTCCGTTCGAGTAACGTGGAAACATGGCCATGTCCTGGGTACTGAACATCCTCGTTCCCGGGGTGGGGTTGATCCTGCGCCGACGTGAGTGGCTGGGGCTGACGTTGGCACTGCTCTATGCGCTGTGCGGGAACCTGGCGATCGCGGCGTGGCTGATAGCACCCGACGCGATCCCGGCGTGGCTGGCCATGCTGGCGACGTTGCTGACGGGTTTATCCTGGCTAGCGGCCCAGGGGCTCTTCGCGCGACACCAGGCGGAGATGCGGCGCCGAGCACGAGCGCTCGCGACGTTGCTTCAGGAGGCGCGTCAATCGCTTGGTGCAAACCGCCTCGACGTCGCGCGCGTGGCGCTGGAGAGCGCCCTGGAGATCGACGGCGAGCACGTGGACGTGAAGGCCTTGTGGGTTCGACTTTGCGCCCTGGAGCAGGCCGCTCAAGAAGCAACCGCACCGGCGTGTCCGGATGGCGGCCGATCATCCGTGGTCGGTGGTTAGAATTCATCTCCATTTCTCTCTACCCGCTTCATTGTCATTCCCGCGAAAGCGGGAATCCAGTAAATGACCGAGCGGTCTGCACGCTCGCATTCGCGAGGGTGACGGTTGAGGGATCGCTTCTCCCGGCCCGTACACAGAAGAGACTCAACTGTTTCTCGGACGGCAGCGGTCCGCGCCCAATCCTGGGTGGCATCAATCTGTCGAAATTCTGTCTCGCTCGCGTGAAACCGGACCTTGTCTCGCTTGAGGCGACGGGCCTAGCATGAATTGGGAGCAGTCGCGCGGATCGATTGCCCGCCGGGCGTTTTGAATCCGCGCGAGGAGGCGCCGCCGAGCGCATGCGGCGGCGCGGGGGGTTCGCCGAAGCGCGAATCAAACCTGAACACACAGAATGATCTCATCGCGCGCCGAGCGCGCGGTGAACGGAGCCGGTCCGCGCCGGCTTCACATGGAAGAGGTTCACACCAAGAGGGGGAGGATCATCATGCGGTCGCGCAATCTGAATCGGTGGATGCTTGGCCTGGCAGGATGGTTGACCGCCGCGTCGGCTGGTCTGCCTGCGGCCCGGGCGGATATTGTGAACTTCACGTTCACCAGCACGACGAACAACGCCTATAACAATCGTGCGTTTTTTCTCAATACGGGGCTTTCCGTGCAGCCCGGTGACCTGATCCGCATTCAGGGCACGGGCAGTATCTACGTCGGCGGGGGGCAATACGTCTTGAGCAATTTCGACATGGGACTTGTTTCGAACCTGAACCAGCCGTCGGTGGTGCGCGATTACCACGGCAACGGCACGAACTACACGGGCACGCCCTACCCGCTGACCGGCGAGAGCGTGCTCTTCTCGCAGGATCGCGTCAGCCTGACCGACGATCACCACCTGAACATCATCGTGACGGCGCAATCGGCCGGTAACGTCTACATTGGGATGTTCGACAATTACTTTGCCGACAATACCGGAAGTCATCATTTCACGCTCGAGGTCATCCCCGAGCCGGCGACGGCATCGCTAAGCCTGTTCGCGGTCCTGGGCTGCCTGGCCCGCCGGCGCACAAACATTCGCCGGTAAATTGGTTAGGCACGGGGTTGTATCCGATACTACCTTCGGAAGCGGCTTGTTTTGTGCAGGTCCGGTAGGATCGTGCATTTGAACGCGCCGTGCGCGGCTACTACAATCGGACAAGAACTCACGGCGCGTTTGGGCGAAGCCGATTGCCAAGCAGGAGCCGCGGCCCTTCAAGGAGGCCGACCGGAGGTTGGGTAGAGGCGGGGCGGGCTGTTTCGTTGACCACGGAGCGGTTTGCCTGAACTGGCGGGAAGCACAGACCCCGAGAGGACCGAGAGATATGTTTGAGCGATTTACCGACCGTGCACGCAAGGTGATGGCGCTGGCCAATCAGGAAGCGCAGCGGTTCAACCACGAATACATCGGGACGGAGCACATTCTGCTGGGCCTCGTGAAAGAGGGCAGCGGCGTCGGGGCCAATGTGCTCAAGAATCTCGAAGTGGATCTGCGCAAGGTCCGGCTGGAAGTGGAGAAGCTCGTCAAGAGCGGGCCGGACATGGTGACGATGGGCAAACTTCCGCAGACGCCCCGCGCGAAGAAGGTCATCGAGTACGCGATCGAAGAAGCAAGAAATTTGAACCACAACTACGTAGGCACCGAGCACCTGCTCCTAGGATTGCTTAGGGAGCAGGACGGCGTGGCCGCCCAGGTGCTGATGAACCTCGGCATCAAGCTCGAAGAAGTGCGGGAAGAAGTTCTCAATCTGCTGGGTGCGGGCGTGGAAAACGAAGAGAGCGGGACATCCGGACCACAGGGCGCGCCCGAGACCGGTCGCAAGGGCGGCAAGAGCCGAACCCCGGCGCTGGACTCGTTCGGTCGTGACCTGACGGAGATGGCGCGGAACGGCAAGCTGGACCCGGTCATCGGCCGAGCCGGCGAGATCGAGCGCCTGCTGGTCGTGCTGTGCCGGCGATACAAGAACAACCCGGTGCTGCTGGGCGAGGCGGGCGTCGGCAAGACGGCGATCGTCGAGGGCTTGGCGCAGCGCATCGTCTCGAACGACGTGCCGGAGATCCTGGCGGACAAGCGCATCGTCGTGCTGGACCTGGCGATGATGGTCGCGGGCACGAAGTACCGCGGTCAGTTTGAAGAGCGCATCAAGGCGGTGATGAATGAAGTCCGCCGGGCGCGCAATGTAATCCTGTTCATTGACGAGTTGCACACGCTGGTCGGCGCGGGCGGGGCCGAGGGCGCGATCGACGCGTCGAACGTGCTGAAGCCGGCGCTGTCGCGCGGCGAGATTCAGTGCATCGGCGCCACCACGCTTGATGAGTATCGCAAGTACATCGAAAAGGACGGCGCGCTGGAGCGCCGGTTCCAGCAGATCATCGTTGAGCCGCCCAGCCGCGAGGAGACGTTGCAGATTCTGCACGGCCTGCGCGACCGGTACGAGGCACATCATCGTGTGAAGATCGAGGACGTGGCGCTGGAGGCGGCGGTCGAACTGTCAATGCGGTATGTGCCCTCGCGCGTGCTGCCCGACAAGGCGATCGATGTGATCGACGAGGCCGGAGCGCGCGTCCGGTTGAAGGCGATGACCAAGCCCGAATCGCTGACAAAGCTGGAGGAAGAGATCAAGCGGCTGAACATCGAAAAGGACGAGAGCGTCAAGAACGCCGACTACGAGCGTGCGGCGCACCTGCGCGACCAGTCCATCACGCTTGCCGCCGAGAAGGAACGGATGGAGAAGGAGTGGCACGAGCGGCGAAACGAGATTGACGGCATCGTCGATGAGGAAGTTGTCGCCGAAGTGGTCAGCAAGATGACCGGTGTTCCGCTGAAGCGCCTGGAAAAAGAAGAAGCCGAACGGTTGCTGGAGCTGGAGACCGAGCTGCACAAGCGCGTCATCAGCCAGGAAGAGGCGATCAGTGCTGTGTCGCGAAGCGTTCGCCGCTCGCGCAGCGGCTTGAAGGATCCGAATCGGCCAATGGGCAGCTTCATCTTCATCGGCCCGTCGGGCGTCGGAAAGACGCTGCTGGCCAAGAGCCTCGCCGAGTTCATGTTCGGTGCGGAAGAGGCGCTCATCACCATCGACATGTCGGAGTACATGGAGAAGCACAACGTCAGCCGGTTGATCGGCGCGCCGCCGGGCTACGTCGGCTACGAAGAGGGCGGGCAGCTCACCGAGCGCATCCGCCGCCGGCCGTACGCCGTCGTGCTGCTTGATGAGATCGAGAAGGCGCACCCCGACGTGTTCAACATGCTGTTGCAGATCATGGAAGAGGGCCGCCTGACGGATTCGTTCGGCCGGCATGTGGACTTCCGCAACACCGTGCTGATCATGACGAGCAACATCGGGGCCGACAAGATCACGCACCAGACAACGTTTGGCTTCGAGAAGCGCGACGAGAACATCACGTACGAGAAGATGCGCAACACGCTCAAGAGCGAGCTGGACAACTACTTCCGGCCCGAGTTCCTGAACCGCGTGGACGAAGTGGTTGTCTTCCACAAGCTCGGCCACAAGGACCTCGTCCGCATCGTGGACCTTGAACTGAACAAGGTCTCGAAACGGCTGAAGGAGCACGGCCTCGTGATGGAGCTGACTGAGGAAGCTCGCGAGCTGCTGCTGGAGCGCGGGACTGACGAGAAGTTCGGCGCTCGGCCGCTTCGCCGCGCGATCGAGCAGCAGTTGGAAGATCCTCTTAGCGAGGGCCTGCTGCGCGGTCACTTCCGCGGCAAGGCAAAAATCGTCGTCGGCGTCGAGAGCGGCGAAGACGGCAAGAAGAAGCTGAAGTTCGAAGGCGTGGACGCGGTGAAGCCCAAGGAGCCGGAGTTGGCCGGCGCCGGCGCGGGCGAGAGCACGTAACGCCGCGGACCGATGCGTTGACGAATCAAATGATTCACCCGCCCCGCGAGCGATCCTCGCGGGGCTTTTTATTGCGCGCCGGCGCAAGCATCCGCATTTGACGACTTCATCGTGGCGGCGTAATCTTCGGAGCTATGAGCACGCGCGAGACCTTGCGAACCTACCTGTTCGGGACGCTGATCCCGACGCCTGCGGAGAGCTGGCCGGGGGATGAAGCGGATCTGTTCGAGGCTGGGATGGACTCCCTGCGCGTGATGCAGCTGCTCGTCTTCGTCGAGGACAAGCTGGGGGTGAACCTGCCCGATCACGAGGTGACGCCGGAGCGGATTGGCACCGTCGCGGCCCTGGTCGGCTGGATCGAGTCGCACAAGAAGTCGCGCTGACGCCGAAGGTCCGTTCGGCGATAATCCCATCGGATGACCCAAACGCTTTTCACGTTATTGAAATCCGCTGCTTCGCGGCATGGGGACCAGCCCGCGGTCTGCTACGAGGGCCGAACGCTGACGTACGCGGCCTTGCTCGATTCGGCGAGTCGGCTGGCGTCGACGCTGGCGGAACAGGGCGCGGGGCCGGGCGAGCAGGTCGCGTTCTGCTTTCGCAAGAGCATCGATGCGATCGTGACGATGTTCGCGCTGATCCGCACGGGCGCGTGTTACGTGCCGTTGGATCCGGCATGGCCGGCCGAGCGGTGCGCGATGATCTGTGAGGACGCGTCGATCCGGCTCTGGACGGGCAGCGCGCCGCCGGCGGCGGGCATCGGCGGGATCGCGCGGGCGGTTTGCACGAGCCTGACGGGTGCGGGCAGCGCGTCTGGAAGCGGCGCAGCGATTGAAGCCGGGGGCCGGTCAAGCGGCGCGCCACAAAGTGTCTCCGTTATGACACTCTCCGACGCGATGCAGTCCGCGCCGCCGGCGTGGGCTCCGCGCGAGCCGGCGGGGGGCATCGCCAATCTGCTGTTCACCTCCGGCTCGACGGGGCGTCCCAAGGGGGTGCAGATCACGACGTTGAGCCTGCTGCACTATTCGCAGTGGGTCGTCGATTTCTTCAGACTGACGGCCGAAGACCGCGTGGCCAATCACGCGCCGTACAACTTTGACCTTTCCACGTTGGACATTTTCGCGGCCGTTCGAGCCGGCGCGGCGATGGTCCCGGTGCCCGAGAAGCTGAAGATGTTTCCGTACCAGTTGGCGAAGTACATTGCCGACGAGCGGATCACGACGTGGTACTCCGTGCCGTCGGCGCTGATCATGATGCAGCTTCGCGGCAAGTTGCGCGAGCACGATCTGTCGGCGCTGCGGCACGTGATCTTCGCCGGCGAGGTGATGCCCAAGCCGGCGCTGAAGGAGCTGGCGGCCGACCTGCCGCCCGTGACGCTGACTAATCTGTACGGCCCGACGGAGACAAATGTCTGTACATACCATCCGTGCACGCCGGCCGATCTCGCCGACGAGGGACCGGTGCCGATCGGCCGCCCGATCACTGACACGCGCGTGTGGATCGTTGATGACGCGATGCGGCCCGTTCCGGCGGGTGAAGCGGGCGAGCTTCTGGTGGCCGGGCCGACCGTGACGACGGGTTACTTCGGCGATGCGATGAAGACGGCCGAGCGGCTGGTCCCCGCGCCGGCGGGCGACGGCATGGCCTATCGCACGGGGGATCGCGTCCGCGCACGGGCGGACGGTGTGCTGGTGTTCGAGGGCCGGATCGATCGGATGATCAAGGCGCGCGGCCATCGCATCGAACCGGGCGAGATCGAAGCGGCGCTCGCGAAGCATCCGGCGGTGAAAGAGGCGGCGGTCGTGCCGATTCCCGACCCGGTGTTCGGCAATCGGATCAAAGCGTGCCTCGCGCCGCGCGACGGGGCGTCGCTGGTGGAGGCGGATCTGGCGGCGTTCTGCAAGACGCACCTCCCGCCGTACATGCTGCCCGACATCTGGGCGTTTTATCCCGCGCTGCCGCGCACCGATCGCGAGAAGATTGATTTGCAGCAGTTGATGTCGACGAGCGCGTGATGAAAAAAAAGCCGACGGATCGAAGTCCGTCGGCCTTGTGTCCGAGTGGTTCTTATTGTTACCGCGTCGCGCGAGATCATCGGTCCGGCCCGGCACGGCTCTGTGATCGCTTACGCGCTGCCCACGCTCTGCGGGCTTGATTTCTCTTCGATCATGACGGCCTTGCGCGAGAGCTTCACGCGGCCGGTGTCGTCGATCAGAATGACCTTTACGCGCATCTCGTCGCCGATCTTGCAGACGTCGGAGACTTTCTGTACGTAGCCGTCGGAGAGTTCGCTGATGTGGCAGAGGCCGTCGAGGCCGGGCGCCACTTCGATGAACGCGCCGAATTCCTTGATCGAGGTGACGCGACCGGTATAGATCTTGCCGAGCTTGACGCCTTCGGAGATCTGCTCGATGGCTTCGTAGGCGGCGCGAGCCGAATCGGCGTTGACGCTGGAAATGAAGACCGTGCCGTCGTCCTGGATGTCGATCGTGGCGCCGGTGTTGGCTTCGAGGGCTTTGATGCCCTTGCCGCCGGGGCCGATGATCTTGCCGATCTTGTCCTGGTGTACCTTGATCGAGAGGAGGCGCGGAGCGTAGTTGCTGATGTCGGCACGGGGGGCGGGCAGGGCCTTGAGCATCTCCTTGAGAATCTTCAGCCGAGCCTTTTTCGCCAGCTCGAGCACTTCCACGATCTGCGCCTGGCTGATCTCGCGGGTCTTGAGGTCGAGCTGGACGGCCGTGATGCCGACCTGGCTGCCAGAGACCTTGAAGTCCATATCGCCGAAGTGGTCTTCCTCGCCCATGATGTCAACGAGTAATTTGTAGCGATTGTCGTCATGCACCATGCCGATGCTGATGCCGGCGACCGGGTGGCGGATCGGCACACCGGCGTCCATGAGGGCGAGGGTGCCGCCGCAGACGCTGGCCATGCTGCTGGAGCCGTTGGACTCCATGATGTCGCTGACAAGTCGAATGGTGTACGGGAACTTGTCGGGCGTGGGCAGGACGGCCTGGAGGCTGCGCTCGGCGAGATTGCCGTGGCCGATTTCGCGGCGACTGACGGCGCCGATGCGCTTGGCCTCGCCGGTGCAGAACGGCGGGAAGTTGTAGTGCAGCATGAACTTCTTGCTGTATTCCTCGATCAAGTCGTCGACCATCTGCTCGTCGCGGCTGGTGCCGAGCGTCGTCACGACCAGGGCTTGCGTCTCGCCGCGGGTGAACAGGGCCGAGCCGTGCGTTCGCGGCAGGACGCCGACTTCGCACGTGATCTGGCGGATGTCCTCGACGCCGCGGCCGTCGGAACGCACGCCCTCATCGAGCACACCCATGTGGAACAGGCGCTCCTCGATTTTCTGCAATTCGTTGATGACATCGTTCTTGGTATAGAGCAGCTTCTTCGCAGCGGCTTCGTCCTCGGGGATGAGGGCAGCGACGACCTTTTCATAAACGGCTTTGACGCCGGCCTTGCGGTCTTCCTTCTTGGCGGCGCGGCGGGCGTTCTTGAGGTCAAACTGCTCGCAGAGCTTCGCGACCTTGTCGGGCAGCGACGCATCCTTCTCGGGCGGGGTCCACTCCTTGGCGCGGCCGACCTTCTGGCCCAGCTCCTGGATCAGCGCGACGATTTTCTTCGCGTGTTCGTGGCCGAAAGCGATGGCGTCGGCGACGTCCTTCTCGGGAAGTTCGTTGGCGGCGACTTCGATCATGTTGACGCCGTAGCGATGGACGGCGAGGACCACTTCGATATCGCTGACGGCCCGCTCGGCGATGGTGGGGTTGATGACCCATTGGCCGTCGACCCGACCGACGCGAACGCCAGCGACCGGTCCGTCAAAGGGGATGTTGCTGACCATGAGGGCGGCGGACGCGCCGGACATGGCGAGCACGTCGGCGTCGTTCTCCTGGTCGGAGGAGAGGACCATGGCCTGAATCTGGACTTCGTTCATGAATCCGTCGGGAAAGAGCGGGCGGAGCGGCCGGTCGGTGAGCCGCATGGTGAGGATTTCCTTCTGGGTCGGCCGGGCCTCGCGTTTGAAGAAGCCGCCGGGGAACTTGCCCGCGGCGTACATCTTCTCGCGATAGTCGATGGTGAGGGGGAAGAAGTCGATTCCCTCGCGGGGTTTGTCCATCACGGCGGTGCAAAGAACGACCGTGTCGCCGTAGGTAACCGTGACCGCGCCGGAAGCCAGCTTGGCCAGCCTGCCGGTCTCGAACTTCATGATTCGTCCGCCGATTTCCGCTTCAACGCTGTGCATCGTCATGGTAAGTTGCCTTTTCCTCTTTTCCGTCGTTCTGATTTTCTTTTTGTCTATTTCTGTGAAGGGCGCGGGATCGCCGCCGCCGCGGTCGGCAAGACGCGCCGGCGCGCAATCATTGCGGCGCGCGGCGCGCAGGAGCCGATGCGGTTCCCAGCTTCCGGAAACGGCCGAATCCGGCCGACAAGAAATGGAAAGCGATAAGGAATGCGGAGCGCCGTCGCTCCGTCGTGCCGATTACTTTCGCAGACCCAGTGTGTCAATGATCTTCTGATAGCGCTCGCGGTCAGTACGCGCGAGGAACTTCTGCAGGCTCGAGCGCGCCCCGACCATCTTCAGCAAACCACGGCGCGAGTCGTGATCCTTGCGGTGCGTCTTGAGGTGTTCCGTCAATTGCTCGATGCGGCTGGTCAACAGGGCAATCTGCACTTCCGGCGAGCCGGTGTCCTTCTCGTGGCGACGATGATTGTGCACCAGTCGCGTCTTACTTTCAGCCGTCAATGACATGCCAGATACAACTCCAGATTTCCAATCACCATTCAGGGAAGACGACGGGCCGCAGGCCCCTTGGGCTGGTTTCCGTTTCTGTCTTGTCCGTTTCCTATTACGCTGAAATTACGATAACCGCCCGGCAGCATTCCTGCAAGGATGTCCTCCAAGCCGCCGGCGAACGACGCTCCCAGGCCTTCCTTGCGTTGTAACCTATTGATTAGTCGAATTTTAGGCGCTACTCGACCTCGATGAACTCGCCTCCTAGCAGCTTGCAGGCGGTCTCCAGCAGCTTATCGAGGCTGAAAGGCTTGCTTAGATACTCGTTCACGCCCAGGTGGCGGGCATACAGCTCGTGACGCTTGCCTTCGTTGGCCGTGATCATGATGACGTAGGGCCGTGTATTGGATTCGTGTCCCGGCTTGAGCGTCTCCATCACGAGGAACCCGCTTCGTTTGGGCATCATCATGTCCAGCACGATGAGATCGGGATCGAATCGCTTGGCGAAGTCGAGGGCCTTGTTGCCGTCGTTGGCGGTGGTCACCTTCGCTCCGGCCTGCTCGAAGGCGATGCGAACGGTTTGCAGAATTTCAGGATCGTCGTCGACGACGAGGATGGACCGTCCTTCGAGTTTTGCCGGCATGATGGTTCTCCAGCCCCCTGACCGGCGCTGCCCCGCTCGCGCCGTGTTCGCCCGTCGTTTCACAAATTCGCTGAAAAAGTATAGGATGGCCCTCATCAGCGAGCAACCCCGATTCCTCGGCATGATCCGCCTACGGCCCGCATTACGATTGTTCGATCCGGCCCATTTCCGGCCCTTGTCGCGGATCGCGTGGCGTGTCGTCGGATCATTCTTGCTGGCGGCGAATCTGACCCTTTGTGCCGGGTGCCCCTCGCTCGAGCCGCTGCCGACCAAAGCCGCCATCTCCGAACAGACGGAAGGACGCACGCATCAGCCCTATCTCCTCTATGTCCCAAGCCGCTATACCGATTCGCGCCCCTGGCCGCTTCTGATCCTTTGTCACGGGACCTGGCCCTACGACACGCCGACGCTTCAGATGCAGGAATGGGCGACGTTCTGCGAGACGAACGGGATCATTGTCGCCGCGCCGCAACTGGAAGGGACAAAGGGTGACTTTCCGCCACCTCCGGAGAAACAGATCGCGTTGCAGCAACGGGACGAGCAGACCATCCTCGGCGTGGTCGCGGCGATGAAGCAGCGCTACCGCATCGCCGAGGAGCAGGTGTTCATGACCGGCTGGTCGGCCGGTGCCTTCTCGATTCTCTACACCGGGATCCGAAACGCCGACGTGTTCCGAGCCCTAGCAGTCCGCCAAGGTTCCTTCGACGCCCGGTACTTCGCCGACCTCCCCGAGGCGTGTTTCGACCCGTGGCAGCCGATCAAGGTGATCTACGGGACGACGGACGTGTTGCGTGATCAGACGCTGGCGTGCATTGCATGGCTGCGCGAGCGGAAGATGTACGTGTCCGCCGAGGAGATACCCGGCACGCACCGGCGGATCGAGCCCTCGGTGGTCTGGCGCTACTTCAAGGACGTGATGCGCGAGCGGCTCTGGGTGCGGATTCGCGCCCGGCCGGTGGATGAGTCGGATCCGCTGACGGTGCGATTCGAGTTGGACGCGATTCCCGAAGCGGTCCGGCAGCGTTGGTACTTCTCGGAGACCGACGACACGACCGAGGCGACGCCGGTGCGGACGTTCCCGCGACCGGGGAGGTACACCATCGCGGTGAACGTCGCGCTGAAGAATCGCAAGAGCTACACGCGGACGCGGACGATCGAGGTCGGCCCGCAGCTGCGTTAGAACGGATTGCGCACTCGTGTTTTCAGATTAACCGAGCCGCGACCGCAAGGGATCGGGTTCTGCTTGTCAGACGGCGATCCATCAAAGCACACAGCGCGCTAATCCTCCAACGAGAACGGCGTGAAGTCCGTCGCCCGGTCGTAGTAGTCTTCGCCCTCGGCGCGTTTGACCGCTCCCACGACGAGGTACGTCACCGGCGTGAAGAGCGCCTCGATGCCGACCTTGAACGCCCAGTTGAACGCCATCACCCGCCACATGCTGTCGGCCCCGCCCCAGGTACCGTAGAAAGCGAGCGGGTAGAAGATGGCGCTGTCAACGCCCTGTCCGGCAAAGGTCGAGCCGATGGTGCGCATCCAGAGGAACCGGCCGCGCGTCCAGACTTTCATCTTCGCGAGGACATAGCTGTTCACAAAGTCGCCCGCCCAGAAGGCCATGATGGATGCCGTCACAATGCGCCAGCCGGGTCCGAAGACGGTCTCAATCGCCGGTTGAATCACCGCGTTGAACGGCTCGCCGGGATAGACCGGCAGGCGGATGACGACCTGCGCCATGATGACGTAAAAGATCATCGCGCCGAAGCCGGCCCAGATGACCTTTCGCGCGCGGGCGTAGCCGTACACCTCGGTGAGCACGTCGCCGAAGATGTAGGAGATGGGGAAGAAGATGTTTCCTGCGCCGAAGACCACAGCGCCGAGCAGGGGCAGGTGCACTTCGCAGACCTTGCCCGGTCCGATCATGTTCGAGCAGAGCAGGACGGTGACGAACGCCGCCATCAGCAGTTCGTAGTAGCGGTAAGCGCGGCGCGGGGCGGTGGTTGGAGTCGCGTGAGCTTGCACGTGCGGGTTCATGGTTTCGGCGGATGCTACCGCGCAACCGCGTCGCCCGTCACGGTCAATTCCTCGGGCGTCGGAAGGTCCAGCCCCTTGAGTTGCTCGAGGATTGTCTTGCGATCGCCCACGAGAACCATCAAGGCGTTGTCGACCGGCAGCGCCGGACCGGCCAGCGCATTGAGCGCAGCCGCGTCAGCCTTGCTTAACGCCGCAAGGTCCGCGCCGATCGTGCTGAACGGCAGCCCGTTTCGCTCGAGTTCGACGGCCGTCGCGAGGACGCCGCCCAGCCCCTGAAACGCCTGCACGTATTCGACGCGGTTGGTCTCGCGGGCCTTGCCGGCTTCGTCGGCGGAGATGTCGCCGCCTCGGATGCGTTTGAACTCGGCGAGGAACTCACGAATGGACTCGCCGGTGTGCTCGGCCTGCACGTCGCTCGACGCAGTGAAGTAGCCCATGCCCGGCGTCATCACGAAGCGCGAGCCCGCACCGTAGGTGAAGCCCTTGGCCTCGCGCAGATTCTGATTCAATCGGCTCGTGAAGCTGCCGCCGAGGATGGTGTTGATCAGGTCGGCGTTGATGCGATTTGCGTCGCCGTAGGCGATGCCTGGCATGTAGAAGCGAATGACCGTCTGCACGGCGCCGGGTTTGTCAATCAACGCAATGCGCAGGTTCTTCTTCGGGGCGGGCGGCGCCTTGGTCTCGCGCACCACCGTTTCCATGTCGTGGACGCCCGCGCCGGTTCGCTCCCATTTGCCCAGGGCCTTGTCCAGCGACGAGCGAGCCTGATCTACCGTCAGGTCACCCGCGATGAAAAGCACGGCCTTGTCGGGCCGCAGGTACTCGTGCCAGGCGTCCTTGATCGATGCGAGCGACAGATCGGTGACTGTCTTTACCGTGCCATCCACCGGGCGGCCATAGGGGTGTTCGTCGCCGAAGAAGGCGCGCAGGCCGACGCGCGAGGCGACGGCCGTCGGGCGGTCTTCGAGCTGTTTGAGACCGTCGAGGTGAAGGGCTTTCACGCGCGACCACTCCTTGTCCTCGAATTGCGGTCGCATGATGGCGTCGGCGTAGAGCGCGAGCGCCGGGTCAAGATTGCGTCGAAGGGCCGAGAGGCTGATCGTGATCGTTTCCTGCCCGGCCGAGGCGGAGAAGGTCGCGCCGAGCTGATCCAGCGCGTCGGAGAACTCCAGCGCGCCGCGCTCGCCGGCGCCTTCGTCGAGCATGGAGGCCATCAGGTAGGCGCGGCCGGCCATGTGCGGATCGTCGATGCAGGCGCCGCCGCGAATCATGAGCGAAGCCGAGACGAGCGGCAGTTCGGATCTCGGCCAGAGGCGCACCTCCAGCCCGTTGGAGAGTTTGAACACCTCCGGCATCGGCGGGGCGAAATCCTTCGCGGCCAGCGCGTCGGGCTTCTTTTCCCGTGGCGAGGGCGACTCCGGAGTTTCCGGCAGGACATGCATGACGAGCCGCTTGTCGGCCGTGATGACTTTTTTCGACCAGTCGCGTACCGCTTCGGTCGTGGCGGTGCGATAGCGGTCGAGGTCGCGCTTGAAGGAGTTGGGCTCGCCCCAGGCGAATTGGTATTGGTTTAGGCGATCAGCCTTGGCGAGGATCGATTGCAGGCCGTTCAGCATGCCGAATTCGATGCGCGTTTTCTGCCGCTCAAGTTCCTCCTCGGTCGGGCCTTTGGCGAGAAACTCGGCGAGGACTTCATCGGCAGCGGCTTCGATCTTTTCCAGCGGCACGTCGGGCTTCGCCGTGATCTCCACCTGAAAGAGCGATTGCAGGATGTTGGAATTCTGCACGGCCGACACGTCGGTCGCGATCTGGTCGTCGTAGACGAGGCGCTTGTAGAGCCGGCTGCTCTTGCCTTCGGCGAGCACGGCGGCGGCGAGATCCATCTCCGCGTCGCCGGGTCCGAAGTGCGGCGGGCTGTGATAGACGTATGTCACGCGGGGAAACTGCACCTGGTCGGTGTAGGTGACGCGGCGGATGCCTTCGAGCGCCGCCGGCGCGGCTTTTGCATGGACGGGCTGCGCATCGCGCGGCAGCGTGCCGAAGAGCTTGTCAATCAGCGGCTTGATCTGCTTGGGGTCGAAATCGCCGGCGACGACGAGCGAGGCATTGTTGGGGACGTAGAACCGCGCGAAGAAGTTTTTCACGTCCTGCACGGTCGCGGCCTGCAGGTCTTCGTGTGTGCCGATGACGCTGATGTGATAGGGGTGGCCCGGCGGATACATCAGCTCGGTGATCTTCAGGTCGGCCTTGCCGTAAGGTTGCATCTCGCTGGTCTGACGGCGCTCGTTGCGGACAACCTCTCGTTGCTTGTCGAGCTTATCCTGCGTCATTTCCTTGCCGAGGTCTTCGAGCCGGTCGGCGTCGAGCCAGAGCAGCGTGGGGAGCAGGCTCGACGGGCCGAATGAGAAGTAATTCGTCCGATCGTTGGAGGTGCTAGCGTTGTTGAAGCCGCCGCCGGACTCCATCAGCACGTCAAATTCCGACCCCGGCACACGCCGCGTCCCCATGAACATCAGATGCTCGAAGAGATGGGCGAATCCTGATCGGCCGGGTGACTCGTCCTTCGAACCGACGTAGTACCAGATGTTGACGCAGGCGACCGGCAACGAGTGGTCCTCGTGCAGGATGACGGTCATGCCGTTGTCGAGTTGATATTTCTCGCAGGGCACGTCCTGGGCGCGCGTCGTCGCGGAGAAAAGAACACACAGCGAGGAAGCAAGAAGCAGCTTTTTCATGGAAGCACCCCAAAATGCTCTGACTAACAGAACGGAAGCCGACGGATTGCGATCCGCCGGCTTCGAAGGATTCGTCAAGAAACACGTCAATGCCGCCAGCGCAATCTACGCCAACGGCACGAAGATCAATAGTCGTCGATCCCGCCGCCGAAGCTCCCGCCGCCACCGCCACCGCCTCGGCGAGGCTGGTCGCCCTTCATGGACTGGTAGCAGTCGCGGCAATAGACCGGTCGGCCTTCCATCGGCTTGAACGGTACCTGCGTCGATTGGCCGCAATTGGAGCACGTGGCTGTGTGCATTTCGCGCGGGCCGCGCGAGCCGCCGCCTCCCCCACCGCCACCGCCAGAGCGCCCGCGGCCGCCGCCGCCACCTCCGCCACCTCCGCCGTGACCCCCCCTGCGATGTCCACCGCCACCGCCGCCACCACCCGGGCCGGCTGCCTTGCGTTTTTCGCGGCATTCGCGGCAGCGGCGCGGCTCATTGGTAAAACCGCGCTCGGCATAGCGCATCTGATCTTCGGCGGAGTGGACGAAATCCGCGCCGCAATCGGCGCACGTGATGGTCTTGTCGGCGAACTCCATGGATCAACCTCGCTGGATCGGGGAAAGGGGAGGATCTGCACCGCCGCGGCCCGTCTGGTCCGGTGTCAACGATGCGTGGGGAATGCGTCTCCTGTGTGGCCGGCGCCGAAACCATCCGGCTGCGCGGGGGGTCAGCCGCTGTGAGTACTTTCGCAGCATGCAAATCGCAACCGATGCCGCGGGCGATGTCAAGCAAGCTCACCCGATCCCCCGGTTCACCGGCCTGTCCCGATCACGGGCCCCTGGAGCGCCGGTCGACCGCGCAGCGTCGGATCACCGCCCAGCCCCGGCATCGGGCGCTTCCGCCACTTGTCGTCGTGATCGGTGTGCCGGCTGGTCAGTTCAACCGGCTGGCCGTCGATGAAGAGGGCAACAACCTGGTTCGACGCCTGCAATGGGGAGTCGGTCGAGATGAACAGGTTGGCCATCTTGCCCGGCTCCAGCGAGCCGAGGCGATCGTCCACGCCGAGGATGCGCGCCGCATCGAGCGTGATGGCTTGCACGGCACGCGCCTCGTCCAGACCGTGCGCGACGCTCATGCCGGCTTCGATGCCGACGTGCTTGGCCAGCGGGGCTTCGCCGGTGCCGAAACAGAATCGCACGCCGGCGCGAGCCAGCTCGGCCGCGTTGCGATAGGAACTGTCCCACGGGTCGAATTCGCCGGGGTAGTGCGTCATCGCGCCGCGGAGAATCACATCGACCTTCTTCTCCGCCAGCTCGTCGGCCACTTTCCACGCATCCTGCCCGCCGACGATGATCGGCCGCAGCCCGTATCGCTCGGCGAACTTCAATGCTTCGCGGGTTTGCTTGTGGCTGTTGGCGGCGAAGAACACCGGCTTGCGACCGTCCATGATGGGGATCATCGCGTCGAGCAGGCGGTCCCATGCAGCGCGATTGCCGTTCGTGCCACTGCTTGAAGCAGTAGTACCCGCAGCGGTGTTGGAGCCGGGCGATGACATGCGAGCGGCGGCGTAGGTCTTCGCCTTGCGGAAGAAGTCCTCAATGCGGGCCATTTCTTCGCGGGCCGCCTTCGTCGCTTCCTCGATGCGATCCGAGGGCGTATCGTCGCGCCAGCGGTCGGGCAGCGAGGGCAGGCTCACGACCTGCCCGACGTACGGCTCGATTATGGCTTCGGGCATCGACCAGCCGGTGAGCTTGACGAGGCCGGCCTGGCCGCTGACGCGCCCGCCGCCGGGCATGACCATCGCATTCGTGACGCCTTCGCATCGTGTCACATTAATGGCAGCGGCGAACGGGTTGTAGGCCGAGAGCGCCATCAGATCGGGCTGGAATTCGGCGATCTCGCTCTCGTCCACCGTGGCGGCGATCATGCCGATCTCGTGCAGGCCCATGTTGGTTTCGGCGTTGATCAGGCCGGGCCAGACGTGCAGACCCTTGCCGTCGATGAAGACCGTTTCGGGATTGGGGTTCTGCTCGGCCCAGGGCGCGACGAGAAAGATGTCGCCGTCGGCCATGGCGACGAGGGCGTTTTCAATCGGCGGCCCGCTGATGGGGTGCGCGGTCACGCCGGTGATCCAGTACAGACCCATGTGCGAATAGGGGATGTTCAACGGCTCGCGCTGCGTGGGGAGGCTTGAGGCTTGAGATTTGGGGCTTGAGTACGCCGCTGGGCCGGCGCCGCCCACCGAGCTCGCGGCGTCCTCCGCGCCACGGCTTGAAGTCGTGGCACCATTTGGAGCGAAATCGCGGTGCTGGAAGTACACCTCGCCGTCGATCAGCGTCATCACGCACTTGGCCCGGGTGTCGAGGGGATGGCCGTCGAAGATGGCGAGGTCGCCGAGCTTGCCGACTTCGAGCGAGCCGACTTTGTCGGCAACGCCGAGCTGCATCGCTCCGTTGAGCGTCACGAGTTTCATGCAATCGTTGGGCGACAGGCCTCCGAATCGCAGCGACTTGGCCGCTTCGAGATTGAGATGGCGCACGACCTCGGCGGAATCGGAATTCACCGTCGCGTTCACCCCGCCTTGTGTCATTCGCGCGGCATTGAACGGCGTCGCATCGTAGGCCTCGATCTTGTAGGCCCACCAATCGGAAAAAGTGCTCGCGCCGCAGCCATGCCGCCGCATCTCGGGGATGACCCGGTAGCCTTCAAGAATGTGCTGCAAGACGGCAATACGGAAGCCGTAGTCCTCGGCCATCGCCAGCAGCCGAAGAACTTCATCGGCGCGGTAGCAGTGGCAATGCACCCAGATGAGACCGTCGTGAATGGCGGCGAGCGCTTCGAGCCGCAGATCGCGCCGCGGGGGGCGTGGGTCCTGCCCGGCCTGTTTCTGCTCGCGCCATGCATCCCACTCGCGTTTGTACTCCAGCGCCGCGTCGAAGCTGCGCCGAAAGACTGCTTCGACGCCCATGCGCGAGTTCGGAAAACGCGTGCCGCGCGTGCCCCAGTTCGATTGCTTGACGTTCTCGCCCAGCGCGAACTTCACGGTGCGCGGGGCAGGCTCGAATCGCCACTCCGCCGCGGGCTTGCCGTACTTCAGCCGCAGCACGACGTTCTGCCCGCCGATCGTATTGGCCGAGCCGTGCATCGTGTGGATCATCGTCACGCCACCGGCCAGCGCGCGAAACGCCGCCACGTCGCGATGGTTGACGATGTCACCGATGCGCACTTCGGGCGTCACCGAAAGCGTGCCTTCGTTCAGTCCGCCCTCGCTGCACATGTGCGAGTGGCAGTCGATGATGCCGGGGCTGATGAAGTAACCCGACAGATCGAGCGTCGCCGCGCCGGCCGGAGCGGATAGATTCTTGCCGATTGCTTTGATGATGCCGTTCTCGACGAGGAGGTCCGTCTGCGGTTGATCGCTGTTCGTGATCGTGAGCAGCGTCGCGTTGCGCAGCAGCACGTTGCCGCCGGTCTGCGTCGCCGGCTTGCGGTCGGCTTCGATCTCCACCGCGAACGTAGGCGGTGCCGGCTGCGAGGTCGGCGCGCTGGTGGGTTGTGACGCGGCTTGCGTTGCGGGGGTGGCATGCCCACGGCCTTCGACGGCCATGTTCGCGTTGGACGGCTGCGATTCCGGCGCGCTGGTTGGCTGGGACGTGGGCTCCTTCTCCGGCAGCGCCGAGGCGTCGATCGTGAAGCGCTTGCCCTCGACAAACACCCAGCGCGTCTTCGCCTTTTCGTCCTTAATGGGCTTGTTCATCACGACGAGGTTTGCGAGCCTGCCGGGCGAGATCTCGCCGAGTTGATCACCGACGCCGAGCAGGCCGGCTGCGTTCGTCGTGAGCGACGCCAGCGCGACGTCTTCGGGCAGGCCGCGCTCGATGGCTTTGCGCAGGTTGGCGTGAAAATCGCCAAGCGACTTCATTTCAAACGTGCCGATGGCGAAGGGGATGCTGGCTTCGTGCAGCCGCAGGGCGTTATCCACTTCCTCGCCCCAGAGCCGCTTTCGCTCGTCCGTGACGCGCTTCGGCTCAAACGGCTGCTTCTCCCATTCGTCGTCGAAGATCGGCGAGTATTCATCGCGCGGCCTGGGCTTGTCGGCCTCCTTCGCCTTGTCGGCGTCGGCCGATTTCTCGCCATCGGGTGACTCATCGACCGTGCCAGGTTGATCGCCGCCGCGATCACTTCTTGAACCGCCGCGTCGACCACCAAAACCGCCCGGGCCACCACGTCGGCCGCCGCGACCGCCCCGCGCGCCGCGATCGTCCTTCTCTCCCGGCGCCTTCGGCTCCTTCGACCAGTTCAGGCTCAAAATGATCGGTACGGCCTCGCGCTTCAGCCGCTCGGTCACACGCCACGCCTCGCGCCCGCCGACGATGATCGGCCGCAGCTTGAACTCGGCGGCCATGTCCAGCGCGCGGTGAATCTCGTTTTCGCTGTTGGCGAAGAACGCCACGGGCAACTTGTTGTCCAAGGCCGGCCAGAGCGCTTCGAGGCCGGGGTCGTTCGCAGCGCGCTTTTCCTGCGGATGCCGCTGCGACCACGCCAGCACGTCGCGGTGCCATTGCGCGTCGCTCATGACCTGCCGAAACGCGGCCATCGCGCCCATGGTTGTACTCGGGTAGCCGAAGTCCGCCGGGCGCTCGCCGCGCCCGCCTGCTCCGCGCTGGGGCCGCTCGGTGCCAAGCGGTCGTGTCACAAATGCGGCATGCATCGCCAACTCGCCACGCAGGATGGAGCGTCGCCGGGGCAGATCGCCCAGTTGCACGACGGCGCTCGTGCCCGAAACAATGACGACGCGCGGTGAGACCAGCGCCGCGGTGAATCCCAGCGCGCGCCAGTCGTCCAGCTTGTCGGTCTTTGGGTCGTACAATTCCTCGGTGCGCCATTGCGGGTGCATCATGCGTCGCAGGGCCAACACGGTCGCCGATTGCGGGCCTTGTACGACGTCAGGATTTTCGTCTTCCCAGACGGTGCGCTGGTCGCCCGACGGCTCCTCGCGCGGCATGCCGGCACTTGTGTTCGCATCGATGAACCCGGCGTAAATCACCATGTCGTCCGCGGGAAGTGTCTCGGCGCCGGCCGGCGCGTTCAGGGATGGACCGACCGCCGCGATTCGGCCGTCGCGAATCAGCACATCGCATCGCGGAATGGATTTTCCCGGCGCGGGGATGACCGTCGCGTTGCGAAGCATGACGGGCGGCTCAAACTCGGCGCGGGCCGCGCTGGAGAACAAAGACCCGGCGAAGGTGGTCACGGCCGCGAGAAGCAGCGTTGCCCGCGCTGATGGCGCGAAAGCAGTGAATGTGAACGGTGCGAAACGCATGGCAGATCCTCGATCGTTGCTGTTGACGTTGGGGAAAATCGAAGGGTATTTCAAGCGATGACGGGAGCTTTCGCAAAGGCCTGCAGGCAGTGCGATCCGAAAGCCGCGGACGTGGCGTCAATCGCAAAGTGCGATTGGCCAACCGCCTGTCTCTGTACGGTATCCCCTTTGTGCCTTCGTATCCCGGGAGTTCCGCACCTCATCCCCAGAGCTTGCCGAGCCGGCGATCCAGCTCCTGCATCGAGACGTGCCCCGGCCCGCCGCGCCCCGCGCCGGTGACGGCGACGGTTCGCTCGTGGAAGCAGGCACGAGCCTGCGGAGAAAGAAAACGCGTGAGCTGGGCGTAGGTATGCAGGTCGTGCAGCCCGCCGCGGTGCTTGTGATAGTATCGCAGCGGAAAATAGACATACAGCATATCCCGGGCGCGCGTCAGGGCGACGTAGAACAAACGCCGTTCTTCCTCGATGCCGTCCTCGTCGCGCGTCGCCATGTCGGAGGGGATCATTCCGTCGGCCGCATGAAGCACGTGCACAATGTCCCATTCACAGCCCTTCGCGGAGTGGATGGTGCTCAAGGTCGTCCAGTCATCCTCGAGGAAGGGCGGCCCGGCGAGATCGGCGGTGGAGGTCGGCGGGTCGAGCGTCAGGTCGCTGATGAAGTTTTCACGCGAACGATAGCCGCGGGCGATCTGCTCGAGCTGCTCCAGATCGCGCAGGCGCGGGGCGGGGTTCTCGTAGCGCCGCGCGAGCAGGGGTTCATACAATTTACGAATTCGCTCCAGCTGCGCCGCGAGCGGGAGCGTTTCGGTGGTCGCCAGCGCCGCGGCATCCATCTTCGTCGCGCCCGGCACGATCCGCACGCCGCTGCAATCGGCCAGCGCCGATCGCAACGCCTCAAACTCCGCCCGCGCACCGGCTGGAACCGGCGGCGGCGTGAGAAAGAGGCGCTTGAGCGGCGAATCGTACGCCGCAGCACCGACGTCGCTCGATGGGCTGCTCGATGCGCCGCGAATGCCAAGCGCCGCGATGACACGCTGGGCCGTCGACGGGCCGACGCTCTCCAGGAGGAGGAGCAGGCGATGCCAGCTGATCTCGTCGTACGGATTCTCCAGCACGCGAAGGAACGCCATCATGTCTTTGATGTGCGCCGCTTCGACAAACTTCAACCCGCCGAATTTCACGAATGGGATGTTCCGCCGCGCCAGTTCCACTTCGAGCATGTCGCTGTGATGCCCCGCGCGAAACAGCACGGCCTGCCGTCGCAGCGGGATGCCGCGCTCCAGATGCGTGATGATGTGATCGCAGACCAGGTCCGTCTGCTGGCGCTCATCCTCGCAGGTGAGCAGCATCGGCCGCACGTCGGAGCGGCGAGAGGAGAAGAGCGTCTTCGCGTGACGCTGGGCGGCGGCACTCATGACGGTGTTGGATGCGTCGAGGATGCGTTGCGTGCTGCGGTAGTTTTCCTCCAGCTTGACGACCTTCGCGCCGGGAAACTGCTCCGGGAAATCGAGGATGTTTCGCACGGTCGCGGCGCGGAAGGAATAGATCGCCTGCGCGTCATCGCCGACAACCGTGAGATTGCGGTTCGTGCGGCGCAGGCCGTGCAGGATGTCGGCCTGCACGATGTTGGTGTCCTGATATTCGTCCACGAGGACGTGGTCGAACAGCCGCTCGATGGCCGCGCCGGCGCCGTCGGTCTCCATCAGCGCCTTCCATGCCAGGAGGAGATCGTCGTAATCCATCACGCGGCTGGCGCGCTTTCGCAGCAGGTACTGCTCAAAGATGGCGCGGATGCCTTCCAGATCGTCGCGGCACCAGGGGAACTGCCGCTCCAGGACCGATTCCAGCCGCTCCTGGGCGTTCACGGTACGCGAGTAGATCGATACGAGCGTCTCTTTTCTGGGGAACCGCCGGTCTTTTTTTGCCACACCCAGTTCGGTCCGCACCATCGCCATCACGTCGGCCGCGTCAGCCTGATCGATCACGTTGAAGTCCTGCGGCAGTCCGATGGCTCGGCCGTACATGCGCAATAAACGGTTGGCGACGGCGTGAAAGGTGCCGCCCCAGGGCGCGGCGCCCGACCACGACGCACCGCCACCGGTGAGGGCGCCGGCGAATTGCTCGGCGCGGCGGAGCATCTCCGAGGCCGCCCGGCGCGTGAAGGTGAGCAGCAGGAGTCGGTCGGGCCGCACGCCGCGGTGAATGAGATGGGCGACGCGCGCGACGAGCGTGCGCGTCTTGCCCGTGCCCGCGCCCGCGACGACCAGAAGCGGGCCGTCCTCGTGCGTGACGGCTTCGCGCTGTGCCGCGTTCAGATCGGCCAGCCACGGCGTCGGCCCGGTGGGCGAAACAGAAGGGGCTGGAAGGGACGCGGACATGGAATCCATTCCTGGAGTGCTGCGACGCGAGCAGGCACAAGGCGCGCTTCGGACGCACCTCCCGCTTCCGAACGATATCCTAACAAGGTTACCCCGTCCGGGGGTTTTCCGCTACCGATTCGCAATTCATGGCTCCACGCCGGCTTTGCCGGTTGACCGGTTTTCCGTGATAATCTGCCGGTCGCGCGAAGATCAGACACCACGAGGAGACACGCCCATGAAACGATTCCTGATGAGCCTCTCGGCCCTGCTGTTTGTGACCGGCTGCCAGCAGGCGATGAGCAACAACGGCACCTTCAAGCAGTTCGGCGGCCCGGTGGACGACGCGAAGACCCTGACCGTTTCAGAAGCCGTGCAGGAGGCGACGACCGAGGGCAAGGTGGTCACCGTCCGCGGCAAGATCAAGGAAGTCTGCGCCAACATGGGCTGCTGGATGACGGTGACGGACGGGAAGGAAGTCGTCCGCGTACGGTTCACCGAGAGCGACGCCTGTTCGGAAGGGTATCTTATTCCACGGAACGCCGCCGGGCATGAAGCGATCCTGGTTGGCAAGATCAAGCCGCTGGAGATCAGCCAGGCGACGGCGCGGCATTATGCCGAGGAATCGGGCAAGTCGCAGGCGGAGATTGAGAAGATCGTCGGCCCGCAGAAACAGATGACGGTTTTCGCGACGGGAGTAAAGATCAGCTCGCCCGAGTCGCTCGATCCGCCGGTTCGTTAAGCGGTCCGGCCTGGAAGCTGCATGCGGCGCCGGGGCGCGAAAACTGCCGCTCCGGCGTCGAATCGGTCGATAGAAGGGTAGGGTGCATCTCTGCCGCGGCGGATCTGCGACCAGACGCACCATTCATCCATGACCAGTCTTCCCGCTCATTTTGCCGCGTCACTGACGGACTCATCGTCGGACCCGGCGTTTGTCTGCGTTGGATGTGGGCACCGCGCGAGTCAGGCCGTGGACCCGCCGCGCGGCTGGCCCTGGCCGATGCGCCGATGCGTTGCGTGCGCGCTGATTCAACAGCACCCGCGGCGCAGCGCACGGCAATCGGTCTTGCGCAGCGATCCCCAGGCCTTGCCCAATGCAGGGGAAGAGTCGGCGGCGTGGTCGGCGGCCGTTCAACGTTATGCGTCCTGCCTGCTTCCGCTGGAATCGCATCCGGGTCGAAACCTGCTCATACTCAATGGCGGCTGCGGTCATCTTGCGGCCTTGGCGCGGGCCCGCGGCTGGCGCGTCGTCGGGTTGGATCCGTCGCCCGCGGCGGTCTGCCGGGCGCACGAGCAATTCGGTCTGGATTTTCGTGCCGGAGGCCTGGCACGGCATCGCGAAGCGCTCGGCCGGTTTGATGTGGTGCTGTGCGGCAACCTGGAGACATCGTGGGATCCAGCCGCGCTGCTGCGCGATGTCCGGACGGTGCTGAATACCGGCGGGGTCGTCTGCGTCGATGTGTCGGACGGCTTTGCCGACTGGGTCGTCGCGGCGATGGAATCACAGCCGGACGATGAAACCGCGCCGCGCAATGTGTTCGACGCCGAATCGTTGCAGCGAATGCTTCGGGACTGCGGGCTTGGAACCGTGGCGGTTCATGCGGGCGAGGGGACTGCTGTCACGTCCGACACGCCGGCGGAGCAGCACGTGCGACGATGGATTCCGCGCTTCCTGGTGCGGTGGATCGCGCGGCTGTGGGCAATGCTCGCAGGCTGGTCGGCCGCGGGGGGCGCGTTCGCCGGGGTGAATGATCTCCCGGAAGCCGTGGCGCGGATCGAGAGGTTGATGTCCTCGCGCGCGGCGAATCGTCATCTCGCAAATCGACTCCTTGCCGTTGCCGCCCGGTCGGCGGCGCTTTCCGAGTGATTACTTCCGCAGGACTTACTGCGCGAGCAGGGCGGTCGTGAAGGCCTCTACGTCGGCGTCAAGGTTCGGGCCGCCGAAGTCGGCGCACTGCGGCAGGTCGGTCTCCAGCGGCGCGCCGAGCTTCACACGAAGGAATGCGGCGACGTCCAGCCCATCCACCGACGAGTCGCCGTTCACGTCGCCCGGAAGGTTGCAGACGCAACCCGGCGTGGTGAACTCCACGGGTTCGGAAAACGGCGTTTCGTCGCTCTGGAAGTTCCTCGCTCGCGCGCGGACCGTGTAGGTCGTGCAGGGTGAGAGCAACGTGAGGTTCCGCGACGGGGCGCTGTCCCATTCGTTCGCGCCGCTGCCTGCACCCGGATTGGGCGATACTTCGACGTAGAAGCCCGTTTGCAGGAATCCTACATTTGTAAAAGTACCCGTTGCCGTCACCGTGGCGGAATCGGCCTCGAGGTTCGAGATTATTGCGCCCGTCGGAGTCTGAATGGCGGTCGCCGTTGCGATCGAGGCCGAGTACGGCGTGACGTTGGGATTCGGCGCGGCGTTGTCCCGTGCGCGGACGCGATACGTGAAGGCCGAGTTGGCAGTCAGGCCCGTGTCGGTGTAATCACGCTCGAATTGCCAGAAGCTGTCGTGCCCGCCCGCGCCGGAGACGTAATCAAACTGGTATTGAACCGGCGGAGAGTCCGCATCGATCGCCTCGATGGAGCGCATCGTGATGGCGGTCGGACTGATCGCGGTCGGCGCGATTTCAAAACTCGGCTGCGGCGCCGGTTGCACAGCGTCAACAGTGGGAAATTGCAATTTGCCCACCCAGGTGCCCCAGATGTTGGACACATCGGCGTACTCCTGAACGGTCCAGAGCGTGCGGTTGTCCGACGGATCGAGCGTCGTGAGGCTGTAATCGCCCCAGCGATTGCGACCGAAGCCGTCGATGTTGTTCTGCGGTCCGATGCCGGCCTTGAGCAGGGCGGGGGCGCTCATCTGGCCCGGCGGATCGTTGACGAGCCGGCCGGCGTAATAGCAGCCGGCGTGCTCGCTGGACTTGGAGCCGCTGCATCCGAGAACGGCGTCGCCCTGTTCGTTCACGGCGATGGATGGGAAGTAGTGCCACCGTGTGGCATCCCCGACCGCGCCCCATTGGGCAACCGTGAACGGGCTGCCTTCGGCAAGCTGATACCAGCGGCAGGTCGCGCCCGCGCCGCCGGCGACGGTGTGGGCGGTCCAGATGCTGCCGTTGCGATAGACGGCGTTCATGAGGCGCGAGTCGACCGTGTCCAGCGCCGGGCCGCCGAGTGCGGGGGCATCGGACGCATCGCCCCAGGGCGAGACCGGCACGATTCCGACTTCGATCAGCGTTGGATCGGTCAACGGCGGATCGACTCGTCTCACGCGGATGCCGTTGTTGCTGTTCGTGGAGACGACGTACTCACCCGGCGGATTGCCATAGGTCATCGTCGGCTGCAGCGCGCCCTCCCAGGGCAGACCGCGGAAGGCCGTGACCGTGCCCATCGAGGGCGACGGTGCGACCAGCGGCGCCTTGTCGACGCAGAAAAGTGACATCTGGCAGCCGACCATGTAGGAGCCCGTATAGATGCCGTTGGCGTCGAGGCCGAGCGTCGGGTAGTCGGGCCAGCAGCTTCCGTCGGACCCGCCGGTGACGAGGAAGTTCGTCTTGAACCAGCTCCCCGAGGCGTTGCTGGTGAGCGAAACGGCCAGGTACAACCGCGAGCTGAAATCGTCGTTCAGGACAACCCAGCGGTTGGTGTAATGATCGAACAGCACGCGCGGATCGCCCGATGAGCCCGGAAGGAAGCTCGTGATCGAGACGTTACTTTGCTGCGCGCCGGTTGCCTTGTTGTAGATCGCGATGTTGCGATTGACGCAGATGACGAATTGGGTCGGCCCGACCGCTCCACACGTATCGGGCGGGTAGGAGAACTGCCCGGCGTCGCCGCGCTTCACACCCTGAAAGTTCAGCGTCAGCAGCGGCTGCGTGCCTGCGCGGAGCAGCCACAGGCCGTCGTCATTCTCGGCCGGCTGCGCGCCCTGGGGTCGTGCGAACGTCTGCGGCGCCGCAATCGCGTCGCCACAGTCCGCGGTCACGCCCTCGCCGACTTCCCAGGTGAGGTTAGCATAACCCGTGCCGGTGAGCACCTGGCCGTATGGCAATTCTTCAAAATCGAGCGTGACGGATTCGCCGGTGTCGCGGTACGTGAACGTCAAATCATCCAGCGCGTAGAACCCGCCGCCGGCGACCGTCGCGATGGATTCAAACACGACGCGATCCACGTTGTCGAGATTCACATCGAACGCCGCCGGGCGATCGCTGATGTCGTGAAACCATGCGGTCTCACTGACCTGCCGGCCATCGCGATAGCCGACGACGCGAAGGGCCGGCGTCCACACTTCTGGCGCGCCCTGGCCTGCGACGAAGACGCGATCGAGCCGGACCGGCCGGGCGAAGCCGATCCCCATGTGCGTATCGCCGCTCTTGTTGACGAGGTTGAGATGGCCGGAGTTCGGGAAGTACGTCGCGCGAATCGAGGGCACGGTCCACAGGCCGAAGTCGTCGCGCTTCTTCACGGGCGGCTCGGGCGCGCGCAGGGCGTCGCGCGCGATGACCTCGTCCATCGACTCGATGATCGACGGGCCGAAGGCTTCGGGCGGCAGTCGCTCGCCTTTAATTGCGACAGGCGTCGCGATATCAACCGATTCGGCTCGGGCCAGGCCCGGCGCCACGATGCACAACATGCCCGCGATTCCTGCGAGCAAACGGAAACGGTTTGTCACGAAATACCCTCTCCACACGCGAACGATGCGATCCCATCCAGGCGGGAAACCCACGACTCCACACCCCCGATTATAACGGTTGGGACACGGGCTTGCGCCACGAATTCGCGGCGCGGAACCGGATTCGGACCTCGGAATACGACCTCTTCAGGGGAATTTGGGTTGATTCACACAGCGCGGCGGGGTGACGCTTACGGCCCCAGCAGATCGGCGGCGAATGCGGCGATGTCGCCCGCGAGCGTGCCGGTGTTGTAGTCGGCGCAGGCGGCGTTGTCGCCGGGCAGGGCCGCGCCGAGTTTGACGCGAATGAAGCCGGCGATGTCCAGACCGTTGCGCGCGGCGTCGTTGTTGACATCGCCGGACAGGGCGCAGGTCGGGCAGCCGACGGTGGCCTGGATCGTGGCGGGCGAGAAGGGAGTCTCGGTCGCCTGGAAGTTCCGCGCGCGAACGCGGAACGTGTAAGTCGTGCAGGGCGACAGGCCGGTGATGGTGGCGTTCGGTGAAGATGTCCAGACGTTGCCGCCGGTGCCGTGAGGCGGCGAGACTTCGAAGAAGAAAGCCGTCTGCAAGAAACCGACGTTGGTGAACGAGCCGGTCGCCGTGAGCTGCACGGAGTTGGCCGTCACGGCTCCGATGGTGACGCCGGTGGGCGTCTCGATGTGGGTGGCGGCGGTGAAGTTGGAGGAGAAGTTCCCGGTGTTGGGCGTGGGCGTGACGCTGTCTCGCGCGCGGATTCGGTAGTTGAAGCTGGAGTTGGCGGGCAGACCGGTGTCGATGTAATCGCGCGAGAGTTGCCAGCCGCTGTCGTGCCCGCCCGCGCCCGAGACGTAATCGAAGTAATACTGGATCGGCGGCGTCGTGTCGGTCGCCAGCACGGCCTGCATGGAGATTTCGCTCGAGCTGATTCCCACCGGTGCGGTCAGGAACTGCATCGGGTTCGGCGCAGGCGCGGCGGTGTCGGGCGCGACGCCGGAGTAGCGAAGCGTAATGGTCGCGGTGTTGGACGTCGCCAGACCGTCGGATACGGAGAACTGAAACGTATCGGTGCCGGCTGACGTGCCGGACCGGCGCAAGAGCAGCATCGGCCCGCCAACTGTACTAATGACGGTGGATTGCGCCGGGCCGGACAGGACGTTGTACGTCGTGATGCGGTCTTCCTCGTCGCTGGCCGGCAGTTCGATCAGAAACGCGCCGAAGGTCGTCACGTCGCGCGTGTAGCTGTACGCAACCGGCGCATGATTCGGCATCGCGCCGGCCGGCGGATTTGCGTAGGCGACATTCAGGTTGACCGGGGCCGACAGCGCTCGCCTGCCGTCGCTGAACTCGGCCTCGGCCACGAGCCGCACGGGGCCGCCGCCGAAGACGTCACCGAGAATCGAGAAGGCCGCGCTGGCGCTCTGCGTCGCGGCGATGACGCGCGAATTGTGCAGCAGGCGAATCTCCGTCGCCGTTCCGCCCGCCGCCGACACGTTGACTGTGAACAGCGTCGAACGGTCGCCGCTGGGCGGATTGGCCGACAGCGTCGCCGAACGGCCGAAGTTGTTTGTCTGGAGCGTGCCGGTCCATCGGCCGACCGTGGCGATCAAGCCCGATTCGCGCGCGACGACGCGCAGATCGTGATGACCGTCGGCGAGGGTGGTGGTGTTCAGGGAGAACTGCCCGCCCGCGGCGACCGATCCGAGCAGGCGGCCGTCGACAAACAGCTCGTTGTTGGCGATGGTCGCGCCGGGCCGCGTGGCGGCGGAGCTGGGCGTGAGGGTGATCGTGCCGGAGACGGCGCCGCCGGGCGCGTCGGGCACGGACACCGTCGGAATATAGGCAAACGCCTGTGTCAGCGGGTCGCCGTAGAACAGGCATTGGAACGGCGCCCACTGGATGCTGCGGAAGAGCGCCTCGCCGAGGCAGACGCCCTGGTAATACCACGAATGCAGCCGCGGATGCGGGAACTTTCCGGGGATTCCGGGGCCGAAGACGCACGGCTCTTCGACCGTGCCCATCGACGCCGACGCGCCATTGGCCGGGAAGCCCTTGGCGATCCAGCGCGAGAGCTTCACCTGGCTGGTGTCTTCAAACGTCGCGGCGTAGCTGGTGAGATGATCGCAGAAAGCGCCGGGCATGATGGTCATGGCTGTGCCGTCGATGTTCGGCGTGGCCGCGCCGGTGAGGATGCCGAGGCAGTCGTGCTGACCGGCGGGCAGGTCCTGATTGTCGATCTGCACGGCCTGTCCGCCGTTGGCGATGATCTCGTTGATGACGGTCGGGAAGAGCGGATCGCGCGGGTTGCTGCGGACGGTGTCGGTGGTCTTCATGAAGTAGAAGGTGCCGCCCGGTCGCGTGCCGTCCGCGGCGACGCTGCGGTCGATCATGGCGATGGTTTCATCGAGCGTGTTGCCGTTGAAGCCGTCGTTGCCGAGCATGAAGCCGATGTAGTAGCGCTTGGCGGCCGGCGCGGTGCTGGGGACGCCGCCGGCGTAGGAGAGCGAGTTGCGAAAGGCGCGGGCGGCCGGGCTGTTGGAGTAGAACTGATTCGGCTCCATGACGTTCAGCGTGCCGCCGAGGATGAGCGAGCGATAATAGGCCAGGCCGTAGGCCGAGGAAATAGACAAACGTGTGACAGGCGTGCAGCCCGATGCGCCGATCAGTCCGGGCGAGAAGACCGAAAAGCCCTCGCCGGGCGGGATGACGACAAAATCGACGTGGTCATCGATGCCGCGGTGCTGCAGCGCGCCGAAGAGGGCATCGACCGAGCGATCGGCGAAGTTGGCGTAGCTGTTGACCTCGCTCTTGTAGTAGATGACGTTGGCGTCGGGGATGTTTCGCGCGTTCTTGTAGTAGTTGCCGAGGTACAGCGACGAGGGGCTTTCGGGGTTGATGATGAGCAGGACGTTCTCGCCGCCGCCGCCGGCCAGCGCCAGGCTCCCGGTCGTCAGCGAAAGGCACATCCACGCGGCGACCCCCGCGCAGCGCCGAACGACGCGCGTGAAGCCTGTCCGCATTGTTGGTTGCGAAGTTCCGTCGCCGCTGGGCATGGGCCGGTTCCACTCCTGATGCTCGTTGAGCCGGCCGCACCATCGCGCGGCATCCCCCGCTCAAGAACAGGTCTCTATCGATGACGTCGTGCGAGATCGCGTCGGCTGCGCCGAGGCAGACCACCCTGCCCCCCATTTTACCCGGTCGCCGATGGTCGATTCCACTCCAGGCCCCAGAATATGGCCAGCACGAAGGGGCTTGCGAACGTGGAATCATGGAAAGTGTTTGTTCACACACGCCGACCGGCTGATAACCCGTGACGACGAAGGGGTTTAGCGCGATCCCAATGTGGAAAGCGCTCCCGATGACCATGGCAATGCCTTAAGGACGTATTGCTTCGGCGCTGGGACGTCACGGAATCGGCGGGGAAAGCCCGACGGAAAGCGGTGGTCCGAATCGTGCAATTCCATTGGATCGATATCCTTTGTAAAGGAACTCGACCGTCGAAATGTATGTCGCTGGTGCGGTCAACGGGTCGCCGTCGTCATCCAGGAGTACAGAAGTGAAGGGCTTGTTTGTCCCGGTGTATGCAAACATCGCATTGCTGTTCTCCCAGTCGTCGTCTTTTTGCCAGAAGAGGAGCGGGCTCGGATTGTTCCCGCCGGGTCTGCGACCGATCAGGTAGAGCGTTGGCACCTCCGGACCGTATCCGTCGCGATCGATGTACCCAATGTGATTGATCTGTTGGAAGCCCTTGATCGGTTCCCATTCCTGCCCCGTCCATCGCAATGCGGTCTCTGTCAGAGGCTGTCCGGGCAACGCCAATTGCCCAATTGCGTAGAGCGTTCCATTGCGCGGACCGTCGCCGTCTGGATCTGCGACCACCAACTGGAAGACCGTCCCCTGTAGTCCCTTGTCCATTGCCATCCAATGACGACCGTCCCATCGCGTGATCTTCGCGAGCGCACGTGAACCGCTGGACGAGACGAAGTTCCCGCCGACGATCAGGCATGGCGGCCTCGGTCCATCGCCATCGTCGTCGAAAAGGATACATCGGTATGCCGTCCCGGTGGCATTGAAAGGCGCTCCAAGCGAGTGCCAGCCGGTCTGGTCCCATCGCAGGGCAATCTCAAACGTCGTGCTGCCTGGCCGTTTCAGTTTACCCGCGACGTACACGCCGCCGGGCAGGTTGCCGGTCGGGTCGTCAGGCACTTCTACCATGGCGCTGATCGTCGATCCCGTGACGAGCGGCGGACCGAGTAGCTTGAAGCCATCCGCCTCGGTCCATGCGGCGATTCCGGGGGCCACGCCGTTGCCGAAGTCGCCACTGCCACCGATGAGCATCTCGCCCAGTGCAGGGCTTGCGGGCGTCTGGAGCACGCCCACGCCGAACGATGGTGTTACATTGAGCCCAAGGGGTTGCCAGACAAGACCATTCCAGCGTTGCAGAATTCCGTCGTACGTCCTCGAAAACAGAAACGACCGGCCTTCACGATTGGTCCCGGCTGCGATGGGGGGTACGTATTGTGTGAAGGAGGAATCGGGGGCATTTCCATTCATGATGTAAGACCAGTGGCCGTTCCATTTTGCGAGCAACTTCGAGCCGACATTTGAGAAAGATGAGAATCGACCACCGGCGAGCAGTTCAGCAACGCCGTTGCCGCATACCGGCTCATGCGTTGCAAGGGCACCAAAAGCGTTCGAGTCATAGCCCATCCAATACATGACTTCGTTTGGAATGACGGACCACCGATCTCCATCCCATCTGGTTAACCCTGCACCGTCGGCAATTCCTACGACGAGCGAAGCGCGCTGCGGCCCCGGACCGTCTAGGTCGAAGACTGTCATCGCGTTCACGCCGTCCAAACAATCGCATGGGTAGGGACCAATCGTTGACCAATCGCTGCCATTCCAACGGGCGATCGGCGAGTTATTGTCCGGGATTAGGCGTGTCCCAACATACAGAAATGGCGGTTGACCGCCGTTGCCGTCATCGTCAAAGACAACCATGGAGGAAACCGGCGCAACGAAGCCGTCGCCCAAAGGTTCCCAACCGTCGTTCGACCATTTCGCAATGGAGCGCAGGGGGATTGATCCCGCGGCCGTGAAATCGCCTCCGGCGTAGATCGCCGGTTTATTGGATTGATCGTTTGGATCAGTGTACACAGCGAGCGAATGAATCGCGCCGTTCAACGGCTGTCGGTTATTGACTACCGTAAGATTGCGGCCGTTCCATTTGAACAGGTACGCGTCGCCGCCGACATAGAGAGCAGGCGGTATGTCATCGTCGGGATCGTCATCAAATACGGTCATTGCCCGCAATGGACCGGTGAAGAACCCGCAAGCTTCCATGGCGGACCATTTGTTGCCGTCCCATCTTGCGATCTTGCAGATTGGCTCACCACCCTGGATGAGTGAGAAGTTCCCGCATGCGTAGAGCGCTTCGGGGATCGGTTCAGGCCCATCGTCGTCGAATACCTGCAATGCGAGAACCGACCCTGTGAAGTTTGGGTGCATTGACGGGCCAACGCGGCTAAGAGTCCCGCCGTCGTACCGGCCAAGTGACCTGCATAATGAGCTTGATGAGTTCAGCCAATACCTGACAGTAAAATCACCCCCAACAAACCACGAGGTCGGTCTTGGTCCGGGACCGTCCTCGTCGAACTTCGCCATGCAGTGGACGCGTCCGGTTACGGTCGGCGCGGCAAAACCGTCGGTCCAGCCCATTTCGCATTGCCCGAAACTTGTATCAATCAGCCCGAGGGTGGGAAGTAAGCAGAGAATTATACGCGCGTACATATTCCGGGTCCGGGTGTGGGGAATCCGCTCCGCGATGAAACAACTCTCGAAGGGTGGGCGCGAACGGAATGTGCGGCTGCCCTTTAATCAGACGCGCATGATAGGAAAACGGCGGGAGGAATTTTGCTCAATTTGAGTACAGCACGATCAACGGGGGGTAAGCGCTCCCTGTTGTCGCGTCGAACGGGTAGCACTAACTCCCCTTCACGAGCTTGCTGCGCGACGCGCGCGGGGTTGATGGCGCGGGGTCGCTGCCGGATCGGGCCGGGGCGCTGGGGCTGCGGGCCGCACCGTTGGCGGGGGCCGTCTTGCCGACGACTTCCAGCAGCCTCGGCACAAAATAACTTTGCGGATCAAGCTGGGCCGCGCGGCGCAGGACGGGGTAGGCCGCGGCTGATCCCTCGGTGCGGAAGAGCACATAGCCGAGGACGGCCCGCGCGGCGGGGTCTTTCGGATTGCGAACGACTTGGGCCTTGAGCGCATCAAGATGTCTGTCGAAATCGGCGCGGTCGCCGTATTCATCGCGCAGGTCGTAATCGCGGCTGACCAGCAGGGGCGACAGCTCAAACGCGCGGGCGAGTTGCCGGGCCGATTCGTCGTATCGCCCGAGCGCGAACAGGGCGTGCCCCGCGTGCAGCCGCGCGGCGGCGGAGCCGTGGTCCGCGTCGGCCGCGCCGAGGAATTTGATGGCAGCCTGCTCGTAGTTGCCCGCGTTGAACTGCGCCATGCCGTCGTCAAACATCTCCATGTTCTGATTGATGAGGTAGCCGGCGCGCTCCGACGCGAGATCGCGGAATTGCTGCCGCTGCTCGATGGTGACTTCGCGCTCGTAGTAGAAGAGCGGGTCGTAAGCAAAGGGCGGCGGGTTCGAAACAACCCACGAATCGGTCCACGCGTTCGCCACCCAACCGCTGGTATACGGCCCGATGCCGCCGCAGGAGAGATTGTTCCGGCCGTAGATCGGGGCGCCGCGGCCGAACGAGCGCGTGTGCCCGCCGAAGCTGGGGGCGTAATTGCCGTAGGGCGTGGTGCGCGAGCCGAAGCCGGGCGTGCCGAAGCGGCCGGGCGTGATCACGGGGTATCGCACGATGCCGCCGGCCTGGAAGCGATCGTTGCAGGCGGTGTTGAAGGCGCGCACGGGATGGTTGGTATGTCGATAAGTGTCAAAAAACGGACTGGTCGCGCCGGGCTGGGTGTAGATCGGTCGCGGCGGGGTGTAGTAGTACTGCATCGTTCCGACCGATCCGCGGCAGAGCGGGTCCGGCCCGGGGATGCGCACGATGCGCGACGAGAAGCCGCTGTTGCAGGCGCTGCCGGAGCCGCGCGCGGGGATGCCGCCGGCGAAGGATTCGTGAGCAAGGCTGATTGAGGCGGCGACAGCAACGAGGGCGGGAAGAACGCTGCGGGACATGGGTTGCTCCACACCAGTGGCCGCCGGTCGGAGAGGAGCGGCCGATTCACGAGACGAACCATTACAAGATATTAGACCTGAAGGAGCGTCCAAAGTTAGCGATGGGAGCGGAGCGTCGCTCAAGAATTTACGGCAATTTGTTTTGCAATCGCACCAAAATCATGGGATCACGCGGGCGCGCGGCGAGGAATCGGGAGGCGGTGGTCAAATCCTAAGCGCGGACGGGGCCTAAGTTTGAGGATCGGCCGGTCACGTCAGACCGGGCTGCGAAAACTCTCGCCGCGATGGGCGTACTGCCGCTAAGTTAGTAATCACTAACTTTTTCGTTCTGTATCAGGGACGGGCGCGGCGGCGAGGAAGGGTGAAAGAAAACCGCGATTTTGCTTGCAATCCCCAGCCGCGCGGGTGCAATACGCACCGGTGCAAGCCGTGCGGGCCGCCGATCGAATCGGCCCTAAGCTAGTGTTTCCTAACCAGGAGTCCTTTCATGGTTGCCAACGCCACGACCACCGCGAAATCCACGCCGAGCGAATCCGGCACTGTCGCATTGCCGCTGCTGCGCGATTCGATTGACGCGACGATTGCCGCCGAGCGCGAGCGATTGATGAAGGAGGCCGGCCTGACCGTCGGGCCTGTTCAGCACTTCAAGCGCCCGGTGGAGCGGAATTTCACGCGATCCGAGCGTGGGAAGGTCACCATCTGGCTTGGCGGTCTAACGCTGCGACACGAGATGCTGATCGTGGCCGGGCTGGAGGGTCTGGGCTACAAGGTCGGGCTGATCCCCACGCCGGTGAAGGCCGACTTTCAGGCGGGCAAGGAGTTCGGCAACAACGGTCAGTGCAACCCGACGTACTTCACCGTCGGCGCGCTGGTGAATCACCTCAAGCGGATGCGCGACGAGCAGGGGATCCCGCTCGAGCAGATTCTCAACGATCACCTGTTCATCACCGCCGGCGCCTGTGGACCGTGCCGCTTCGGCATGTACGAAGCCGAGTATCGCCTGGCGCTGCGCAACAGCGGGTTCGACGGCTTCCGCGTCATGTTGTTTCAACAGAGCGGCGGGCTGGATCAAGCGGCGGTCGAAGCGGGGCTGGAATTCAATCTCAACTTCTTCCTCTCGCTGCTGAACGGCATGTTCATGGGCGACATTTTGAACGAGGTGGCGTATCAGATTCGGCCGTACGAGGTCGTGCCGGGCCAGACGAACGCGGTATTCGACAAGTGTCTTAAACTCTGCCAGGAGGCGTTGAGGAAAAAGAATTACGACGAGGTGCACCAGGGGGCGCTGGCGAAGATCCTGGCGAAGTTCGCGCCGGTGAAGGGGCCTGCCGACGCGGCGAAGTTTCTCGATCAGTTGCGGGGGACGTATTACGCCGACGTGTTTGCCGAGTGCGCGAAGATTATTAATGAGGAGATTGAGGTTGACTGGCTGCGAGCCAAGCCGATTGTGAAAGTGACTGGCGAGTTCTGGGCGCAGACAACCGAGGGCGACGGGAACTTCCGCATGTTTCCGTTCCTCGAGGGCGAGGGCGCCGAGGTGCTGGTCGAGCCGGTGGCGACGTGGATCTGCTACATGCTGCATCAGGCGGGGCTGAAGGCGGGCGATCGCAAGGGACTTGAGAAAACGCCAAAACGCCAAAACACCGAAATGCCAAAACAGGATGAATCCGACGGATCACAATCCGTCGGCGTTGGCGATCGGGGCGACGGTGATGCCGATCGTCCATCGCGTTGGAATCTGAAAGCACGCCTCGCTGCGGAGCTTGCGTTCCGCAAGAAGATGTTCACCTTCGACATCGCCGAGAAGATCATCAAGCACGAATACAACAAGCTGCGCGAAGCCATCGGCGGCACGGCGCACGAGTTGGCCAATCAGTTGGAACTGACCCGCGCCGGCCACCCGTACTACAACAGTCGCTCCGGCGGCGGCGAAGGCCATCTCGAAGTCGCCAAGAACATTTACTACTCGTCGAAGGACTTGGCCCACATGGTGCTGTCGCTCAAGCCGTTCGGCTGCATGCCGAGCACGCAGAGCGACGGGGCGCAGGCTGCGGTGGTGAGCCATTTCAAGGACATCATCTACATCCCGATCGAGACGAGCGGCGAGGGCGACATCAACGCGCACTCGCGCGTGCAGATGGCGCTGGGTGAGGCGAAGGTCAAGTGCAAGGAGGAGTTCAAGCGGGCGATTGCCGCGACGGGCTACACACTGGAACAGATTCTTGAGTACGTTGCGCGCGAAGAGAACCGCGACCTCCGCCGGCCGCTGCTGCACGTGACGCACCGCAAGGGCGTCGTCGGCAAGGCGGCGAGCTTCGCGCTGGACGTGGCCGAGCGGATGAAGAAGGAAGGTGTGGCTGGGGGAACAAATGGTCCTAGCGAGTGCGGCAATAACGGCTCCGCCAGGCAGGATGCCGAACTCGAGTGCGCTTCTGCTTGAAAGGATTTGTATGGGAGCCTGGGGCATTGGCACATTCGAGAATGACGACGCAATGGATTGGGTGCATGGCCTCGAACAGGCTGCTGACCATTCATTGCTTGAGGAAGCATTCGACGAAGTCTTGCGGGACACAGGCTTTATCGAGGAGCCCTTGGGGAGCAACGCGCTGGCAGCGGCTGAAATTGTTGCCGCGCTTTCTGGCAGAATGGAAAAGAAACTCCCGGACGAGGTCATCAAATGGATGAAGAACGTGCCGCCGCCCAACAGAGAGCTAATCGAGAAAGCACGCAAGGCGGTTTTTGCAATTCAGTCACCGGCATCGGAGTTGTGGGAATTGTGGGCCGATGCCGACCCGAAGAACTTGGAATCGTGGAAGCAGTCGGTGTTGAGTATTGTGAGTAGGTTGAAATGAACCTGCTTGTTCGTAATGCATTTCGCTTACGTGTGGATCGCTCCTATGAGAGCATGCGTGGATCGCGCACCCTCTCCCTGATAGGGAGAGGGGGTTGAGGCGCGGCGTGCATATTGTGGGCGCATGCACGACTGTTTGAAGCGGTGGCACCCGGCCCCCGGAGATTTGGTTAAGTAGTCACCGTTGAAGGGCAGAGTAGGACTGATGACGATCGGAACGGCGGGAGAGTTCGCTGGCGTAGTAGCGGCCGAGGGTCGCGGCGTTTTCGCGCGCCCAGTCGGTGAGACGGGTTCCGCCGGTGCTGGGCGCGTTGCTGTCCAGCAAGCCGGCCATGAGCGCGCCGATTTCGTCGCGCGTCAGGACCAAGTCGCGCACATAGCCGCCAATCGCACGGCCGATGTGATAGCCGATTGCGCTGGGCATCGGCAGGATCAAGCGACGCAACTTGAGGATTCGCGCGATCTCCCTGACCAATTCGCGATACGTGAATCGCTCCGGCCCCACGGCATCGACAGCCAAGCTCTCGGATTCGAATCCCTGTTTCACGGCGAGGTCGGCGAAGTCGTTGATGTGTATCGGGCGAATGCCGTACGAGCCATCGCCGAACAAACCGAAGATCGGAAACCGCCGCAGAATCCACGCGATGTTATTCACCAGAATGTCTTCATCGCCGAACAGCACCGCGGGCCGAAGGATGCAATGCGAAAGTCCGGATTCGCGAATCGCCCGTTCCAGCCACGCCTTGCCGCTGTAGTACTCGAACGGCGAGCTCTCGTCGGGATTGGCAATGCTGACGTGAACAATTCGTCGCACGCCGGCATGTCGCGCTGCGTCAAACAATTTGAGGCTGTTGCGGATCGCCTGCTGGCGCGTGAAGTCGCCGTGGTTGAAGCGAATCCAGTAGGTGTTGTAGAGCACATCGGCGCCGCGAAGCGAATCGACGAGCTTCGCCGTGTCGTCGAATGCAAGCGGCAGAATCTCAACGCGATTGGCCAACGGGCTGGGTCGCCGCGAATTGGTCAACGTGCGAACCGTCACGCCGCAGTCAAGCAATCGCTGTGCGATGCGCGAACCGGAGTAACCAAGCGCACCGGTAACGACGTGGACAACTGGTCCGCTCATGTCGGCATCTCGATTGTCAGAAACCATTCACGAAGCAAACTCGTGACAATGCAGAGGATACCATGAACCACGCTCCAACCCACGAAGCCGATCACGGGCACACGCACACCGGCGGGTGTTGCGGGTCTGGTGACAAGCACGGTCACCCTCACCCCAAACCAAAACCGGATAAGGGGTGTGTGGAATGCGGCGGGGCGTTTTGGGTCCCGGGCGTGGCGGCCAACAAAGGCG
>CAZQCF010000001.1:235110-268960 GCA_964592235.1 uncultured Planctomycetaceae bacterium
CAACCCTCTCCCTGAAAGGGAGAGGGAGCAAGGCGGCGGGTCGTTTGCCGACAAGGGCTTCGCGGCCAAGCAGGGCGGCTCGTCCGGCGGCGGATGTTCCTCCGGCGGGTGCTGTTCGACGAAGGGTGCCACTGCTTCAAGCAGTGGCACGGGTGGGGCCGGACTCGTTCATTTGAACGTCGGCATCATCAAGAGCGAAAAGACCAAGCCGGTCATCGAGGACTTGCCGTTCGCGCCAACAGAGAAATACCCGCAGGGCCTGTTCATCGGCCTCGATGTCGGCAGCACGACGGTGAAGTACGTCGTCGTCGATCCCGTCACGGACACGATCCTCGCGAAGGACTACCAGCGTCACGACACCAAGCAACCCGAGAAGTGCATCGAGATGTTCGCGCACATCGCGCAACAGTTTCCCGACGTGCCGCGCAACGCGTTTCGCATCTTCATGACCGGCAGCGGCGGATCGAGCATCGGCAAGCGCATCGGCGCGCGGTTCGTGCAGGAGGTCAACGCCGTCAGCCTTGCCGTGGAGAAGCTCTATCCCGACGTGCAGAGCGTCGTCGAACTCGGCGGGCAAGACGCGAAGATCATCGTCTTCAAGACCGACGAGTCCACGGGCAAGAAGAAAAAAATCCCCAGCATGAACGACAAGTGCGCCGGCGGCACCGGCGCGGTCATCGACAAGATCAACGCGAAACTCAAAATCCCCACCGAGCAACTCTGCGAAATGGGCTACGTCGGCCTGCGGCTGCACCCCGTCGCCGGCAAGTGCGGCGTCTTCGCCGAGACCGACATCAACGGTTTGCAGAAGCAAGGCGTCCCGCCGGATGAACTGATGGCCTCGCTCTTTGAGAGCATCATTCAACAGAACCTCGCTGTGTTGACACGAGGTCACACGCTGCGGCCGCAGTTGCTGTTATTGGGCGGGCCGAATTGTTACATCAAGGGGATGCGCGACTGCTGGCGACACAACGTGCCGGCGATCTGGCGCGAGCGGAAGATTGAATTTGATGAGACCAAGCCGATCGAGGAATTGATCGTCGTGCCGGACAACGCGCAGTATTTCGCCGCCCTCGGCGCGGTGGAATACGCGAAGATCGAGGTGCAGGACAATCCCGACTTCGGCGTCTTCCGCGGGCTGGACGAACTCAAATGGTACATCACGGTCGGCCGCATCGAGGAGAAGAAGGCCGCCGGCAGCAAGGGCCTGTGGAAGGATGCCGCCGACCTGGCCGCGTTCAAGGAGAAGTATCGCCACGCGAAGTGGGAGGCGCCGCGCTTCACGCCGGGCAGCACGGTCCGCGCGTTCATCGGTATCGACGGCGGCAGCACGAGCACCAAGGGCGTGCTGGTGGATGAGGGTAAAAACGTCGTCGGCCGGGCGTATCAGCTCTCCAAGGGCAACCCGATCGAAGACACGATGGAGATTTTCGCGCTGCTGGAAAAGCAGGTCGCCGATCAGGGTTGCAAGCTGGAAGTGCTCGGCGTCGGCACGACGGGCTATGCGAAGGATATTTTGAAAGATGTCTTGAAGGCGGACGTGGCGCTGGTGGAGACGGTCGCCCACACGCAGGCGGGCTTGCACTTTTATCCCGACACCGACGTGATCGTCGACGTCGGCGGGCAGGACATCAAACTCATCATCCTCAAGAACGGCCAAGTCAAGGACTTCAAGCTCAACACGCAATGCTCGGCCGGCAACGGGTACTTCCTGCAGAGTACGGCCCAGGGCTTCGGCTTCAAGGTCGAGGAGTTCGCCGACATCGCCTTCAGCGCCGAGGCCATGCCGTCGTTCGGCTACGGCTGCGCGGTGTTCATGCAGAGCGACATCGTCGATTTTCAGCGGCAGGGCTGGGCACCGAACGAGATCATGGCCGGGCTGTGCGACGTGTTGCCCAAGAACATTTGGCTGTACGTGTCGCAGATTCCGAACCTGGCGAAGCTGGGGACGAAGTTTATTCTTCAGGGCGGCACGCAGCACAACCTCGCCGCGGTGAAGACACAGGTCGATTTCATCACCAGCCGCTTCAAGGGCATGGCGACGCAGCCGACGGTGACGGTGCACAAGTTCTGCGGCGAGGCCGGCGCGATCGGCTGTGCGGTCGAGGCGCACCGGATGTACACGGAGCTGGGCCATCGCACGTCGTTCATCGGCCTGGAGCGGGTGCAGCAGATCACCTATCGCACGACGCGGAACGAGAACACGCGTTGCTACTTCTGCAAGAACAAGTGCCTGCGGACGTTCATCGACGTGAAGACGGGCGAGGAGCAAGCCGGCGGATTGCAATCCGTCGGCATCGGCGGCACTCATCCGAGCCGCGACCACGAGGGAACGGGCTCGGGCGTGCTGGTGAGCCTGACGACGCAGATCATCAAGCAGGGTCCGGAGGCGGGTCACCCCACGCGCATCAAGCATGGCAGCGCAGCAAGCGCCGCAGCGTCATCACAAGAAGCTGACGGATTGCAATCCGTCGGCGTCAAGGGTTCTGTGGAGGGCGCCGCCGCGAACGCGAAACCCGCCAAGAGCAAGTCCAAGGTCGCGCTCGAGGAAGGCGAGCAGCGGCTCATCATCGCCACCTGCGAAAAGGGCACCGTCGAAGACGTGAACGACATGCGCGAGATCAAAGCCGGTCTCGACGCGATCAAGAAGGCCTATCCCAACTTCGCGGAAATCTGCGCTCGCGAAGCGTTCGCGCCGGCCGACGTGCCGTGCGTGGCCGACGATGTCGCCGATGCGGAAAAAGCAGCGGCGGGCTTCGGCATGCCCGATCGTCTGCTGCTGCCGGCGGTTCGACGCAAGCGCGAGGCGGCTCGGCAGCGGGTCGAGCTGATGAAGCGCCGCGGCGACATTCGCATCGGCATGCCGCGCGTGCTGAACATGTACTCGATGGGTCCGTGGTTCATGGGCTATTTCCAGGCGCTGGGCATTCGCTCGGCCAATCTCGTCTGGAGCGACTACACGAGCGAGGAACTGTACAAAGAGGGCGCCAAGCGCGGCGCCATCGACCCCTGCTTTCCCAGCAAGATCGGCATCCCGCATGTCCACAATTTGCTTTATCACAAGCACACCGAAAAGCAGCCGCTGCATTACATCTTCTTTCCCATGATCGACTGCATGCCGACGTTCATGGACAACATCCAGAGCAGCCGGGCCTGCCCGACCGTGACCGCGACGCCCGAAGCGGTGAAAGCGGCCTTCACCAAGGAGAGCGATCTGTTCGCCGATCACGGCCTGCAGTATCTTGACACGTTTGTGAACTTTTCAGAGCCGGGTCTGCTCGCGCGGCAGATGTTTGCCGAGTTCGCCGACAAGCTCGGCCTCTCGCCGGAAGAAAACGCACGTGCCTGCCGCGTCGCGTGGGACTACTACGACGGCTTTTATGCCGATTTGCGCCGCCAGGCCCGCGAACAGATTGATCAGTTGGAGGCGAAGAACGAGGTCGGCGTCGTGCTGCTGACGCGGCCGTACCACCACGACCCCGGCGTTTGCCACGAGATTCCCGACGAGTTTCAGAAGCTGGGCATCCCGGTGTTCACGATGGATGTTTTGCCGCGCGACCCGGATATTCTGGAGCGATTGTTCGGCGAGGAAGTCCGCCGGGGCGATTTCGCCAGCCCGGTGTCGATCGAGGATGCGTGGAAGAACGCCTACAGCGAGAACACCAATCGCAAAGTCTGGGCGGCCAAGTTCGCCGCGCGGCACCCGAACCTCGTCGCCCTCGAGCTGTCCAGCTTCAAGTGCGGCCACGACGCGCCGATCTACAGCGTGATCGAGGAGATCATCGAAACCAGCGGCACGCCGTATTTCTGCTTCAAGGACATCGACGAGAACAAACCGACCGGCTCGATCAAGATTCGTGTGGAGACAATCGCCTACTTTCTGCGACGCCACCGCGAGAAGCTGGTCATGCGCCGGGCGAAGATGGCCCAGATCGAGGCGCATCTAGCCGCACTGGAGCGCGAGCTGCGGGCGCAACAGGAGGCGGGGCACGGGGCAGCCGCGCCGATGGGCCCGCGCGCGGTTGCCGAATCCGTGGAGCGCGGCGTTGTGGTAGGCGTGTGAGCGGAGAGAATCTTTCCGCCCGCGCGTCGACGTCGCTATCATGATCGTCATGGAGTATGACACCGCGAGCACCGACCAATCCGCCGCGAATGATCCGATTTTTTATGCGATTACCGAGGCGGTGTATGAAGTCACCGGCATGCGGGTTCCCTTCACGCGCGAAACGCGCATGGATCGTTATTTTGAAGAAGTTGTCGGCGCCGATTCACTCGAGTACCTCGAACTGTCTTTCGTGTTGCAAGAAAAGCTCGGAGTCTGGCTGGACGATAAAGACTGGAACTTCCTGAGCGGCGGTCGGGAGGCCCACATCTCGGAGGAATGGGAGCTGAAGTACGCACAGTTCTTCACCTTCGGAAGACTGGCCGACCTCGTGGCGAGTCGTGCGGCGTTCGCCGCGCCCGCGCCGGTGACCATTCTCGGCGTGACGTCCAAGGCAGCCGGCGCATTTCGACACATCCGAAGCGTTTCGCGCGAGATCGCGCCGAGTGTTGAACCGTTCGGCCCGAGCACGGTCATCACCGAGCGATTCAAAGGGAGAAAGCTTCGCAAGCTGTGGGAGCGGTTGCGCTTGATGTCATGCGGCCGAATCCCACCGCTGGAGGCAACGGGTATGGAGCGCGCGGCGAATCAGCTCTACAACACGCCGGGCGTGTTGCTCGTTTTGGGGCTGGGCACGGTGACATCAATCGTGCTATTCAGCACGAAAGGCGCGCCGGCCAACATCGGCTGCTTCGGCTTCGTGCTCATGGTTGCACTCATTGCCCTGCTTCTGGCAGGTGTCTTTGGGGCCATGGCCGCTATGGTGACATTCGTATTAAGGCGACTTGGCAAAGTGTCGCGTGAATGGAATCTGCCCCACGGAATTACCACGTTTCGCGACCTGGCGGAATTGATCGCGGGAGTCCGCGGCGGCTGGTGTGGACAATGTGGCTACGACCTTACCGGATTGACGGGCGGTGTCTGCCCGGAATGCGGTGAGAAGTTCGCTCATCCGGTTGGCAAGTGATCGCGTTCCACCATGCGCAATCTGCGCCGAATCTGCTCGCCTCTTGATCTCGCCAATTATCCCCGAAGTCCTCGCCGCCGGCGCTTTCCGCGTCCCAGCAATAGCAGCGGCAGCATCGCCCCGCCCATCGCGCCGCAGCCGCCGGTCTGGCCGCAATTCGCGCCGCCGTCATCGTGCCCGGCTTCGCATTCGTCACCCACGCCGTCGTTGTCTTCGTCGGCCTGGTCGGCATTGGCCACGTTCGGACAATTGTCTGCCGAATCGGGAATCAGATCGCCGTCGGCATCCGCCTCGGCCACGCCGCAGCCGAGATTGCCCGGCGCAATCTTGTTCGGATCGTTCGGGCAGCCGTCGGTGCAATCGGGCGTGCCGTCGCCGTCGGTATCGGTCTCGGCATTGCCGCACCCGCAGGCCCCGGCCGATGTGGACTTGTTCGGATCATTCGGACAAACGTCGTTGCAATCGGTGACGCCATCGCCATCGCTGTCGGCGTTGGGATCGAGCTGGGCACAGGAGCAGCCCTCGCCGTTCACGCTTTGTCCGGACGGCGTATTCGCGCACGTGTCGTTACAGTCGAGCACGCCGTCGCCGTCGGCGTCGTCATCGGCCACGCCGCAACCGCAGTCGCCGGGCGCGGTCTTGTTCGGATCATTCGGGCAACCATCGGCCGCGCAGCAATTGGCGGGGAAACCGGGATCGCCGAACCCGTCGCCGTCGCTGTCGGTGCAACTGTCGCAGTCATCGTTCGTGCTGTCGCCGTCGGTGTCGGTCGCGCCACAGGCCGGCGCCGCGTTGACGACGAACTCGCAGCCGCGGTTGTTGGTGAACGTCGCCGAGCCGGCGGGGATGGAGTAATCCGCCGCGTTGTTGTTGCTCAAGGCGTTGGCCGCGCCGCCGAACTTCAGCGCCGATGTATTCGAGGACGGCAGCGCGCTGGCGAACGGCGGGCCGAAGTTTCCGTCGGCGTCGTTGGTCGTTTCGCCGGCATTGCTGCCGCTGTAGGTGCCCCAGCTCACGCGCCAGAGGATGCCGCCGTTGTTATTGCGCTCGAAGGTGAGCGAACCGGCCGCAAGATAACTCGACGGGATCAGATTCGTCATCATGAAATCGGCCTGCGCATTGGGCAGGCTCTTGGTGATGAATGCGTTGGACGCGATCAGGATGCGCGCACCCTGTGCCTCATTGGCGACATTCGACGGGAAGACGAGAATCGTCACGGGGTTGGCGCCGGTCGCATCACGCACGACGAGCCGGCCCTGGGACACCTGCCCCTCACCGTTGGCGCGCAGGCGGAGCTGGATCGCTTGGGCGTCGGTGTCGCCGCCGACTCCGCCGATGACCTGTTCGATCTGCATCAGATGGAACGACGCTTGCGCGCGGCCGGTTGCGACAACAAAAGTCGCGATCCCCGCCGCAGCGATCAGAAGGCGATTGTGTTTCATTTGAAGCTTCCCGCAGTTTTCACCAGGTTTCGGATCGTGGCGCGACTTGCATGGATTTCTGTCTTTTTCGAACCGGCTGCGTCGCCGGACGCGGCTGTATGGCATTATACATACCGATGACGTCATGCGAGCCGGCCGCGACGCGCAAGCGATGCCCCAATATTCGACGCGGGGCCAGGATGTGCGAATCACCACAGGGTTGGGAGCGGCAGAGCGAGGCAGAGGTCGGACGAACCGGCGCGAATCGGCGAAAACTGCGCACCCAATCCTGCTAAGCTGGGGTCATTTGCCCAATGCTCACGGGGTTCAGGTTGGGGCGCACCGGTTTCGGACGGCCGATTTGGCCCACCCCAAATCCTGTCAAATTTATCGAGAAATTGCCCTTTACTTGCAAGGGGAGGTAGTTGTAACCTACTCGGCTGCCGGGCGGTCTCTTACCTCGCACCGAGAGACCGGTTCCGGAATCGCGGTTGCATGGATGGCCGCCGCGATCCTGCGCTGACAGGTGTGGTTGTCGCCCGCGTGCAGGGAACCGGCCAACGGCTTGGCGAATGAATTTTGAAGAAACACCTCGCTGGACATAACTTGTCCGATCGAATTGCTTTCCAACCTAAGGAGACCTTGAGAATGTTGCGCACACACACGAGATTTGTACTGGCAATCTGTACGGCGGTTGCAGCAGCAATCGTCCCATCAGCCGTTCGGGCCGTTGATATCAACGTGCCCGCTGATCACGCGACCATCCAGGCGGCCATCGCGGCGGCCAGCGCCGGCGACCGCATCCTGGTCGCCCCGAACACGTACACCACGCCCGCCGGCGGCCTGGTGATCGACAAGTCGAACCTGCAGCTGTTGAGCACGGCCGGTTCGGCGACGACGATCATCGAGAACAACAATGCCGGCATGCCCGTCATCACGATCGCCGCCCCCGGCGTCATCGTCGGCGACGTGGGCATGGGCTTCCACATCCGCCAGTTGCAGGCGGCGACGGACGCCATCGTCGTGCAGGCCGACCAGGTGAAGTTCGGCGTGCCGACGACGATTCAATCCAACCGCATCTCGGGCAATGACTCGAGCGACGGCATCTACGTGGACAGCTACATCGAGGCCGGCCTGTTCGTCGTCCAGAACAACACGTTCAATCGCAACGGCGGTACGTATTCGTTCACGTCGGGCGTGTATTTCGACAGCGCCGACCACACGAGCGCCAACGTCGGGTTTGTCAGCACGTTCGACTCCAACGTGGATATTCTGAACAACACGTTGACGGACATGGACACATACGGTGTCTATTTCGATTACCACTGCTACAAGAGCAATATCAACGTCAACAACAATACCATGACGGGCGTGACGGGCTATTCGGGCGTCTACTTCGATTATGGCGCGGACGTCTTTTCAACGGTCAACATCAACGGCAATACGATTACCGATTTCGGCGATTACAGCATTTACATGTACGACATCACCAGTCAATGCGTGGTAAACGTCAACAACAACATGATCACCGGCGTGACCTATGCCGGCATTGAACTGGACTACATCTACTACCAGAGCACGGTCAACATCAACAACAACACGGTGACCGGAAACGGTTCCGCCGACTACGGCATTTACCCATACGACACGGAATACGCCAGTACGACAAATGTCAGCGGCAACACCATCAGTGGCTTCGACGACACGGGCATCTACACCTATTACAACTACTACGGCTCAACGGTGATGGTCACCGGCAACACCGTCAGCAGCAGCACGCAAATGGATTACGGAGTCTACATCGACACCGAATACGGTTCGAGCACCACGATCACCGGCAACACGATCAGCGGCTTCGACTACGCCGGCATCGAGGAGGAATACCCCTACGCCGGCTGCACCACGAACATCAGTAACAACACGCTGACGGGCGACAACGGCGGAGCGGATTACGGCATTCTGGTCGACGGCCCCTATTACGGGAGCACCGTCACCGTGAACAACAACACCGCGACGAACTTCGACTACGCGGGCATCTACATCTACGACACCTACGACAACACGCACATCACCTGCAACAACAACATGCTGACGGCCCTGCCCACGGGCGCGGACTACGGCATCTATCAGGGTTACCTGGAATCCTACAGCTCGGGCACGTTCGACATGAACACCGCCAGCGGGTTCGACTATTGCGGCATCTACAACGATGACTGCTATTACACCAGCGACATCACCATCACCAACAACACGCTGACCGGCATCTCCAGCGGTGCCGACTACGGCATCTACCTCTACGAGACGTCGGAAGGCTCCGACGGAACGGTGAATAACAATACCGTCACCAACTACGACTACGCGGGTATTTACTACGAATACCCGTCGTACGAGGCGGGCGTCGCCTGGATCAACGGCAATACGCTGACCGCCCTGTCAACCGGCGCTGATTACGGCATCTATGTGTACGAAGTGTACACCGGCGAAGCCACAATCGACGGCAACACGATCACCAATCCGGACTACGGCGGCATCTACGTTGAGTACGTCGACTACGGCGGACATTGCGACGTCACCAACAACACCGTCACGATGAACGACAGCGGCGGTGACTACGGCATTTACAACTACAACGTGTATGAAGCCGGTTCGACGCTGAACGTCACGGGCAATACCGTCACCAATTACGGAAATCAGGGCGGTGGCGAGGCCGGCTTCTGGCAGGATGACTACACCGAGTACGGCTCGCGCCTGAACGTGTCCAACAACACGTTCATGGCCCACGCCAACGGCTCGGAGTACGGCATCTACAGCGACGACGGCATCTCCGACGGCTCCAAGGGCTTCTTCATGAACAACGTCGTGGAGGGCTACACCTACGCCGGTCTGTATTTCTACTACACGTACGACGGTTCCGAGACGACCGTCACCGGCAACACCTTCACTCCGCTGGCCAACATGGGCGATTACGGCATCCTGTCGGATGACGGCGCCGAGTATGGCAGCCGGATGAACATCAGCAACAACACCATCAACAGCTTCACCGACACGGGTATCTACTACTACTACTCGTACGATGGAAGCCACGTCGCCGTGAATTACAACACCGTCAATGGCGACCCCAACACCGGCGGGTACTATGGCATCTACGGCGACGACGGTCCGGAGTACGGCTCCACCTTCGAAGCCATCGGCAACAGTATCGGCGGCATCCTCGGCGATGTGGCGGATGATTCGGCCGGTATCTACACCTACTACACCTACAGCGGCTGCCAGACCACCATCTGCGACAACTTCATCCGCGGACGGACGGGCGAACCGGGCATGTATATGGTGGGTGTCTACTTCTACTACCCGCCGGAGTACGGCTCGACCGCGACGGTCTGCAACAACGACATCGCCGGTTTCTGGGATGCGGGTGTCTTCTTGTATGACGACGTGGACTACGGCAGCTCGTTCCACATCACCAACAACAAGATCGACGGCGGCCGGTTCGGTATCTGGACCGACGGCTACGACTGGATCAACGGTACCGACGGCTCCATCACCGGCAACACGATTTCGAACTTCTCCGAGGTCGGCATCGATGCCAGCGACATCTGGGGTTCGATCATCGACATCGCCAACAACCGGATTCAGGGCAACGGCTCGGTCGCCGGCGTCGATATTCAGGACCTGGTCGATGGCGCAGCCGAAGTGACCATCCGCAACAACTGCATCACCGGCGTCGATACCGGTGTTGAAGTGGAAGACATCATGGACACGGCCTTCGTGAACGTGAACGGCAACGACTTGAGCGGCGTCGCGACGACCGGCATCGTCAACGTCATGGGCCTGGCCGCCAACGTGATCGATGGAACCGGCAACTTCTTCGGCGCGGTGCCGACGAAGGCCACCGGCGAAGTTGACGTCAGCGGCGAGCTTGGCTCGGCCCCGGACAACGACGGCGACGGCGTCATCGACTGCGACGACGCCTGTCCTGATACGGCCTCCGGCGATGATGTCGACGCCGACGGTTGCTCTTGCCTCCAGTTGAACCCGGCCGGCGATGCCGACGGGGACGGCGTGTTGGATTGCGATGACAACTGCCCGAACGCCGCGAACGCCGACCAAGCGGATGCGGACGGCGACGGCGTGGGCGATGCATGCGACACGACGCCTCCGGGTCCGCCCCCGTGCGGTCTGCTGCCCTGTGGTCCGGGTGCGATGATGGCCATGCCGTTCGCGCTGCTCGGCATCCTCGTCATGGGTCGCCGCCGCCGCGTGCGGTAAGTCATCACCGCGTGAGTTGAGAGCACGCGGAATCGGTAGAGATCAAGACGGCCCCTCGTGCAATACGCTTGCACGGGGGGCCGTTTCTTCTTGAAAGCGTGTTATGCGCCAGATCGCAAAGGCGCCGTGATGCGCATGGCTTTTGAGGGCGCTACCACGATGCCTCGAAAGACGCCTCGCTTCGATCCTGAACGTGAGTAGAACTCGTCAGCGTGTGCCAGGTTGGGGCTGGCGCACCGTTTGGTCGCGCGCGGCGACAGGTTGGACGGCGCCCGCGACAGTGTGCTGGAAGGTTAGCGGCCGGCTGGTTGGGAAGACTGATCCAGTTGCTTCGCATACTCGTCAAGGAGGCGAAGCTGCCGATCAACCTGGTCCAATTCAGCCATCAGCGCGCGCTCCAGGTCGCCCAGCGCCGTATTGCCTTGTGACTCCAGGCGACTCTCGCCAAGACCGGCCAGCTCGCGCTCGATCTCGCTCTTGCGATGAGCCAGCGAATCGCGCTTCTGTGTCATGCCCATGATGAATCCTCCCGGCGGCCTTTGCGATCCACCGACCGCCGACGCACCTCACCTTGATGCGGAAACAACCACCTCATCCTCAAATATAGCGGCATTCCAGGCAATAGAAAACCAGTAAAACGAATTACCTGCTTCGAAATGGCCCAATCACTATCGGACGCATCGCGGATTAATCCTCAAATCGGGTCGAAAGTGGAGATGCCGAGGCGTGGTTCAAGGGGTTTTCTTAGCCAGGCGTTGAGGCGATGAAAACCGTCCTCCAGGGACACGCGCGGCGTGTAGCTCAAATCCCGGCGTGCTGCGGAGATGTCGAACCAGTGCGCGTTGGTCAGTTCGCCAACGAGAAAGCGCGTCAGCCTTGGTTCGCGGTCGATGCGAAGCGCGCGATGGGTTGACTCAAGTGTGACGGCTGCGAGTTTGGCGAGCCAGGCAGGAACGCGGCGCGTGACCGGCGGGAGTCCGCCGGCGGCAAGGATTCGATTGACGATCTCCCAGAGCGGGCGCGGTTCGCCGTTGGAGATGAAATACGCGCGGCCTGCGCAGGCGGCGCCGGGTCCGAGCCGATCGGCCGCGAGGAGGTGGGCCTCGGCGGCATTGTCGATGTAGGTCGTGTCGATGAGCGGGTTGGCGTCGCCGATGCGCCGAAGCGCACGCGCGCGGGCGAGAATGCGCGGCACGAGGTGATTGTCGCGCGGGCCCCAGATGAGGTGCGGCCGCAGTGCGACCGTGGCCAGCTCGGCCGACGATGGTTCCAGGACGGCGCGCTCGGCCATGGCCTTGGTCTTGGGATAAGCCGCCAGGTAGTGCAACGGATACGGCACGGTTTCGTCCGCTCCGGCCATGTCGCGCCCGTCGAAGACGACGCTGGGGGAACTGGTGTAAACCAGGCGCGCCGCGCCGTGGGTCTTTGCGCCGGCCAGAACGTTGAGTGTGCCGTCGTAGTTGATCGCGCGGTAGACGCGCTCGTCGCCCCAGATACCGGCCAGCGCTGCGACGTGGAAGATCGTTTCGCACCCTTTGCAGGCTTCGATCACGACGGCGCGATCGCGCAGGTCGCCGCGGACCAGTTCGGCTCCCGCCGCCCGCAGGTCGGGGTAGTCTCCGCGCGCGAGCACGCGCACGCGGTCGCCCCGCGCCAGCAAGCGCTCGACGATCGCCCGGCCGAGAAAGCCCCCGCCGCCTGTTACCAGCGCCTGCACGGTTTTTTGCGCAACCTTTCCGCCGCCCAGACGGACAGCTTCTCGCGGAAGATTTTTGAATTGTGACGGATGTCCACCGGGAACCGCTCGTGGATCAAAAACGTGCTGATGCCACGCGTGTGGTCGTGTTGCCCCGCAAGAGCTTGCAGCTCGCCGATCAGTGTCGGCCGAACAACGTCGCGATGCGACGGCTCCAGTTCGATGCACACTACAGGCCGCTGATGGGGCCGCTCGCCGATTCCGACCAGCGCGGAGCGAAAGACAGCCGGATGTTGACTGAAGATCGCTTCAACTTGCTCGGTGAACAGGATGCCCTCGGCGGTCTCGACCCGATGGCTCTTGCGTCCGCAGAACCACAGCCGTTCGCGCTCGTCGATCCAGCCGACGTCGCCCATGCGATGCCAGACGTCGTCGCCGTCGGGAATCTTCGCGAGTTGGTTGGCGCGGGTCGAAGAATCGGAGTGGCTGCTTTGATTCGTGCCACTGCTTGAAGCAGTGGCACACGCGCGGAGCTCCCTGGCATTGTTGCGGTTTCCCCGGTCGTTGCTTGAAACCGCGGCACTCGGAGCGTGCTCTTCTCCACCGCTTAGATAGGCTCGCGTTACCATCGGCCCCTTCACCACGAACTCGCCAATCTCGCCATCGGGCAACACGAGCGAATCGTCCCACGCCGCGATCGGCTCGTCGGTAATGCGAATCACGCGCACGGTTGCCTCGGGCAACGGGCGGCCGACGCAGGTGCCCTCGCCGTTGGCGGTTCGCGCCGCCGTCTCGCCGAGTATTTCCCGATGATCGATCGAGGCGACGGGCAGGGCTTCGGTCGCGCCGTAGGGCGTGTGAATCCGCGCGGAATCATCGAGCAATCCGGCGAATCGCTTCAGGACATCCGGCGGGACGGCCGCCCCGGCGGAGATAACGCGTCGCAGCGAGGAGAGTGTGACGCGATGGGCCTCGCCATGGCGCCCCACCCGATTGAGCAGCGCCGGCGAACCGAACATATGTGTCACGTTGTTGTCGCGAATGGCGCGAATGATCTTGGTCGGATCGACCCGTGCCGGGCGCGTCGGATCCATCTCGGGGATGACGGCCGTCATACCCAGCGCCGGATCGAAGAGCGCGAACAGCGGAAACGTCGGCAGATCAACCTCGCCGGGCCGTATGCCGAAATGCTCGCGCAGCATGCGCACCTGCGCGTCGAACGTGCGATGCTGAAACAGCACGGCCTTGGGCGGACCGGTCGAGCCGGTGGTGAAGATGATCGCCGCCGGATCGTCGGGCTGCGTGTCGGTTGTCGCATAGGGTGCGCCGCGGCCGGTGCGCGCTCCCATGGTGCGAAGGCTGTCGAGCGTCCACCCGCCCCAGGCGAGTCGCCGGCCGATTGTTACTGCAATGCGAACCGACCTAAACGCACGGGGGTTCGCGACTCGCAGCAGATGCGCGAGCGGAATGCCGACAAACGCCTCGGCGTGAATGGCCGCGAGACATTGCACCATGCGCCGGCGACCCATGCCGGGATCAACGAGGACCGGCACGGCGCCGACACGATAGAGTGCGAACGTCAGCGCGAAGAACTCGGCGCTGGGCCGGGCCATGAGAATCGTCCGCGTGCCGCGCGCCACGCCCGTAGCGGCCAGTCCGTGCGCGAGTACGTCTACTTCGCGGTCCAACTCGGCGAACGACCATCGCGCGTACCCGTCGCCGCGCCTCCAGATGATGGCGGGCTGATCCGGATTCGCCTTCGTCGCATGAGCGAGGTGGCTGCTGACGTTCAGAATGGGCATGGAAACGCTAAGGTTCATGGATTCCGGCGGTAAGTGTATGGCCCGGCAACGCGTAACGGTACAATGACCGTGCAGCGCCGAATGGTCGCAACAGGGGTTTTGCTCGCGTTCGGCGCACACCGGAGCAGGTGGCTCATGAAGTCCTTCACGTGCATTCTCACGTTCGCGTTTCTTCTGCCCACGGTCACGGCAAGGGCGCAGGATGCGCTGCCGGAGCGAACGCTCACCAAACTCAAGGCGGCGACCGTCTTTGTCAAAACGAAGGGCCCCGGTCAGGAGCGACGCGGGACGGGGTTCCTGGTTCGCAAGAAGGGCAAAATCGGCTGGGTGGTGACCAATGCGCACGTCCTCGGTCAATCGGGCGAATCCGACCCGGTGATGGAGGTCGTGTTTCACAGCGGCGATCCGGACGAGCTGGTTCTGACCGGCGCGCTGGCGGCGCGCGACGACGCGCAGGACCTCGCTGTGCTGCGCGTCGAGGCGCCACGGTTGCCGTTGCCGATCGACAAAGCGCCGAAGAAAAAAGTTGACGCGACGCTGCCTGTGTACATCCTGGGCTTTCCGCTCGGCGAGGCGCTGGCGATGGGTCGATCTAATCCGGGTGTGACGGTATCCAAAGGATCTGTGTCAAGCGTTCGCAAGGATTCCGACGGCCGCATCGAAGCGGTTCAAATCGATGGCGAGTTCAACCCCGGCAACTCCGGGGGGCCGGTGGTTGATGCAGCAGGCGGACTGGTTGGAATCGCCACGGCGAAAGTATCGGGGACTCACATCAGCTTTGCGATCCCGCATGAGAACTTGCAGGAGATGTTCGGCGGCCGGGTCCGCGCGATCACGCTCTCGGAGAAGTCCAACGCGCGCGGCGCGATGACGCTCGATGTGTCGGCCGATCTTAGCGACCCGGTGGACGCGGTCTCGCGCGTGGCGGTGCTGATCGCGCCGAAGAAGCCGAACGATCGACTGGATCGAGACAGCCGGGGGCGATACGCCGCGCTGAAGGGCGCAAAGGTCTGTAATCTTCAGAAGAGTCGCGGCGCGTTCAGAGGCGAGATCAAGCTGCAGAATCGCTCGACGACCGCGGCCGAGTATTGGGTGCAGACTCGGTACGTGCGCGGCAAGAACGACAACCAGCTGATGGAGCCGCGCGAACTGTCACTGATGTTTGATCAGTCCGCCTCCGCGCGCAAGGCAAAGGAGAACGAATCGGATGGGCCGGAGAATGGCGACGAGGAACATGCCGATGCCGAAACCGTTCCTCCAGCGAAAGACTCCGAGACAAGAACGCCGGCCGTGATTGACGAAGCGCTCGTAGCAGGCGGCGGGCGGTATCTTGTGTTGAAGCTGCGCGAGATGCCGGCGTTGGCGGTCTATGACACCTGGAAGGGCGAGATGGCCGGCAATCTGCGACTGCCGTCGAGCCAGTTTGTGTACGCGGCCGGCGGCGATCTCGCCGTGGTGTATTTTGATGAAGACAATCTTCTGCAGACATGGGACCTGGCGAAGCTGGAGAAGAAGCTGACCAAGCCGAATCCCGTTTCCGGTCGCGTCAAGAACCTGCTGATGGGATCGGCGCGCGGCGATCAGGCCGTGGTGCAGTTTCAAGCAAGCGGATCGAGTACCGGCGACCACTACCTGCTCAACACGCGCACGTTGCAACCTGTGAACAAGGGCGGCCAGCCGGTCACGTGGCGCGGTCACCACAGTTACTTCGAGCATCCCGGATACTTGCGCGCGAATCGCGACCTGACGATTCTGACCGAGTGGTCGCGCAGCGGCAGCCCTTCCGGCGTTACGGTGCACACGCGCCGGGGAAATGAGTTCACCGCGAAGAACGATCATACCTCCGCGGGGTTCCTCGCGCCGGGAGAAGACAATCGCATCTATACGGGGATCGGTGACCTGTATTCCACCGATGCCGTCAAAGTGGGCAGCATCAGCGGGCAGAGCTTGTTCCCCGGGGTCGGCGGCGGCTTCTACCTCGGTCTGCGTCAGGAAGACGGAAGGATCTCCGTCTATCCGTGCGGCAAGGCGTCGCCGCTGTGCCAGTGGGGCGTGTTTCCCGATTGGAACAAGGAGACGCAGGACCAAATGCGGTACGTCCGGTCCGATGCGATGCCGCCGGACCGGCGGATCGTGTTCCTGCCGACAATTGGACGGATCGTCATGCTGCCGCTGGATAATCAGCGCGTGGTGATGAAAAAGTTTGACCTGAAGGCGACGCTCGACGAGTCGGGGATTGATTATCTCGTCGTGACCTCCGCGCCGTCGCCGACGGTGTTGCCGCGCAAGGCGTGGAAGTATCAGATCCATGTGCTCTCCAAGGCGGGGAAGCCGACTTACAAGCTCGATTTCGCTCCGCAAGGGATGAAAGTCAGCGAGGACGGACTGATCACCTGGAAGCCGCCGGCCAAGTTGCCGCCGCAAGGGGAGAAAGTGGTCGTTCTGATTCGCGATGCGGGCGAAGAAGAGCTGTTTCACAGCTTTACGCTGCATGGCCCCGGCGGCGCCGGCGCAAGCGGTGGCACTTCGGGAAGCGGCAATTCGAGCGGCGCCGGTGTGCATCGCATCGAGTACGGACGCTAGCGATACTTCCGAGTGAGCGTCTTGTCCGAACCGCGACCGTCAGGGAGCGGGTTCTTCGCAATTTTCCGACGATCTAACTCACTGATTCGGGTGCTGCTCTAGCGCGCATCGCATCGGATGGCGTCGTGAGCCCGCGCGTCGGGCAGGAACGCCCGAACGCGCTGGATGACCTCATCGCGGGCATCCTCCAGCACGTAGTGCCCCGCGTCGGGGAAGGTGTGCACGGCCGCCCGGGGAAATCGCCTTCGCCACTCGGCGAGAAAGTTCGAATCAAAGACAAAATCCTTCATTCCCCAGCAGATCAGCATTGGCTTGTCGGCGAGGCGGTCGAGGTTCTCCTGTGTGTGCAGGGCGGTGTTGTAGCTCGGGTCGCCGGGGCCCAGTGGAATATCCTGCACAAAGCGCAGCGTGGCGATGCGATTGGCCCACGAGTCGTATGGCGCGAGCAGCCCGGCGGCGACGTCGCGCGGCAGGCCCTTCGCGCTGGCCATGCGCACAGCCGGCCCGGCGAAGAGATTCATCCCCTGCACCATGAGCTTCGCCAGTGGCCCACCGTCGCGCAGGACGCGCAATCGCATGGGCAGCGGCTTGCCGGGCGGCAGTAGAAACGCAGCGGTGTTGAGAATCACGATGCGCGAAATGCGCTCCGGCCGACGGACGGCGACCGTGCCGCCGATCATGCCGCCCCAATCGTGCAGCACGAGCGTCAGATCGCCGCGAATATTGAGATCATCGAGCAGGGCTTCGATATCCGCCACGCGCGCTTCGAGCGTGTACGGGTATCGCCCGGCCGACGGCTTGTCGGAGAGACCGCAGCCGAGGTGATCGGGCACGATGCAGCGATGCGTGCCGCGCAGGGCCGTCACGAGGTTTCGGAAATAGAACGACCACGTCGGATTGCCGTGCAGCATGAGCACCGGCGGACCGGTACCTTCGTCGAGGTAATGCAGGCGCAGACCGGAGCGGTCGAGCCAGTGGCTTTCGAAGGGGTAAAGCGATTTCCAATCTGACCGAAGGCTAGCCATGGCGGCGGGCCATGGTAAGCGAAACAGGCGCTAAACGCTGTGCGCCGGGGCCGGCATGTCCGCGTGGATCTTCTGCTGCTGGCTTTGCTCGCCGTCGAAGCTGAACAGCACCATCACGTCGTTGATCAGCGCCTGGAGATGCGTCGGCCGTCGCCAGATGCGCTGCACGTCCTTGAGCGTCTCGACGGCGTACTTGATGTCCAGATCGACGCCGGTATGTTTGTGCGCCAGGTACAACTCGCCGCGATTGGAATAGTTGCCGTCGACGACATAAATGTACGGCTGGGCGTGGTTGGTCAACATGAACAGCAGCTGCGCCTTGATCTTGGCGAAATCGCGATTGACGACGACCATGCGCCGCGTCGACGGGTCGAAGCGATAGTGATACATCTTGAATCGATCGACGAACTCCGGCGTGAGGAACTCGTCAATGAACGTCACGTCGTTATGAATGCTCCGGACCTCAAAGACTTTCTCCATGCCCATGCCGAGCTTGCGGTCCCAGCGGCGCTTGGCCTCCATGTCCTTGCACTCGTCGTATTCCTTGCCGAAGCGGCCCTTGTTCCACCGCTCCTCGATGTCGCGGAACAGCTCCACGCCGATCTTGTACGGATTGATCTGCCCCGGCCCCATCGCGACCGTGCCGCTGTGATGATCGGCGTAAGTGATGATCTCGTCATCCGTCAAAATGTGCCGCGTCATCAGCCGGCTGTGCCAGAACGTCGCCCAGCCCTCGTTCATGATCTTGGTCTGCCCCTGCGGCGCGTAGTAGTACGCCTCCTCGCGGATGATCGAGAGAATGTCGGCCTCCCAGTCCTCCAGCGGGGCGTGCTCGATGAGGAAGCCCAGCACGTCGCGCAGCGGCTGGCGCGGCAGCACGTGCTTTTCCTTTTTCTTCTGGGACATCAGCTCCTGTCGCTGCTTCTCGGCGCGCTGCGGCGGGTTGATCCACGACTCGAGGTAGGGCTTGGCCTTGAAGCGCACGATGTCCTTCTCCACCTCGCGCTCCTTTGACATCGCCTGCGACGGCGACTCGTCCTTCTTCGCCTCGCGCTGCATGAAGGCCGAATGCGGGTCGATCAGATTGTCCAGCGGGTAGCAGGTGTCGATGAAGCGTTCGACGTCTTCATAGCCGTGGCGGTCGATGTGCCGCCGCACGCGCGTGGCGTGGTTGGCCATCTCGTCCATCATCTTGCGATTGGTCTTGCTGAACCAGTAGTTGTGTTTGAAGAAATCGCAGTGGGCATAGACGTGCGCCATGACCAGCTTCTGGTCGGTGACGCTGTTGTCCTCGACGAGGTAGGCGTAGCACGGATCGTTGTTGATGACCATCTCGTAGATCTTGCCCAGCCCGTAAACGTGCTGCTTGCGGAGTTTCTCATACTCCATGCCGAAGCGCCAGTGCGGGTAGCGCTGCGGAAAGCCGCCGTAGGCGGCGATCTGCTGCATCGTGTCGAAATCGACCAACTCGAAGCGCGTCTCGAAGAAGTCCAGCCCGGCCTTCTTCGCGATCTCCGCGATCTCCTGGGCGTGTCGGGCGAGGTCGGGTCGGATGCGGTGCAGGCTCATGGGCGGTCGACTCCGTGGCGGCGTTACTTGCCCGGCGTGAAGAAGGTCTTGAGCGAGTCGTAGATGTCGTCCTTGGTGTTCACACGGCTGGTGATGACGTTCTGCTGCTCTTCCAGGTGCTCATGGATGACGTTGATGAAGTTGCCGCTGCCGTAGGCGCTGGCCACCTGGCAATAGCCGAAGAGGTTGATCCGCGGGAGCATGTGATCGCGCAGCATCCGACAGCACTCGCGCGAATCGCTCTCGCTGGAGTTGTCGCCGTCGGAAAAGTGGAAGATGTACACGTTCCATTCTTCCGGGGAGTAATGCGTGTCGAGGATCGACCGCGCCAGCTTGAACGCGCTGGAGATTTTCGTGCCGCCGTCCTCCCGAATGTGGAAGAAGGTCTGGCGGTTCACCTCGGCCGCGCGCACGTCGTGCACGATGTACCGGCTCTCGATGCCTTCGTAGTTCCGCCGCAGCCAGGCGTCGATCCAGAACGCCTCCAGCCGCACGAGTTCCTTCTGCTCGTCGCCCATCGAGCCGGACACGTCCATCATGTAGACAATCACCGCATTAGACTGCGGCTTGAGCACGGTCTTCCAGCTTCGGTAGCGCCGGTCCTGGCGGATCGGCACGATGACGGGGTTGTTCGGGTCGTAGGTGCCGGCGATGATCTGCCGGCGCAGGGCCGCGCGAAACGTCCGCTTGAAATGCCGCAGCGACTCCGGCCCGGTCGAACGTATACCGCTGTAGCGATCCTTCTCCGACGTGATCTGGTGATTGCCCTTGGGCTTGATCCGCGGCAGGCGAAGCTCTTCACCGAGGATGTCGGCCAGCTCGTCGAGGCTGACTTCCACCTCCATGAGGTGGTTGCCGGGGTTGCTGCCGCCCGGTCCGGCCTCGCCGTCGCCGTCGACGCCGTCGCCGACCTGGCCCTCGCCGATGCCGACGCCGCCGTCGTTGTTGTCGCCGTAGCGAAAGTGCGGTAGATCGATCCCGCGCACGGGGATCGTGATGATGTTCTTGCCCTCTTTGCCGATCAGCTCACCGCGCGTGAGGAACTTGCGCAGGTCGTCACGGATGCGTCCCTTGACGATCTGGCGGAATCGCTGGTGGTCCTTGTCGATCTTCACGCGGGCGTCGCTCCCTACCGGGTTAACGGCCGGTCCGACCGCTCACTTCAGCAGCGACCGGTCCCAACGGATTATACGGCCGCAGCCGCGGGGGGCATCGGCGCCCAATGGCAATATCGGACAGGGACGGGCTGCACGTCCTGTGATCCGGTGGGGCAAGAAGGGAAATACCGCCGAAACCGTTCTCATGTGAGGGAAGTTGCGCCGAGTCATTCTGTTAGCAGCAACTGCACAAACGGCTCCACATCCTCAATCGACACGGCCGCGTCGAGGTTCACGTCGGCCCGGCGCAGGAAGCACGTCGGATAGGCGGCGGTATAGGCGGGCCGGTCGACAAGCGTGAGGACGAACGGCGCGATGTCGGCGCCGTTGACCTCGCCGTCGCAGTTCAGATCGCCGCGCGGGTTGAGGATGATCGAGTCGATATGCGGCGTGTACGCGCGGAGCGTCACCTCGGTGGCGCGGACGGCTTCGGCGAGCGTCATGGCGTAGCCAACGTGAATGTGCCCGCCGGCGACGTTGTAGGCCGGGTCGGCCGGGCTGCTGTGCAGATCGTGCCACCAGTTGCCGTGGTAGCCGATGTAATTAGACAAGAAGGCGCCATTGTCGATGACGGAGGCGTAGGGGTTGAGGGCGTCCAGAGCCGGGTCGGCCAGCACGGCGTTGATGATGGCCGGCTTGGGCAGCGTTGAGAACCGTTCGGTCAGCGGCGGCTCGAGGTCGATGATCGGCAGACCGGGGCCGGGGCGCGTCGGGGCGAGGTAATCGGGCGACCAACTGTTGGTCGCGTAGGTGCGGTTGCCGCCCTCCAGTTCCCAATCACGGTTGTTGGCGGCGCGGCTGAAGGTGATCAGCGCGATCGGCTTCATCGTCTCCAGCAGGGGCCACCAGTCGGCCGACGTGTCCTGATAATCGACTTCAAAATCCCCTTCGCCCTTGTTCAGGCCGTTGGGGAACTCGGGGAAGAACGAGTAGATGTTGTAACCTCGGTTCTCCCAGTTCTCGCCGACCCAGCCGCCGGGGTTCTGGACGGCGCTCTGGCTGAACTGGCGGACCATCTCGTTGGTCGGCGGCCAATAGCCGGTAAGAAGGATGTGCGGCAGGCCGTTGTTCGACAGTTGTAGATTATCCACCGGGCCGACGCGCAACCCGGCCGGCAGCTCGATCCGGCGGGCGTAGTCCGGCAGCGGCGTGTCTTCCGGATCGCGTGTGTCCTGCGCTGCGGCGGTCGAAGCGATCCAAAGCCCGATGGAGAGCGCCAGCACCGCCGCCCGCGCGATGGTGCGCGCCCGTCCCATGTTGCTGCCTGAAACTGTCATGCTTCGTTCCCCGTGGCAGGGCCAGCCGTTGCCATCGAATCCAGTTGCCGGTCGGTGCACGTGCTTGGATTGGATTCGCTCGCCAATGTGTCGATTGTAATCGCTCGCCGCCCGGAACACGAAACGTCGCAACATGGGGCCGGGCTTGGCGGGGAACAGCCAGCGGGCTAGAATCTGGGCACGTCGGGAGTCAACTTCGCCGACGTATTCGGGAGTACGAGTCCATGGCCGAACCCACGACCAGATTGAAAGTCCGACACCAGGGGGGCGTGTCGATCGTCGAATTCGCCGATCGCAAGATTCTTGACGAATTGTGCATTCACGAAATTCAGGAAGAGCTTGCGGGCCTGGTGGATTCCAAGACGGCTGGCAACCTGCTGCTTTCCTTCAAGAACGTCGATCATCTATCCAGTGCCGCCCTGGGAATGCTGATCACGCTTAAGCGCAAGGTCGAGGAAGCCAAAGGCCAGCTCAAGTTGAGCGACATCAACCCGCAGATCTTCGAAGTGTTCAAGATCACACGGCTCAACAAGATTTTTGACATTCATCCGACCGGCGACAAAGCCATCGCCAGTTTCTGACGACTTCGCGCACGGAGCGGCGCCCCGTAGCGCCGGGACCTCAACGAACGGCATGATCGGTTGATGGCCTTGAAAGAGATTATCCTTCCAAACGATCTGGCAGCGGCCAAGGGCCCGGAGGAAGAAATCCTCAAGGCCGCCGCCGCCTGCGGCTACGGAGCCAATGCTTCGTTTGCTATCAAGCTCGCCCTGGAAGAGGCCCTGACCAATGCCTTTCGGCATGGCAACAAGTGCGACCCCTGCAAGTGCATCAAGCTTCGCTACGAGGTCACGCCCGAGCGCGTCGAAATCGAAATCCACGACGAGGGCGAGGGATTCGTCCCCGATACGGTCCCGGACCCGACGCAGCCAGAATTCATCGACCGCCCGCACGGCCGCGGCATCATGCTCATGAAGGCCTACCTCGATGTCGTCGAATACGGCCCGGTTGGCAACTACGTTCGCCTCGTGAAGTTGAACAAGTGAGTCGGACATGACTTCGCATTCAGAAAGACAACCGCCCGCGACGACCACGCCCTTCGCGGCCTCGGTCGAGTCCCTCGCGGATATGACCGTCGTGCACCTGGCCGGCTCCTGCACCATGATGGAATCGCAGCGGCTGGCGGATGAGTTGATCAAGGCCGCCTCGCGCCCACGTCCGCTCGTCCTGATCGACATGAGCGACCTGGACTTCATCACCTCCAACGGACTGGGCAGCATCGTCGCCGGGTTCCTGCGGTGTCGCCGGCAGCAGGGCGAAATGTGGCTGGTCAGCCCGAGGCCGGCGATCCACGATCTGCTCCAACTGACCCGGTTGACCGCGCTGTTCAAGGTGTACGATTCGCTCGAAGCCGCCCGGGCCGCCGCCGCGTCCCGTGCCCATTAACCCTCGCCCTCTTGCCGCCTTCGGCCTGTCTCCGGGCCAATGCACGGTTCCACGAATATCCGATGTTTACGGTAGATGCTCCGGGCAGCCCGCTCGGACCGAAAACATTGAACCTTGCGAACGATGAAACATATAATTGATCAGGAACCGCAATACGATAGAGCCATGATTCCGGCCTATCCGCGTGTTCCCGCCGGCGAAGCCAGCCCCGCGGACCTTGGCCGGAGTTGGCCCGGCGCCGGTGGTCGGCCTCCTTGTGGGGGCGTTCACCCGCCTGCTGGAAATCACCTAGGGGATAGCCGGGCCGCGCTGCTTGCGCGGCGGCCGGCTGGAGGATTCTCACGCATGACTCGTCGCCCAACGCTTCGTATGCCGGTTGTGGCCTTGTTGGCGGTAGTTACCTTCTGGACGACTGCCTTGCAGGCCGGGCCGGCGGATGTGACCGAACCGGCGTTGGCGTCGGCCTCGGCGCGCGAGCTGTGGCGTAAGGGCAGCGACCAGGTCTTGTCGGGCGATTTCAAGAACGCGGCTCGCACCCTGGAAAAAGTGCAGTCGATCGAGCCGGGGCACGCCCAGGTCAGTTCCGTTCTCGGCTGGCTCAAGGATGCCGAGCGGCTCGAAGCCAATCGCGAGAAGCTTCGCGCCGACACATACGAATACTACGTCGGCCAGGCGTTGAAGGCCGCGAAGGAAGCGCGCGAGTGGCAGGCGATGACGCCCGCCCAGCGCGAAGAGGCGCTCAAGAAGGAGCGCGCCGAGAAGCAGGCCAAGGCCGACGCGGCGAAGCAGGCCGACGGCGACAAGAAAAGTGAAGACGCCCAGTCATCGGACGATGACGAGGAGAATGACGACGCAGCCGTCGCGCCCGACTCCGGCGAGATGGACGAGTCCGACCTCGCCGCCGCGCCCGACACGGACGAACTGGACGACAAGGGCTACAAGTGGAGCAAGTCGCTGGCCTATGCCCAGGCGGCGATGGCCAACGCCGCCAGCGAGGAAGAGTTCCGCAAAGAGTCGTGGCTGAAGGAGATCGTCAGCAACGTGCTCGTTGAAATCGAGCGGCACAAGGAAAAGCGCGAATGGCGCGATGCCGCCGCCCTTTACAGCATGTTGCAGGGCATCTTCCCGAAGAACAAAGACTACGAAGACGGTTTCGACTACACCAGCAAGCGCGCTCATCTTGACATCGTCTACGGCCCCAAGACCACGTGGCGGAACGATCTCCGCGGCGTCACGGCCGGAAGCATCGCGCAGATTCTCGACCGCATGGACGAGGACTACGTTGAAGAGCCGGATTTCAAGAAGCTCTGCATGAACGGCCTGGAGCACCTGCTGATCCTGGCGCAGGCCGAGTCGATCGCATCGACCTTCCCGACGCTGGGCGACAAGGACCTCGTCGATCATTTCGTCTCGCGGCTCAACGGCCTCATCAAGCATCGCGTCAAGGCGAAGTCGTCGTTCAACGCGCGGCAGGTGCGCAGCGTGTTTAACACGGTGCTCGAAGCGAACAACGACAGCCTGCGCCTGCCCGAGGCCGTGCTGGTCGATGAGTTCGTCTCCGGCATGCTGGAGCCGCTGGATGAGTTCACGTCGGTCATCTGGCCGTCGCAGGTGGACGACTTCAACAAGCATACGCGTGGCGATTTTGTCGGCGTCGGCATTCAGATCACGCAGGAGCTGGGCAAGCCGGTGCGCGTCGAGTCGCCGCTGGAGGATTCGCCGGCCTACAAGGCCAACATCAAGCCGGGCGATCTCATCACGCACGTCGACGGCAAGAGCACGATCGACATCAACATCAATCAGGCGGTCAATCTCATCACCGGCGAGCCGGGCACCAAGGTTGTGTTGACCATCGAGGACTCCGTCAGCAAGAAGTCGCGCGATGTCTCGCTGATCCGTCAGCACATCAAGCTGCGCACCGTGCGCGGCATCGTCCGCGACGAGACCCGCGCCACCGGCTGGGACTACTACGTCGATCCCGAGAGCAAGATCGGCTACGTCCGCGTGAGCGGCTACATGGACAAGACGGTTGAGGATCTCGAACACGCCCTCGATCAGATGGAGGACGAGGGCTGCCGCGGCCTGATTCTCGATCTGCGGTTTAACCCCGGCGGCCTGCTCACGGCGGCGGTCAAGATGTGCGAGTTGTTCGTGAAGGAGCGCGACCCGCTGGTGCAGACCAAGGGCCGCAACCGCCAGCAGAACATGGAGATCCTCGCGCGGGCCGATTCACGGTTCAACCGCCCGCTGATCGTGATGGTAAACGAGTACAGCGCCAGCGCCAGCGAGATCGTGGCCGGGGCGCTGGCCGGCTTGCAGGAGGCGTGCATCCTCGGCGTGCGCACCTTCGGCAAAGGCAGCGTGCAGAACCTGATTCCGATCATGGACAACCAGGCGTACTTGAAGTTGACAACCGCCTATTATTACGTGTACGACAAGAACCGCCCCGCTGACTCGTGGTACTGCCTGCACCGCAAGAAGGAGTCGGAGGCCTGGGGCGTCGAGCCGCACGTGACGATCAAGATGATCCCCATGGAGCTGTCCAAGGTCCTGCGCCTGCGCCGCGAACGCGACGTGCTCAAGGGGCGCGATCAGGCCGAAGTGCCCAAGGAAATCCTCGAACGCCGCGCCGCCAGCCAGCCCGATGAAGAGCTGCCCAAGGACCCCGATCCCGACACCGATCCCCAGCTCGTCGCGGCTGTCAACATGATGCGCCTCAAGCTCATGAGCAAGCAGCCGTGGGTCCTCGCGCCCGCCGCCCAGCCGCAAGTCGCCCGCGGCGCGGCTGTCGAATCACGGACCCCGGCCGAAACGCCGCGCTGAGACGCGTTAGAGCAGCCCAGTCGCAATCGCGCAATCCCGGTCGCGGATGTACGTCGGAAATCCGCTGTGGCGGATGGGCGGGTACCCTGTGCCTCTTACGTTCGATGTTTCGATTTCAAGTTCATGAGACGTGACTGCGGCGATCGATTAGGGCTGGGGTTGCGACTCGGGTGAAAGCATCCGCTTTTTTAGCGCTTCCAAGTCTCGCTCAACATCGTCTTCTCGCCTCATCCGAACGCGCGCTTGGTCCCAGGATGTATCGTGCTCTTGCGCCCGCACATCAAGCTGCAAACTGCGCCACCCTTTCGCTTTGCCATTCATAGTGAGCACGCGCGTGTTTCCACCAGGTGCTATCTGCCGGATCTTGAAGTTCAGCTCCCACTGATCCAATGTCCATTCTGTGATTTCGTAAAGGCGCGGATCATGGGACCCAGCCTTGCACGCCATCAGTCCTGTTCCATCAGGTCGCAGTTCCATTCTCATGAGCGTATTCCATGAATCGTCCAATTGGCCGATCCAGACACCCAGCATCGCGTCACGACTGGGCGGCGCGGCGTATGACTTGTTGTGAACCAATACGCCGTTGGCAAGGAAGGTATGATGAGGCTCTACCGTAAGGTCATGCACTCGCACTTTGCGTGAAACGGCGTTGATTGCCCTGATTCTCCAATCTCCCTCGCGCGATCGGATGAGTTCACCTGAACAAAGCTGCCTGGCAGGCTTCCATCCTGCCCCGGTAGCCAGCGGATGGCTCCCAGTTACATTGAGGGTGTGAAGTTCACCGGCTGCCGACACCAGTTGAATTTGTAGATATGCGTCTGCATTTCCCATGACCGTTGAAACGACGCGGCCGGTTACTTCATCTCCCGTTTCGGAGATCGAAGTGACTTGCTGACCGATGCGAATGTCTTCGATGGGAATCGGGCCCGTCGGAGTCGAAACCAGAGTGCCTTCGACGAGGCAAAGTGGGACGATGCAGCCGGTGGTCCAAGGCAATATGGCGAAACAAGCTGCAATCAAGAGCTTCATCATGTATGCATCTCCTTCGCGTGTTTTGTCATTTCAAGCGTCGGGGCAGTGAGATCGGGCATGCCATGGATGTTTTGCCATAAATCATTCTAATCTGTGGAGCCGGCATCGGATACACGACACGAGGCCCGCACACGAGTTGGCGTGGTATGCGTCTTTGACGCACCAAGTCCGTTCCCAAATGCACCACCGATCCAAACCGCGACTATCAGGGAGCGGGTTCTTATTGTCGGATTACTTGAACCCGCTTGTTGGCGCGCGGCTCGGTTCAAGTGGATTCAGTATTAACCCCTTATCATGCCCTACTGCACCGCGTTCGTTGCGGTTACCATGACGCGCCGCAAATGCAGGACTCGGGACCAATTGTCCCGCCACACCGCCCGGGAGGGGTTCATTCATGAAACGCATGCGATACTTTTCGATCTGTCTGGTTCTCGCCCTCGCCCTGCCGCTTCGCGCGCAGGACGCCGCCAAGCCCGACGAGCCGGCCGCCGCGTCGCAGCCGGGTGCATCGCCCGCATGGGCCGGTAAGCCCGTGGTGAAATGGCAGGACGCGAAGAACCATGTGGACGAAGAAATCGTCGTGCAAGGGCGCATCGTCCAGGCCCGCAACATGGGGAATATCACGTTCCTGAACTTTGACACCGCGCGGACCTTCACGGCCGTCGTGCACAAGCGCAACTACAAGAACTTCCCGACGCCCGCCGAGAAGATGTTCGAGGGCAAGACGGTCCGCATTCACGGCATCATCAGCGAGTATCGCGACAAACCGCAAATTGAGATCATCAAACCCGACCAGGTGATGATCGTGGCGGACGACGCGCCGCTGCCCGAGCGGCCGGCGGCGCCCGCCCCGCGCGAGTACAGCGGCACGGTGACCATCGCCACGTTCAATGTGCTTAATCTGTTCGACGCGCACGACGATCCCTATCACCTTGACGAAGGGACCGATCCCAAACCGGAAGCCGAGCAGAAGAACCTCGCGGCGATGATCCGCAAGATCGACGCCGACGTGCTGGCGCTGGAGGAAGTCGAGAACGAAGGCGTGCTCAAGCAATTCGTGGAGACGCATCTCGGTGACATGGGTTACAAGAACGTCGTCAGCTTCGCCAGCAACGATCGACGCGGGATTGAGTGCTCCGTTGTGTCGCGGCTGCCGGTCGGCCCGGTCACGTCGTATCGGTTTGTCGATTTCAGCGACGGGTCCGGCGGCCAGACGCGCTTTCAGCGCGACCTGCTGCGCGTGCGAATCCTGCCGCCCGAAGCGCCGGCCTTTGATGTGTTCGTCGTACACCTCAAGAGCAAGCGCGGCGGCGAGGAAAGTTCGGGTCGGATTCGAACGGCCGAGGCGAAGGCGGCGCGAGCGATCCTGGATGAAGTGCTGCAAGCGGAACCCGAGGCGCTGTTTGTGATCTGCGGCGATTTCAACGACACGTTTGAAAGTGCATCGCTGAAGTTGATCCGGGGCGAGGGTGAGACGGGACTTCGTGACTTTTTGCACGATGTCCCGAAATCGACGGTCACGTTTAACCAGGCGCCCTACAAGAGCATGATTGACTTCATCTTTGCGTCGCCGGCAATGGCCAGGCGATACGATGCCAAGTCATACCAGGTGGTCCAGAGCAGCAAACAGGAGGGCGGCTCGGACCATAACCCGGTCGTTGCTCGATTCAAGCTGAAGTGACTCGAAGCCGCCAACAGGTACCGAGAATTTCTACTGGGATGGCCGATCGGTTGCGCTATTATGGGGCGAAAGAGCCTTGTAAGTGCTCGCCTGGCAGAATGTCGCCGCGCGAGGCACTTCGAGCGACTGTGTTGTAAATTATTGATTTGCAACAGGTTATGGTGAAAGCGGATCGGGGCTCGACTTGCAAACCTGGGTAATTGCTTGTCAAAGGTAGTTTGAATGTAAAAAAACCCCTGCGAGGAGCCGAATAAGGTGTTGACACCGCGTTCCCAGTATAGCTAAACTTCGCCCTCGTTGTCAGGCGATAAAGCCTGAAAGGTCTCGCCCTTACGGCGCGGCAAGGCCGAGGCACGTAGCACCTGTTCAGTCGTTCCCGCTGTTCAGGCATGCTTTGGGCCGTCGGAGTGTGAAGAGCTCAAGACCGGGAACACATTCTAGAAGCGAGGTGTCTTATGTGGTGGGACGTTTTGATCAGTGCGTTGATTGGCTTGATCGACCTGAATCCGCTGCTGGACTTCATTTTGACGCCGCTTAGCTGGGCGTTGCTCTGGTTCGGTAACTAAGAGACGAGTTGAAATGAGGCGTGCCGCGTGGCGCGTCCAACTAAGTTCCTTTTTTTGAAAAGGAAGGATACACATGGCTTGGGATTTTGTGATTGGTGCCTTGATCGGTCTTATCGACCTGAACCCGCTGCTCGACTTCATTCTGACGCCGCTCAGCTGGGCGCTGCTCTGGTTCGGCAACTAAGCCGACCGTAGCAAGTAAGCAGTGGGCCGTTAAGGCCAACTAGCAGGTTTCCGTTCGAGAGGGCAGATGATCGCAAGATCATCAGAGTGGACTCGAGCAGGAATCGCAAAAAGCCGCCTCCCTTTGGAACTTTGCTTTCAACGTGGCAGGAAGGCGGCCATCGGGTCGGACCACATGGCCCGTCATGACCCTGGCATCCAGCGCTCCATGCGGGCGCTCAAAAAAGTCTGCTTCTGCTAGCAGTAGCAGGACCTGTCCGTGAGTCACGTTCAGGTCCTGTTTCTTTTTTACTCCCGGCAGTGATACCATACGGGGGCAGGAGCGCGACGCCGCTCGCTTCGAACACGAACTCGGCCGCCGCCGTTTCGCCACCGCGATGACTACAAAGACCATGGCCAAAGTCGAAGTACCAGAAGGATTGTGGCTGCGCTGCCAGGGATGCAGCAAGATGATCTTCCGGAAAATCCTGGAGGAGAATCTGCTCGTCTGTCCCGAGTGCCAGCATCACTATCGCGTCGATGCGCGGACGCGCGTGGCGCAGCTCACGGACCCCGAGAGTTTCGATGAGTTCGATGCAGGTTTGGTCTCCAGCGACCCGTTGAGTTTCAAGGACTCCGCCGGATACAAGGATCGCCTGGCCGCGGCCCAGAAGAAAACCGGACTGACCGAAGCCGTGCTGACGGGGCGTGCCTACATCAAAGGTCGCCCCGTCATCCTCGCGGTGATGGATCCTTTCTTTGTGATGGGTTCCATGGGCACAGTCGTGGGAGAGAAAGTCACCGCGGCGATCGAGCGAGCCACCGATGAGGAACTGCCTGTCGTCATCGTCACCTGCTCCGGTGGCGCGCGCATGCAGGAAGGCCTCGTCAGCCTCATGCAAATGGCCAAGACCTCTGCGGCCGTTGCACGGCATGACGATCATAAAGGACTCTACATCACGGTGATGACGGATCCGACGACGGCCGGCGTGGCGGCGAGTTTCGCGTTCCTGGGCGATGTAATCCTCGCGGAGCCGAAGGCGATGATCGGCTTCGCCGGCCCGCGCGTGATCTGGAACACGGTGAAGGTGGACCTGCCCGAGGGGTTCCAGACGTCTGAATTCATGCTCGAGCACGGGTACGTCGACCGGATCGTGCCGCGCTCGGACCTGCGAAGCGAGATCGCCCGGATCATCGACTACTGCGGAAAGTAGCGTTCTCCTCAAAGAGCCGGCGGCTGCCGTCTGGTCAGCGGGCCGTCAGAATATCTACGAACGACTGGATGTCGCCGCCATCGACCTGGTCGTCCTCGTTAAGGTCCGCGCGCGAGATCGAACACGCGGGATACTGCGCGAGGTAAGCGGCTGGGTCGATCAGCGCCGTGCAGAATGGATCTACATCGCCGACGTCAATCAGTCCGTCGCAGTTCAAATCGCCGAGGGTGGCCCCGGGGACGACCTGAACGACTCCGTTGCACGGGGCCCATTCTCCCGCTTCGCCATCCGGCTGCACGCTCCGCACGCGCACGCGCGCCGATGTGCTGGGCGTGGTCGGGGTCCACATCACGGAGGTCGCGCCCGGGGCCGTCAAGGAAACGATATCCGCCCAAATCGTGGCGATTTCGGTCACTTGCAGATCGTCAATGGCCGCCAGGTCGCTTCCCGACGACAGGCTCCCGTCCTTGGCGTACTGCCATTTCAATTCATGCGGGCCGTCGCCGAGGGACGTCGCAAACTGCGTCCAAGCGACGGTTCCTGATGCTCGGACATGCTGCACGCCGTCGATGGTGAGGGTGAAGAAATCGTAATTGGCCTCCGAACTGACTTGATACCAGAAGCTCACCTGGCCCGGCCCCGATACGGTTCGGGTCAGCCACGAGGCTTGATTGTGCGAGATCGCGCCCGATCGCGCGCTGCGAGAGCCGCTGTGGGCGATCGCTGTGGTCACGAACCAGGGCGCGGTACCGCCCGTAGCGAATGCGGAACCCAGCGAGCCGCTCTCAAATCCTTCGTCGAAGTTCGATACCGCGCCGTCGTTGTAGGTGCACTGCACCTGGAATCGCGCGATCGGGCTGCCGCTCCAGGTGACAGCGACTGGCTGCCCGACGGTCAGAGTCTCGCCCCCGCCCGGAAAGAGGACGATCGGCCCCGGCCAGAGATACACATCGTGGCGCAGCGCGTCGCCGGCGGGCACGACGAGATCGTTGATCCGAGCAGGATCATGGCCCGCGGCACGGAACTGCAGGCTGTAGGTTCCCGGCAGCGCCATGCGATGGTAGTCGCCGACGTCGGGATCGGTGGAGACGCGATGATCGCGGCCGACGACATCCATGTTCGCGGCCAGCGGCTGGAGGGTCTGCGCGTCGCGTACGATCCCGCGCACGCCCATGAGGCAGGTTTCCATGTAGGCCAGCATTGACTCGCGATTGTTTGCCCAATACGCAGGAAGCTGCGAGGCGGGGGGCGTGCTGTTGGCCAGTTCGATGGTCACTTCATTGCCGCCCATGAAGACATAGCGCCAATCCTGCATCCCGCCATAGACGACGTACCAGTCGGCTCCGTTCGTGATGCCGTGGTAGAACGATGCGCTGTTCCACATCGGTGGGTTGTGCTGGGAATACTGCTCGCTGATGTAAATAAAGAGGTCGTCATCGGGGCAGGCCGTGTAGACCGACTGTCCGGTGGAGTTGGCGTCATAGGGATAGTTCACGACCAGCGTTCCGGTGTGGAGGTTGGCGGACAACGTGATGGAGCGGCCGAACGACCAGTTCATGATGTGTGCGGTTTCAGGCTCGCGCCCGGCGATGGTATTGGATGGACTGGTATACGGATCGGGGAAGTTGCGATTGAGATCGACGCCGTGCGCGTTGGTACGGGTCCCGGCGACGAAGCCGTCCGGATTCATGCACGGAATAATCCAGATCTCAAGGGAGTCGACGAGCCGGCTGATGCGGGGGTCGATGCCGTACTGCGACGTCAGCAGGTCGACCAGGTAAAGGCACAGTTCGGCGCCCAGCGTTTCATTGCCGTGTATGGTAGAAACGTACGCGAATTCAGGTTCGTCCTCGTCGGTGCTTACGTTGTCTGAAATACAGAGTGCCCACAGGGTGCGCCCTTGTACGGTCGGTCCCAGCGGCACACGCCGGCAGATCGCCGGGTAGTTTGCTGCGGCGTTCTGCAGCGCGGTTTCGATCTCGGGCCACGTGTGATACGCGTCACGGAGTTCCGGCTCCGTGGGGCGTTGCGTCGGCTCATCGGGCGGTGCGGCGCCTGCCCGGATCAGCATGGCGATGAACTCTGTGCGGCGCGATTGCCATTCCGGCTCGTCTGGACCTTGCATTGCAGCCAGTGTGATCGGCGTCTGGCCCGCGTGGTTTCGAGCGGTCAGATCGGCGTGGTGGTCAATGAGCCAGACCGCAGCTTCGCGACGTAATCGCCGGGCGGCCAGGTGCAGGGGGGTCTCTCCCTGAAGGTCGCGTGCGTTGATGTCTGCGCCCTGTCGCGACAGAAAGTCCATCGCGAGCGGGTCGTTGCCTAGCGCCGCCCAGTGGATCAGAGTGCGCCCCTGCTGATCGCGCGCTCCAATCAGCTCGGGAGACGTCGCGAGGGCGCGCTGAATGCCCGGAAGATCGCCTGCGCGGGCGAGGTCCATGATCGAAGCGATCGCGTCGCCGTCGGGAGAAGAGGGGGCCTGGATCTGGGCCGGCAAGTGCAGGCAGACAAGGAAGAGAAGTGATCGTGCCATGTTTATGTCCCCTTCAGAAGCGCGTCCACCGGCGGAAAGAGGCGCCGCCGGAAAGCGAAGTGACCACTCGTTCGAGGTGGAGAAGCCTGCGCGCGGTTCTCCCCTTCAAGTCCGGGGCACGTCGCGTTCCATTGCACATCGCCGTGACGTGGCTCGACCCAAACCCGCTCGATTGGGTCAACAACGAGGTTGCAGGCGGGTTGCAGAGGCAGGGATGTGGAACGGACGGCCCGTTGTTCAAGAGGGAGGAGACACGGACATCACGGAAATTGCCGCAGGGACAAGTATTCTCTTTGTGCGGTGGATTCGGCAGGGAATTTCCCGGGCCGAGGTGCAGCGAGCCCAGATTTGTTATTATCGGTCTAAGGTTGGCCTGATCGTCGCAATATGGGCTGTGAGAAAACCCGGAAGCATGGGCGAAAAGGAATTGTTTGAAACGCGCGCAAGTGGTTAGCCGAATATGAGTTGCCGTGTCCGCTCTGTGGTGTGTGTCACGGAGCAGGATCGCGCAACTCACCGTTCGACCCG
>CAZQCF010000002.1:0-212437 GCA_964592235.1 uncultured Planctomycetaceae bacterium
CGTCCGCCAGCGAATCACCGGCTCGGCCGCCGACGCCAAACTCCACCCGGCAGTTACAATTAGACAAAGAGCTAAAATAAGTGACCGCACGCCGCCCCGACCGTGAATTGACATGTGATAACCCTGTGGGATTGCTCCACTCCACTCCGCGTAAGTAGGCGTCTTGAACACCAAACCGCCTGTTACCGTTAAACTCCATCATACCAAACGATGGGGTGTGGACAAAGGAAAATGTGCGGCTGCTCACGCCAACCTTCCCCTCACCCATGCGGCAATCCCTCAACTCCCTCAATGATCCAGGACTCTGGCTTGCTCATCGATCCACGCCCCCTAGAATCACGAGCGAATGGACACGCCTCCTGCCGCAGACACGATTTACGCTCAAAGCGTTGGGGCAGGTCCGACGGTCCTGTTCGTCCATGGCTTCCCTCTTTCCGGCCAGATGTGGCTGCCGACGACCGAAGCGCTTAAGGATCGCTTTCTATGCGTGGTCCCCGATCTGCGGGGGCACGGCCGGACGCCGCCTGTTTCACAGGTTTCGATGACCAGCTTCGCGGACGATCTGGCCGCTCTTCTGGACCATTTGAAGATCTGGGAGCCTGCCATTCTGGTCGGCTTGTCCATGGGAGGAATGATCGGTTTCGAGTTCTTCCGCCGTCATCGTTCGCGAGTTCGCGCGATGGTGATGTGCGACACGCGGGCTGTGGCGGATGGACCCGACGGCATCGCGCGTCGGGAAGCGCTGGCACGTGACGTGTTGATGAGCGGAAGCCGGGTCGCCGCGGATGCGATGGTTCCAAAGCTGTTCGCGCCCTCGACGCCGCAGTCCATTCGCGATCGTTGGCACGCGATCATCTCCGCCACGCCGCCCGAGGGAGTCGCGGCCGCCTCCCGCGCCCTGGCCTTTCGGCCCGATTCGACCGCGACGCTGGCGACGATCGACTGCCCCACGCTGTATCTCTGCGGCGAATTCGATGAACTGACCCCGCCGGACATGATGCGCGACATGCATCGCGCCACGCCACAATCGCAATTTGTATTAATTCCCCATGCCGGCCACCTTCCGCCGGTCGAACAGCCTCATGCGTTCATCGCTGCGCTGGTGGGTTTTGTGGATTCGCTCCCCCCGAGATGATGCCCCCGAGCCGCACCCGTCAATCCCCAGCCACGCAGCGCTTCATCACGTCGAGCGCCTTGCCCCAGTACGCCTTCATCTTCGCCGCCGCCTTCGCATCGGGCAGCTTCTCATGCTGGACTGCGACCATGCTCCTGGCCGCGCCTTTTGCATAGAAGTTCACATCGACGCGCGTATCGTCGGCGTCCCACGCGATGCGCAGCGACTTGTTCTTCGTCGCCTTGCGAACCGTCAATTTCGCTTTGCCGAGCCACCGCGCCCGCGCCTTGGCGTCGTGAAACGCGTCGAACACCCGCCCCACCGGCGCGGCCAGCGTGCGACTCGCGCTCACCGAGAACCCGCCGGGCTTCTCGTGCTTGGCCCGCAGGCCCGTCGCCTGCTCGTATCCCACCGTGACCATCTGCCCCCACCACGGACCGATCTTGTGCTTGCTGTGCAGCACGGCCACGATCTTCTTGTGGTCCATCTTGCGGCAGCCGGCCTTGTCCAGCGCGGCGATCCACTGGTCCCACGTCTTGCCTGTGGCCTTTTTCACGGCCTCGTCACCGACGCCGAGTTGCAGTTTGCGGTTTGTTGCCATGTCGGTCTCCCATGCAAGGCATCGGCGGGCAGCCTTGGCAAGTCGCTGCTATACCAATTGTCGGGAAAGGCTCGCGAGATTCAAGGAGCGCCACCGTGCGAAATCTGTGGCCGTCACGCCGCACTAGCAGGGCGGGGCCGTCGGCTGCACAGCGTTGCTCGCAAGCTCACCGACCAAAACTCTCCTCCGAAACCGAAAACGAAGCCCTCCGACACTTTGGACCCGCGCTGGCGGACCCGCGCGCCCCCTTTCTTCCCCCGTAATCTCGATACCCGTCGCGTCAACTGGCCCCGGTTGTCGTAAAAGTGCCACATTCAGGGCATTTTCCTGAAATATTAGCCGTTAGATTGTACCCACATGCCTTACAACATTGAGCCATCACCGGGGTCATCCTGGAGAATCTGTACACAACAATGACCATAAATGGGAGAAATACGGTCCAATTTGGGATTCTAACTGACCACAGATTATGGTTTAGGCAAACAGATGGCAACGCGCCAAGGCCAGATTTAAATGGCTGCCATTTGGTTACTAGCCTTGATTCTCCCCCAATTACTGGCGAGATGGAATCAAGGTAGAACACCCCGTCAGCAACACCGAACCATAATCCGACGTTGTCCTTATACACGTCTCTCAAATATGTATTTGTCAACGTCGAGGCAAACACTACTCTATCCGGATCGTCTTTTTCATACTCAATCTTGATGATTGTAGTTGAAATCCACGACAACAAGACAGTAATCAAGACTAAGCCCCAAAAGAAACGGCATCGCCTAGCAAGGCCAATCAGCTTTGGATTATGAGCAGTCATGGGCATGTCACTGGCTTTAAAGTATTCTTGTTCTTGCCACAGCCCGCATAGATCATAATGCCACATTTCTTGCCAACCTTACAGCTAGCTTCTGCCATGCAATCATTGTCGAGTGATTCTAACACGCACTGCGGCTTCTCCTTTGCTCTCGCTTGTCTGATCGGAAAAGGGGCCGCAGATCATTTCGAGGTCTCCTTCCGCGTCTTTTTTGGGCGGCGCACCGGCCAGTCCGCCAGAATCGACCGGGCCTCGGCGTCGCCGTTCTCGCGCCGCCACAAACTATTATACCGCCAGTTTTCCGCCCATCGCACCAGCCCGGCCCGCCGGGCGTTTCCCTCGACCTAGCGACAGACGCTGGGCAGATGCGAATCGCGCCCGATGGGAAACGAGTTGGAACACCCCTGTTACAGAGGGCCCATGCCCGCCGTGTAATGGCGGGCGTGCCCCCGCATGACATGCCGGAGTAAACAACGAGCCGCGCCCCCTTTGATTTTCCGCCCCCTTTGATTTTCTCTGATTTTCCAGACGTCAGCTTTCCAGGTATAGTCCAGCCTCGATAAGGAATCGGTCCCATGCCCATCCACAAAGACATTCGCGCATACAACGCCGCGCTGGCGACCGCGGACCCACGCATCTGCGACGCCCTCGCCATGGCGATCGACAAGCAGCTCGCCGCACACGACGCGGAGAACAAGATCTGGCACGGCCACCCGGTCTGGTTTCTCGACGGCAATCCGATCGTCGGCTACAGCAAGCTCAAGAGCCCGAAGCCTGCGGGTTGCATCCGCCTGCTGTTCTGGAGCGGGCAGACCTTCGACGAGCCGGGGCTGGCGGACGAAGGCAGTTTCAAGGCGGCCGAGGCGCGCTATACGTCCGTCGATCAGATCAAGGCCGGCGATCTCAAACGCTGGCTAGCGAAGGCGGTCAGGATTCAGTGGGACTACAAGAACATCGTGAAGCGGAAAGGTAAGCTGCTACGATTGAAGTAGGGTCCATGCGAGAGCCGGCCAGCCGAATGCGTCAGGTCCGCACAGCGGGCCTTACTTCCACTTCAACCATTTGGTCCGCCAAGCCGACCCTACCGCTTCGGTTCCGACGCGATTGTTCTTCGTGCAGCCACTCGCCCGGCTCCACCATTGCACCCCCTGCTGCGACCCCTATAATCGCCCATCGAACCTCATCCGGTCGGCACGAGTCGGCCGATGAGCCTCTTTTGGAGCCGCGCTGAATGGCCGCACACGCTTCTCACGACTCGCACGCATCCCAAGGTTCACACAGCACCGGCGCCCACGATTACGCGGGCCCCGGAGCCTCGCACGGCCACGGCGAGCATCACGAAAATGTCATCTTCCGCATCGCCCGGCAGGATCATCCCGGCGGCGAGCGATACTATCAATCCTTCTCGGTGCCGCATGTGCCGGGCATGAACGTCATCTCGGCGCTGCAATACATCGCCGGCCATCCGACGCCGATCGGCGAAACCGATTCCGTCACGCCGGTCGCGTGGGACTGCAACTGCCTCGAAGAGGTCTGCGGCGCATGCACGATGGTCATCAACGGCCGCGTGCGGCAGGCGTGCAGTGCGCTGGTCGACCAACTCGACCGCAACGACGCGGGCGAGATCGAACTGGAGCCGATGAGCAAGTACCCGGTCGTGCGAGACTTGTTCGTGGACCGGCGGCGGATCTTTGAGGGTTTGAAGCGCGTGCGGGCGTGGATTCCGGTCGACGGATACTACGACGCCGGCGCGGGGCCGACGCAGGGACCGGGCGAGCAGGAGACCAATTATCCGTTGTCGCAGTGCATGAGCTGCGGTTGCTGCATGGAGGCCTGCCCGCAATATACAAAGATGGAAATCTCGCGCGCCAGCGGCGAGAGCGATGCCGAGTTCGCCCGGCGCGAGACTCACGAATTGCAGAATGGGTTCCTTGGGGCGGCAGTTATCTCACAGGCCGTGCTGTTCAACAATCATCCGACGGGCAGGATGAACAAAGCCGAGCGGCTGGAGGCGCTGATGGGTCCGGGCGGCATCACCGACTGCGGCAACGCGCAGAATTGCGTGAAGGTCTGTCCGAAGCTGATCCCGCTGACGTACTCCATTGCCAAGGCCGGCCGGGACACGTCGATCCACGCCATCAAGCGCTGGTTCATGAAGTAGGCCCGGTTCATTCGGCGGCCGCGCGATGCTCGCCGCGCCGCAAATCACCTTGAGAATCACGACTTTGGCGAATCATCCCACCACGCTGACGGGCACCAGGCGACGGCTGCTGACGCTCGTACCGCTGGCTGTGCTGGCCACGTGGTTCACGTACATGTGGTTTGTGAGCCGGGTTGTTCCGTCGATCGACAAGTATCCGGGCGGCGCGATCCGGGCCGAGGGCTACGCCCAGCGACAGGGCTTCGGCGAGTATGCGAAGACCGGCCACTGGGTCACGTATCACCCCGGACCCATACCGGGCAAGACCGGCCCGAAGGAATCCGAAGGCATGTACGTCGAAGGGCAGAAAGACGGCGAATGGCGGTACTGGGACGAGCGCGGCGCGCTGATCCGCGTGGAGCGCTACACGCGCGGCCAGGCAGTATCAAGTCAGTCGTCTCAATAATGCCCCCCCCAATCTTCCCGCCGAGCAACAAACTGAATCGCGCGGAGCGATCCCTTTTCGCCAACAAAAAGCCCCAGGCGATCGCCTAGGGCTCTGTCTGGTCGCCCGACGAAGATTGACGCGCCGGAGACGACGGACTGGAAGCGCTTCAACCGGCCTTAACCGCGATGCGCTTGGGCTGGGCTTCGGGGCGCTTTGTTACGGAGACAGTCAGCACGCCGTCCTTGAAGGTGGCTTCGACCTTGTTCGGATCGATCGTGCTGGGCAGCGGAACCGCACGATGGAAGTTGCCGTATTGCCGCTCGACGTAATGATAGTCTCGCTTGCGCTCTTCCCTCTCGTGCTTCTTCTCACCGCGGAGGACGAGCATGTTCCCCTCGATGTTGATCTCGACATCTTCAGGTCGAACACCCGGCAGTTCAGCTTTCAGCGTGACTTCCTTGTCCGACTCGGACAGTTCGACGCGCGGGCCGACTCCGCTGCGAAACAGTTCGCCCAGCGGCTCAAAAAAACCTCGCCCGCCGCCCATCCAGCGCTCGAACAAATTGTCCATCTCCTCGCGCATGCGCGCGAGTCCGGTGTCCATTGACTCTTCTCGCTTGTTTCTCCAGGGTACCAGATTCATGATTCAACACCTCCTTGACATCTAAGCTTGTCGTTATCGGGGGCCGCGCCGGCCGATCTCACATCCGTTGCACGCCGCCACGGGCCGGACGCGCGCGCCCCGCTTGATTTCAAACAAAGCCCGGCGTCACGGTTACTTTGATTTCACGGCAATGCGTCGCGGCCTGACCGATTCGGCCTTGGGCAAGCGCAGCGTCAGCACCCCGTGGCGCATTTCAGCCGTGATCGCCCCGGCATCGATTCCTTCGCCGATGCGGAATGAGCGATCGAAATCCCCAATGCCGTATTCGCGAAGAAGCCAGCTCTCACGCGTCCTTGGCGCGGGATCAACGTCCGCGTGAATCGTCAGGAGTCCATTCTCGTAATTGACATCGATCCGGTCGCCCGTCGCGCCGGGCATGTCGGCAAAGAGTACGAACTCGTCGGCCTTTTCGATGATATCCACCGCCGGAACATAGGTTCGGCCGCTTCGGGTCGGTTCCGGAGTCGCCACGACGTTCTGCGGGCTTGTCGGCTTCTCAAGTGTTGCATTCGTTGACATGGCTCATTCTCCTCTCACGCACCTCATGCACGTGGTCTGATTTCCCTGATGTTTGGTGACGCTGTTGGGGCAATGCCCCTCGCACCGTTACTCCGAGCGAACGCTGATCTTTCGCGGTCGGGCTGCCTCGGCTTTTGGCAGCGAGATGGTCAGCACACCGTTCTTCAGTGTGGCCTCAACCTTGTTCGCGTCGATCTCGACGGGGAGCGTCACGGTGCGGCAGAACTCGCCGACGCCTCGCTCGCGACGATGATAGTTCGCGTTCTGGTCGTCCATCGCCTTGCGCTGACCCTTGATCGTCAGTTCGCTGCCGACAACAAATAGCTCGATGTCGTCCATCCCCATCCCGGGCAGTTCGGCTTCAGCGAACAAGTGATCGCCATCCTCCCAGATGTTCAAGGCCGGGAAGGCGCGCGACCGCGACTCATGCCCGTTGAAAACGCTGTCGAGCAGCTCGCCCATCTCCCGCCGAACCAGGTCCGGCGCCAGCAGCATCCGATTCATGAACATGATTCGTCACCTCCGCTTTGTCGATCTGTTTCATCTGCGCGGCCGAATCCGGTCGGCCTGCTATCGCTCCGCAGATTGATAAGCACAACGCGTGCCAACGGTGGTGTCAGAGGGACGCCCGCTGCGGAGGAAAATCCTAAATCCCTGTGATTACTGGATTAATGCGGAAAGGGCGTGACGGCCGCACAGGACGACCTTGCCAATTTGACTGGCAGCCCGGCTGCCAGCGGGACGCAGGCAACACGATGCATCCAGCGCACGGGACGCCGAAGAGCACAACGAATGGAACGAACTGGCTAACGTCAGCTTTCCATATTCCCGCTAGTCTCTGCGGGCAGGTTCGGTCACTGCCGGCGAGATGGTCGTGGCGGGCGTTTGCTCGACGTTCATGGTTGCGCTCACGGCTTGCACAGCACGAATACGCTTAGCCGCAGGTTTTTGGTTGGACAGGTGCGTCGCGAGCCGCTCGATGGCCTTCTGCTTACGGAGGAATGCCTCCACCACGATGGGATCGAATTGAGTTCCAGACGCTTCGAGAATGTGTCGCACCGCCTCGTCGTGCGACATGGGTCGCTTGTAGATTCGTTCAGTGCGGAGGGCGTCATAGACATCGGCGATGGCAGCGATGCGGGCAGCGAGCGGGATCTGCTCGCCTTTCAATTTGCGCGGATAACCGGTGCCGTCGTACCATTCGTGGTGAGCGTGCGTGATATCCTCGGCCATGCGCAAGAACGCGGAGTCAGGCGCGTGAACCATGAGCGATCGAATTGTTTCCGCTCCAACAACTGTATGCATCTGCATAATGTTTCGTTCTTCATCCGTCAGCCGGCCGGGCTTCAGCAGGATGGCGTCGGGAGTGGCAACTTTGCCAATGTCATGCAGCGGCGCCGCGCGTTGGATGTTGTGCAGAAAGTCTTCATCAATGACTCGGTTGTACGGTGCTTCGCCGCGCAGCGCATCGGCGATCTCGACGCAAAAATTCGCGACGCGTTCCAAATGCGTGCCGGTGTCGTTATCGCGATGTTCGGCGAGTTGGGCCAGCCCGACGACGATGGCGTCTCGCGCGGCGTCACGGGCCTTGCCGGTCTGGATCATGTGAATCGCCGACGCCGCATAGGAAGCCGCCAGTTCGAGGTACTCCAGATCCTGTGGCGAGAATGGGCGCGAACCAACCCGACCGCCCGCGCAGATGATGCCGACCGATTGATCGCGCGACTTGATCGGGACCGCGACGCTGGGCGTCTGACAAAGAAACTCGAAATCGGCACGGCCCGCCCATTGCCCCGCGGCGTCCTCGTCTTCGAGGAGAAGCGTCTTCCCCGCCGCCATCGCGTCACCGCAGATCGTCCCTACGCGCGCGATGGGAATCGCCATCATATCTTCGCGCCGACTCGCCCGGACGATGTCAAGGTCGCCGTTGTCGATCGAGACCGCGATGAGGACCCGACGGCAAGCGGTCATCGTCACTGCAAGCTCCAGCATGCGGTCGAAAACGGCCTCAAGGGTCTCGGCCCGCGAGAGCGCCGTGGAAAAATCCAGCAGGCAGTTCAGCGCCCACGATTGTTCACCCAGTCGCTCGTAACTTCTCTCCAACTCGCGCGACGCGCGGCGCAAGCGACTCATCGCGCGCATTCGCAGAACGAATTCCTTTGGGTGGATTGGTTTTGAAAGATACTCATCAGCCCCGCAATCCAGCCCCTTGATCACCGCATCGGGTTCAACGCACGCGCTTAACATGACCACAGGAGTATTAGCCGTCATGGGATCGGCGCGGATTGTGCGCGTGGCCTCGTAACCGTCCATACCGGGCATCACGACGTCCATGATGAAGACATCGGGTGGCTGGGAGCGAGCCGTCTCGATTGCAATTGCCCCGTTGGCCGCCTCGACTACCTTCCAACCGTCGCGCTCCAGCAGCGCGCGGTACAGCGCACGAATTTCGGCGTCGTCGTCGACGATCATCGCCGTCAGCCCATCAACTTGTTGAAGATTCTCGAACAAGCGCAGCCTCGATTCATCGAGCGTGTGCAATCGCACAAACGGGGACCGGCCATTCCCCAATCTGCTTATGGTGTGATCGGCTCGTGAAGTATGCTAAATAATCAATGGCGATCGGCTTCGCATTGGTGACAGGATCTGTCACCAAGGGAATTCGGACCTCCGGCGCCCGGCAGATAATGTCGATAGCGATGGATCAGGAACCTGTTTCGTGCGAAGTGATCTCCCGCTCCCCAGAGAGATCGCCGTCGCTTCCTGGTCCGCGAATTCACGGGGTGGGACGTCCGCACTGGACGATAATGAATCGCACCCGATTGCGCGAGGACCTGACCACGCAGGCCATTTCAATACATGCGTAGATGCAAGCCCGGCGCGATGACCGGGGAAAGGCAACGCGGCGCGCGACGATTCTAGTCCAGCGGCTTGTCGGACGGCTTGGTGGGGCGTGGGGCATCGGTTCCAGATGTGTTGCCGGCCGCGTTGATCTCATCGCCGGTGTCGCGAAGACCCTTCTTAAACTCGACAATCCCCCGTCCCAGGGATCGGCCGACTTCCGGCAGGCGCTTGCCGAAGAGCAACAGCGCAACAATGCCGATGACAATCAACTCCCACGGGCCCAGGTTTCCCAGAAATGCCAGCATGTTTCCGTGAGGTGCCATTGTCGTTCGACCTTTCCGTCCGCTTGACCGTCGTCGCGCGGCCCATTTCTTTACTATATCGCCCGAACCACCCTTCTGCCACTGGGGGATACCCTATTCAGCCTATCTTCCCATGAGGCCGATACAAAATCGGGCGGCACAGCTTCAAGAAACCGCATTCACCGTCCCGTTTCGGAGCTTTTGCTGGCATGAACGCCGCGCTGGTACGCCGATGGGTCCTCCCGCTGCACGAGCGACTTTGTCGCCGGCCGACCCTGCGTCGGTTGCAGGAACTGGAGCGGTCGCAGTGGTTTTCCCTCGATGTGCTCCACGAGCTGCAGCAGGCCAAACTTCGTCGCCTAGTGGAGCGGGCTGCTTGCTGCGTGCCGTATTACCAGCGACGCTTTGACGCTTGCGGGCTTTCCGAGCGCGACGCAGAGCAGATCACTCTACTCGATCTTCCGCGGCTGCCGACGCTTACAAAAGACGACATTCATCAGAATCTCGACACACTCCTCGATCGCTCGGGGCGGGGCGCTGCCATTCCCTGCACAACCGGCGGGAGTACGGGCGCTCCGTTGCGATTCTACATCGACCGCGCGCGTCAGGCGGCGGACCAGGCGGCCCGTGCTCGATCCCGGCGCTGGTTCGGCATCGAGCCTGGCGAGCGCGAACTGTACCTGTGGGGCGCGCCGGCGGAATTATCAACGCAGGATCGACTCAAGTCCCTGCGCGATCGCTTGATGAACCATCGACTGCTTAGTGCGTTTGACATGTCGCCCTGCACCATGTCGCGTCATCTCGACGCCCTGCATCGCTTCAACCCCGTGCATCTCTTCGGCTACCCAAGCAGTCTTGCCCGGCTTGCACGACACGCTCGCGATACCGGGCGACGCTTCGCCAATCCGGCGCTCCGCGCCGTGTTCACGACCGGTGAATGGCTCAATCCCTCCGATCGCGCGACTCTGGAGGAATGCGTGCCCTGCCCCGTGGCTGATGGATACGGCGCGCGCGAGGCCGGATTCATTGTGCACCAATGCCCGGAAGGCGCCTACCACATCGCAATGGAGGGCGTCGTTGTGGAGGTTCTCGACGCCAACGGTCGCCCGGTGGCTCCCGGCGAAATCGGCGAGATCACAATCACCAACCTTGACGCGTGGGTGATGCCGTTCATTCGATATCGCACGGGAGATTTGGGCGCGCTGCGCGCGACCCCTTGTCCTTGCGGCCGCAATCTGACCTGCCTAGACGTAGTGGCCGGCCGGCGCACGGACATGCTCCGCACGGTCTCCGGCGGCGCGGCCCATGCGTTGTCGGTGATCTATGTGCTTCGTGAGGAGCCGGGTATCCGAGAATATCAGGTCATTCAGCAGCCGGATCTAAGCCTTGATGTAAATATCGTGGCGGGGACGTCCTTTCGAGGTGAAGCCCAACCGGCGCTGGCCTCGAAGCTTGAGACCTGCATCGGCCCGGGGACGCCGGTTCGAATTCACCGCGTCAATCGAATTGAACCCGCCCCATCCGGCAAACATCGAAGCGTGATGAGCTTGGCAACGCTGTAACGAAGTCACCGGCCGTACCGATCCAGAAGTCGCCAGAAATCGCTGGGCCGCGGCGCGAGCGGCAAGTCGGTTTGCCACGGGCTGGGTTGCGTCGTGGGTTCGCGCTGGTCGCGCTTGGCCAGATCCCACAGCGTATCGCGGACCATCTGACGGAGGCGCGCCTCGGCCAGGTAACTGGATATGCATTCGCCGTCGTCGAACTCGTGCTCGTGGCGGTCGCAGGCCTTGCGTTGCTGCTTCTGAAGGTTGGCCGTGCTTCGGAATGCGGCGAGCGCTGTCCCCGAGCGCGCGTCGTACAGGACGCCGAAGTACTCCGCGTCGGCATTCGTATCCAGCACCCGCGCGTAGATCAGGCAAAGGTTGCAACGGCTGTTCAGTGCTTCGTCGAGAATCTCCCGATGGCCGGTCCCGCGCGGGTCCAGTCCGCGCTGACGTTGCAGACGCACTTCGCGCATCCCCGGCAGATCATCCGCCAGCCCGAGCCAGTAAGCCTGGCGGTCCCCGGCCATTTGCGCCGGCCGGACTGTGCGCGTCACCTCCGGGCCGTCGACCGTGGCCACGACCTGCACGACGCTCAAGCCGGTCGGAAAGCGACCGCTACTGGGGGTCGCATCCAGAATGTGCCGCCCACTCCCGGCGACCTCTTCGGGTGTCAATCCAATGTCATTCGGTTCGACGGCAACGGCCCCAAGCTCATCCTCCGGCGGCTGGACGCGCCATGCGCCCTTGTACGGCTTCTCGCGACAAGCTCCGCTGGAGCCTGCCACGACCAGCGCAGCGCAACCCGCCAGCGTCGTCCTCTTCCAATTCCGTGTCGCGCGCCGCTTCATAAACGAGGTCCTTACGCGGCCGTGAAGGAGGCCGCGCCACTTGTATTATCGGAGTTACCGACCACGAACTTGTGTCGCGCGGGCAACCTGGAATTCGCGCTGCGCAATTCTCGCCGATGAAAATGGGCCGACGCGACGAAATCGCGCTCGCCGCCATCTCATGTCCCGATGCACCGCGTCCGATACCAATACCGTCTTCCGGAGGATTCATCCCGCGTGAGCGCCAACGCCCTGGCACCCCTCGATCTGATCGTGCAGCCTGCCGGACCGGTTGTCGCTCCGCAGGACGTCCGCGCGAACCCCCCTTCCAACCAGTCAATTCCGGCGTCTGCGGATGTTCCCGCCGGCTCGATCCTGGGACGACACCTGCTCCATCTGCCGCGTGCGGCGTGGATAGCGGCCGACATCGCGATCGTCATTTCTGCGATGCTGATCGGCCACCATCGACTCGTCTGGTGGTCGTCGACGCCCTGGCCCCTTGGCGAGTTTCAGCCGTGGATGCCGGCGCTGATCCTCGCCACATGTGTCACGATTGCGGGAAATATTTTCGGCTTGTACGAGCCTAACACGCTTTGGGCGCGATCTCGCATTCTGGCTCGATGCCTCATCACCATCGTTGCGGCCGTTTTTGCGACCTGGCTGATCACCGACCTGTTCATGTTTTCGAGTCTAAGCCGCCGGACGATCGCGTTCGGCTTTTTGGCGTTTCTTGTCGTGGGGCCGTGCATTCGACTGCTGGTTCATCAATCGGTGCGCGAGGTCCGGCGAGGTCTGCTCGTTATTGGTCGTGGGCCGCTCACCGGCGCCATCATTCGCTCTGTTCGACGCGGCTGTGTTCCAGGGTATCGACTGATCGGCGTCGCACTGGATCATGCGGATTCGCGCCGCGAGCAATCCGCTACCGATATTCCGATCGTCGGCACGGCGGCCGAGGCCCCGCGAATTTGCCGTGAGTTCGATGTCGCCGAAGTGATTGTGGCGGACGAGACCTGTCGAAATGCGACGAATGCCGCAGCTGCCATGCAATGCCTCCATTTGGGCTGCCGCGTCACGGATGAAACGACGTTTTTTGAAACCGCATACGGACAAGTCCCCGTCTCGCATATCTCTCCTCGATGGTTTCTTTCCGCTGATCTGAAGGGACACCGCCGCGAACATGCTTTTGTAAAACGCTGCGCCGATCTTCTGGGTGCTGCGGGCGGGCTTATCGTCGCCTTGCCGATCCTCGCGGCCGTCGCCCTGCTTGTTCGCATTCAGGATGGCGGGCCGATGCTGTACAGCCAGACGCGCGTCGGGCGCGGCGGGCGTCGGTTCACGCTTTACAAGTTCCGCACGATGCGCGTGGATGCAGAGGCCAACGGCACGACCTGGGCCGCCGCGAACGACAATCGGGTCACGTCGATCGGAAGGTGGCTGCGACGATCCCGGCTCGATGAATTACCCCAGCTCTGGAACATTCTGCGCGGGGATATGTCCTTCGTCGGACCGCGACCGGAGCGGCCGGAGTTTGTCAAGCCGCTGGCGATGCTGATCCCCCATTACCACGAGCGCCATCTCGTCAAACCAGGCCTGACCGGCTGGGCGCAAATCAACCTGGCCTATGCCGCCGACGTGCATGATGCCCGTTTGAAACTCCAGCACGATCTTTATTACATCAAGCACATGTCGCTGGAACTGGATCTCATCATCCTGCTTCGAACGCTGGGAACGTTTTTTCGCGGCGGGCGCTGAACGCTTCACGCGCCAGAATCTACGATCCGACTTTATAACCGGAATCCACAAGCTGTTTCATAACGCCCTCTCCCTTTCAGAGAGAGGGTTGGGGTGAGATTGAATCATCGGGTCCCGGATGCGTCTTCTCCAAGAGAGGAGGGCTCTATACCCGGTTCTATTCTCCCGCGTTCATTTCCGTCATCAACGATTGCCATTTTGCTTCGTATTCAGCGAGATTCAGCCCGGTGATCGTCTCCACGGTCGTAAAGCGATCCACCTGCCTGACATCCTCCTTCTGGTTCAGCCACTGCACGGCAGACAACATCGCCCCGCGAACCGCTTCTTGAATATCGAATGTAACGACTGCGTGAATCCGGCCCCCTCTTAGATCATCAAGACGTCGATACGACGATGAGATCATTACGACCGCCATCCCCACTGGCGCGATCGGCTCGGCCGCGCCGAGGGCCGCCAGAGGCCATTCCCCCAGCAGAGCCCACCCGCCGCACCGCGGATACAATCGCGACGCGCGTCGCATTTCGCGCACGGCGGCGATGGCGTCTCCGCTGCAATTCTCTTCGTGCATCAGGTGAATCCCGCCGTGGTGGGTCAATTCGACCGAGAATCCCGCATAACGACTGCGATCCCGCTCGATCTTGTCCCCACCGTGCAGCAACATGAGTGATTGCGCCCGCCCGGAGAGCGCCGCCACACCGGCTCGAGCTGCCTCGCGCCCCAGGTCCAGCTCCGAAGGACCGCTGTAGCTGGTTCGCGAACTCGGCCCACAATCGCTGCCGATCAGGAAAACGCCGACGCCGCGTTGAACCGCGTCGATCAGTGCCGGCGCGAGCGGCTCCGGCTCGATCGGCCAGACGATAAGAATGTCCGTGTGCGTTCGCGCCTCGTCGATCAACCGCTGCTGCTGCGCCGGTGACCGCGAGCCGACCGGCCGGACCTCCACCTGGGACCTGGGAATGCGCCGCGCGAGCCACTCTCCCGCGCGCTCCATGATCTTGTGTTCGGGTCGATCGGCGGATTCGGGGCTAATCAGTACAACGCGGTGAACTGCACCACGCGGCTCGCGCTTCTCTGGAAGCTCGGTCGATTCGCGGCAGCCTGCGGCAAGCAACGCGGCAAGACATGCAACAACAATTGACCGTATCACGTCGCCCTCGTCACACTGCGATGGTGCAGGAGGAGAATGATCGCGATGCCCACCATTGCGCCACACACATCCGCCACCCAATCAAACAATTCGCAGCTGCGCCCCATGATCGGCTGCGTCCATTCATCCACGGCACCGTACGCCCCCAAGGCCATTAACCAGATAAACGCCGCACCCACCGGGTAGGGTCGGCCCACCGTCAGCCCGCGCCAGATCGACACCATGCCCAGCAGCACGAACCCCGTGAAATGCATCACCTTGTCGTTGATCGGCGGGCGGCTGGGCACCGGCGGCGGCGGCATGTGCGACGTGACAAACGCGCCGACAAACAGGCACCCACACAGAGCGGTGCGCATTCGACGCGATTGCAGATTCATTCGTCCCTTTCCGCGACAAACACTGAATGCACCCGCTCAACTCGCCCGCGCGACCTCCTCCGATGCGGACTGGACTTGGGGCGCGTCGGTCAATGCAACAGGTTGGGCTGATTCGGCGGTGGCCGGTTGTTTCGGGCGCGGCTTGCGAGGCTTCGGAGCGGAGGCGGCTGCGGATTCGGGTACGGTCGGCGCGCTCCCCTGCACCGGCGCCGGCGGCGCGCCGGATGCAATGGATGCGGCGTGTTGTCCATGCGTCTCCGGCTCGGCAGACAACTCCGGCGACAGCGCCGCCAGAAACTCATCCGCCAGCGCGAGGTAATCCTGCGCGCCGTTGCTCTTGTCGGCATATTCGAAGATCGATTGCCCGTGGCTGGGGCACTCGGCCAGCTTGACGTTTCGCCGAATGCGGGACTCAAAGATCCGCGCGTCGCGCCAAGGCGCGTGCCCCGAGCGGGACGATTCGAGAAACCCCTGCAAATCCGCCACCACCTCCGCCGAAAGCTTTGTCCCTGCCTCGTACATGCACAGCACGATGCCCAGCACGCGCAGGGCCGGGTTGATGCGCTGCGATACGAGCGCGATCGTCTCAAAAAGCTTGCCTGCGCCCTGCAACGCCAGAAAGTGCGCCTGCAGCGGAATCAAGACGCGCGTCGATGCCCCCAGCGCGTTGAGCGTCAAAATCCCCAGCGACGGCGGACAGTCTATAATCGCCAGGTCGTAAGGCTTCGCCGCCGCTGCGAGGATGTCCCGCAGGATCACCTCGCGACCCACGACGCTGACCAGTTCCACTTCGGCCGCCGCCAGGTCGATCTGCGCGGGGACGATCGTCAGGTTGTCGCCATACGTGTGAAGCGCCTCCTCCAGCGGGAGGTCGCGCGTCAGAACTTCGTAAATGCCCCGGCCCGGAGCGGCGTCATCCAGACCGAAGTGCGTTGTCAGGTGGCCCTGTGGATCGAGATCGAGCATCAGCACGCGCTTACCGCGCTGCCCGAGCGCCGCCCCGAGGTTGACGGCGGTGGTCGTCTTCCCAACCCCCCCTTTTTGATTGATGACCGCAATGCATTCCATTGCCGTGCCCTGTTATGCGATGCCCGCCCACACCGCATCCAGCCGCTGGTTCCGTCCAATGACTGCATCATACTCCCCCGGTTGGCAAAGCTCCAGACAAGGGCACCGGCGGCCTGGAGAGTGCGCACTATCAGCCTGTGAAATCCGCTTCTATTCTCTCCAACGCGCCGCTTCCGGTCCGTTCCGCCGCCGACCCACGGCGGAAGCCGAACCCTCGAATCCTCATCTTTCAGTTAGCGGAGCAACCGAACACGCCGGCCTGCAAAGCGGCCATCGGGGCTTGCTCGCGACCAGTCTTGGCCTGCAAACAAGACGCAATGCCCCCCCGGCCTTGGAATCGCGCCATCGCGACAATAGAATGAATAACGTTCCGACGAGGTCGACGCGCCAACCGCCTCGCTCGGATCAATCGCAGCGGCATGGTGTGCGCATGGTCCCACGAGCCTCCATCATTGCGAAATCGCCCTCTTTTTCGCTGCGAATGGGGATACTGACCGATGTGCCGCTTCTCTTGCTACGGTGGGAAATATCGATCAATGGGTATGCTAACGATTCGACATGGGTGCGGGCGGAACGAATTCGCGCTGCGGAATCGACCTGCGGCTTCTTAGGCCCCTCTCAATCGTTGGCAGCCTCGCTTGGATTGAGAATGGAGTGACGACGAATGTTCGGATCATCTATCGGCCGACGCGCTTCAGGATTTCTGGGAAAAGCCCTATTTGACAGGGTCGGTTATCGGGGGTGGGTGGCTGCAGCCGTGATAGGCACTTGCGCTGCAGCGCCGGTGCGGGGGCAATGCCCGCCCTCGTTTGCCGCGGCGGTGGAATATCCAGCGCTACCCAAGCCCGACCTGACTGCCACTTGCTTGGCCATGGGCGACGTGAGCGGCGACGGCCAACCCGACGTCGTGCTTGGACGAATAGGTGATAATTCACAAGAAATCTCCGTGTTTCTGGGCAATGCCGACGGCACGTTCGCTCCAGTCATCACGCATCCGAGTTCATCCCGTTCATCTGATATAGCGCTGGGAGACATGAACGGCGACGGCAAACTGGACCTCGTGGCGGCCAACATCCTTGAAGCCTCGGTGGCGCTGGGCAATGGCGACGGCACATTTGCCGCGCCGGTGTACTTCTCGCCGGGGATCAACCTCCGCGTGGCCGTCGGCGATCTGAACGACGACGGCAAGCTCGATGTGGCCGTAGCAAGGGTCGACGACATCGCTGTCTTTCTGGGCAACGGCGACGGTACGGTTGGCGCGTTGATGGCGGTTGCTTCCGGCGCGACAGGCGCTGCCGGAATCGCCATCGGCGACATCAACGGTGACAACAAACCGGACTTGGCACATGCGGGCAGCAGTAACGCCAATCTGTCGCAAGACCGTGGCGTCGTCAGCGTGATGTTAGGTAACGGGGATGGCACATTTGGCGAGGCGCACCTGTATTGGGCCGGCTTTGACTCTTTTCGTTCCAGTTCCCCGCGATCGGTTGCCATCCGCGACCTGAACGGCGACGGCACCCCAGACCTGCTGACGGCAAATGCTAATTCCAATGATGTGTCGGTGCTTTTCAACCGTGGCGACGAGACCTTCGGCGACACGCGCAACATCGGCTTCGATTCCACGGATTTTTCATTCGGCTTTCGGCCGCAGTCGGCGGACGCGGCCGACTTGAACGGCGACGGCATGCCCGAAGTCATCGTCGCGAATGAAGTCGGGCGCTTGACGGTCTTCTCGATCCGTGATGGCCTTGGTTCGGCGCTTTTTCTTCCGGTGTCCGACGGTTTTTCGCTGGGCAACCCATTGTGCATTGCCGACCTCAACGGCGACGGCCGGCCCGACGTCGTCAAGTCGACGGACGAAGGCATCGCGGTGCTGATCAACAACACATCGTCCGTTGAGATTGTGCAGCAGCCCGCCAGCACGACGATCATGCAAGGCCAGGACGCCACCTTCCAGGTCGTCGCAAACGGGGCTGCGTCCTATCGCTGGCGACGCGATGGCGTCCCCCTGTCGGACGGCGGCCGGTTCAGCGGCGCGACGACACCGACACTCGCTATCACCGGCGTGTTGCCGGAGGACACAGGTGTGTACGACGTCGAGATCACGGCCACCTGTCAGACAGCGTTGAACAGTCGGCCCGTTGCGCTGGGCGTACAATCCAAGGCAGTCTGTGATGCGTGCCCGAATGGCGAACGGCCGCCGAAGACGACCGGTAGTCCGGACAACATGGCCGCGAATGGCAGCCAAGCTCCGGACCCGCCGGGAACAGATGTACCCATCGGCTCGGATGTGCCGACGTCGTGCCTATGCGGAGTGCCGGGCGGCGCCTCGATCATGGGGATCGTGTTGCCATTGATGCTTGCCCGTATTGTTCGGCAGTCGTATTCTCGCCGATTCCAGAAACATGCTGACCAACCCACTTCGAATTATCAATAATGCCGACTATCGTTTGACTATGTACGGGATTGATTGCGAGTAATTGGAATCGAACAGGCCTTCATCTGCGCGGCACAGCCTAATAGCTTGTGTCGGACCGGCTATTAGCCGGTCCCACACTTGTTGATTCTCTTGCATCCTACGAAACTCGTTGCAGTTCTACTTAGCACATGAACCGGGGACCAATCACCCGAAGTGGCACAACGCTTGGCTTCCGCGCAAGGTTCGAGCGCGACGGCCTCCTGCGTGTGACGCACCTGGCGACGACGCACCAGACGCTCGACCAGGCAACGGCACGATTCGCATCACGCAACAATCCCCGCAAGCGCAAGAATTGCGCGTCGGGTGCTGGGATGGCGCGGATCGGCCGATGAAAAGTGCGGAAAGCCGGAGCGAGCAGCGGGCCGTGCCCCTGCGAGTCCGAGCGGCAAAAAAATTGTAAAAATTTTTTCTGAATTCTTCTGGAACACCCCCGGGGATGGAGGTATAGTTTCCCCGCCGCAAGAGTTTCAAGGAGGAAATGCTCGAACTCTTTCATTCCTCGGCAAGGATGCCGAGGCTCGAATCTGCACCCACACTGTTGACTACACCGGTCAGTTCACGGACGGACCGTGCGCGCGCTCTTCCTCCTCGGGTTCGCGCGCAGTGCCAGCAACGGAGTGTGAGGCATGAAATCCTCTCGCGGCGACGTCAACGGGCTTTGGAAGAAGTACTTGAGCAGCCGAGCGATCAAGATTCGCAATCTGCTCGTCGAGCACTACCGCCCGCTGGTGCATATGCAAGCCGCCCGGCTTGCCCAGAAGCTCCCGGCACAGGTCAGCTACGACGAAATCTGTTCCGCCGGGTACGACGGGCTGATGGAAGCCGTCCAGGCCTACGACCCCAAGCACAAGGCCAAGTTCGAGACGTTCTGCCAGCAGCGCATCCACGGCGCCGTCATGGACTGGCTCCGCGCGCTCGACGGTCAGTCGCGCACCGTGCGCAGCTTTGAGAAGCAGCGGATGCTGCACAAGGAAGTCCTCGACTCCGAACTGGGCCGACCTCCGACCGAGACGGAGCTCTCGGCACATATGGGGATCAGCCACGAGCGCTTCGCCGAACTGGCGCGGCTTTCGAGATTGGGGCACGAGGTGCATCTGTCGGCCGTTCAATCCGACGACGACAGTCATCGCGGCTCGCCGAGTGGCTGGGACGTGTCGGACGTTCACGCGGTCGATCCTTCGCAGCGGATTTCGCGGCAGATGCTGACCGACTACATCACGCGCGGGCTGAACCGAGAGGAGCGGCTCGTTCTCGTGCTCTACTACACCGAGGGACTGACGATGGCCGAGATCGGCCTCGTGCTGGACCTGTCCGAGTCGCGGGTCAGCCAGATTCACAAGGACGTCATCGCCCGGCTGCGCCGCCGTTTTAAGGACGAGGTGGCCGAGCTGGTGGCTTGATCGACTGCCTTGTGGAGAGGGAAAGCCAGGTTTCTGACGCCGACGAGTCTTCGTCGGCCGGGGGGCTTTTGTGTTTTTGAGGGGTCGGGGCATCCTTGCGCCTCGCGATGGGTCGCGTCCGTGTAATGCATCCGTGCATTGCGTTCATGCGGTGCCACGGTGCCTGGTGGCCAGTGGTCGGCTCTTCCAGCCGCGTGTCTTGATGTGCTACGCCGGCGGATTGGACGCGGTTCGCAAGAATTTCACAGGCTAATTCTGCGGCGTCATCGCGCGGGAAACTGTGTCCACTGGCAAGAGGCTCCGGGATTCCATGCCTCGCGAATCGAATGACTCCCACGGCAGCGTGTGTATCGCCACCTTTGAAATTTATCGCCGGGCCGAGGCGCGCCGGCGACGCTTTGCGAAGATCGCAAGGCCCATCGCCATCAGCGAGAGCGTGCCCGGTTCGGGAATCGCCTTCACGAACGCGACCGAGAGGCCGAGCTCAAACACATATCCAGGTGACGCGGGGGTATGGCTGAAGAAGCCGTTGTGAACCTGCGAGCCGGCCGGTCCGGGGTTGACCATGTTGGCCCATGTGACGGAAGCGGGCGAGCCGATGGTCGAGGAGAACTGATACGGATTGGCGGTACCGTCGAGGTAGTACTGGCCCGGAACCTGGATATCCAGGACACCGTGTCCGTAGGAATTGAAGGCGTTGGCGTTGGGCAGATGGTAGAACTTGCCCTCGATGTCGCGCATGTAGGAGACGAAGTAGCTGTTGTTGTTCTCGACGCGGGGTTCAACAAAGCTGCCCCCCGTGAAGATGAGATTGGTAAGCGAAACGGTGATCGGGTCGGCCTTGAGCGGATCAAAGAGCGAGACGGGGCCGGGGGCGTCGATGTTAGCGAGGCTGATGGGTGCGAGGATGTAAGCATGGAGGATTCGGTAGAGGGCGTCGTCCTCGGTCACGACTTTGAGAATAATCGGTCCGCCGCCGGGGAGCGTGCCAATCTGGGTAAAGCTCTCGGGCGTACCGTCGGAAATCTTGATGTCGGGCAGATCCATGCCTGGGCCGATCGTCACCGAGCGATTCGCGACGTTTGTGGCGCCATGCTGGATATTGATGGTGAAACCGAGGGGTTCCCCAACGCCGACGGCCTGGGCCGCGGGGGCGGCGAGGAGTGAATAGACAAATGTCGAAACAGCGATTAGACCGGGAACTCGCATGACGCACTCCTGCAGGAATCGGCCTAGAGACCCCTCCGCTGCGTCGATGGGACTTTCCCCGAACCGTCGCGCAGCCGGGCTTCGCAGGCCCCTCGCTCTCCTGCCAAGCTAGAAAACGCCGCCAATTCCTTTGGCGACCATAGGATTATACCCAGTCCGGAAGCGGTTGGCACGTAACTTTCTATGGATATTACTCTTACGGCGTGTCGGGAATTGTAGTGCCGCACTTTTTCGGGAAATTACGCTGGATTGCCCGCGAAGTGCGAGAGCCCCTCGCGCGTCCTGTGATGGCCCGCCTGGATCCTCTCACGATTGTTGCTTAAGTAACGATAAGGATTTACGGGATGCTGCTTTCTTAAGGGGTCCGGACGGGTTAGAATACCCTGCAAGGAACGGGCTTGTCTGCCGTTCATAGAATATGGGGCGTGCGCGAGGGGCGGGCGAGCGCGCCGCAAGGCGAACGACGCGGCCATCGCTCTCGGGCGAAGCAGGCGGGCGACGAATCACAGGGACGTTTGCGTGATGAATCGCAAGATGCAAGCACGGGTCGGCTTCACGCTGATCGAATTGCTGGTGGTCATCGCGATCATCGCGGTGCTCATCAGCATTCTCGTTCCGGCGCTCTCTGCATCCCGGGCCGAGGGCCAGAAGGTGCGATGCCTGGCGAATCTTCGCGAAGTGACGAGCGCGGCTTTCGCATACTCTTCCGATGATCCCAACGGCATCATCGGACCGGTGCATTCAAATGCAAAGGTCTTTTTAGCCGGCACGGGCTACGCCGAGTACGGCGGAGGTCCGGGGTTGGCGCCGTATCAAAGCTGGTACGACTACTTCGACCCGCGGACGCGACCGCTGAACAATCTTATCTACGGACCGCGCGGTGTTGTGGCCGGCTCCGCAGCGGGTGATCGCTCCTATTTCCAGGCATTTCAGTGCCCCGGAGAAGAGCGCGGCTGGCAGGAATGGCCGGGATTCGGCGGCATGGCAGTCGAGGTGGAGAATCCGTACTTCGCGGCAAACGGCACCTCGTTCCGCATGAACAACCTGGCGTTCAATGACGGCACGGTGACGGGAATCTATGGCCGTTCACATACGCGCATTCCCGATACATCGATTACTCTGGCGTTCCTGGAGGCTCGGGTTTATCAAACGCTCTGGACGAACGAAGTAACGGGGACGCTGACCGCCGGCGAGCTGACGGGCTATCACAAGAAACTCGGGTTCTTCAATGTCTCCTATGCCGACGGCCATGCGGCGTTTGTTGATTTCGGCCGCGGCACCTATTACGACCACCTTCCACAATACGGCGGCAAGGATGCCCGCGGCACATGGGGCCGAATGGATACGTTCCCGCAGGAGTTACTTAATCCGCATCGGCCGGCTGGAACATCACCGCCGGGCGCAACGCAGCTTCCTCCGCCTCCGCCGCCTAACTCCTGACGCACGCAAGATCGTGGATGGGATGGTCCAACCCTGCTGATTCGGCGCTTCGGTGCCGTGCTGCGCGCAATCCGATCGATCGGCCCCGTAAGTAGGAATCCCTCGTGCCGCATTCTCATCGCCGATATGAACTTCAGGATGACGATCGAACCAGCGCAGCGAGCGTTCGCCGGCTGGTGATCTGGGGACGCGGCAACGTGAAGCTGGGAGCCACAATTGTGTCGCTTCTGGCAGGAGTCATCCTTGCCGTTTACTACGGTTGGACGGCCGGAGATGCCGAGGTGGACTCCGGCGTCTCGGCGATGCAAATCGAGTATCACTGCTCCCGCTGCGGTCACCGATTCAGCCTGTCGGTTTCCAAATCGGCACGGGTGCGGCGCGATCGGGGAGATATCGTGTGTCCCAGGTGCGACGCCCCCGGTGCGATCAAGAGGGATGTCTCCGTCGTCGTCTCGGGAGATGACGTACCTGACACGTCGCGCTCGAATGAGAACTCGGAGACCGGCGAAGAAGTGCCCCAGAATGCCAGCCCAACGGCAACGCGAACCGGGGGCTAAGAGTCCGCCGTTGGTCACACCTATCTCGCCACGCGATAAAGCGTTTCAACGGCGTTCATCACTGCCAGAGCATCGTCGAGGCTGACGCGCGGGGGTCGCCCTTCGATCAGAGCGGCGGAGAAATCCTGAACAGCCAATTCAAAGCAGTCGACGGTCGCGGGCTCATCGTCTATCTCGATCTCATCGCCGAACTTGCGCAGAATGGTCCGAAATCGAGGCGCTGCCTGCATCGTTCCGTCCGCGATGAACGACGCCCGCTCGCCATAGCATTCGATTCGCCCGCCGTAGGCATGAGCGCAATACGACGTATCCACCGTGCCGACCGCACCGCTTGCAAATGCAATCTCGGCGCGGGCATCGTCCTCAACAGGGTAGTCAAAGCACAAATTGCGCACGCTTCCCGAAGTGACTCGAAGCGGCCCGCCGCATTGCAACATCATGTCCAGGGCATGCGGTGCAAGGTCCATCCAGGCGCCGCCGCCGGATCGCGCCGGGTCAAGCCGCCACAAGTCTCCCGGCGGATAAAAGAAACCGATGTGAATGCGAAGAGATAGCAATCGCCCCAGCGCGCCGGTTTGAAGGAGTTCCAGCAGCCGCTGATTGGCCGGGTGGAATCGCTGCTGATGTAATACAGAGAGCGTTCGACCGGATTTTCGCGCCGATTCGGCCATCGTTCGCGCCTCGGCTGTGGACATGGCCAGGGGCTTGTCACACAGGACGTGCTTACCGGCGGCGAGGCAGCGAATGGCGGTCGGAGCGTGCAGGGCATTGGGCAGCGCGATATAGATCGCATCGACGAGGGGATCTGTGAGGAGCTGGTCGAGCGAGCCGTAGGCGGCCGGCGCGCCGAACTGGCCGGCAAACTCGCGGGCGCGCGCCGAGTCCCGCGAGCAGAAGGCGTGGAGCGCGGCGTTCTTGATTCGAGAGAAGACCGGAGCGACGCGCCGCTGTGCGACACGGCCGCAACCGACGATCGCCCACTGGATTACGGGAGTTTCAGTCATGGACGACGATCGGTCTCTTGCCAAGACGCTGTGAGTGAACTCGTCTGACGCGGTGTCACGCCTCGCCCTTGAGCCGGCGTGTCATCAGTTCGCTAAGCGTCGCGATCACATCCTTGCCCTCGAACAGCACGCCATACACCGCCTCGGTGATGGGCATCTCCACCTGATGCTGTCTCGCCAATTGGTAGACACTGCGCGTAGTGGGGATGCCCTCGATAACCGACGGCGTTGCCGCAATGACTTCGTCGTATTTCTTCCCCCGGCCGAACATCTCGCCCGCGGTCCGATTGCGACCGTGCGGGCTGACGCAGGTGGTGACCAAATCGCCCAGACCGGCAAGCCCGCCAAAGGTTTCGCGCTTGGCCCCCAGGGCAACCCCAAGTCGCGTGATTTCAACCAGGCCGCGCGTCAGCAGAGCGGCCTTGGCGTTGTCGCCGGCTTTGAGACCGTCCACGATTCCGGCTGCAATCGCGATGACGTTCTTGGTGGCTCCGGCCAACTCCACGCCGAGCAAATCGTCATTAGTATAAACTCGGAACCACTGGGACGAGAAGGTCTCCTGAACGCCCGTGGCGAGGTCGGCGTCTTCGCTCGCGGCCACAATCGTCGCCGGCAGGCAGCGCGCAAGTTCCATGGCGATGTTCGGTCCGGAAAGTGCCGCCACGGGGCACGCGCCGATGACATCCTGAATGATTTGCGTCGGCCGTAGCAGCGTGTCATTCTCGATGCCCTTGGACACACTCGCTACCGGCAGACCGGTCGGATGCGCCGATGCAAGCTGCCTCCAAACTGATCGGACGTACTGGCAGGGAACGGCCGAGACGACGAGGTCAGCGTTGCGAAACACGGCCTCTGGGTCCGTCGTAAACGAGACGCGTTCGGGAATGCGCAGACCAGGCAGGTAACGCTTGTTTTCGCGAGTGGTCTTGAGGGCTTCAATGTGATCGCGGTTCACGCCCCACATGCGCACATGAATGCCCCGGTCGGCCAGCATGACGCTGCACACCGTGGCCATTTGCCCGTCGCCGATCATTGCTACCTGTTCGAACGCCATGCCCCTATTACAGCAGGCCCCTTACACCATGGCAATAAAGGCGACGATTCCGCATCCTGCTACTCCATAAAGTGCCGCCTTAACTTGATCCAAGTGCGTCCGGACCGCGCCGATACGTCCGGGGCGAGGGGATCTAGCCCGTCTTGTCGGCGTCGGTGGGCGTCTTGTCAAGGATATCGCTCAACACGCGGTCAGCCTCGATTCCCTCGGCCTGGGCTTCGAAGTTCAGCAGGACACGGTGGCGAAGCGCCGGCAGATAAACCTTGCGGATGTCATCGAAGCTGACGTTGTAACGGCCATCGAGGAGGGCCTGGACCTTGGCCGCGAGGATGACTGCCTGCGCCCCGCGTGGGCTGGCTCCCCACCGAACGTAGCGGTTTGTCTGGTCGGTGGCGAAGGGTCCGTGCGGATGCGTTGCGAGGACAAGCCGTACGGCGTAGTCCTGAACGTGCGGCGCGGTGACGACCCGCTGAACGAGCTTCTGCGCGCCGACGATCTGCTCGCCGGTCATGACCGGCTTGATGTCGGGTTTGTGGCCGGTGGTGGTGCGCTGAAGGATGGTGCCGATCTCTTCGCGTGAGGAATACTGCACGATGAGCTTGAAGAAGAAGCGATCGAGCTGGGCCTCGGGCAGCGGGTAGGTGCCCTCCTGCTCGATGGGGTTCTGCGTGGCCATGACGAAGAACGGCGCTTCGAGCGTGTGGCGTTCGCCGGCGACGGTGACGGTCTTCTCTTGCATGGCTTCGAGCAGGGCCGACTGGGTCTTGGGCGTGGCGCGGTTGATTTCGTCGGCGAGGATCATTTGCGCGAAGAGCGGCCCGCGCTGGAATTCAAACCGGCGGCGGCCGGTCTCGGGATCCTCGATGATGATGTTCGTGCCGATGATATCGGCGGGCATGAGATCGGGCGTGAACTGGATGCGCGAAAAGTTGAGCTTGAGCGCCTCGGCCATCGAGCGGATGAGGTAGGTCTTACCGAGGCCGGGAACGCCTTCGAGCAGTGCATGGCCACCGGTGAAGAGGCAGGTGAGCACGCCCTCGACGATGTCGGTGTGGCCGACGATGGCCTTGCCGATCTCATCGCGGACGAGTTTGAACTTTGCGCGGAATTCCTCGGTGGCCTTTGCAATCGCTGGGTCCACTTGTACCGCCATGCAGATTCTCCCGATTCACTAAACCGCCGATGGCGGCGAACCACGGACTCTGACGATGTCTCAAGCCTTCTTGTCGCCGGGGGGCGGCGAATCGGAGGACTCGTCCCTGGCCCGCTTTTTAGCCTTGAGCAGCCTCGCAGTCGTGGATTCTGACGGTTTCGCGGCATCTTGAGAAGGCGCGGGCTTGGGGGCGGAAGGTTTGTCCGTGTGGCCGCCCATCGCGGCGGTCAGGTCCGCGGCGGGCTTCTGGCCGGGCTGGGCCGCGTCGAACTTGGCAGACGTCATCGGCGCGGAATCGCTTTGGACGCCGGGCAGGCCGGTTGCAGTTGCAGATGGCGTCTTGGTCTCGCTTCCTCCAGCGGTGCGCTCGGCGCGAACGCGCTCGCGCACGCTCTTGAGGTCGGCCAAGGTTCGCTCGGCGCGGCGACCGGCGCCAAGCCGACCGGCCAACGACGAGACGTACCCCTGCACGGCGATCGCGAGCTTGGCAGGGTCGATTGCGACGCGGCGGATCGCGACATCCAGCAAGAACAGGAAGACGGCCCAGATCAGCAGCAGGTTCCACATCGGGCTGCGCGAAATCGTGGGTGGAAGGTTGTGGGCATAGACTTCCTTCGGTTCGGTATCGAGTGTGAGGACGCGGCCGCGCGTTAACTCCGCTGCCTCGCGGAGAATCGCTTCGTTGACGCCGAGGTCGCGGTATTCCGGGGAGTACGCAGCCGTGACGCCCGTACGGATCAGCACAGGTTTGTCAGCGGACCCGCCCGACGCAGCGACATTGAGCAGAAACGTGCCCTGTTGGTTGACGGGAAACTGGCCCTCGTACTTGCCCGGGCCGGTCTGAACGATGGCGACCTCCTGACTCGTACCGTCGGGGGCGATGACTTTGCCCACAAACTGACGAAAGACCGATGCACCGCCTTCGGCCGGGTCCTCGACGCTTTCGATGAGCACGCGGCCGCGCTCACCATCTACAATTGTCTGTATATCGTAATTGGCGGCGCTGCCCTGCTGCATGGACCAGCGGACAGCCTGCGCCCAGAGTTTGCTGAAGCCGGGCCATTCTGGCCAGTCGGCCCCCCATCGCCGCCATTGGCCGCTGGTAAACGCGACGGTCCGCCCGAAGCCGCACAGCCAATGTGCGAGGAGCGGGTCGCCGCGCGCCGTGACAAGCGGTATCTCAACGTCCACGACTTTGCGTGGCGTCGTAACGACGTAGCCTCGCAGGTTCGGCAATTCGGCGCCGATTCCCTCGATGATGTCGGACAGACTCGGCTTGATCTGGGGCTTGAAGACTTCGTCACGCAAAAGCGGGCGGCGGACGATTTTCGCCTCCTTAATGAGAATTCGCGGGAGCATTTTCTCGTCACCGGCGTTGTTCAGCGGGTAGTAACTGCCCCCGGTGATGCGGGCGATGCGCTTCAGCGTGTCGATCTCGGCGCCGCCGTGCGGAAAGATGGAGACGGTGGAGCAGGTGACTTTGTTGCCGACGAGCTTGTTGAGCAGGCCGGTGGAGGGCGGCTGTGGGTCGCCGTCGGAGATGATGATCATGTGACGCTGGGCGGCGTCTTTGCAATTCATGAGCGCCTGGAAGGACATGTTGACCGGCGCTTCAAAATCGAACATATCGCTGTTGGCCATTTTGCGGATCTGCGCGGCGATGGCGTCCTTGTTCGTCGCGGGCTGCATCTTCACGTCCCAGACGAACCCACCCATGCCGTAACTGACGACGCCGAAGTAATCGAGGCTGCTCAAGGCCTTCAACGCCGCGATGGCCGTCTCGATGCCCCATTGATTGCCCTGCGGCATCTCGCAGGAGTGCATGACGACGGCGAGCGCGCCGCGCGGAATCTGCTTGATCGCGTCGACGTCGAACTTCACCGGCATGATTTCCTCAACGACCGACCCCTGCCAACCGCCGGCGCCGAAGGAGTCGTCGCCGCCGATCATGATCAGCCCGCCGCCCAGGTCGCGGACGTACGTCGCGAGAGCTTTCTGCTGTTCGCCGCTGAATAAGTTCGCGCCGACGTTCGACAGCACGACGGCGGCATAGCTTTGCAGGACAGACGTGTCCAGCGCGATCGACTCGGCGATCTCCCATTGCACGCGTACGCCTTCACTCTGCAGGGCCGAGACGAGCGGCTCGTCATCGTCGCGGCCGGCCTGCGAGCCGATGAAGAGCAACGTCTGCGGCCCCTCGACATTTGTAAATGCCCGAGCGACGTTGTTCTGGGCGACCACGTCAGCGGATGAATCATCGGGGATGAATTCGGCCCGGAACTCGTGCGCGCGCGATTCGCGAATCGGCAGGCGCACGACAAACGCGTTACGGCCCGGCTGCAGCGCGCGGCGCTGACCGAACTCCGGGGATGCGGGATCAAGATCGACAAGCGACTCCTCCGATCCAATGCGCTGATAGACGCGGATGAGCCCGGTGGTGGCCCGGTCGCTGCGCAAGATCAGGCGCAGCGACACCATTTCATTCTCGTTCGCATAAGACGGGGCACGGAGTTGCTCGAAGATGACCTCCGCCCCCTGCTCGCGGCGCAATGGAATCACGTCGATCGTCATGCGATTGGCAGCCGCGGCGCGCGCCTCGGCCAGGAAATCGCCCACGTTCTGGTTTCCATCCGAAAGCAAGACGATCCGGTTGTTCGTGGAATCCAGGGCGCAGGCCGCCGCCACGCGAAGCCCCTGCGCGAGGTCAGTCTGATCGGGCTTCTGTCCGTCGGCCAGCGGCATCGGCACGTGGATGCCGCCCTCCGGACCGCGCCGGCTGGGCAGTTGCTCGATGTTCGACTGCCCGTCAAAGGTCACCACGGCCGCACGGTCGTTGGGACGCATGGCTGACGTCGACTTTCGAATGAATTCCTCCGCCTCGCGACGGAGATCCACCGGCACGGAACGCGATTGATCGAGCAGAAACAGGACGGTGAGATCGTCGTTCTTGCGAATGCGATTCACGCCGGCCAATGCGAACACGAGGAGGATGAAAACGATGGCTCGGGCGCCCAACGCCGATTTGCCGCGGATGGGGCCCAGCCCGGCGAGCGAGCGCCGCGCCAGCCATGCGAACACGGCGGCACCGAAAGCCAGCCAGAGAAAAGTCGGGCTGTCAAAGCGATCGAGAAAACTCATTGCGCCCCTGTTGCCGACCGATTCGGTCACCGCCGCGCCCTGTGCCTAATATAGTCGATTCGCGCAATCGATCCAGAAAGGTCACCACCGGATGATCTGCACGCGATTGTTCCAGGAATCCAGTGCGTAGAGCCGGCCCTTCCCATCGCTGACGACGCCCCAGGGTTGCGCGATCTGCCCGAGGAGTCGCCCCGGCGACCCCCACGCACCAAGCCAGACGCCGTCTGCTGAAAAGCGAGCGACGCGATTATTGCCGCGGTCCGCCACGACGATCGTGCCGCCCGGCTCGACATCCAAGCCGTAGGGATAGTTCAACTGACCCGACCCGGCTCCGGGCGAGCCGAACGCTCCGAGGAACTTACCGGACCGGTCGTACCGGCAGATGCGATGGTGACATGAGTCCGTCACCCACAACACGCCGGCGGTGTCGAAACACATTCCGGCGGGACGCTCCACCCAGCCGTCCCCGCTGGCCTTGTCGGCGAAGCTCACGATGTACCGCCCCTCCGGCGAGAACTTGCTGACGCGATCGTTTCCACCGTATTCGCCGACATAGATGAACCCGTCCCCGTCCAGCGCGACATCGGTTGGAAAGATGAACTGGCCCGGTCCTTCGCCCGCCGAGCCGAAGCGGAGTAGCTCTCGCCCGTCGCGGTCAAACGCGACCACGCGCGCGTAGTGCGTGTCGGCCACCCACACACGATTTCTCGTATCGACGCAGAGGCCCGTGGGTTTGCCGTTCTTCCACTCCGGCATCTGCCATCCCGTCTGGAACTCCCCCTCCGGTCCGAAACGCTGAATCCGTGCGGTTTTGTCGACCACAAAGACGCAGCCATCGACGGGAGAGCACGCCAGCGCGCGGGGATAGCTGAACTCGCCGTCGCCCAGGCCGGTCGCGCCAAAGACGCGCTGGACCGCGGCTTCGTCCGGATCGCTTTGATGGCAACCGAGGGGGAGCAACGCGAACATCGCCATCAATAAGTTGAAGCCGGTCACGCTCGTGCTGCGACCGGTCGCAAGGAGAATCATTTCGCACTACCCCGCGGGATCGGCAGTAGCATCGGCGTGCGTCGACGATAATCGGCGTAGGGCTCCCCCAGCATTTTCAGCAGATCGCGCTCCTCAACGCGTGTGCCGAAGACGATGTGCAGCGTCAGCAGCGCGGCCAGAAGCAGGCGACCCGTGGTCATTGTCGGTGCGGCCCAGAGCGCCAGCAGAAAGCCGAACATGAGGGGATGGCGCACGACGCGATAGAGCGAGCGCTCCATGAAGGGGTGATGATGGTAAGGAACGCTACGGAAGTTCAGCCAGACTTGCCGAAGCCCGAAGAGGTCGAAATGGTCAATGAGGAACGACGCGTAAAGCACGATGAGCCAGCCGAGGAGGTAAGCCCCGAGCAAGGCCCACCGCAAAGCGTCGAGGCCTACCTGCCAGACGACCGCCGGCATGACCTTCCATCGCCACATCATGGCCGCGAGAATCAGGCTCGCAATCAGGACAAAAGTCGCGCGTTCGGCCGGCATGGGAACCGCCCGCGTAAACCATGCCTTAAAGCGGGGCCGCGCCATGATCGTGTGCTGAACGGCGAACAGGATGGGGAACAGCGCATTGAGAAGAATGTCCGCCGCGCCCGCGGCCGGTACGCCGCGGTTGATGGACTTGGGGACGCCGAGATCGCCGATGAAGGCAGCAAGATAGACGAACGTCACAAAGAAGACGAGATAGCAGACAACGCCGTAGCCGAGAATGAGTGCTTTCTTCATGGTCAAACCCTCTCGCTGCTTCATCATTCGCGCAACACGGTGAATGCCAAGGGATGCCCGGCCATAACCGATGCCGGTCCCTAGCAAGACGAGCCGGGGAGAATAACCCTGTCAACGATCTTAACGCGGGAACCGAAAGCCGTGAACTGGCTTCGGTTGGGCGGACGTGCCCCGGAGAAGTGGCGATCTATTAAGAATGGCGTCTTGCCAAACCAGCCCCACTTTGCAGGCGCAGGCGCTCGCGGCGCGTCCGGCGATCAAATAGTGCCGCGAGGTTTTCTAATGCGTAGCCAAGAATCGGACCGGGATCATTCGCACGGATCAGTTGATAAGCCGTATCGCGGTCGAAGAATCGAAACCAGTTCGGCCACGTCGAGAAACGCTGCTTGTTCGAGACGCGCAGGAACCAGAGCAGATCGCCCGGCAGGAAACGGAGAAACCGATTCTTCGGGTAGTCCGTGATGGGGTGGACGGCCTCGCCGCGCGCGAGACGCAGCATCATTCCCGGGAAGTCGATGCCAATCGAGCAGCCCATATTGAAGCTTTCGGGAAATCGCGGGTTGATCTCCATTAGCTTCGCGACGTTGTCGCGCGGGTCGTCGACGAAATCGAAGTCACAGAACCCCGTCCACTTCAGCTCGACCAGCATGCGCCGCGACAGATCGAGGATGTCCGGCCGATCGGCAGAGAAATTCAATACGCTGCTGCCGCCATCCGGCGGATACATGCGTGTCTTGCCATAGACGACGCCGGCGAGCGCGCGCTGACCATCGTCCACGAGCATGTCCACCTTGTACTGCATGCCCCCGGGCGGAACGAAATCCTGCACGTAGCAGACGCCCTGCTCGGCGCTGATCTGCGGGTAGATCGTGCGCAATTCGTCCGCGTGGTAACACCAGGTGATCCCGCGCGCGCCGACGCCCACGCTCGGCTTCACCAGTACCGGCCACCGATTGATGCGCGGGATCACGGCCTCGATCCCTCCTTCATCTTCCGGAAACCAGGAATCGGGAATCGGCACCCCCGCGCGCAAGGCCGCTTTCATCGTGGGGATCTTCTCATACGCCTCTCGAAACAGCGGCAGCGGTGGAATCAGCAGCTTGGTGAACCGCCGCAGTTCGTCCTGAATCTCGCAGACCGCCAGCGCCCCGTAGTGCCCCACGGCAAAGAGCATTTCAAACCGCCGCCGCTCGCACAGGACGAGCAGCCATTCCTGAAACTCACGCTTGCGATCGCGCGGCGACGGATAGGCATGCCGTTCCCGGCAATGTCGACTCATGAATCCGCTGTTGAATCGCTTCTCGCTGCCGCATGCCACGCGCACGCCGGCCCGGGCCATCGACTCAATCACCGGCAGCGATGCCTTGGTCTGCGATTCCATCACGAACACGGTCGGCCGCACCGGCGCGGTGTGCCGTGGAACCAATCGCGGATCGCGCTGCGATGCGTTAGACATTGTCCGAGTCGCCAAAGGTCAGGTGCCAGTCGTTCATCGCGGCGGGCATGCGCGGCAGCCCCGGTACGCCGGTCGGTCGATAGACAAAATGGAATTGTTTGGGCATGATCGCGCGCGGCGGAAGTCTGTAGCCCTCGGCACGCAAGGCCTCGTTCAGGACGAGGCTTGTTGACTGGCACGTCGTAACGGCACATCCCTGCCGCGTGAAATCAATCTCGGCGGCGGCAATCAGGGACCGCAACGCGTGCGGCTCTTCCGCGACGACATCCACGATCAGCCCGACTTCCACCCCCATGCGCGGCTGACGGGTCGTACAGATCGCACCGACGAGCCGGCCGCCGATTCTTGCGACAAGCGTTCGATAGTCTGAAAGCGGTCCCGCGTGTCGCCAGTTCCAATAGGCAGCAGTCCTGCGGATCATGCAACCACCAACGATCTGGGCGAATTGGTCGCTTACGCCGTCGAGGTCCGCCGGAACGCACGAAACCGCATCGATCTCAATACGGCCGCCCTTGTTGCGCGGTCGACTTCGCTGCGCAAAGAGCAGATTGGGAATCCAGCCGACGAGCCGGCCCATCGGCCCGATCTTCGCGGCCAGCAGTTTGCCGCCGTCGAGTACTTTCAGCCACGCGGGGATACAGCCGGGGTATTGCCAATCCCCGAATTTGAGAAAGCCCGGCAGCGACGCATCATTCGGGAGCGTCATGCAAAACTGCGCTCCGCGCTGGGCCGCCAAGTCGTTCGAGGCGTCGATCAGAGAGTGAAAGACGCCCTTGCGCCGGTGGTCGGGGTGCGTCAATACGCCGGTATACATCGCACCGGTCAACCGTGCCTCCCCCCACTGCCACTCGAAGAACGAAACCGGTTGCACGCCGATCAACTGCCCGTCGTGCACGGCCGCGACAATCGCCGCGGCGAAGCCTGCATCGTTCAGGTATCGCCATTGCCAATAGCTGCTCGATGCGCCTTGATAGCGCTCGCCGGGCAGCGAGCGCACGAGCGCGAGCAGCGATTCCAGTTCCGCAGCTTCCGCAAGTCGAATTGTCCAGTAAAGGCGTGACAAGTTAGTGGAGATCGGATCAGCGATGCATGATCGTCCGCCACTCGCGCCAATGCGAGCGGCGAGCGCTTCCTGTCAGCGTCGCGCGGCGGCCTCGAACACCTCCGCGAGTTGCCGGGCGATCATGCGCCGGTCGTATCGGGCGAAAGCGACTTCTCGCGCGCGCCGGCCGACGGCCTCCCGCTCGGCGGGGTGGTCGGCCCAATGGCGAATCTTTGCGGCAAGATCGCCCGGGTCCCCGGGCTTGGCCGCAAGACCTGCACCGTCTGCCTCGATCATCTCCGCCGTCGTGCCGGCGAAGTTCACAATGCTCGGAATGCCGGCGAACATGTAGTCGAATATCTTGTTCGGCGTGACCCAGCGCGGCCGCGTAATCTGCTTGAGAATCATGAGGCCGATGTGCGCCGCCCGCAGCACGCCGGGCAGGCGATGCTTGGGCACGGGGTCGATCAGAAAAACGTTTGCCAGACCGCGTTCGCGCGCCGCCGTACGAAGCGCCTCTTTCATCTTCCCCTCACCCATCAATACAATGGCGATGTCGGGTCGGTCCTTTAGCCGCTCCGCCGCGTCGAGCAATTGGAACAATCCGTTCGCGTCGCCGTGCGCGCCCGTGTAAATGGCGATCGTCTTGTCGCCCAGGCCCTGTTGTTGCATGAATGCATGATCCGGCTGCGCATCCGCGAAGAGGCTTCCATCCGCTCCCAGCAGGATGGTTTGCAATCGCGCCGGGTCAAAGCCGCGTTCCAGCAGGCGATTGTGAAAGCCCTGCGACACGAGCAGAATCTTCCGCGCCCCGGCGTAGCAGAACTTCTCCAGCCGCTCCCACAGCCAATACTGCAGGCCGGGTTTGATGCGCCCCGCGTCGAGCAAGTCCTCCGGCCACAGGTCGCGCACTTCAAACACATACGGCACGCGCTTCAGCACCGCGCCGATTCGACCGGGAATGCCGACCGTCAGCGGAGTGCTTGTCGCGAAAATGAGATCGGGTTGCTTCTCGCGAAGGCAGGCCCAAAGTGCCAGCATCGCGAACTTGGCCCAGCACCAGAGCCGCGCCACGACACGCAATTTGTTGCTGTAATACGCGTTGCATACAACGACTTTGATACCGTCGATTTCGTGCGTGCGAAATAGGTGCCAGCGTGACATCGGAGGCAGGCCGCTCTGGTCGTGCAGGCCCGTGATGACGGTTACCCGATGACCCATCTCGACCAGGTGCCGGCTCACGTCGTAGCTGCGCGTGCCGCTCGTGCCCTCGTTGGTTACGAAGTACTCGTGAATGTAGATCAACCTCACGCGCCCGCCCCTTCGCCACCGGGCAATTCAATCGTCGTCACGAACTTGGCCGGAAGCGCCGCGCGACAAATTGCCTCCAGCACCGGCGCCGGCATTCGTTCGCCGTAGTGTTCCGATACCCAGCCGGCAATCTCGCCATCTCGCTCCTCGCCACGAATTACCTGCAACCGGGTACCGTCCGGGCCGCTGACCGCGATCCGAACAACTCCTCGGGCCAATCGCAACGTCAGAACATCGCCGGCCGGCTCAAATGCGTGCGGGGCATCGGCCAGATGCCAACGCAACGTCAAGGTTTGCTCTCCGTTGCCCAGCAATTCGTCGGTCACGATCCATCGCCGCGGCTGGGACGCGTCCACGCTTCGCCGATGGAGCACATTCCACGGCGGGCGAGCATAGGCATCGTGTTCGCCGACGAAGCTGTCCACGCTGTGCCGCGTGCACCGGCCGTCCGGCCACGGCAGCCAGATGAAGCGAGATACCATTTCCAACGGGCCGCGCTCGCCGACCTGCACTGTATTGTGCGCGGCGATGTCCTTGAAATACTTGTCCATCCCCGGCTCACGCGGCGCGTAGTACCGATAGGTCCCACTGTCGCGCAGGACGTTCACGCCGTCATGCCAAAGATCCATGTGGAGCATGTCGACGTGGCCCGGCCGGTCAAGGTAACGATGGCAACGGATCATGGCCCACGTTCGGCCCGCGCGCAGCGTGTAATACCCGCCGACATCAAACCGCATCGCGGATGGATGCCGGATCGAAGGCGCGACATCCATTGCCTCTGCGCCGCACAACCACAGCATCGTCTCATCCCACGCGCCGGCCGGAAGCACACGCTTGCGCCTTGTGATGAACATGGCAGCTCCGATCGTGTCGCGGTAATCCCGATACGCCCCGCTCGAAAGCGGCAGCACCATCGCGCCGTCGTTCGCCCCGTAGTTCGGCACGCTGCCGCTCGGCTCGTCCATCATCTCGAACAGAAACTCCGCCGCGGCGCCAATGCGCGCCCGCACGGTCGACGAGAGCGGCGCCCCGTTCAACTCTGCAAGCCGCCACGCCCACAGGCAATCGTGCAGCATGACGCGGTGATAATTCATCGACTGCTGCACATAACTCCCGTCCGCGTAAGTCTGACGCAGCACTTCGCGCTCGAGGATTCGGCGGCCCTCCCGTTGCCAGCGTGCCGCGTCGCGTAACTCGGGGAACAGCGTGCCAACGGTGAACAGGCCCAACGCCTCGCTGATGGCGTGGTTGTTCTTCTGCGACACGGCGTAGTCGATGTTCGGCTCGATGCGCGCGGCGCTAAGCGCCAACGCAGTGACCATTGCGGCCACACGCTGGGGCGTCGTCGCGGAATTTCTCCAGAAGCCCCACAACGCGAAACACCATGCCATGATCCGAAATGCCGTTTCCTGCCCGCACCGCCAATTCGGCCCGCGATTCGGCGGATTCTGCTCGCACCACGACTCAAAGAGCCGCCAGAACGCCTGCGGGTATTTCTCGTCTCCCGTCATTGCATAGGCTCGCACCAGCCAGTATGCGCAGGCAAAGCGCGAAGGTTCCCAGACGTCCTTGATATCGCCCTGCTGCGGCGAGAAGGCCGTCCAATCGCACCAATGAGCGTCACTGGTCAATTGCGTGTTCAGGAATGGATTACGCCGCCAGTCGACCGGTGCCCCCAGATCAAACACATGCCGACTGAAATAGAGAAACTTTCCGGCGCAGTAATCATCCGCCACCTGCACCGTGCGTCGGACGCCGTTCTCGCCAGCGATTTGCGACAGCCATTCACCCGCAGGAATCGCTCCGAGCTCGAAGAGGAATCTCGCCGTGGAGCGCTCGCGGTGCGCGCGAAGAGCCTCCGCATCCGCCGGAATGCCTTCGCGCAGGAGCGCTCGAAGCGATACATCACCCCATTCCGGCGTTGGAAACTGGCGCTTGAGCCAGCCGCTCCTGCGGCGCAGCTCGTAACCCGCTCGCCACAGACCCCAGCCCCAGCCCATCCGGCGGATCGCTTCGACTTTGCGCATCACTCCACTCATGCGCCGCCGGCCCCCAGCGTCGCCGTCACGGCGCGGCCGTCCCATTCTCGCACGGCCTGACCGCTGAAGAAGAGCGTTTTGCGATCGCTCTCGCCACGCGGCAGAATGATCGATCCGTATTGGAAATAGACAGGGTGAAACGCGTCCTTCTCCGCGCGGAGCACGTGCGACCAGGTCGCGCCATCACGCGAGACATACAGCGAGGCATGCCGCGCGGGATTGACCTTCGACGGCTCCACCGTCGTGGTAAAGGTCAGCCACGTGCCGAAGCGGCAAGCATAGATGCAACTTCCCTCGAATTCCGCGGTGGTCTCGGCCTTGCCCGACGACTTGTCGAGATGGACGAGGAAATTACGCTCCTTCTCTGAATCCATCACGTAAATCAGCCGGTCGCCGCCGTCAAAGACTTCGACCGCGCGGTACAACTGTTTTCCTTTGACGAGCCAATCAAATGACTTCAGATCCGCGGACAACACCCCGATGCCGGGCTCGTCGTCATGATCACCGGCCAGCACCCAGTAATGCCCGCGGCGAGTGTCCCATACGATGTTGTGCAAGTGGAGGATGCTTCCGCCCACGAACACGCGAGCGACCTCGTAGGTCCTGCCGCCGTCGTCCGACACGAACAGTCGTACCGGCTTGCCGTGCCTGGTTGTCGAATCGTACTCGCCCCACAGGACGCGGCCATCCGGCGCGACCGTCATCGTCATCGGCGGCGCGAGCGGCTGCGATCCGTCATTCACTTGTGCGCGGCGCATCACCCATTCGCCCGGCGCAGCGTGGTACACCCACTCGCGATTCGATGCGACCACCGTTCCATCCGGCATTACATTCATGGCGCGAACTTCATGCCGAAGCAGACGCGAAGCCAGACGCGACCAACCCGCCCAGCGCCGAACCCCGGTCGCGGGCATTCGCGTCACAAAGGCCCAGGTCGCGCCATCGTCTTGTGAACGATATATCGAATAATTGCGACCGAGGTACAGCGTTCCATCCTGCGTCACGCGCAGGGCACGGCCGGATGTCTCGTGGCGAGTTCGCAGTTTTGCGTCGCCCACGTTTTCGACTGCCTTCTCAACTCGAGAAAGAGGCTTCATGCTTACAACGTTACTTCCTCGCCGGGGCGGTCGATGAATGTCTGCATCCACACTTCCAGCGTGAGCAGCGCAAACAAGAGGTAGGCGTGGTCGGCCGTGTTGGCTGCATTCTCGCGGACGACCGCCGCGACGGCTGCCGGGTCGAACAATCCGCGCTGACGCAGAGCGCGCTCGCCCAGCAAGTCGTTCGTGATGCCTCCGAAGTCCTCCGCCATCCATTTTCTTAGCGGCGGGCCGAAGCCGGTCTTGCTGCGATACAGAATGTCGCGCGGGATATATCGCGCCATGGCCTCCTTGAGCAGGTACTTCGTCGTCATGCCTTTGAGCTTCTGGCGCTCGGGGATGCGCGCGCACAATCGCATCAACTCCACATCGAGGAACGGCACGCGCACTTCCACCGAAGTCGCCATGCTCGATTTATCCGTGTACATGAAGTTGTGCGCGGCGAGGAACGTCTGAATCAGGATGTGCGAGCGACGGTTTAACTCCCCACGACCGGAGAACTCATCGTAATATTTCTGAATTGCCGAGCGCCCCCGCGATGCGCCGCCATTCGTCGTCGCCACCAGTGCCGGGCCGAAGAGCCGCTCGCGCGTCGCGGCGCTGGACCAGTCCGAGAGCGCTTCGAATCGCTCGACGCCGTCACCCAGCAGCGCTTTTCGAAACTTTCGCAAACGCCGCGGCAATGCGCTCTGCGCCCCCATCACGGCCGACGCCGCCCCGCACGCCGACGCCAGCGCCGGCGCCAGCAGCCACCGCGGGATCCATCCGAATTGCTCCAGACGGCGCAGCGCCTGATGGCTGCGATAGCCAAAAAACATTTCATCGCCGCCCATGCCGGACAGCAGCACCGTTGTTCCGTCATCGCGGGCCATTTTCGAGAGCAGGTACGATGGAAACACCGTCGGGTCGGCGTCCGGCTCATCGTTGTGGTAGACCATCTTGGGCAACAATTCGATCACGTTCGGCCGGAGTAGGCAGCTTCGCAGCGTGATGTTCAGGTGCTTCGCGACCCGCACGGCGAAGGGATGATCGGCCTCGAACTGATCGCGCGCCATGTCCTCCGGCGGCGTCTCGAAGGTGTAGCAGCGAATCTCGCGGTCGGGATAAGCGTGTCTCATGCACGCCGCGATGGCGGTCGAATCCGTGCCGCCCGAAAGCATCGCGCCCAACGGCACGTCGGACATCATCTGTCGGTGCGTGGCTGCCACGAAGGTGTCATGCACACGCTCGATCCACTCGGATTCGCTCGGCCCGTCATCCGGCTCGTAGGTCAGTGTGAACCACTTCCACGATTGCACTCGCCCCTCGCGCCAGCGCATGGCATGGCCTGGCTCAAGTTTACGGACCGACTTGAGCATCGTCTCTTCGCCCGGCACCCACAGAAACGTCAGATAGTCCGGCAGGCGCTCAAGGTTGATCTCGCGCGGCACGCCCGGTATGCGCAGCAGGGCTTTAATCTCCGACGCGAAAAACAACCGCTCGCAGTCCAGCCAGTAATAAAGCGGTTTGATTCCGGCGTGATCGCGCGCCAGCAGCAGCGACCGATCGCGGGCGTCCCAGATCGCCAGGGCGAAGATGCCGTTCAGCGCGTGCAGGAAGTCCGCCCCCATCTCCTCGTACAGGTACAACAGCACTTCGGTATCGCTGTGACCGCGAAACGTTCGTCCCTTTGCCTTCAGCCGCTCCCGATGTTCTTCAAAATTATAAATCTCGCCGTTGAAGACGATCTGAATTTGACCATCCGGCGTCGACATCGGTTGATGCCCCGCAGGGCTAAGGTCGATGATAGACAATCGACGATGGCCCAGCCCCACTCGTGCCGCGGCATCGTGCCACACGCCGGAATCATCCGGCCCACGGTGACGCATGGCCAGGCACATGGGCTCAAGCAGCTCGGGACGATGATCGCCGACATATCCGCAAATGCCGCACATGCTAGTTGCGACTCTCCGATGCGCGATCGTGAGCTACGGCCGCCGGCGTTTCAGTCGATTGGATTGCCTCACTCGCGCGATTGGACGGGTTCGTCAGTTCCTGGCACCAGATTACGAACTTCTCCACCCACCGCCGCGAGTCGAAGAAGTCGCGCTGCCGCAGCGCGCCGTGCCGAAGGCGATGGAACAGCTCATCGTCTTGAACGAGCTTCTGCAATGCCTCGTACAGCGCGTCCACATTTCGAGGCTCGATCAACATGCCGCACGTCTCATCAACTATCTCCGGGATGTTACGCCACCGCGTCGCGATTACCGGCAATCCCGCCGCGAACGCTTCGATAACGACACCCGGATACCCTTCGCCCGGCCAGAATGTCGGGAACACCATCGCGTCATAGTCCTGCAACATCCGAACGCCGGTTCCGGGGGGGATCGTGCCGCGATACCGCACACGCGTCAGCCCCGCGAACCGCGCCTCCGTTATGCCGTCCATCAACGGACCGTACACGTCGATTGAAACACCCTCGCCCAGGCGCTCACCAGCCGCAATGAGTTCTTCAATCCCCTTGAGGGGTTTGACGTGACCAAGGAACACGAACTTGCGGCATAGCTTCTGTGAGTCCGTTGCGGGGGCGGCGTCGGACATCGGCCGGCTGGTTGCGTACCACTCGACGCGCCGCAGTCCGGCGGCCTGCGCCTCGGCAACGAGCTGCTTCGTCTGGGCCAGATACAAGTCGCAACGCCGGACGATCCATCTCATGATCACGGCGCCCGGCCCGCGGCCCTCCAGAAAGCTCTCGCCGCCGAACATGCGAATCATGAATGGTCGGCCTCCAAGTCGGGCGACGAGCCAGGCAAACGGACCGATGAACGGAATGCCGCTTGGCATCGATTGCAGGCTGACGACATCCACGCGAAACGCATTCTGCATCATGCGCCAGATGATTGCCGCGAAGCGAAACGGCGCCGTCAGGAGCCGGCCGCGCACGCCGGAGGTGTTCACCATCGTCACGCGGACGTCACCACGCTCGCCGAGCAGATTGACCAGATGCTGCAGCGATACCCCGGCGCCGCCCACCGGCGGAGGCAGCGTGCCGATGATCATCACGCGGAGAGGCGATTTGGATGTTTGCGAGCTTTCGTTCATGCTCGGACGGCGTTCGGTGTTCTCGAATGCGGCACATCCAATGGTGCGTTATTGTGCATGTACATCCGATACCACAATCCGAGATTCAGGAGCTTCCAGAGCAGGAACCCGTGATTGCGTTGACCCGTCGTGTGCTCCCGAATCGCTCCTTCCAGCGCCGCGCGGTCAAAGATGCCCCATTGTTGAATCGAATCATCCAGAAGCACCGAGCGCAAGTAGCCCGCAAGCGGCTCGCGAAGCCAGTATTGGTACGGCACGCCGAATCCCTCCTTGGGAGCATCGAGGATTTCATCGGGGACGATGCCGCGCAAGGCCATTCGCAGGATTCGCTTCTTCTGACCGTATTTCACCTTGATTCCTGACGGCAACCCCAATGCGTAGTCGGTCAGGTCGGCATCCAGGAACGGCACGCGCACCTCGATGCCGTGCGCCATGGTGGACTTGTCCACCTTTTCAAGGAACATGTCCGGCAGCAGGACGAGGCAATCGGTATAGAGCGCTCGCTGAACGGTATCAAAGTTCTTCAGCCGGTTATAGGCCCCGTGGTAGGCGGCAAATGGATCGTGCACTTCGAGTTGTTGCCGGGCATCCGCGCCAAACAGGCGTGTCGGCGGATTGAGGAAATCCTCCTGCGTCAGGTACAGCGCCATCTGCAGCGCAGGATCTGGATGACCGATTGCTCGAAAGAACCGTGTCGCTCGCTGATGCAGCGGCCCGCGCGGCAACAGGTCCAGCATCCCGCGAAACGCCGACATGGTCCGCCAGAGCGGGTTGAACGAAAGAACATTGTATCGACGATACCCCGCGAAGATTTCGTCGCCGCCATCGCCTTGAAGAATGACTTTCGCGCTGCCGCGAAGCTGTTCGCACAACAAGTAAAGAGGAATGTCCGCCGCGTCACCAAACGGCTCATCGTGACAGCGCACGAGCGCCTCGATCACATCCGGCATCCTCCGCCCTTCCACGCGAACTTCGTGGTGCTCGGTGCCGAAGCGCTGCGCGATGAGGCGCGCCTTGGGTCGTTCGTCCACGCCCTTGTCGAAGTCGAAGCTCGCGGAATAAGTCTTGAGCCGACCGGCATAATGGCGACAGGCCAGCGCCGTGATCGCGGAAGAATCGACCCCGCCGCTTAAGAACACGCCCACCGGCACGTCACTGATGAGGTGAGATTGAACTGCTTTGTCCAGCAAATCCGCCACGTGCCGGGCGGCTGGTTGCAACGCATCATTCACAACCGGCGTCTGTTCGATGTGCCAATATCGTGTCTCCTTCAATCCTGCGGCGTCAAACGTCGCGTACGATCCGGGCGACAATTCACGAATGCCTTGGTAAAACGTGTTCGCGCCAATGGGATAGCCATAATAGAGATACTCGTGGAGCGCCGCCCAGTTCATCTTCCGTTCGACGCGACCGCTGCACAGAAGCGCTTTCATCTCCGAACCGAATAGGAGCGCGCGGGCAGATGTTTGATAATACAGCGGCTTGATGCCGAATCGGTCCCGGGCGAGTGTAAGCCGCTGCGTCACCTCGTCCCAGATGGCCAGCGCGAACATCCCGTTGAACCGCGAGAAGGCATCCGGCCCCCATTGCGCGAAGGTATGCAGAACGACCTCGGTGTCCGACGTGCCGCGAAAGGCCACGCCGCAGCCCTCCAGCCGGCGGCGAAGCTCCGGGAAGTTGTACACTTCCCCATTGAATACAATCGTATAACGCTCATCCGACGTGGACATCGGCTGCCGCCCGGTCGGCGACAGGTCGATGATGCTTAACCGAGCATGCCCCAGCCCGACCGGCCCGCGCGCGTACACGCCGCAATCATCCGGACCGCGGTGCCGAATTGACGATACCATTCGGTCGACGACGATCGCCTCCACGGGCGAAACGAAGTCAACCATGCCGCAGATACCGCAAATACTGATGCTCCCCCGACGCGCCAATCAGTGCGTCGGTTTCGTCGCCGAGTTGCCGCCCGGAACAGGTGCCCGGCAAGCCCCTGGGCAGGCCAGAAGGCCGGAGTAAATCTCGATCAGTCGGTCCCCCATCGCCTGCATGCTGAAGTCTCGATCGACCCGCTCCATACCCGCCCGACCCATCTTCGCGCGCAGCGCTGAATCGCCCAGCAGCCGTAGAACGTGCTCGGCCATGGCCCGGTCGTCGTCAAGTGGTACAAGGAATCCCTCCACGCCGTCTTGCAACAGCTCGCGCGCGCCGATGTAATCCGTCGCCACAATGCTGACACCCGCCGCCATGGATTCGAGCAGCGCATTGGACAGCCCTTCAAATCGCGTCGTCAAGACGGAGACATCCGTCGCACGCAGGATTTCCGGCACATCCGTTCGCGTGCCCAGAAAGCGGATCGAATCCGTGAGCCCCGCGCGGTTGACTTCGGCCTGTACCTCGGCGAGGCAGTTCGGCTCGGATGGGTCCGAGTCCCCCACCAGCAGAAAGACCGTGTCCGGCCGCCGCTCCAGGATCCGAGCTGCCATGCGGACGAACATACGATGGTTCTTGCCGGCCCGCATCACGGCGATCATGGTTACGACGCCGACATTCGGCGCAATCTGCAAATGTTCCCGCGCCGCCTGTGCAGACAAGTCTGTTCGAAATCGAGCCGTCTCGATTCCATTTGATACGACGAGTAACCGGTTCGGCGGGACTCCCAGGTCATTCTTCAAGACAGCGGTCACAGCCTGCGCGTTGCCGATCCACGCCGTCGCAAAGTGCCGCATGAAACGGAACGCAATTCGGAGTATCCCGCCGGGCAGCGAATGCGATCGGTGACCGATGATTCGAACCGGAACGCCTGCCAGCCAACCACAAAGCGACGCGTAGATACCAGGAGAATCCTTATAGCCGTGAACGATATCAACTCGCTCTCTACGAAGATAGCGGGCGAGCAGCCAAATGAAGCGCAGCGAGCCCCGATCCTTCCTCACGAGGATGACGCGTGCGTCCAGCTCGGGGGGCCAGTCGTATCCGCTCTGCGATTCATAATAGTAAATAAGCCGAGCGTCGATCCCCCGCCGCACGAGTTCGCGAAGCGTCAAGAGTGCTTGACGTTCAGCGCCCCCCCGAATGAGCGAATCCACTAGGATGACGACTTTCATGAAAGGAGAATGACGAATCCGTCAAACCGCGCGGGCGCGACGGCGGCGTGCAGGCACGATTTGCGAGGGCGCCATCGGAATGGTTTCGTAAAGTGGCGCCACCATCTGGGCGCGCAAAGCCATGCCGCGGTGGCTGTACATGGCCGTGTACTTTTCGATAATGGCCCAGGCATAGACGCTGGAATACAGCGTGAAATTGATGTTGTTCGTCCCTTCGCCGCCGACGGCCATCAGGTACATGGCAACGACAAAAGCCTTAATATCCAGGGGGAAGTCCCGTGCCCGCAACATGCGCAGGATGCGAATCCCCAGGATGGACAGCCACGCCAGATAGGGATAAGCCGTAATGCCACCGAATGCCAGGTGCATATATATGAATGTGTTATGTGGAGCAATACCGGTCGCTGTTGAAATAGCGCGCTCCGGTCCCCGCCCAAAGATGAACGTACTCATTAAGTCTGAAAGCGTTGACAACGAGAAAATTCCGAGTCGGCCTTCGGTGTCGACTCGGACGCGCTTCTGGTAAGACACGATTTGATCGGCGATTAGGTAGGCGAACTGCGATGCAAACAACACAACGATGCAAAGAAAGATCAATCCACTGACGCGAACGCCCCGACCGCCCAGCGCCGCGACCATGAAGGCCATTAACCCAACCGCGAAGAGCACCAGCCCGGTTCGCGATACAGTTCGCATCAACAGGATAAACATGACGATGGCTAACAGCCAAAGGATTGGCTTGAGTGCCGCCGATTCGCGAAGCGAGCGAAACAACATGGCGATGCCAAGAATGCCCGCCATGTATGCGATCGAGTTCGGGTTGGCCATCAGCCCACCGACGCCCTCCAGTTCAAGTCGCTCGACGGACGCATGGCTGCGCATCGTCTGGCCGCCCATGTAAGTCAGCACAATCAACAGGATGACGTAGAAGAAAATCATCCGGCGCTCGGCTGCGGGATTCTGTGCGACGTACCACATCCCCAAAAGCGTGCCGATGTGAAACAGCAACATGGGCAAACCAGCGCCGGTCACAGGCGTCTGGCCATTCCCAATGGTCTGTGAAATGTTCGCTCCCAGCCAGATGACAACAGCAAGCCAAACGGAAAACGGAGGTCGCTGACCGGACAGCAGAACGACAAGAATCGTGAATAGGGTCGCAGCAAAAGACGTTCCGCCACCGAAGAAGCGAACCTGGTGAAGTCCCCAAACTCCCAGAAACGCGCTTACGATAACGGGGATATAGACGAGGAGTTCGACGATCTTGCGCAAGATCGACGGCGGTTCATCGACGTGTATGGGCACCGGCCCCAGGACCGTCTCCGCAGTCCACTCGGCTGAACGCGCAGTCGAATACGTGAAGGACCCGATGCTCATTTATGAGGTTCTCAATCTATTCATCGAAACGGTTGACACGCCGGGTTGAGTCTTTCCAGCAATGCCGGCGATAGCACAGCTGCGCTCGAAAGATTGCGTTCAACCGGCCGGTTCTGCCGATCTCGGAGCATTGCTTGCGTGTGACGACAGGATCTGGTCCACCCATGCCGCCATCGCCTTGCCCACGGCTTCGTGTGCCAGGGCATTATAGTGATTATCACCTTCGAAAACGTGGGATTTCCCCGTCCTTCTCACCATTGCCTGCAATGCTTCGGTTAAATCCAGATAGGGAATCCTCAATCGCTGGGCCATCGGCGCGAGCTGCTCCCGCCCCATTTCGCTGACTCGACTCATCGTCAGGCACCACGGATCCTCATTCCTGGGTGGAACGACCGTTTTCTGCCCCGTTCGGGGAAACTCGATTTCTTCCATCCAACCCCGGAACGCAATTGCAAACACGGCCCCCTTCTTCTCGCACGCTGCTTTGGACTGTCGAAGCAGGGCCTCAATCAATCGCCAAGTCATTTCCTGACGCTGCGATTCGCCTATCGATTCAATCCCGGGGACAACCGAATTCGCATGAAGGGATGCCGTGTCCATCAAGGGCAGACCGCCAACTCCTGGCCGCGCCGGTCCGGACCGCGTCCTCCACCGGTCTAACAAAGCCCGTTGAACCAGAAAGTAGCGAACCATGGCTGACTGGAAGGCGATCCGCCCTTTCCAAGACGGCTGCCAATCGGACGTCGGCGGGATTAACACAAGTTCGTCTTGATCTCCCAGGTAATAGATCGGGCGATACCGACCCATGTCAACGATATAGGGTGAACAGTCGAATGGATCGTTTTGTATGAAGAGGAGAACGACTACATCCGGTTGATAATCAACTACATAATGTCGAATGACTTCGTACTGGACGTTCGTACCCCAGCCGGAATTGGCGAAGGCATACCACTGGACTGGCCGATCCGGGCGACTCATTTCGTTCTGCGCCACGAAAAAGAACGTCTCGTCCGGATTGACCTGTAGTGACTCAACCTGCGAGTCCCCCACGACGCAAATGCGCCGAGTACCGACCGGCTTGACTGTCTGGTAGTCCTCCGGATGGTTCCAGCCCTGACTATTGAAATGATAGGCCACATCAAACATGGGCGTGCGAACCGACCGGCCGCTCTGATTCGGTGCGGTCCGTGGACCGATGACTGGATCCCAAAACGAGTATGAGACGTCCGTGACAGACACACACGTCCTGAAGAATATTTCCAGTGCGCCAAGCCCCAGGGCGACAAATATCGTCGCAGTCAGCAGAAGCGCCGCGAGCTTGCGTCGCGCGGTGAAAGGGCGAGACGATGCCGGCCGTACTGGAGTTGTCGAGGAGTTGCCATTCGTCATGATAGAAGAATTGATTCCTTTTTTTAACTGCGTCAACGGGGTTCCGTCATGCGGTTCCGGGTGCGGCCACCATTGAACGGACTACTGAAGCGAAGCAAATACGTCAAGGTATTGATCGGCGATCCGCGACCAGGCATAGTGGCGACTCGCACGATGCGCTTCGATCCCAAGCCCCCGCCGTGTCTGCGGATCGGAAATCAGCGCATCAAGGCATTGTGCCATTGATGCGACATCATTGCAGCGGGCCACCAGCGCCCCGCCGTGGTCCGCCGCATCCACGTTGCCGGAAGCATCGGTGACGACGAGCGGAAGGCCACAGGCCAGGGCCTGTGCATTGACCTGGGAAAACCCCTCCGTCTCCGATGGATTAAAGAAGATATCGGCCGAGTGATAGACGGCTGGTAACTGCGACATCGGCATCTGATCCACGAGCGACACCTGCTTCGCCACGTGAAGTCGATCGATCAGCGGCCTCAACGAATCCAACTCGCGTCCAACCAGCACGTAGTGCACCTTGGCCTCCGCCCCGCCTGCAACCGTTCGATCCCGCCCCCTCGCCACCCGTGCAAACGCCTCAATCCCAAGATCATATCGCTTCAGGCTGAAATTTCGACCGACCGAGAGCACGATCACCGTGTCGTCGCTCAAGCACAGCCGATCCCGCAGCAATCGACTCGGCCCGGTTTGAAACTCATCCCAGGGCACGCCATTTGGGATGTCTACAATCCTCGCCGTCGTACCGATTGCCTCCAACTCGGCACGAATGCCGCGGCTGACGCTTGCGATCACATCGACCCGGCGCACGTTTGCCCGCACCATGCGGTCGAAGCGCGGGTTGCATCGAATTCCATAGCCCACCGCGGGGATTGTGTTCACGTCGTCGCCACTGGTCGTCACCACCACCGGGATTCTTGTCCTCTTTCGAACATCGCCACAACAGGCCGCCATCGGACCGAGTTGATGACAATGAATGACATCAAAACGCTCGCGGCGATGCGCCGCCGTGATCGCGCGCGCCATCAACCAGGCATTCATTCCAAGCCGTCCCGCCCCGCGCACGGCGAAACCGCAACGCACAACCCGATAGCACGCCGCGGTCGGCAACGGCGCATCGGGAATGTCCGATGCCGGACGCAATGTGAAGACGGTAACGTCATGGCCTCGCTGCGCGTACTCCTGCGATAGAAAATGAACCTTCCATTCAACCCCTCCCACGATCGGTAGGAACGTCGCACTGACTTGGGCAATTCGCATCGATCAATCGGTCTGGGCGACCGCCGCGCGCCTCCGCAGTCGCGCTAGCTCCGCTGTGCTCGAAACCACTCCACAAACTTCGCCAGCCCGACCGCCAGCTCGGTCCGCGGCTCATATTCCAGATCCCGCATGGCAAGGGTCACATCCGCGTACGTCCGCTCCACGTCTCCCGGCTGCGGCGGCAAGCGCTCAATGACGGCTTTCCTACCCAGCGCGCTCTCGATGGCGGCAATCAGGTCGGAAAGCGACACAGGTCGCGATTCGCCAAGGTTGTAGATGTGAAACCCGGCGCATCGCTCCATCGCCGCGCGAACCCCGGAGATGATGTCATCCACATAGGTGTGGTCGCGCATCATGCTGCCGTCGCCAAACACCGGGATCGGCTTGCCGGACTCGATCAGTCGCGTGAACTTGTGAATCGCCAGATCCGGCCGCTGCCGCGCGCCATACACAGTGAAAAAACGCAGGCACGTGATATTCATGCCGAACAAGTGATGGTACGTATGGCAAAGAAGCTCGCCGGCCTTCTTCGTTGCGGCGTAAGGCGAGATCGGTTGATCGACGCGATCCGATTCGCTGAATGGAACCTTCGGATTGTTGCCATAGACGCTCGAACTGCTCGCGAAGACGAAATTCCTGATGTCATGCTGTCGCGCTGACTCCAGCAACACGTTTGTACCACGAATGTTGACATCCTGATACAATAGCGGCCGCTCAATGGAGGGTCGCACACCGGCCCGCGCCGCCAGATGCACAATCAAATCAACCCCTCGCCTCATTACATCCCCCATCGCCGATTCGTCGCGAATGTCGGCCTCCATTAACTCGAATTGCGAGTGCGAGACCATGCCGGCCACGTTGCGCCGTTTGACGGTCGGATCGTAGAAGTCGTCGAAGCAATCAACGCCCAGAACACGCCAGCCGTCCCGCAGCAGCGCTTCGCATAGATGCGATCCGATAAATCCTGCAGCTCCGGTTATGAGTGCTGATTTCATGACATTTTCCTTATCACGTCGGCGTCGTCCGCTGCCCGGTGCGACGACTCCATGACACGCCCGTGCGCGAGGGCGTCAGATGGAAGCATCCGCGCACCGCCGGATCTCGCGCATTCGCCGGTCCCAACCCGCCAGTTGAAGGCAGGCCCACAGCAGGCTCGCACAATCACGCCGATCGCTGACGTGATCATCAAAAACTTCGCGCGCAACCCGCATGTTCAGCCACTCGGAAAGCGAATGCCCGCCACTGAATAACTCGTCATGCGCCCAATCCTTCAGCGGCCCCCGGAAGTAATGGACCAGCGGAACTCCAAACCCCATCTTCGGCCGATTCCACAGCGCCCGGGGGACGAATCGCGCGAGCAGCGCCTTGAGCAGGTGCTTTTTCTCATTCCCGTGTTTCTTGATCGAGTAAGGAATGCTCGCCGCCAATTCGACGACCTTATGGTCCAGGATCGGGACACGGGCTTCCAGCGCGACCGCCATCGTAGCCCGATCCACCTTGGTAAGAATATCGTCAACGAGATAGCTCTTCAGATCCGTCGCACTCATGTAGCGGTCTCGGTCTTGTTGACCTAGTCGCGCCGCGACTTCACGCCCAATCTCTAATAGACGGTTGACCGATCCTCCTGCTCGATGTAATCCGGAGAAAGTCCATGGGTGCCAGAGATCCGTCCGTGCGTAGAATTGCGCAAAATCATCAAATGCGATCAAGTGACCCCAGCGTTCCATCGGAGTTCCTCGTAGCGCACGCATTCCCGCCCCGAGTGCCCCGCGAATCGATCGAGGGATCTTCTGTGCCCACGGAAAGACCTCATTAGACTTCGCCGTGTACTGATCATAGCCCCAGAAGAGCTCATCTCCGCCATCTCCTGACAGCGCCACCGTCACATGCCGGCGCGTCAGCTTTGCCAGCGCCAGCGTGGGGATGGCCGACGAATCCGCGAACGGCTCATCGTAATGCCGGCTCACCATCGGAACTTGCTCGAGCAGATTGTCACGCGAGATGTACATCTCTTCGTGCTGGGTCCCCAGATGCTCGGCGATGCGCTTGGCCGCCGGGGCTTCGTTCCAGCGGTCTTCGTCAAATCCAATTGAAAACGTGCGCACCGTCCCCGTGTGGACCTGGCGCATCAACGCCACGACCAACGACGAGTCGATTCCTCCGCTAAGAAACGCCCCCAGTGGCACGTCGCTGATCAGCCGGAGCCTTACTGCTTCGCGCAGAACTTCCTCGATCGCGTCGACGGCTTCGGTCGGGTCGGCAAACGTCCGTGGAGACGCGTAATAGTCCAGCGCGTTCCAGTAGCAAGCGACTTCCGGCCGGGGATTGGAAAGATCCACCCGCAGCATGCACCCCGCCGGAAGCTTTCGAATCTGCTTGAAGATCGACAATGGGTAAGGGATGAACCCTCGCCAAAGGAACTGCCGCATCGCATCCTGACATACGTCAAGCTGAAGACCCGGCAGCGCCGCGATGGCCGTCAATTCTGAAGCGAACGCAAGCGTTCGACCGTCCCAATAGTAGTAAAGCGGCTTGATGCCCAGCCGGTCACGAACAAGCAGCAGACGGTTTCGCGCGCGATCCCAAAGCCCGATTGCAAACATACCGCGGAACGGCTCGATGAATTGATCCTGACGTTGGTCGTAGGCCGCCAGGAGCACCTCTGTGTCGCATTCGCTGTGAAACGACACGCCGGCGGTTTGCAGGCCGGCGCGCACCTCTCGAAAATTATACGCCTCACCGTTGAAGACGATGACCGTCCCCGTTCGATCGCTGATCATCGGTTGATGACCTTTAGGAGACAGATCAAGAATGCTCAACCGCGTCTGGCCCAGCGAGATGCGACCGCCTGACGGCAGCGTATCGTGAACCGCGCCGCGATCATCCGGACCGCGATGATCCAGCTGCGCCAGCGCGCGATCAAACGATCGCTCACTTGGGTGGTCACCGCGAAAGGTCAAAATCCCCAGAATGCCGCACATGGTTGAGTCCGCGTCCCCTTAGGCCGCTGCCGAAGGCCTGCACCGCCGCCCGAGCATGACGAGCGGCCGCAAACGATCTGGGAGAATGTTCTCCATGAACACGAGGTCCTCCTCCGCCACCCGCCGGAAGAACAAGAACAGATAAACGACCGCGCCAGCCATTAAGTAGACAGGTGTAAGAACTCGGCTGTAGAACCAGAACTGACCGCCCGCACCGATCACAAAGAGCAGAAGTGCCGGAACGGCAACCGCCCGCAGCGCATCCCACTCCCATTTGACTTTCAGGATTCGCCTCATCAGGATCGCCGCGATGCATGCTTCGACCAGCGTAGCGATGAGCTTGGTCCCGGCCACGCCGTTTAACTCCATGTAATGCGCCAGCAACGGCAGACAAGCTAGGTACGCGATATTTTTTGATAGAATGGTCTTCAAGCGCTCGCGCGGCTGGGCCACCGTACTGATGCCCACAATGGCATTGGCCGCCGCAAGCCCCAGCACAAGGTAATGCAGCGCCAGGATGGCAAACGGCTGCGCGGCGTCGTGGTATCTCTTGCCTGCGAGTACGTCCACGACAAAGTAGCACGAGATAAACAAACCGACGCCAAGCGGCACGAACACGTAGGTGAAGAGGCGCCGTAGCCTCCGCAGGGCCGCCCGCACTGCGTCTTCACTCCGAGCGGCCTCCCGAGAGATCAGCGTCGTCGGGACCATCCACAGTCCGTCTATAAACGTCTGGAATCGATCGAAGAAGCTGCGCGGCACGTTGTACGTCGCCAGCGCCGCCGGCGTAAGAATCAAGCCGATGATCCATTGATCCGCAAAGGTGTATGCGAAATTGACGATGCGCTCTCCGAACATCGAGAGGGAATACCGTATGTACCGCACGATGTTGGAGAGTGTTGGGATCGTGGCGAAGTATCGCCGAAGCTTCCACGTCTCATAGGCACAGGGCAACGCATACGCCGCGCATGCCCCCAGGACAAACCCTTTGACCCCCGCCAACTTGTAACCGCTCACCGTTCCCGCCACGAACAGGACCTGGCTCATCAGCGACAACACGCTTAATCGGCCATAGCAATTTGTCCCGCGCATCACGCAGAACAGCCCATTCCGCCACAGAATCGAAACGGCAAACGGAATGCCCCACAAAATGACCCACCCCTGTTCGCGGTTCTTCAGCATCAGGCTCGCCAACGGCTCGCGCACCAGGTACAGCAGTACAGCCATGACGCATGCCGCCACAACCATCACGGCGACAAATACGCCGATCAACGTCAGACCTTCCTCGCGATCCTTGACAAGAATTCCCGGGAGCCGGCGTTCCAGGCAAAGCCCCAAACCCAAGTCGCCCATGCAAAAGAACGATTCGCCCAGGACCGCTACGACCAGCCCCGCAGCCCACTCCGACTTCTCCATCGTCCGCGTATAAAAATACAGCCCGACCAGCGATACCCCCATCGCCAGCGCTCGAGATGCCATGACGACAAGCGTCTTACCTGCGGCTTCGCGCGCCGCACCTCGCCTGGATGGGGGGGCCGGCGCGGCCCCTCCTTTGAATGGCAGAGCGCCAACGGGCGCAGCTGGATTCTCACCTCCGTCGGACGGCGGCTGGTGGATTGGGTTCAGTAGGAACTCCCGCCGGGAAGCGAAACTAATAAGTGGCGACGTGGGACCATTCGTGGGCTATCCATGTGACAGTGTCTCCCAGCCAGGCCAACCTCTCATTGCAGCAATCACTGCGAAAGCCGGAGGCTCGCGCAGACTCCGTCCCCGTCAACCGCGCGGGGTTTCTTAACGGAAATCCTTTATTAGCAAGCACTTGCGAGCCAGACGGGCTGGAGCACGCGCGCTGCTATCATATCGGCTGCCTTCTGCACTGGCTAGAGAGACAATCACTCCAAAGGCTTGTGGCAAGGCCCTTTAGATACGATCTTCGCCCCGCTGGGTTCGTTGCCCTGCAAAATTAGCGCAGACCGGCACACGGCACCTGCGACAGGTGGCGGACCCGAACTCTGGGGCTTGACCGTGACGCATTCTCGGACAGATTGAGGCACACCGCGTGCATTACGTGTCGCGTGAATCCTGGCGTCCCAACGGCTCGAGCATGTCTTCAAGGACTTCGACGCTGATACACTGTCCGAGCATTTCCACATTCAGCGCAAGCCGAACGCCGGAGAGCCGCTTCTCCACGACGCCTTCCGTGCCGGCAAGAGGTCCGCTCGTTACGCGAGCCCACGATCCGACCTTCAATCCGCGATGCACACGAAACGCAATCGGATTGGCGAGGACGCGCTGCACTTGCACAAGTTCATGAACCAGCCGCGCCTGATCGGAAACAACCAGAAGCTGCGCCACGCGTTGCGTCCGTAGGACGCGATGCCGGTCGTCAGGCGTAGCCAGAACAAAAACGTAACTTGAGAAGACCGGCACCGAGGATCGCGAGGTTCGACCGGACCGCCGGCTGCGGGATACACGATCGTAGAGAGGAAGGTAGGATTGGATCCCGAGCTTGGCGAGATCGGTGACCAGTGCCTTCTCCTGCCGCGGCCTGGTGTGCGCCACCCACCACGCTCGCGCGTCGACGGGCGAAATGAGAATATTCAACGGATTCGACCCCTGATCGACAGCGGTCACCGGCCGCCCCCGTTACGGCTCTTCAGGATTTCCTCTACCTTGTCCGCCATTGCCTCACCTACCACGCGATGGCCGAATGTGTTGAAGTGGCCATCGTCGATGAAATTGAAACGCATCTGGGACTCACGGCATGCCTTCACGATAGGTTCCGTCAGATCCAAATAGTGAATCCCCTCCCGCCGGGTAATCGGCTCCAGGTATTGGCGACCGATTTCGTTCAATCGGTCCCACACGCACAGGGGGTCCACGTCATGAGGTGGCGCGACATAGGTCTGCCCTGTCACCGCCGCCTGCATTTCGAATCGGTGTCCCTGGTACACGAGCAGGAATTCGGCGCCGCGTTCCGCGCATTCCTTCTTCGTCTGACGCAAGACGGCTTCGATCAATTCCCAGGTTCTTGCAACGCGGTCCTCTAGCGTATCGGCCTTCGTGCGGGCGTTGGCGAGGCTTGTCATGGTTTGTTCGCGCACAGGCATCTGACCCGGAGGCAGGGGCGTTGCGCCCCGGTCGAACAAACGCTGCTGAATGAATAAATATCGCACCAGCGCCGACCGGGCAGACAGCCGCTTCCAAGTCGACGGAATGTACTGCTCGGGTGGAACATAGACCAATGACCCATTCTCCCCGAGGAGCATTCTTGCGATCCAAGGTTCCTGCGGAGCCAGATACACCGAGCAATCCACCGGGTCATTCGCGACAAAAAGCATTACCACCACATCTGGCCGGTAATCCAAGGCGTAATGATGAATCAGCAGGTACTCGTGCGTCGTGCCGTATCCGGAATTGGCAAATGTATACCATTCGACCGGCCGATCGGCGCGAGACATTTTCCGCTCCGCCACGGCGGCCATCGTGTCCTTTACATCCACCTGCATGGCCTCGACCATCGAATCGCCGACGAGGCAGATTCGCCGCGTCGTTGCCGGTTTGACCGCCGAATATACGTCGTGAATATTGTTCCACCCATGCGAATTGAACTGGTATCTCCCCCGAACCTCCAGCCCGGCGACATACCTGCCCGTCTGATTCGGCATTCGGCGCGGACCGATCAACGGATCCCAGAACATGAACGGCACGTCGGTCACGTTGAAGAACAACCGGAGAACAAGCTCGGCGAAGACCAGAACCAGACAAAGCGACACGCCCACTGCGAACAACCGATAGACGAAGCCGAACCGATTGCGCCGGTGCCGAGGCGCTTCCGCTCGCGAGGCGTTCGCGCCTTCAGCGGATTTCGCGCCGTCGGCCGCATCAATTAGCGATTTGCTCTGTCCCATGGAGAACTATCCTACGATGCCGATCGCAAATAAGACTCGATCGTGCGTTGCAATCCCGTTTCCAGATCCATTCGGGTCGTGAATCCAAACAGCGTCCTGGCTTTCGTCACATCCAGGCAACGTCGCGGCTGGCCATCCGGCTTGGACGCATCCCAGGTAATCTCGCCATTGTAGCCCACGAGTTGTTTGATCTTCTCCGCAAGGTCTCGAATTGCAATCTCCTTGCCGGTGCCGAGGTTGACAGGCTCCGCGCCGTCGTACTGCTCCAGCGCAGAGACGATCCCCCGCGCGGCATCATCCACATACAGGAATTCTCGGCTGGCTGCGCCCGTTCCCCACAATTCAACGCGGGGAAGATCCTGTCGCTTGGCTTCGACGAACTTTCGGATCATCGCCGGAATGACGTGACTCGTCTCGAGATCGAAATTATCGCCGGGGCCGTAGAGATTGACCGGAATGAGATAGATTCCATTCAGCCCATATTGCTGCCGATACGCCTGCAGCATGACCAGCAGCGCCTTCTTGGCAATGCCATACGGCGCGTTGGTCTCCTCGGGGTAACCGTTCCACAGGTCTTCCTCGCGGAACGGAACCGGCGTGAACTTGGGATAGGAGCAAACCGTCCCCACCTGCACGAACTTTGCGACGCCGCGCAAGCGAGCCTCTTCGATGAGATTCATCCCCATCGATAGATTGGAAAAAAAGAATCGCCCCGGCTGCGCGCGATTCGCGCCGATCCCCCCGACCTCTGCCGCGAGATGGATCACCACGGTCGGCCGCATGTGATCATACATCCGCCGGACCGCATCCAGCGACGTTAGATCGTTATTCTGTTTCAGCACAACTTCGCGCGGGACGCCACGCTGCTCCAGTTCGGCGCAGACACGCCGGCCCAGGAATCCCGCCCCACCCGTCACGGCAATGCGTTGTTCGTTCAGATTCATGGAGTCCTTCCCCGCCTGCCTGCCCGGGCGCTACAGTTTAAGATGGCGACAAGGGCAGCCGCAAACCTTTGCAACGCATCGAGGAGGCGCACCATGAAAGACCTGAAGCATTACCGTGTCCGACCGGGCTCAAAGGTGAACCTGAAGGAATTTGCCACGGCCGACGACGGCGGCATGGTTGAGTCCGACGCGCGCGAGCGCTTTGAGAAACTCAAGGGGCGCATGGAGGATCTGCAGGAAGTGCTGTACGCGCAATGCCAACACGCGCTGCTCGTCGTGGTCCAGGCGATGGACACCGGCGGCAAGGACAGCACCATTCGATCAGTGTTCACCGGATTCAACCCCGCCGGCTGCCGTGTTGCTAACTTCAAAGCGCCCAACGAGACCGAGCGCCTGCACGACTTTCTCTGGCGCGTTCACCAGCGTGCGCCGCGCCTAGGGCAGATTGTCGTATTTAACCGGTCACACTACGAGGATGTTCTGATCGCGCGGGTTCGGGAGCTGGTCCCGAAGACGAGATGGAAAAAGCGCTACCAGCACATCAACGACTTCGAAGCGATGCTGTCGGACGAAGGTGTGCACATCGTCAAGTTCTTCCTGCATATCTCGAAAGGCTATCAGAAGCAGCGGTTGCAGAAGCGGCTCGACAACTTGAACAAGCATTGGAAATTCGATCCCGGCGATCTCGCCGAGCGCGCGCGCTGGGACGATTATCAAGCTGCCTACGAAGAGGCGATGGAGCGCTGTTCGACCGAACGCGCACCTTGGTATGTCATCCCCGCGGAGACCCGGTGGTTTCGAGACCTGTTGATCTCGCGCGTCCTGGTCGAGACGTTGGAATCCATGGACCTGCGCTATCCGCCGTCCAGCATCGACCCGACAACAATTGTCATTGATTGAGGGGCGCGGCATCCCCCTGCGGGCACGGGTCGCCCTTTGCACCAATCAAGTCATCCTCGCCACGCCAGGCTCGATCAGACGCCGGCGAGGCGGAACGGAATTCCGAACAAGTTATTCAGGATCGAAAAAATCGGCGTGGTAAACAATGAATTGATGATCGCCGTCATCAGCGAGAAAAGAATGTCGCCCAGCAGCATGTTAAAGTCTCCTTCGTTTGTTTCGTTCAGCGGTCGCTGATTCGGCGACCGGTCATCGAATCGTCCGTTGTCAGGATCGTTGCCGGTTAGAAGCGGAAGCCTAAGCCAATGCTCGCCTGGAAATCCGGCGCCTGTTCATTCAGGCCAACCGCCGCACGCATGTCCAGCGACAGATTATCCGTCAACTGGAACACCGGGCCGGCGCTTAACAAGTGCGAACAGTCCTGCGTGCGGCTGGCCGGGAATACACCGAAGTACTCCATGTACAGCGTCGTGCGATCCATGATCTTGTAGCCGGCGGCCAGCGTCGCAGCCGTCTGGAAGAATTGTCCATCCGGTCCATCCGGCACGCGCCCCAGGATCGAGCCGTAGATGGTCAGTTCGTTCGTCAACGCGTAGTTCCACGGAAACTTGATCTCGGGGACGACGTTGTTGAAGCTCTTGGAGTCCGACCCGGTCGGCACGTACAACGATGGAATCACCGAAAGATTTGGCATCCATCGGTCTTGCTTAAGGATCGGCAGTTTGAAACCGAGGTTCAGATCGGTCCCGCCGTCCACGTGATCGATGTCGTTTACGCGTCGCCCCGCGGGTGTTTTGATGCGATCGAGAATTTCGGAATACGAATAACCGGCCCAGAACGTGCGGAATTCGAGCCAGTCGGTCAAGCCGGTCCGCAGCGCCATCTCCGGCATCGTGTGACTGATCCGGCGGCGATCGTGTTCGCGGTCGTAGGAGAACGTGTAACCGCTTTCAAACTGGAAGTGACCGCGCGGCACAAGCGACGCCGTATCGGAGAAGCCCGGGCGATCCGTTGCGATCGTGCCAGTCAACGGCGGCACGTCGCCGAAGAACCAGAAATCGTTTGAGCCGCTTCCGGTTGTCGCCGTGTTGCTCGATGTCTCGCTCATCGTGAGCGGCGGCTCGTCCGACGTGAGCGAAAGTGGCTCATTCGCACGCGTGGTCATCTGGCCGCCGTCGGATTGTGCTCGGGCCACCGAGACCGACAAAGCCGAAAGGCCGACAACAAGACAAGTCACCGTTCGAGACATGAGCATCGCCCTCGATTTGCTGAAAATGATGCCACAATTTCGGCATTCCCTGCACTCATCGTTGCTGGGAATGCACACCGGACGTTCATCGAGCTTCCAGGCATTTACTTGCGGAGCCGACGGCGATACAGGACTCCGCAACGACTCACTGGGAGGAATAATAACCGCCGGATCCCGCGCGCGGTCAATCGCGAATTTGCCCTGAGAAGCCCTCTTCGAGTCGATATTTTGAGCCATTTGTCTCCCAATTATCGGGCGGTTAGGCCGCCAATCGAGAAACTCGTATCTCTCTTGCCCCGGATCTATCTCAACGTTACGATTTGCGTCGATATTTATCGGACGCAGCCGTGAGGAGGCACATTCATGTTCCCGAAGAGAAGGCAGTCTGGTTTCGCCAAGCTGCGGAACCGTGGCGTGATACCGTTGCTTACCGGAGTGATTCTTGTCGCGTCGGGCATGATGTGTACGACGTCGCCGATTGATTTCTCAAACCTCTCTCCGAATGTCGCGACGCTGCTTCGACCCGCTCCCGGCCTTCCCGTCGGTGACTATGACTACTTTGGTTCGCTCAAGTCCTCCGCCGAAGCGCGCGAAATGGTCGCCGCGGCCGGTCTCGACCCGGAGCAGCCGGGGCACTACGCGCGCATCGGACTCGTCCATATCACGCCTGAATTGATCGCTGAAGGACGCGATCTCTTTTTCAAGCAACAAATCGGCGACCCCTTCACCCTGAACAACATCCTCGGCCTTCTGGGAATTTTCGACCGCGGCATTCTCGAACTGGCCCTTGATTCCTTCGACCCCTCGAAGGACCCGACCGGCGCCCTCGCCTTCGTGCGCGAAGTTTTCATTACTTCGCTGACGCGCGGCGGGGGTCCGGTGACGAATCTGCGCGTGCGACTCACCAACGACCTGCACATCGGTTCTCGAATCATCCCCGCCGGTACGATTCTCGACACGGGTCTCGATGTCGCCGAGGGCGAGTTGATCCCCGTCGGGCTGGAGTCCGGCACCATCACCTGCGCGCTGTGCCATGCCTCCGTCGATCCGCAAACAGGGCGAACCGTCGCCGGCCGGCCCAACAACGACCTGAACATCAACCTGTTCATCACGCTCGCTTCGAACACCGCGTCCGTTTTTCTTCGACTCACGCAGGACGACATCAGCCCGCTCGACCCCGGCTTTCCACGCACCGGTCGAACCATTCTCGACAGCCACGGCAACGAGGTGACGCTGCCCGATCCCGTGGCTTTCGAAACCGCCATCGACGATTTTCTCTTTGATGCCAGCCCATTCGGCGGTTTTGAAGCTGCGCCCGACGGCATCACGTCAGTCACCAAGATCCCCGATGCGTTCACGTTCGGCGAAGGCGGCATGGGCTGGGACGGCGGCTTCGGCGTCGGGCCCTTCGCAGGCGTCGCCGCCTTTTCCAACGCCGTGCACTCGTTTGAAATCAATCTCCTGACGCCTGCCAACTTCAGCGAGCGCGCCGGCGGGATTGACTCGGAAGTCTATCTCGGCATCGTCCTTCAGAACGCAGCCGACCCGTCGATACGCGTCCCGGACGGCGTCACTCCGTCGCAATGGCTTGCCCAGGTCCGGCCGCAGGCGGAGCGAGAGTCACACATCGTGCTGCCGACCTACCCGGACCCGTCTCTTTTCTCGCTTAATGGGTTGGTCTTCAGCCCGCCGGGCAAATCGTTCATGCGCGATGTGTTGGCGCTTTCGGCCTTTCAACAGAGCCTGAACATCCCGCCAAACCAATCGCCCGAGAATCTGATCGCCCTACTCGATGGGTCGGTCGTGCGCGGGACCGAGGTTTTTCTTGCAGCCGGGTGCGCCGAGTGCCATCCGGCGCCGTTCTTCACCACGGGCGGGATCACGTCCAATTCGGTGGTGAAAGCGAACAACGCCCGTGCCAGCAATCGTCGCGTGCTCGACGGCCTCCTGCGGACGCCCGTGCTGCCCAGCTTCGATCAGCCCGTGCCCCTGCCGCCGGTGCCGAACTACCTCACCCTGCCGGCCGAGCCGAACAGTGCCAGAAACACGTCACTCCCTCCGGGCCTCGACCAGGACCCCGGCGGCTACAAGATCATTTCGCTGCGCGGCGTGTATTTCAAGCCGCCCTACCTGCATGACGGCGGCGTGGCTGTCGGCGTCGACGCCCTGAACATCCTGGAGGATGGGAGTTTTGAAATCGCCGACGCCGCTGCCGTGGGTGTCCCCGGCACGACATTGATCCCCCGGCCCGTCAGCGCGGCCAATTCGCTCCGCGCCCTGCTCGACCGCGACCTGCGAGCGATTCTCGTCGCCAACAACCGCGCCAATGCTCAACTGGTCCGCGCCAACATCGAAGGTACCGGGCATGAGTTCTTCGTGGACCCAGGTGCTGGTTTCACATATGCCCAGCAGGCCGACCTGATCGCCTTTCTGCTCGCGCTCGACGACGACCCGGGGCGGTACTAGGGCTGGGTACGCCCCTAATCCGGGCAATTCGCATTCAGCAGGCAATCCACGAACATCGCGACATCCGTCGCATCAAACGCGTCGTCGTCGTTCAGGTCCGTTGCGAAGCGCTGCTGCCAGCCGAAGCCGCCGGGGTTAAGCATCACGCGCGTAAACTCCTGCACATCCAGCCCGTTCACGCCGCCACTTAGATTGACATCCCCACGCAGCGGAATCGTCGCCGACGCGACGATCGTCCCCGTCACAGTCAGACTGCCGAGGCTCGGATTCGCCGGGTCCAGCGGAACCGAGACGTTTGGATTGGTCGTCAACGTGACCGTGCGCCCGACAACCGCGAGCATGCCGCTCAAGTCGCCGTTCTGCGTCCCCTGATCCGCGAGATTCACCACGTCGTTGCAGGGGATCGGCGGCACCTGTCCCTGAAGCAGCGTGCAGACGATGCCGGTCGCGTTGTAGGTGAACGTACCGGTCTGATTCGTCGGCACACCGGGGATCGTGAACGCATTGCCGAGCACCGTCGCCGGCGGCTGCGGCACGCCCGGCGTGGCGTAAAGGAGATTGATGTTCTGCCCGGTCCCCGTGAAGCTCCCAAAGATGCCGAAGCTGATGAACAGGTCGATCTGGTCGTTCAGCGTGAACTGGTAGTCGTACAGGGTCACTTCGGCCGGCGCGGGCACCGGCAGCGTCTTCGCCGACATGAAACCCGACACGCTCGACGGATCCGAATCGCAGCTCCCCTGAATGCACAACTGAACGTTGACATTGCTCAAGCCGGGATTCACCGTGAACTGCACCGGCGTCGCGAAGACCGCCAACGGCAACCCCAGATACGCCGCTACCCCGAACAAGTGTTTGAATTTCATCGCTCCCCTTCCTTCACGCTGGTACGGCCCCGGTTTTCGGATGAGTCGAGCCTATTATAACGTCTCGACGGCCGGGCCCGGGGCTGATTTGACAAGGTTTGACAGCGCCCCTCATCGGGACGCAAGATACACGCTACGCACGGCGCAACGGCCTGCGGGACATGGCCTTGCATAGGTTTCATGGACGAATTGCATTGGCAGTTTCATGAATTACGGAGCCATTCATCATGACCACGAGCAGCGGCTTGATTCGCATCGGCGTTTTCTATGACGGGGATTTTTTCTTCCACGTCAGCAATTACTACAACTACCACCACGAGCGCAAGGCGCGAATCAGCATCTCCGGCCTGCACACGTTCATTCGCGACGAAGTCTCGCGCGGCGAAGACGTGGACATTCGCTATTGTCAGATCGTGGACGCGCACTATTTCCGCACACGCTTGCGCGCCTCCGATGCCGACGAGCGCGACCTGCTCCGCAAGGAACGCACCTTCGACGAAGTGCTGATGCGCGAGGGCGTCACGACGCACTACCTGCCCAGCACGCGCGACGGTGCGAAGGACATGCAGGTCTGGTTCGCCCTGGAGGCGTTCGAGCAGTCGATCCACAAGCATTTTGACGTGATTGTTCTCATCGCCTGCGACGGCGACTACCTGCCGCTGGTGCGCAAAATCAATACGCTCGGCGCGCGGGTCATGGTTCTGGCATGGGACTTCGCCTACGTCGATCACAACGGCATGGAGCGCGAAACACGCACGGCCCAGGCCCTTCTGGAAGAAACCACTTACCCGGTGATGATGCATGAGATCATCGACGACCGCGACCGCGCGAGCGACTCGATCGTCAGCGGACTGTTTGTCTCGCGGCGCGAGCCGAGACCGTCAGTCGATTTGTCAAACAGCGCGTCCATGCCGATCTCCACCGAGTCGCAAAGCGGCACGATTCAGAATCTGCTCGACGGGTACGGCTTCATCACGCCGACGGGCGGCGCGGCCGCAAACCTGTTCTTCTTTTACACCGATGTTGAGAACGGTGATTTCAACGAATTGCGAATCGGCGACGAAGTCAGCTACGTCCTCGGTCAGAACCACAAAGGCCCCTGCGCCAAACGGGTCTCGCTGGTCTGATCGCCGGTTCGGTTCTGTCGAAGCCCTGTTTCACGGAGGTCCGCCATGAACATGCCCCAACCCACCGACGGCCATCGAAAATTGCAAAAGCTCGCGGGCCGATGGAAAGGCGAAGAGCGCATCCATCCCTCTCCGTGGGACCCGGTCGGAGGGGCGGCGATGGGATTCGTTGAGAATCGCGTCGCGCTAAGCGACTTCGCCGTGATACAAGACTATCGCCAGGAGCGAAACGGCGCGACAAGCTTCACCGGCCACGGCGTCTTCACCTTCAACGCAATCGGCAATCTTTATACGATGCACTGGTGGGACAACATGGGCGTCGCCGGACCGCATGCGTACCAGGGCGGCTTCGACGGCGATGTTCTGACCCTCACTTGCATGACGCCCGCCGGGCCGTCGCGCGCCGTGTTTGACCTGCGCGAACCGGGACACTACGGATTTCGTCTGGACATTTCACCCGATGGCCAGAACTGGCGGCCGTTCATGGAAGGCCGTTACCAGAAGGAATAAAGGCTTCGGCGGCAAGCATGCGACTCACTGCCCAAGGGCCGGCCCGACCCGCCATTGTATTCCCCGTGGCAGACGATATACTGGCGAGCCTTCCACGGATGGAACAAGCTGCATTGGATGCGTAAGCTTTGGTCTGCGCATGATTTGCGCATTGCTCGCGCGGCCACCGCGTGGCGCTGGAGGATAAGACGATGGCGGATATGAGCGGCGACTTTCCAACGGTGATCGGTCCTGACGCCCGCTTCAAGGGCGAGTTGAGTTTTGAAAAAGGCGTTCGCATCGAGGGCGGCTTCGACGGGCACATCAAGTCCAAAGGCACGCTGCACGTGGCCGAAGGTTCGCGCGTCACCGCGAACATCGAAGCATCAAATGTGCGCCTCGAAGGCGAGTGCAAGGGCAATTTCGTCGTCTCGGAAAAGCTGCACCTGCTCGCGACGGCCAAGGTTGAGGGCGACCTTCGCGCGAATCGGCTTGAGATCGCCGACGGCGCGATCTTCATCGGTAACGTCGTCGTGGGTCAGGCGGCTGCTGATGCTCCGATGCGTCGTCCGATGGCGCAGGAGTCGGCACCCAGCGCCGACATGCAGCGACCCGCCCCGCGACCGGCCGCCGCACCGACGCCGCGGCCGGCCGAAGTGCGCGTACCCGGCTGATTTACGGGCTCGGCTTTACGCCTGTGCTTCTTCTGATTCCAGTGCCTGGCTGACGAGGCGCGCCAGATTAGCTTCCATGTCGTTGATGTCGCCGAGTTCGACGCTTAGGGATTGCGCCGTCGCCTGAATCGTCGTGACGAGCGAGTCCAGAAGCTCGCCCACGAGCGCATCGGCCTGCGGCGCGAGCGTCTCAACGTGGCGAAAGAGGTCGTCGATGCGCTCCATCTCGGAGCCGTCCAGCGCGATTTCGGAAAGAATCACCGCCGAACGAACGATCCGTGCCAGCGGCGACGGTCCTTCGTTGCCGGACTCTCCTCCCGCTCGCGTTGCCAGATCGAAGTGATGCTTCTTCACTGCATCGACGATCGGTGCTTCCAGCTTCCAGTCCGTCAACACGGCCGCAGCCGTCTCGGCATGCGTCAGTCCGATGAGCGGCGTCTCGAGTCGATGCACGCCACCCAGCCCCACGCGCGGCAATTCAGCCAGCACCGGCTTGTATTCTTCGGGAATCGCCGACGCCAACAGGCCGATTCCCAGATCGCAGAGCAACCCAGCCGTCCCGGCATCCTCCGCGCAGGAAGGATCAACGCGCTTGGCCAATTCCTGCGCGGCGACGCTGATCGCCAGCGCCGACTGCCAGAATCGAGAAGGATCGAACGACTTCGGAAAAACTTTGCTCAATCCGTTGACGATGTGTTGATTGATGACGGCCGATCGAACGCGCTTGATGCCCAGCCGAACGCACGCCTGATTCACCGAGCTGGTCGGATTCGCGCAGCCGTACAGCGCGCTGTTGGCCTGCCGAAGCAATTGGACCGTTAGACCTGGGTCCTTCCCGATCACGTCAGCCAGCTTTGGAATCGCACATTCGGGATCGCGCGTCAGCGCCAGGACCTTCGACACGGCCTGCGACGGCGCGGGAATCTTCGGCTGCGCGCGAATGGCGGCGAGGATTTGCGCCGGCGCGGGCATGCGTCAACTTCCTTTCGACGCCGTCGCGATGAACTGTTTGACGTGCGGCTGATGAGGATTGATCGCAAGGGAGCGGCGCCAGGATTCGATCGCCATATCTCGCCACGAAGGCGTCTTCTCGCGATGGAACATCTTGATGTAGCTCGTGCCAAGGTTGGAGTAGAGATCCGGGTCGTTCGGGGATTGCGCGATCAGCGCCTTATAAAGATGAATCGCACGAAGCGGGTCTCCCACGGCCTCGAAACACGCCGCGAGGTTGAACTGTGCATCCACGGAATCGGGCTTGAGCCGAAGCGCTTCTTCAAACGCCGCCAGCGCCGGGCCATACTGCGTCCGACGCACCATCGCCACCCCCTGTTCGAATGCCTCGCGATAGCGCTGGTCGCGCTGTGCCGGAGTCAGCAGGGTCTCGTCTTCGCGAACAACTTCCGCCATGCGCGACGCCTTCGCGTCGCTTTGCGCATGACGGGCACAGCCGCCTCCGCAATGCATCGCTACTGCGCCCAGCGCCAGCATCCAGTACTTGAAGGTCCGCATCACCTATTCCTCCCCGCGTCAAGCGTGCTAATCGTCCAGTTTCATCGGCCGATTGGCCACGACGCGCGCGGGTTCCGGCTTCGACTGCGCTGATTCAGCCTCCTCATCGCCTGATTCGTCGCCGCCGTCCTTGGCGGGCGCGGGCGATTCATCTGGCTTGGTGGGCGCCGTTTCCGGCGCGGGCTGGTCCAGCGCATCGTCGTCGGCCACGTTGGTCGGATCGCCGAACATCGGCCGCGGCATTTCAAACTCTGTCGGCACTTCGAAATGCACGGGAACATCCTGGACGCGGTCGATCTGTTTGAACTGCGGCTTGTACATGTCGAACACGCGCTGATCGCGCTCGTTGATCTCCGTCGCGCCCTGCACCCGGGCCGTCAGAAAAACAAGCAGGTCCACGCGGTCGGTGCCGGGGTTCTCCTGCCGGAAGAACACATCCAGCACCGGCAAATCGCCCAGCCCCGGAATCTTCTGAACGTTGCGCGTCTTCCGATCGCTGATGAGACCGCCCAGCACGATCGTGTCGCCGTCCTGCATGATGACACGCGTATCAATCTCGCGCGTCAGGATGCGCGCCACGCGCAGGCCGGTCGTGCCCACCACGTCGTCGCCCAGCGAGCTGGTCGCCGGGTGAACGAGGATGCTGATGCTGCCGTCCATCATGATGGTCGGTGTGACTTCGAGCTGAACGCCCACGGGGATGTACGTGTCAAATGCCTCGGTGACGGTGCCGAAGTCGGTGATGTTGGCTTGGAGGATCGGGTAGCGCTCGCCGACGAGGATGCTGGCGCTGTGGTTGTTGTAAACCAGCAGACGCGGATTGGCGAGCAGGCGAACGGCGTTGTCGCTCTGGTGAATCCGCAGCAGCGCCGTCAGGCGAGAGAAGTCCACGCTGCCCAGGGCCAGCCCCGCTGTGGACTGTGCCGTGCCGCTGGCGTTGCGACGAACCTGCGAGCCGGAGGCGAACCCGGCGCGCCAGTCAAGCGGCAGTTCATGGTTCAGAATCGGACCATTGGCGAGAACGTTGACATCCCAGTCGATGCCGAGCTGTCGCTGGAGGATCACGCTCATCTCGACGATGCGTGCCTCGATGAGCACCTGGGGCGGCAGGCGATCCAGATCGGCCACCAGTTCGGCGATTCGGTCCACATTCTCTGCTACGTCCGTCACGACGAGCTTGGCGGCATTCCGCGGATAGCCCGCGCCCATCATGCCCTGGCCCGGCGCCCCGTTAAGGGCTGTTTGCGCGCCGACATTGCCTGCGCCGCCAAACGCGCCGTTCTGCGCCCCGTTGCCGCCAAGCGCCGCGGCCGAGACATTGCCGCCGCTTTGCTCCTGCTGAAAATCACCCGCCAGGTTGGTCAGGCGCTGCGACCCGTATCCGGGGTTGCTGTTTTCGTTCAACACTTTCATTTTGCCGTACTTCGTCAGGGCGTACTCCAGCGCATCGCGCACGCGCTCGGCGTCCATTGAACGAAGCGTGAAGACGCGTGTGACCATCGGTGGCGGCGGGAGCGCTGTTTCCGGCAGGCGCTCCGGCGGCTTGGACACCGTGATCACGCCTTCATCCACGCTGTAGACAAATCCGTTGTTGACCGCGATCGCCCGCAATGCCGTTTCCAGTCTTGCATTCGCCAGATAGACCGACACCTCGCCTTTGACTTCCGGACCCACGACGAGATTCAGACCGCCCTGCTCCGCGACAAGCCGTAGCGCATCGCCGATTTCACCCTTGTCGATGTTCAGGGTGATCGTCCCGGCCGATCCACGCGACGCGACCTGGGTCGTGGGGTTCGGTTCCTCCGCGACGCAGGGCAGGGCGCCCCCGGTTCCGGTCGCGGTAACGAATATCAGAGTCCAGGCAATGTTACGCTTCATGGCCGCTCCGTCGGTTGGCGAATCGTGGGGCTTTGGCTGCCCAGGGTAAACGTGAACGCCCATCCCGCCTGGGTCATCGTGACGGAATTGGACGTGATTTCGGTAATGGTAAGACGACTGTCGAATTGATCGCCCACGCGATAGATCCGGCCGTCGATCGCCGCCAGCCAGCGATCGCCGCTGCGCGATACGCCGCGAAACTTATTGACCTGTGGCGGGTCGGGTTGTTGCGCCGCGGCGGGCGGAGCATGGTCTATCTTCTGCTCCGCAGGCTCGGTGCTTCGGACCAGCACAAGAAACGGATCGCGCCCCCACGGCTGGTTTGCCGCGGCGAGTTGCGCCTGCACCTGTTCAGCGGGAATCTCCAGCCAATTTGATACAGCCGTCAGAGTGACCTCTCCGGCCGTGTTCGACACGTCCGCGCCGCCCTGCGCCTGGACCGGTGCCGGACCGTATGTCATGATCAGCGCGTACACGCGCCAGACCAGGATCACCGATCCGATGACCAGCACGGTCAGCATTTTCTTCTGGCGCGCGTCCATCACGGCTTTGCCTCCGGTGCCGTTGAGGGAATCGGTAGCTGATAGGCTTCTATGTCTATTTCAGCGGGCAAGCCGACAACGTCCGAATTGGGATCGCGAACAACGGTCATGATGCGGAACCCTCGAACCCGCGCCGGCAACCGCTGCCGCTTGACATCATCCATGAAAGCCGCGATCTCCCGGTAACCACCTTCAACCGAGACGCGATACACGGGGAGCGCGGCTGCATCGGCCGCCATTGCGGCACCACCTGTGACGCCCTGGGGAGGCATCGGGCGGATCTCACGCACTCGCAGCTTGGCGGCGCCGGCAGCATCGACCAATTGCGCCTGAAACAACCCCGGCTTGCGCGAATCCTGCATTCGTTGATCCAGATCGAGCGACTGGGTCTCCATGGCTTGGATCTGCTGCGGTGTCATCGTGCCGGCGACCGCCCGGGCAGCGACGTCTGTTAGAAACTCGCCCACCCGGTCAAACTGCTTCAGCGTGGAGCCGGCATCGGACAAGGCGATCAGCGCGCTAGCAACCGTAACAACCAGCGCAAGCACAGACGCGCCCGGCAACAGCCACTGACGAAATGCCTGAAGCTTCCTTGTCATGGTTCAGGCCCTCGCTCTCGGTCGTGGATAATTGAGATCAAGCACTATCGTGAGCGTCCCTTCGGCCTGCGGATCGTTCGCCTGGGGTCCGCGATTGGCGGATTCCAGATTGACGCGCGAGAAAAAGACGCTGCTCTGCAGCACCTGGAGCGTCGACGAGACGATCTCATCGAAGCTACGACCGCCGGCTGCCGTGTGAACGTTCGCACTGATCGACAGCGTGAGCATCCCGTTGGTCATGCGTGATTCGTATTGCGTGGCCATCAGTTCCTGCGGCAGAAGGCTTGAAAGCTCCTTGAACAGTCCTGTCCAGCTCGGATTGGCGCGCACGAAGTCGCTCATCTGCGATTTAATCTGCGCATTGCGGGTCGATTGCGCTGACCACCGCCGATTGACCTCGAGAATTCCCGCCGCGTCCGCCAGTTCGGCGCGATGCCGTTCGAGCCTTGGCTCGATGGACTCGTCAAGGTGATGAAGCACCACGGCTACCACCGCCAGAATTGCCGCTGCGCTGGATGCGCACAGCGTTGTCCAGCGGCGCGCCCGCGTGAGACGCCGCTCGCGTCGTATCGCCTCTGGAATGAGATCGGGCAGGCAATTGCTCGCAATTGCCGCCGCGACGGCGAAACCGAACGCCTCGACGCTGCCTACTGCATCCGACGGCTCAATATCCGAGCGCTGTCGCGCCCATTCCACGGTGCGGGTTGGCAACTTAAGGCGCGCTTCGATGGCATTGGCCAGCCCGGCAATTCGCGCTCCCGGTCCCACCAATTGCAGCGACTCGACTCGTCTGCCCCCCGCTTGGGTCGCAGCGTAAGTCAACCACTGCGTCAATTGCTTGCCCAACTTCTGCAACACCGGCTCCAACAGTGGAATGAGCTTCTCTCCGCTGATCCCGTGCAACGCAATTGACTGCTGCGCCTCCGGGATGCCAACCGAATCGCGAAGGTTCGCGGCCCGTACCTCGTCAAGTTGCAGAACTTCCGTCCCCACAATAATGGGGCGCATCAAGGCCGCGGTGAGATCCGCCGCGCCAAAGGGCAGCTCCGTCGAGACGCACGCCACGCCTTCCACCTGAACGCACAAGTAGCTGACCCGCTCGTCCACAAACAGAGCGCCATGGATGCCGACTGGACCATCAACGCAACGATTCGTCAGGGCAGCAAACACAGCGGGGGATGCTGAAATACTGCGCACAGTCAGGCCGATCCGCTCTGCGGCAACAAGTACCGCGTTACAGGCGTCCTGGTGCGCCGCAACAACTTCGACGGGAACCAACTTTGTGTCGAGAGCGACAGACGTCTTCGCCTGGCGGCGCGCGATCGCATCAGGGCCGAACACGCGCGAGAGCGACTGCACCGAGACGACGGCTTGATTCAAGTCGAAGTGAACCTGCTGCGCGATTTTCAGCTGCGACGCCTGGCGCAGCGCCGAGCCGTCCAGCGGCGGCATGTCAAAATACTGGCATGCCACGTTGCCGCCCCCGACCAGGACGAGCGCCTGCCGCCCCGCCCAGCCCTGCGCGGTGATGTGGGCCTTCACGGCGTCGAGCACGGTCTGATCGCCCAGCGCCGAAAGTTCGCCACTGCGGACACCGGTCAGGAAGCACGCGGGGCTGCTCAAACGAACGCGCTCCGCCTCGACACGCGCCTTGACGAGCCGCAATTCGTCCGGAAGGACTTGTAGGATCAAAAGGTCAGAACTGGATGACATCCTTGCCGTCGCCCCCTGCAACTGTCGGCTCCTATCCCTGAATACCACACACGCGGCAAGCACAGGGCTTCACTGCGTCTGCACTTCCAACACCCGGCGATAGCTGCTCCACGGCGCCTGACTGGTAACGGGTCGGCCGATGGCGCGGTACGTCGCCGGACTCAAACCGATCCGAGTGACGACAACCTTCCCTGTCGCCAAGGTCGGATCGTCCGAATCGTTTCCGTTGTCTGATATCGTCCCAATCGTGCCGTCGCTGTCGATATCCGTGGGTGGCGATGCGTTCAGTTCCGCTAACGCCATTTCGATGCCCCCCTCGGCCGCATAGAACGCGGCGGTGCTATAAAAATACCCCGTGGAGGCGTGATTCGACGTACCGGTCAACTGAAACACCCACAGAGTGAGGCTGCCCAGGACGAGCATGGCGGTGACGAAGCTTAGAATGGCGACCCCTCGCCTGTTCGCCCCGGAATTTCTGCATTGGTTATGGGTCACTCATCACCTCGTTCATGAAGTTGCGGAGGTAAACGGTCGTGCGGACGTTGGCCGTCTGGGTTCCGCGCGTCAGCGCCAGCGTAATCTGCACCTGCCGAATGTCCTCGCGATTGGCCTGCGACAACGGGAAGGAACTCATCGCTGATCCGAGGCGATTCGCATACGCGAGGGCGAAGCTCGAAACGTCGCGCACCAGCACATGCCAGCTTATGCCGTTGTCGATCGTCATCTCGAGGGTGGAGCCGGACTGCCGGAATCCGTAGCTGCCAAATCGCAATTCAGTCGCCGTGGCCGTCGATACTTGCGCGTTGCCGAGCAGGCACGGCGTCGGATTGCCCGGGCACTCGTCCTGCTCGACCTCGCGGACATGCCGCACGATCTTCTCGAGGGCGGCCGCGGCGATTTCGTGCAATTCCGCCCGCGCCGACAGTTCCACCCGCTGGGACGATGCATTCCACAGGATCATGCCGGCCGATCCGCTGATGACCACACCGACGGCAATGCACACGATCAGTTCAATCAACGTGTAACCGCGGCGCGCCATCAAGCAGCCCGCACCCCGGTTTCTCGGGGCATTCATTCGAGAATGGAGTCGCCGGTTCATGGCACGAACTCCGCAAAAACGCGCTCGATCACCAGCGACCGTGTGCCGCCCTGCCACGTTACCGTCACCCGTACCTTCTTGTAGCCCTGATCCGACCCGGTTGGAGTGAGATTGGAATCCACGAGCGAAACCGTCACGCTGCGGGAGAAATCAGAGAAGCCCGTCACCGGTGATTCCGCCGGGAAGTTGGCCTCGGTGATTTGTGAATACCCGTCGGTCCCGCGATAGCGCCGGGCGACCATCTGCTCCATCCGTTCAATCGCGAGAAAGCCCGCGACCGTGTTCGCCGCGGGCTCCATCGATTGACGGGAGGCATCCGCGAACGCACCCACCAGGGGAGGCAGCGCGATGCCGAGAATGACCATGCAAATGGCCAGTTCGATGACCGTCGCGCCGCGCCGTCGCTGGATTCGCCTGGTCATTGAATCTCCACCAGCCCCGTCACCGGTTGAATGACAATGGTTCCGCCGCTCGACAAGACGACCTGGCCCGCGGTGGTCAGCGCGGCGCTCGCCGCGTCGTAGGGCTGGCCGAAACTGTCAAACTCCAGCTCCGCCGCGCTGTTGATGTTTACCGATGTTATGGTGACGCCGGCAAAGGGGCCGGCATTGAGCGAGATCGCCGAAGTGGATTGGTCCGCGGGGTGGCTGACGGCGACGCGATTCGCTTTACCGGGATTGTCGCGGTCTTCAATGAAGAGTTGATACGTCTGACTCGACGTGGTAAACACAATCCACGTTCGCAGGCCCGAGCTAAGCGCCATTCGCTGCATGTAGCGTAGGTCCGACGCCAGACGCGATGCAGCCGCACCGCCGCGCACCGCTGTCATGTACGTCAGCACCGGTCCGGCCGACGCGATCGAGAGAATCCCGAGGATGACCACGACCGTGACAAGCTCCACGACCGTGAAGCCCCTGACTCTTCGCAGCCTCGTCATCGCCCGACTCCGATACAAAGCCTCATCCATCGGAGGCATCGTTGATGCACAAAAAAAGGCCCCGGCCGCGAGTCGGCCGAGGCCCTGTTACTCACAAGAGACCTTTCCCCCCGGAAAGCGTCCGACTTGCATGTCTGCTTAGTACGAATTCTCGCCGATACCCGACGTATTCGTGTTCGCCCAGACCTGGCCGTTGGTCGGGTTGTAGCACCAACCGCCTGCTGTGCCGGTGACCGTTCCCTTAGTCACGCCGGTGCCGTCGACGATGTTGTTCTTGGTGCTGTCGCTGTCAAACGGATTGTCGGGAACCGTATCGATCAACACCGTTCCGACCGTGCCCAACTGCGTGATCGTGGGATAGGCCGGCGTGCCTCCGCCCACGGCCGATTTCGCGTAAAAGTTCGCGACGGCCGCGCGCATCGCGCCGAGCGAGCCTTTGCAGGCCGCAGTCTTGGCGTCGTTGCGATAGTCAAGGTACACGGGCAGCGCGACGGCAGACAGAATGCCGAGGATGACAATGACCGTGACCAGTTCGATCAGCGTGAAACCGCGTCGACCACGAGCATGAGACTTCTGAAACATCGAACGAACTCCTTTCAGGCCTTTTCAGGCGGCCTTGCGCGGCCGCTTACTTACACCACGATCGCCGGCGGTCTTAGGCCGTCCCGACGATCTTGAGCAACTTCCACATCGGCAAAAAGATGGCCAGCGCAAAGAAAAGAACCACCGAAGCCAGCCCCGTTACCAGGATTGGCTCGACAAGGGTCGATAATAGCTTGACGCTCCGTGCGGTCTGGGTCGCATAATACTTCTTGAGGTACGAGAAGATCTGGTCCGTCCGGCCGGCTTGTTCTCCGATGGCCAGCATCCGCTTCACCAGCGGCGTCAGCCACTTGGCCTGCGAGAAGGCCTCGGTCAGCGACCGCCCTCCCTCCACGTCGCGCATCATCGCCCGCACATCCCGCTTGAGCGACGCGTTCGTCATGCTGTCGGCGGTCACACGAAGCGATTGCGTGATCGGAAGGGCCGCGCGCATCAGCAGATCAAGCAGCTCAATGAATCGCACCATGTAGACGCCCAGCAGCAGGTTGCCGAACACCGGTACCCGAAGCAGACGCTCATCAAGAAACGCGCGGACAATCGAAAGGCGAGCAGCCCGGCGAATCAGGACGTAAAGCCCGACAATACCCGCCATCACCCAGAGGTAGTGATGAGTCACCGCACCACTCGCCGCCAGCAGAATGCGCGTGGGCAGCGGCAGTTTGCCGTTGAACTTCTCGAACATCGTGGCAAACTGCGGGACAACAAACACGAGCATCATCGCCGTCGCGAGCACCAGCGCTGCGACGACGAGCGCCGGGTACAGCAGGGCACTCTTGATCTGTCCGCGCGTTTCCTGCTCTTGCTCCTGATACCGCGCCAGCGCCAGAAGCACTTCGGGCACTTTACCAGCCACTTCACCCGCTGCCACGGTTTTGACAAAGATCGGCGGGAACAACGTCGGCTCGGCATCCATCGCATCCGCGAGAGATCGCCCACCTTCGATCCGGCCGGCGATCCGCGCGATCGCCGATCGAAGCTCCGGGTGCGCGGTCTGTTCACCGACCGCTTTCAGCCCACTGATGATCGGAATGCCGCTTTCCACCACGGCCGCCAGCTGGTGCGTGAAGTCCAGCACAGCGCGCCGCGCCCCGCGGCCTCTGCCCGTTCGACCGAATCGCGCGCGGCCTTGCATCGGCGCGGCGCCCGAAGCGCGCCCCTTGCCCGCGGCAGCCGGTGTCACACAGATCGGCGTCTTGCCGGCGCTTTCCACCTGCGCCACCGCTGCGCGCTCCGACGCCGCTTCCAAGCGCTGCGAACCAATCCGCCCGTTGGCGTCGGCGAATTGAACATCGTATTGCGGCATGGGTGTTACTCCCCGCGGCTGTTTCCATTCCCTCGCACGCCGAAGCGGGCCTGACAGCGCGTCAAGCACGACCAGCGACGCGCGCGATCTCCTCGACCGTCGTCAAGCCGGCGCGTACTTTCTCGACGCCGTCCTGCACCATGAACTGCATGCCCCCGGCCCGCGCGGCGGCGCGAATGGCCTCGCTGCTTTCGCCCCGCACGATCATCTCGGCGAACGTTTCATTCAGTTCAAAAAGCTCATACAGGCCGACGCGCCCCACATACCCGCTCCCCACACAGCGACGGCACCCCTTTCCTCGCATCGGCTCGAAATCCAGCTTGGCAGCTGAATCCAGCCCGATCGCGCGCAATAGGAATTCCGGCGGGCTTTCCGGCGCTTTGCACTCCGGGCACACGCGTCGACAAAGCCGCTGCGCCAGCACCGCGAGCAGCGATGACGAGATCAGGTATTCCGGCACCCCGAGGTCACGAAGTCGCGCGATCGCGCTGATCGAGTCGTTCGTATGAACCGTGCTCAAGAGCAAGTGACCGGTCAATGCGGCCTGCACCGCGATCTGCGCCGTCTCGCGGTCGCGAATCTCGCCGACCATGATCACGTCCGGGTCCTGCCGCAGGACAGACCGCAAGCCGTTGGCAAATGTGAGATCGGCCTCGGCGTTGACCTGCACCTGCCGGATGCGGCTGTTGCGGTACTCGACCGGGTCTTCAATCGCGATGATGTTTTTCTGCGGGCATACGATGCTCTTGATCCCGGCATACAACGTCGTGGATTTTCCCGATCCAGTCGGGCCGGATACCAGGATCATCCCGTGCGCATTGGAGATGACCGCTCGAAACCGGGAGAGCACCCGCTGCGGCATGCCCAGATCATTCAGCGTCACCGAGTCTGACTCGTTGCGCAGGATTCGCAGTACCACCGCCTCGCCGAACACCGACGGCAAGATCGACACGCGGATCACGACTTCATGTTCGCCGTTTCGATGATGAAACGCGCCATCCTGCGGCGTGCGCGTCCTGGAGATATCCAGTTTGGCGATCACTTTGATGCGCGAGACGAGGGCGCGGTGGAGCGCCAACGGTGGCGCCGCGATTTCCCGCAACACGCCGTCCACTCGCACGCGAATGCGCAGTTCGTGCTCGGCCGGCTCGATATGAATATCCGAGGCACTCTGTCGAACCGCCTCGTTGATCAGGTTTTCGACGAGCCGAATGACCGGTTGACTGTCGTCCAGCGCCGCGGCGTCGGAAATCTCCGACAGCGAATCCGCGACCGACGATTCCTCGATGTACCGGCTCGTGCCGTAGGCCCGCTCGATCAAGCCCAGCAGCTCCGTCTCGCCTGCAAGGACGACATCGACTTCCTGCCGCGTCAGGCGGCGGACCTGATCAATCGCGGTCAGATCGTTTGGATCCTTGATACCGAGCGTGATGACGCCGTCGCACTGAAACAGCGGAAACATCACGTGCCGCCGGGCCAGTTCCTCGCTCACCAGCGACGCGTTGGCCAGTGCGGGAAGGAAGTCCGCGACGTTGCAGTAGGTGACGCCCTGTCGCATCGCGCGGAGAGAGGCCAGATGCGTATCCGAAAGCCGATGCGACTTGCGAAGTACCGTCTCCAGATCAACCTCGGCCTTCAGCGCCTGGTTGTACGCCGCTTCCACGTCCGCCGGCGGAAGAATGCCGTCGCGCAAAAGTTGGTCACGAAGTTCGTCGTTGGTGTTAGCGAGCACCGGCAGCCTCCAACTGGCTAATTGGCGGCGCCGCTCGAAGCTCTGTCGCGATCCGCACGAACATCTGCTCGTCGGATCCGGTCGGATCAATGAACTGCATGCCTACGTGATACGTCGGCTTGTAGTCTGCGAGCGAACACCGCCGCACAATCGCACGCACCGTGATATCGCCCAACGACCTTCCATCCTGGGCCTTCACATCGAGGATCGTGACGGCCAATCGAAGATTCCGCGGGATGAAGAAGCACGAGTGCAATGCAATGCCCCCCGCGCTCACATCGACGATGGCTAGATCGTCCGAGAACCCGGAATAGCTCAACCGAAACTGCTCGGCCTGATCGGGATGAGGTTCAATCCGCGCATGGAGCTGGGTCGCGTGGCGCTGGAATTGCCGCGCGCCGGCGCTAATCGGGTCGTGGCTCATGGCATGGGCCTATCGGCTCATGCGTTTGAACAATTCAATTCGCAGCGAGCGATCAGGCGATATGGGACGCAGGCATGGACGCAGCCTCCACACAATTTGACAGTCGCCCGATTGATTCGACTTCCACTTCGATGACATCCCCCGGCCGTAGGAATACCGGCGGCATGCGCGCCGCGCCGACGCCCGGCGGCGTCCCGGTGAGGATCACCGTGCCCGGCAGCAGCCGAAACTGGTGTGACAGGTAACTGACAAGAAACGGCACGGAGAAGATCATGTCCGAAGTGTTCCCCGATTGCATCGCTCGCCCATTCAGAAAAGACCGAACCGCCAGTCGCCCCGGGTCGAGGCTCCCGGCCGGCACAAGGTCCGGACCGAGCGGACAGAATGTGTCGAAGCTCTTTCCGCGAGCCCATTGCTTGTCGCGCCGCTTCTGGCAGTCGCGTGCCGAAACATCATTCGCCGCGGTAAAGCCCAGCACGTACTCCATCGCCCGCGATTCCGGCACGTTGCGCGCCGGGCGACCGATGACGACCGCCAATTCCGCCTCGAAGTCCACTTCGTCCGGCGCCGACGCGGGAAGAATAATTGGCTCGTCCGGACCGATCACCGAGGTTGTCGCCTTGAGGAAAATCAACGGTTCCTTCTCCACCTCGGCGCTCATCTCCCGCGCGTGTTCCCCGTAGTTCCGGCCGATCGCAAAAATGTTGGGCGGATCCACCGGGGCGAGACGCGCCATCACTGGCACCGGCCGATCAGCGATCTCGTATTCCGTATAAATATCGCCGATCACCGGATAAGCATGTTCCGCATCGGCCGGCCGCCCGTGGCGAACCTTTCCATCGCAATCCAGGAATCGGATCAGGCGCATGGCTCTCGCACTCCTCTCTCGCACCGGTACGCCGACGTAGGGCTTTCAGACCCCACGCGGCCGATTCTAGCCCTGCTGCGGAGATGCCGCGAGCGCACGCGAAGTGCCCGGCTCATCTCTGACCGATGCAGGGGCCGGCTCAATCGAACCCTCACTGACCCCGGCCGACCCCGGTGAAGTCATTTCCAATGTGAGCGACGTGGCGAGATCGGAATTCGGCCGCAGCAATCGCCGCCCAAACAGCGCGCGGCTCAAGTGCGCGCGCGCCCCGAGGAAGAGCGACAACACCGCCGGGACGACGATTAACGTGAATACCGTTGACACCAGGAGTCCCCCGAGTACGACTGCGCCCAAGCCGCGATAGAGCTCGGCGCCCGAACCGGGCCGAATCACTAGCGGCAACTGGCCGAAGAACGTCGTCATGACGGTCATGAGAATGGGCCGAAGGCGCGACTGCACCGACTCGACAATCGCGTCCTGTGCCGTGCGCCCGTAGCTCATGTAGTTGAGCGACTGATGCACGATCAGAATGCCGTTGTTCACCACAATGCCCAGCAATATCACGAAGCCGAGAATCGTCAGCATGTCGAGCTGCTGCACGGCGAGCGAGGGATTCGACCACGTCCACTGATTGATCAGCGCCAGCCCGATGAATCCGCCGATGACGGCAAACGGAACCGTGAAGATGATGACGAAAGGATAGGCAAACGATTCGAACAGCCCCGCCATCAGCAGGTAGCAGATCAGGAATGACAGAAACAGCAACCACTTCAGCGCATCCCAGGTCGTGCGGAGCTTGTCGGCATTCCCGGCGAGGCTGACGGTGATACCTGGCTCAATTTTCATCTGCTGCATTCCGTAACCGGCGGCGGTTCGCATCGGGGCAACGATGTCCTCCTGAATGGTGTTGATGACGTCGGGAAGCGCCATGCCTTCGGGCGGGCGGATCGTCAGTTTCACCGAACGCTGCGTCTCGATGTGATTGATCTCCTGCGGCGCCGTCGTCCGATCGAGCCGGCACACCGACGACAGCGGCACGATTCGCCCGGAGGGCGTAAAGACCGGTGTCTCTGTAACCCGGCTTGTTGCGCCCCGCGCATGGTCCGGGTCGTCCAGCCCCGCGAACTTGATTGTCAGGTCGACGCTGTCGCCCCCCTCGCGATACTGCCCCACCACGCGCCCATCGCCACACGCGCGGACGATCGATCCGATGTCCGCCACGTTCAGCCCCACCTCCCCGGCGCGCACGCGGTCCGGAATGAGCCGATCCTCTCGCCGGCCCAGCTGAAAGTTTCGAGGCGTCGACTCGGGCATGTTTCCGAACCGTTCCCGGCAAGCCATCGAGATGTTTCCCGCGGCGGCCGTCACCCGATCGAGATTGTCGCCGCGCACCTCGACCTCAACGGAATTGCTCTCGCCGAGATTGGTGAAAATCGACGTCTGAAAGAAAATGGCAAACGAATCCGGTACGGAGAAACCCGTGCTATTCAGAACGTTTAACAGCGGGCGTACGTTGTCGGGGTCTTTGCTGGAGCAACCCATGATGGCCTGCCCACCGAATGACACATAGAAGAAATTATCAATGGGCGGCGGCGGCGTGCGCCACAGGGCAATGTCCCGGCGAAGCTCCCGGATGCGCGCCCGCGCTTCGGCCCGCTCGTTCCGATCGCTCTCCCCGTCCTTCAGGATCGCCTCTTTTGCCGTGATCTCCGCTTGTTTGCCGGGGACCACGAACTTCTCAACCATGTTTGACCAATCACTCAACAGCTTCGCATACGACTCCGATCCCAGTTCCGACTCCCAAAAGGGACGGATGCCGATCTGTCCCTTCACCGGGTTACCTTCCTCAAGCGAGATTCCGATCTGGCGAAACTCATGCACGTTGTACCCCGGCGGCGTAATCAAGAACCCGAATATGAGATTCTGATTCCCAGACGGAAGGTAACTCGGCTCCGGCGCCAATCGCAGTGACAGCCACACCGAGGCGAGCGTCGCAACGACGACCACCGCAAGACGCCGCCCAACCCGCCGATTGATCCATCCAACAAGCCGCCCCAGCGAATGCGCCAACTGCCCCCCCTCTTCGCGCGCCTTCGCGCGGCTGGGGGTCAGATACCGCGCCGCCAGCGGAGGGATCACGGTCAGCGACACCACCAGCGACAGCAACACCGCTGCGGAAATGGCAATGGCGATATCCCGGAATAGCTGCCCCGCCTCTTCCTTGACGAAGATGATCGGTAGGAACACGATCGCCGTCGTCAACGAATTCGCCAGCACCGCACCCCACACTTCGGCCGCACCTTCGAGCGCCGCCTGCCCGCGCGGCTTGCCCATCTCCATGTGGCGGTAAATGTTCTCCAGGACGACGATCGCGTTGTCGACGACCATGCCGACCGCGAAGGCGAGGCCGGCCAGCATCACGACGTTCACCGAGCGATTGGCAAGCGGAATGATCAGGAACGTTCCAATGACGGAAATCGGGATGGCCAGCGCCACAATGCCCGTCGCGGACAAGCTCCGCAGAAAGAACAACAGTACAACGACAGCCAGCGCGCCGCCGAAGTAGATATTGTCCTTCACCAGCCCGATGGCCGAATGGATATACACCGTCTGGTCATAGACGTTTGTCAGTTCCAGATCGAGGCCGCGCGGCCCCAGCACATCACGGTTGACGCCGGCGACCGCCTCCCGCAGGCCCTCCATCGTCTCAATGACGTTCGCGTTCGTTTCGCGATAGGCCGCCAGCGCGATCACCTCGCGCCCCTTGCTGCGTACGAACTCGCGCTGCTTCTTGAAGTCGTCCCGTGCCTCGGCCACGTCGCCTACGCGAATGGGTCCGCCGGGGCCGGTCTTGATCACCGTCCGCCGCACCTCTTCCAGCGATGTGAACTGCCCCATCGTGCGGAGGACAACATCCCGCTTGCCCTGCGCGCTGGCCCCCGCCGACACATTCGTGTTCTGACTCGTCAGCGCCTGCGCCAGCTCGTTGAACGTAATCCCCGCCTGCGCGAGACGCCACGGATCCGCCACGACCTGCACCTCGCGCTCGCGCCCGCCATATACCCCGATCGACGCGATGCCCTCCACGCGCTCCAGCACCGACTTGACGTTGTCATCTACAAACGTCTTCATAGAGGGAACCGATACGTCCGGTTCCTCGCTGGACAGGATCATCCACGCGATCGCCTCCTGACCGAACGGCCGGCCCGAAATCACGATCGGATTCTCGAACTCGTTCAGCGGAATCTGGTACTTCACCCGGCGCAGCGCGTCGCTTACGTCCTGCTTCGCCACGTCCTGGTTCGTGCCGACCACAAACTCCAGCGTGATCGCCCCGCTCCCCTGCGAGGCCGACGACGTTAACTTTTTCAACCCCGTCACGCTCTTGAGCACTTCTTCCTGCGGGTCGATGATTTCGCGCTCGACCTCCTCCGGACTGGCTCCCTCCCAGATTGTCGTTACCGAGACAACCGGCTCATCCATGTTCGGCGTCAACTGGATCGGCACACGGATCGGCGAGGGCAGAATCGTCGGCGGCACCACGGTCAGCAGGCCGAACAGAACCAGCAGCAGAACGCCGACCGCCACCTTCACGGGGTTCTTGATGAAGAAATCAATCAGGTGCATGGGGCGGGCGCTTTCAACTGGCTCGCGGGTGATGCTCGCGGGCAATCTTGGAGGCACACGGGCGAACATGGTTCATGGCCGCGCGCTTCGGGGTCGAAGGTTGGCTGCTCGAATCTGCCGGTTGACTTGCAGGAGCCTGCGCCGGCTTGACCAGCGCCGCCGATTCCGGGGACAGCGCGACCGGTGAGGGGCCGAACATGTATTCATTTCCGCGAATAACCACAGCTCGCAATTCATCAACGCCAGGGCCGGAAATGGACACGCGGTCGGCCAGCTCTGATTCGATTTTCACGGGAACGGGTACCGCCAGGAATCCCTCCGCCGTCTCCGTGATCGAGAAGACCATCTGCTGCGCCCCGCGTACGACGACGGCATCCTTCGGCACAACCGGCGCCACGCGCTGCGGACCATTCGGAACGGCCACGCGTGCGAACATTCCCGCGAGAATTTCCGCATGGGGATTGGCAACGTCCGCCTCGATCGGTATGGTTCGAGCCTGCGGATCGGCATCCGGGACCCGCCGCGCGATCTTCCCGTCGAAGCTCCGCTGCAATGCGTCAATATGAACCATCACCGACTCTCCCGGCCTGCACCAGCTGGCGGCTGATTCCGGCGCCGACACCCGCACGCGCACGGTCGACAAGTCAATCAACTCCACCACGTCACCACCCAGCTCCAACCAACTGCCGATCTCGGTGCGCTTGGTGACCACGAAACCGTCACACGGCGCGCGGATCGTCATTCTCGCGACGTCGTCGGCCATCCGATCGACCGTCGCCTGATATGCTGCGTGACCATGGACCGCCTGCTGGTGGCGACCCTTGGCAGCCTCGTACACCTCTCGCGCATCGCGGAACTCCTTCTCGGTGCAGCGCTCCAGCTTGTACAAGCCTTCCATTCGCTGCGCTTCGAACTCCGCCTGGCGCAGCAAGGCTTCCCGCTCAACGATTACGTCGCCCAACTCCGACAGGCGCGCTTTCGATTCCGCCAGAGCGAGCTGCCGCTGGGTCTCGCGCAGCTTGCAAAGCACTGCGCCCTTCGCAACGGAATCGCCCTCTTCCACAGGCAACTCGGCAACGAGGCCCGATACTTCGGTCGCGACGACGGTGCGAAGGCGCGGCCGAACCGTGCCGACCAGCTGAATGGTCGGCGCGACGGCCTCGCGCTCGACGGAAGCAACAACAACTGCGCGCGCCATCCCGGGTTGCCCGTACACCGCCACAGCCGGAAACACGGCCCCACTGCACATCAGCATCAGAACGAGTAATCGCTTCAACGCCATCTCCCGCACCCAGCTCTCTTGCATGTCCGGATTTTAGGTCCGATCAGCCGCATGGCAATGCGATCAAACAGCAAGAAAGGTCCAATATCCGCCCGCTGATTCACCCCCTAGTCACTCCGCCCCCCGATAGAGGTCGCCTTTCAGCCTTTCTCCAATGCTGATTCCGTCAGGAAGAACGGGTATACTTGGGTATCATTAAGCGCATGCCGCAAGGGGAGCGGCCCATTCGGCGAGCCTTCGCCGATCCGGTCGAGCAGATTGATGACGGATTCGCAGCACCGCCAGCCCGGGCAATCACCGGAAGTCGCGGGCAAACCGATGCCCGACGCCGCCACCGAACCGCGCGCGCAACCGCTACACCCCGGACTGCCGACCGGCACCGGCCTCGGCAAGTACCGGATTCTCGAGCGCATCCGCACGTATCATCACGCTGTTGTCTACAAAGCTCGCGACGGCATGCTGGATCGCCTCGTCACGCTCAAACAGATGTCGACCGACCTGCTTGACGACCCCATCGCCTGCGGCAACTTCAAACGCGAAGCTCATTTCCTGGCCCGATGCTCCTTCGACCCGCGATTCGTCGTCAATGTCTTCGAACTCATTGAAGATGAAGTCGGCCTGTTCATCGTTGAGGAATATGTCGACGGCCACTGGCTGGATTCACTTATCGCCAAGCGACAGGTCGGTCCGAAGGACGCGCCCAGAATTCTCCGAACTGCCGGAGCAGGATTGAAACTGCTGCATGGATTGAGCATCGTCCACCGTTGCATCGACCCGACCAACATCCTGATCACGCCTGCCGGGGTCGGTAAGATCGCCAATCTCTCCTGCGCTGCTCATGAAAGCGATACGGGCCGCCCGCCGGTTGTCACTCCGAGATACGCTGCCCCCGAGCTTCTGCTTGAACAGGGGTACGACGACCGCGTCGATGTTTACAGCCTCGGCATGACACTCTATGAAATCTGCATCGGCCGCCGCGCCATGGAGCAGTTCATCGCGCAAAATGCCGGTACCGGTCCCGCAGGCATGGGTCGATGGATCGACTGGGTTGCCAACGAGAGCCTTTCGCTGCCTCGTGCCGATGCCGTCAATCCGCTCGTGCCGCAGCACCTCGCGAACGTTATTGAGCGCATGACGGCAAAACGCCTGGAGGATCGATTCACCTCCATCGACGAGGCAATCGACACGCTGGCGGCAGCCCGCACGTTGGCAAAACCCGCGCCGCACGTCAAGCCGCGCGCCCCCGCCATCCCGCGCACGCCGCCGGCGCCTGATCGCGCCCACGTGGCTGCGCCGACGCCGATTTGGCAATCGGCGGCTTCGGCTTCCCAACAAGGACAACCGCCTCTGCGCGAGCCCGCTTCGTCGCCTGTGCGCAATGCGGCATTCCGACCGACCACGCAACCCTTCACCGTGCGGCCAGCCACGTCGGTTACAACCAACCAGGCAACGGCCTCGCACCGCTCTGAACAGGCTACACCCGCCGAGCCACGCATCCCAACTCGGACGGCGACCCCGCGCCGCTCGACGCGTCGAACTTCCCGGTCACCTGTTCCAGCCGCGCGGGTTATCCCGCGCATCGGGCATGTGCCTCCGGCCCCGGAAGCCCATGAAAGCTACAAGAAACGCTACCCGCGAATCCTGAAGAGCGCGTTTGCCGCCGCTCTGTTGATCGCCGTCGCTACTTATGGTGGCAAATGGGCGTGGCAGTCGCATTTCCAAGGCTCGATGCGCAGCCCCGCGCGCGTCATCTTCACCCTTGCGGAGGACGCTTACCGAGCCGGCCAATTGGAGGAATCCCGCTCGCGCTTCCGAGAATTGGCGAACATGAAACTTACTGATCCCACCGACGTTTCGTTGCAGCGCGCGGCCGGAGGATGGCTGGAGCTTTTCGAAGCCTATCGTGCCCTGGACCGTGGCGATTACGAAGCGGTTCAACTGCGTCTGGCTTCAGCGCGCGAGCAGGGAGTCGAAACGTTCCGCATTCAGGAACTTCAGTCGCGAATGTGGGAGAAGAAGGATAGCGAGCGATTGGTCACCGAGGGAATGGAAGCCCTGGCTCGCGATGACTTCGCCGCCGCTGAACGCGCCTTTGCCGCATACGAGGAGCAGGTTGGAAAAGGTGGCGCCAATTCGGAATCGCTGCGCGAAGCACTGGAATCGGCGAAGCGGGATTATCGCTATCGCCAGTCGCTCAAGGATGCGCGGCGTCTTCTCTTACGCGATGATTTCGCGGCAGCCCTGGGCAGCTTGAGCCAGTCTGAAGCGATTCGCATCACGAGCGAAACGCGCGACCTGCGCAAGGAGATTATCGACGCTAAGAATCGGTTTGAGTGGATTCTGACGGGCGATGAAGCGCTCATGGCCCGCGATTACAATCTCGCCGTCAGCTCCTACGAGCGCGCCAGCGAAGCGGCGCCGACCGCCGAAGTGGAAACCAAGCTCAAGACGGCGCGCGCCCACCTCTTCCTCGAGCAAGCCAAACGCGCGATCGCCGCCGGAGACGTTCTGGCAAGCGAAGATCTGCTTCGCAATTCTCTCTACAACGCAGATACGGACGAAGCGCGTCGACAGATGGACCGGTTCGCTCCGGCCTTTGAGGCCGCAAGACTTGTGAAACGAGGCGACGCCGCCATGGCCGCCAATCAATTCGAGGAAGCCGAGCAGCTCTATCGCAGTGCCCTGCCGCAGCTTCCCGAGTCCGCCCAAGCGCACGTGCAGGAGAAAATTCTTCAAGCGAAGCGAGGCAGCGCCATGGACCGCGGCGACAAGGCTTTTCTGCGCGGGGATATGACCGCGGCCTTGCTGGCCTATCGCGAGGCCCAACGCATCAAGAACGGCCCGGACGTGGAGGAGAAGATCAGCCGCATCCAGGCCCAGATCCCCTGAAACCACTCTCTTCATCCGTAACTATTGTCCCCTCAAGTACTTACCGGTCAATTAGATAATCCCGAAAATCGTTGAACCTGGGACCGTTCTCCTCCCACTCTTAGGATGAGCGGCGGCGCTGAACTGCAGCGTCGAACCCATGAATCAGCAATGGCTGCAAGACGCGTACGAAGAACACGGACCGATGATCCTGGCCTATCTGCGCGCCCGCCTGGCCAACGCTCACGACTGCGAGGAACTCTTGCAACAGACGTTTGTCACGATTGCATCTGACCCGCGTGGCTACCATGCAGCCGTGTCGCCCCGTGCATGGCTGATCGGGATCGCTCGGAACCATCTCCGCGATCACCTTCGCCGGCGACGGCCGCATCTTTCGGCGTCGGATGAAATGGACGTGCCGGCCGTGATCGTCAGCACCGATGAGCGCCTGGAAGAAGTTCGCCTTGCCATGGCACGGCTGCCTGGTGCCCAGCGGGAGGTACTCGAGCTGCGCCTTCGAGACGAGATGTCTTACGCGGAAATCGCCGAAGCGCTCGACGTGCCTGTCGGGACCGTGCGATCAAGAATCCACCACGCCGTCGAGACCTTGCGACGGCGCTTCGCGCCGCGGGAGCAAACGGCGAGAACGCCGCCTGTTTCGTAACAATTCCGGGGACCTGGGAGTTGTCTGATGGATACTGCAACGCTTCAACGACTCATCCTCGACCGCGAGCTGGGCGAGTTAAGCGCCGACACCGAGGCCCTGCTCGAGGCTTACCTCGCTTCGCTGCCACCTGACGTGTGCGGCGAACAGGAAATCGCTTCAACAGTCCGTCACGTGCGCAGGGCGCTGGCCGCACCACCCTCGAACCGGCCGACTGCTCTGCCGCCCCTTCGGGTCGCACGGCCGCCGATTTGGCGAATTGCCGGTCTTGAGCGATTGGCCGCGGCAGCTGCGATTGGACTCGCATTCTTCGCCGGGTCGCGCTCGGTCTCGACGCCTGCCGCGCGAGATGCGCCCAATTCTGCAATTCTCGTGGCCGACAGCGTACACGCCGCCACGGGGTTCTGGTCAATCGATCGTCTTCGGCGCACCAAGGCAGACGCCTCGCCGCAATCCCCTTCACTGAACTGGACCTCACCCCTCATGCTGCCCCAACCTGGATAAGGATCATGAACCGCCAATTCGCACTCATCGCTGCAAGCTTGTTTCTGCTCCCATCCTCCGCGTGCATCCCCGAAAAACGCGTCGTCTGGTCGCACGACGGCAACACCGCGGCCATTTCGACCAATAAGGGGCTGCGCTTTGCCGACGGCGACGGAAAACTCCTCGGCGCGCGACTCGATTGCACCGCGGCGCGAACGTCGTGGTTCCACGATAACCGGCGACTGGCGGTGGCGTATGCACAGGAAGTGGAGGGTTGGGAACAGATCGCCCCCATCTACTCGCCGCAACAGATTCAGGAGATCGAGTCGGCTGCTCGCTCTGCAAAGGAACGCGTGCTGGCGTACGACGGCGACTGGAACCAGTTCAAACTCACCCCGCAGGATTCGCACACACCGGGCATGGACGCGGCGATCCTGTTCTATCTGCGCGATAAGCTCCGCGAAGGACTCCCCGAAAAACTCGGTGACACCTGGGCCGCCTTTCGCGAGGCCCACGCCACGATCTGGACGCTGCAACGCTTCGACTTCGCGCGTGACAAGCTGACGCCCGGAAAGGTGCTGCGCCGCTCGCTCGATGAAATGTGGATGCCGGCTGTGTCCCCATCGGGCAAAGCCGTCGCCTACCTGGCGAAATCCGCTTCCACGCACAAGGACGCCGTCGGCTTGTACGTACTGTCAACCGAAGGCGGTGACGCGCGACTGATTCATGCAAATGTCGCGATGGGATATGATTGGAGCGCCGACGGAAAGAGCCTTGTGTACCTGTGTGGCCCGGCCGATGGCGGAAACGAGTCGGACGTGACGCTCGGAAGCGTTTCCACGATCCAGGTTGCCGGTGATGACGGAGCCCTGCTGGCGACGTTCAACAAGCAGGAGGATCATGTTGGCATCCTCTTCAGCCAGCTGTTTAACGTGCGGGCGCTCTGCGACGGGCGGCTGATGTTCTCATCGGTCGAGTTCTCGTTACCCGCGACCAATCGCGACATGCCCCAGCGATGGACGCTCTTCATGCTTGATCCACGAACGCCTGCATCCGTGCTGCGGGTCTTGCCGCGTGATTTCAACGAGCCGATTGAAATGACTTCCGCACTCTTCCAGCTCTCTCCGGACGAGCAGCGCGTGCTCATACCCGGACTGAAGGGCCGTGTGTACCTCTATGACTTCGCAAGCGGGGAGACCAAGGCCGTCCAGTCCGAAGACGTTGTCGACCGCGCGCAGATTGTCCCGTCCTGGCGCAACAACGCCGAGTTTACGTTTGTTCGGCCGATCAAATCCGCCGACGGGAAGGATGGCGGAGAACTGGCACACTGGAAGGCGGAAGCGCCCCAACCGCTCGGAAAGGATTGGCCGGACGAAACGCGGGACGGCTGGCTCGCGCCCTGATGGCGACGTCGAACGGGCGATCGGCGCGGCAGCGCTCGAACAACAACACCGCGCCATCCGCCCTCACTCCATCAACATGCGCCGAACGTCAAACGGGAAGATGTTCACGAAATACGCGTAATCCTGATCCAGCGTATTGGTGTACAGGTACAACCCGCGCGGCTCGTGAACAAGACCCATATCGACATTCGTCCTCGTCTCCACGGGCTGCACGTCGTTGTCCTTCGCCCAGATCATCAGCCCGTGCTCCTTGGAGATCGGATTGAACCCCGTTACAAACAGGCGACCGCTCCGACTGACCAGGGCGCGGTCCGCCTCGACAAGGTCCGTCAGCTCGCGAACCAGTTTCTCACTGCCATCGCGAATGTCGTACAGCCGAACGCGCTGACCCGCCTGATCCGTTACGGCGATGTGCCCGTTCGAGTACGCCACGGCGTGCGGCCCGTCAAAGCGGAAACCCTCATCGAAATTGGCCAGGTGGTGCCCCTGCGCATCGAGGACCTGCACGCGGTTGTTGCCTCGATCGGCCACGTACATCCGCCCGTTCCCGTCCACGGCGACGTCGACCGGCTCGAAGAACTCACCGGGCTTATCGCTGGAGAAACCGGGCCAATACGCGCGAGATGGGATGATCTGCTGCAAATCGCCCCGAAGATCGTAAAACGCCAGGACGTGATTGGTCGGATCGCTCACCACAAGCTGATGATCAGCCGTCACAGCAATACCGGCGAAATCAGGTCGATAGCCCGGCGCCATGATGGTGCGCGGCCCGAAGGGATGCGTGCCGATGTCACCGTCCCAGCGGAGCATCTGCATGGGTCCCGGTCCACCCAGCGTGATGAACGCGCAATCGACATCGATCGCGAATTTGCGAGGATACTTGTCGTGCGCGAGGAATCCCGGCGGCGCAAGTGATCCCTGCCGACCTTGTCGATCAACCGGCGCGACGGTGTAGAACGTATCACGTGAATAGCGATCATTCAGGACGTGGGTCGGATCAAAATACGTTCCTTCATAGACCAGAGACCAGCGACGACTGATGCGCCGCAACGTGCCGACCAGTGCATTCGGGTAATCGTTGTCCCCACCCAGGCCAATCCGCTTGTAAATGCGAAACTCCTCGATCGTCGTCGGATCGGGAATGGGTGGCATCGTCCACGTCGCCTGCATCGGCGGCGATTTGCTCTTGCGATCGTCCATGAGAATCGGAATCGTGAGCACGGACTTCGGTCCATCCGGCACGCCGAAGTTCGTGCGTACCTCGATCATCCATTGCTTCTTGTTCCCGCGCAGGCATGCGACATTCGCATCAAAGAGCCGCAGGAAGTGATACTCCTCCGCCTCGCCGGATTGGAACTTCAACAGCATCAGGCCGTTCGACCCATCGGTCGCAATTCGGCCGAATGCATTGGCCCGCAGCGTGTAGCCACCGGGCGATTGATGCGACGGAGCATCCTGATTGAGCAGGTCCACGCGCCCGTCCGGCCCCGTCACGGTCGAATAAAGCGGGTCGCGCGGCCCGGTGCCGGCGATGTAGCCCTTCAGCTCACCGTCAGACTGCAGCTGGTAGGCATCGACTCGCACCCCTTCAAGCGGCGCGCCATTGCACGCGCGAACGTCCAGCGTGATCGTCTCGGGAACGTCGTACAGAAACTCCCCGCGCACACCTCGCGGCTTGCCCGCTGTGCGGTTCAAGTATCCTGCACAAACCTCACTGAACCGAAACGGCCCGTGCTGATACATGAACGTATTGGGGTACGGGAAAAAATGCTGCCGCTGAACGTAGCGCTCGAACCGATTCACGGCCAGGCATTGGTCCAGACGCGTGTCTGTCGCGGTCCAGTCAACCAGCCCAAGCTGCGATGCGATGCGCCCCAGGAGATTCCAATCCGTCTTGAGCGGCTGGTACAGGTCCCAGCGATCGTCGCCCACGTCGTCCAACACGATCAGCGCCGCATACTCCGGCAGCCCGTCGACGCTTCCGCCTCGTCGAAGCGTCGACATCCATACATCACGGTGACGGGGCAGATTCGGATCATCCACGACCAGGATGCGATCGCACCGTATGCGCTCTTGAATCCCATTCGGCGAAGACGGATACACCGAGTCAGCAAAGAGCGCGTTAAGCGACCCCAACTGCGCGGCCATCCAGTCTTCGAAACAGAACGAGTCCATCAGGTTTGGGTACTGGCGAAATCGCTCGTAATAAGAACGGTCGACGACCACGGCGACGGCCTGCGCCGCCAGCGACTCTTCTCGTACGTTGTTCCATTTCAGCCAGTCCAATGCCGCGTTGTCTGGATTCAATTCGACACGCAGCAACTTGCCCGCCGGATCCCACTTCCATCGGGCTTCGACGATGGCCTCATCGCCAGCGGCCATTTCCGCCAAATCCCCCGCCGCGATTTCCCTCCCATCCACGAGCACTCTCCACGTGCAACGGGATGACGACGCGAAGCCCGCGTTGCGAACGTGAACGCGAAACGTCGTGTCTTGCCCGGCCGGCGTCTGGCTCGCGGCCTTGGACGCGATTTCGTCCAAACGCGCCAAACCGTCAGACTGCACGACATGGCCCTGATAACTGACATCGCGCGGCAGACGCTCAATGTAGCCAACTGTGAGATCAGCCGTCTTCGGCTTTTCCACATGGCGCCGAAACCGTCGCAAGCGGAGCGCCTCAACGTCTTCCCTGCGAAAAACATCCGCACGGCCATCGGCTCGATAAAGCAGGACCAGATCGCCCCATTCCATGGCCTTCCCCATCAGCGAAACCCCGCCAGGGAAGGCAACCATATCAGCGAAATTCGCTTCCGCCCGCTCGAATCGGTATGGAAGGATCTTCAGCGAGGGATGATCGGCCGCACCATGAAAGGCCGACACAGCCGTATTCGGCTCACTGGCGCCCGCCGGCACCGAGACGGCCATCAAAGCGACCGCGATAACGAAGGCCCGCCCCCTTCCGCCCACGAACCTACCAGCCCCCTCGACCTCGCCTCGCTTGTCAAGCATCCAGTCTGCCCTCCCGCGCGCCGCGACGAAACCCGCACCGCACCGCGATTATACGCGGCACCCCGCACGCGTGATAGCGCCGCACATTGAACACGAATGGTCAGCCTTGGAGCAACTGGGTGATTCGATCCTGCAGCGCCTCGGCTTCACCGGTTTGATAGGAGCCCGCGTTCCACCGATAGCCCAGGCCGTCGCCTTCACGGCGCGGGATTAAGTGAAAGTGCAGGTGCATGACCACCTGCCCGCTGCTCGCGCCGCTGTTTTGAAGCAGATTTAGTCCGGTCGCACCGGTCGCGGCAACCACAGCGGACGCGATGCGCGGCAGCGCACGGGTCACTGCGACGAGTGCATCAGCAGAGCAATCCAGAAGATTCGTCACGTGGCGGCGCGGCACGACAAGCGTGTGCCCCGGCGCGAGCGGGGAAATGTCCAGAAACGCCACGCAATGCTCATCGGAATAGACCTGCCGAGACGGAACGGCCCCCTCGACGATCTTGCAGAAAATACACGGACCGGACATGGGCGGCCCCGGAAATGTCAGTTACGCGTCACTCTGCCGCCGGATCAGCCACTTTCGCAGTTGGAGCGGGAGCCGCCTTGGCCGCAGCCTTACCGGACTTTGTGCGCTTGCCCTCCAGAGCCCGCTTGCGCTCGGCCGTCTTCCTCCGTCTGGAGCCGACCAGCTTCTTCAAATCAGTCGGCTTCTGATCGTCAAACCCGACCAACTGCAACAGGGCAAGGTCCGTCCCATCACCGATGCGTCGCTTGGCCAGACGCACAATCCGTGTGTAGCCACCGGGGCGATCGGCAAACTTCGGCGCGATGTCGGTCACCAGGTGATGAACAACTGACGTTGCGACAAATGTAAACTTGTTCTTGTTGTAACTCGCTGGAACCGCGCCAGTCCGATGCCGGCGGCCGGTCCGTGCGCGCAGCACCCGATCGCGATCGGCATAGCTCATGGACTCATACGCTTCCTGTTGATCAGGCAGGATGCAGGCGCGGTCGTTCAGCATCGCCGTGAGCCGCTGGCGGCTCGCGAGGGTGTTCCGGCGGGCGAGCGTGATCAATCGCTCCACAAACGGCCGCACTTCCTTCGCCTTGATTAGCGTTGTTTCAATCTGGCCATATTGAAACAGGCTTTGCGCCATATTTCGGCGCATGGCCAGTTGGTGCGCCGTCGTGCGGGCCAGGTGTCGTCCTGATTTCTTATGTCGCATGGTGCCTTACCTTCTCTTCTTCAACATTGCCTGCCGCGCGGCGCGATTCCACGCAGGGTAAAACTGTCCACCTAGCCGTTAAACCCCGGGTTACTGGCCGCGGGATCGTTCGAGGGCGGCGGCGTATAATGACCGCTCATCGAATCCAGTGCACCCCGCGCCGGCATCGACCCGGAGTCCAGGCCGCCCAGCATTCCCGGAGACGTTTGCATTTCGTCGCCCGCCTCTTCGTCCATCTCGCCGCTCTCGTCGATCGGCTGGCCATCCTTGAGCGACAGTCCATGCTCCGCCAGCTTGCGCTTCACCTCGTTCAGCGAGGTCTTCCCGAAGCTGCGAAGCTTCAACAGACTGCCTTCATCCATCTGCACCAGCTCGCCAATCGTTGCGATCTGCGCCGACGCAAGACAGTTGCTCGACCGGACCGACAACTCCAGCCGCGAAATGGGCATCGCCAGAATTCCCTCATCCGGCCCGCCGGATGCCACATCGCTCTGTCCGTCGGCCGTCTCGATCGCCAGGCCGCTGCCCAGCTCGAAGTATTGAACGAACGGATTGAGGTGCTTGCGGAGAATCTTGGCGGCTTCCACCAGCGCCATCTCCGGCGTGATCGTGCCGTTGGTCCAGATCTCCAGCACAAGTCGGTCGTAGTTCGTGCGCTGGCCGACGCGCGTGTCCTCGACCCGGTAGCGAACGCGATTCACCGGACTGAAGATCGAGTCGACCGGGATGATCCCGATGACCTGATCCTCACCCTGCTTGTTGTCGTCGGCGGTCGCATAGCTGCGCCCGTGGGCGACCGTCATCTCCATGTCGAACTCGGCCGCGTCCGTCAGCGTGCAGAGCAGTTGATCCTTGTTGATGATTTCAATGGCCGGATCGCAGACGATCTGCTCCGCGCGGACAGGTGTCATCGTCTTGGCCTGACCCTTGACGTTGACGCGCATGGCCTTGGGGGTCTCGCCGCTCAAGCGGACGATGAGCGACTTCACATTCAAAATGATATTGGTCACGTCTTCCAGGACGCCAGGAATCGACATGAACTCATGGTCCGCGCCCTTGAGCCGGACATGCGTCACTGCGGCGCCTTCCAGGCTGCTCAAGAGGATGCGGCGCAGACTGTTTCCAACCGTGGTTCCAAAACCACGCTCGAACGGCTCGATCAAAAATCGCCCATACGTCGGCGTGCTGGTCGCGTCATCCCGCACCACGCGGGTCGGCAACTCCAAACCTCGCCACCTAATTCGCATCGCTCTGACCTCCCGGGAACGGCGTGACGTTCCTTCTGACGCCGAAGCGCCAACATAATCGTTCGGCTCGACGCCCAGGGACAAGCCCGGCTCGGCCGGTATTTTCAATTTCTCTTCTGCCGCGATCATCGGTTACAGAACTCCACGATAAGCTGCTCTTCAACGGGAATCTGCACGTCCTCGCGGCCGGGCATGGCGACGACCTGGCCTTCCAATTGACTGCCGTCCAGCTTCAGCCATCCCTGCACCGGGCGATTCGGATCCAGGTCCACCCAATGCTTAACCATCTTCTTGCTGCCTTCGCGCTTGTTCACGGTGATCTTGTCACCGGGTCGCACGAGGTACCCCGGCTTGTTGACGCAGTGGCCATTCACGGAAAAATGCCCGTGACCGATCGAGATGCGCGCCGCGCGACGCGACGGCGCGAAGCCCAGCTTGGTGACCACGTTGTCCAGCCGGCGCTCGAGCATGGTCAGCAGCGCCGTGCCGGTGTTCTCGGCCGTGTGCGCCGCGCGCTCGAAGTATCGCCGGAACTGTGTGTCAAACAGGCCGTAGTAGCGCTTCACCTTCTGCGTCTCGCGCAGGCGCTTGCCGTACTCGCTGCCCTGGCCGCGGCGAAACGCCTTGGCCTGGCCCGGCGGCATGTTGCGACCCTGCTTCTCCATCGGGCACTTGGCGCTTTCGCACCGCGACCCTTTAAGCATCAGCTTGATGCCTTCGCGCCGACAAAGCCGACAAACTGGTCCGATGTATCTTCCCATTCAAACAATCCTTCTGGCTACACGCGCCGCTTGCGCGCCGGCCGGCAACCGTTATGCGGAAGCGGCGTCACGTCTTCGATGCTCAAAATTCGCAGGCCGCCTGACTGCAAGCCCGAAATGGCCGACTCGCGACCGCTCCCCGGACCCTTCACGCGGACTTCAATCTCCGACAGGCCGAACTTGCGCGCGGCCGAAGCGGCCTGCTCGCCCGCCCGCTGCGCCGCGAACGGCGTACTTTTGCGCGTTCCCTTGAAACCAACCGTGCCCGCCGACTGCCAGCACAGCACTTCGCCGTTGGTGTCGGTGATCGTCACGGTCGTATTGTTGAAAGACGCCTTCACGTGCGCGATGCCTCGCGCCACGTTCCGCCGCGTCTTCTTCTTTGCGCCTGCTGCTTTTGCCACGCTCGTCGTACTCCTCGTTCAGGCAGCGCATCGCATGGGCGGCTGCGCCGATTACCTCGTTGCAGCCCTAGCTGCGCAATTCCTTCACGCCCTTCTTGCCCGCGACCGTCTTCTTCGGACCCTTGCGCGTTCGCGCGTTCGTCCGCGTGCGCTGACCGCGCACCGGCAGGCCGCGCCGATGGCGCAGACCCCGGTAGCACTGGATGTCCTTCAGCCGCGCGATGTTCTGCGACACCTGGCGCTTGAGCTGACCCTCGACCACGTAGTTGCGGTCGATGATGCCGGCGATGCGGCTGATTTCGTCTTCTGTCAGGTTCTTCGCGCGGACATCCGGGGCGATCCCAGCTTCCTTCAGAATCACACGGGACAGATGCGGACCGATCCCATGGATGTACTGAAGCGCGATCTCGACCCGCTTCTCGTTCGGAATGTCCACGCCTGCAATACGCGGCATATCATGACTCCTTCAAGGGGCACGCCGGCCCGCCGTCTCAACCCTGCCTCTGCTTGTGGCGCGGATTGGACGAACAAATCACCCGGATCACGCCCTTGCGCTTGATCAATTTGCAATTCTCGCAGATGCGCCGAACACTGCTTCGAACTTTCATCGCACTTCCTCCGGCGCGATCGCGCCCTGGACGACCGTCATCGACCGTCCGTCAATACGTCCACACCCGTTGGCGTCACCGCCACCGTGTGTTCAAAATGGGCCGACCAGCGACCATCCTTCGTCACCTGCGGCCAGCCCGTTGAATCGCCCGCACGCACTTCGGCCGATCCCATGTTCACCATCGGTTCGACCGCCAGCACCAGACCCGGCTCCAGCCGAAAGTCGGTTTTGCGCTGCTTGCGGTCGGTGTAGTTCGGAACTTTCGGCTCCTCGTGCATACCCTGACCGATGCCGTGACCGACGAACTCCCGTACGACCGAGAAGCCCGCCGATTCGACATATTGCTGCATGGCGCCGGCGACTTCACTCCACATGCGGCCCGGCCGCATCTCGCGAATCGCCAGCTCCAACGCGCCCGACGTCACGTCCAACAGACGCTTCACATCGGGGTGAATGCGGCCGACCGGCAACGTCGTCGCCGAATCGCCGCAGTAACCTTTCATGCGAACGCCGCAGTCGATGCTGACGACGTCGCCATCTTTCAACACGCGCGGCCCCGGAATCCCGTGGACCACTTCCTCGTTCACGCTTACGCAAACCGCCGACGGGAACGGGAACTTCGTCGCGGGCGTCTTTACCCCGCGAAACAAAGCCGTGCCGCCGGCCTCTGCGATCAGCTTGTCCGCTTCGGCGCCCAGCACCTCCGTGCTGATGCCCGGTCGCACGATCTCGCGCATTCGCTGCAAGACCTGATACACGACGCGGCCGGCGGAACGCATCAATTCAATTTCGCGCGGACTCTTTAGTACCGCCATGCTCGAGCCTGCCCGCGCCGCGCGCTCCGGATGTTGTGCCAGTCCGTCTCTCATACTGCCTGACAAACCTTCCGGATCGCGTCCGTCACCGCGCTCACTTCCGCCGAACCATCCACGTTCGCCATCAGGCCGCGATTGGAATAATAGGCTTCCAGCGGCCGCGTCTCTTCGTGATACGTCCGGAGGCGCTGCGCCACCACCGACGGTTCATCATCCTTTCGGCGCGTCAGAGCCGTTCCACACGCGTCGCACTTTCCTGACGCCTTCGGCGGAGAGAACATCTCGTGGTACACTCGGCCATCCTGCGGACAGGACCAGCGCCCGGTCAGGCGCTTCGTCACGATCTCGTCGGACAGCACAATGTTCACCACGCGATCAATCCGTCTCCCGGCTGCTTCCAGGCGCTGATCAAGCCCCTCTGCCTGCGCCAGCGTTCGAGGAAACCCGTCCAGCAAGAAGCCTCGCCCTGCGTCGATTCGCCCGATTTGCCCGATCATCATAGAGAGGATCAAGTCATCCGGAACGAGCACGCCTTTGTCCATGTACTCCTGTGCCTGCCTGCCGAGCTCCGTCTGGTTCTTGCGCTCCGCCCGCAGAATGTCTCCGCTGGACAGGTGCACGAGATCGAACGCCTCGGCGATCTTCACCGCCTGGGTGCCTTTCCCGGCGCCCGGCGGCCCCAGCAGGATCAGGTTCACGCGTAGGCTCCCTTGATTCGAGTTCCTCCCGATTCATCCAGGAAGCCGCCGTAATTTCGCATGATCAGGTTGGCCTCGATGCGCTGCACGAGGTCCAGCCCGACACTCACCACAATCAGCAAACCGGTTCCGCCCAGGAACGACGCGATGCCCATCGGGATTTCCATCGCCGCCGCGGCGACCTGCGGAATGATCGCGATCGCTGCAAGGAAACCCGCACCGACGTAAGTGATGCGAGTCATGACGGTCTCAAGATAATCCGCGGTGCGCTTGCCCGGCCGTAGCCCCGGAATGAAGCTGCCGTAGTCGCGAAGCTGATTCGCCATCTCCTTCGGCTGGAACTGCACGGTCGTCCAGAAGTATGCGAAGAAGTACACCAGCACGATGTAGCTCAATACATACAGGAAACCAGATCGCCGGAATTCTGACGACAGCATGCTTAGAAAACCACTGGTCGGAAACATGTTCGCCAGCCAATCGAGAATCAAGTGCGGGAAGATCAGCAAGCTGCTCGCGAAGATGATCGGCATGACGCCGCCATGATTGACGCGCAGCGGCAGGTAATGACGCTGACCGCCCCAAACGCGACGGCCGCGCGTCTGCTTAGCCTGCTGGATCGGAATACGCCGCTGGGCCTGGGTGATGAGAATCGACCCGGCGACGACGCCGACAAACGCCAGGATCAGGAAGACAATCTTCGCAGGGCCGAACTGCGCCGTGCCGCCGACTTCCATCGAGGTGTTCTGCGCGACTTCGAGAATCGCGGTCGGCATTCGCGCGAGAATTCCGGACATGATGATCAGGCTCACGCCGTTGCCGATGCCGTACTCATCAATCTGTTCGCCCAACCACATCAGGAACAACGTGCCGGCGGTCATCGCCGTGATACCGATCAGCCAGAAACAAATCGTCGGCGTAAAACTCGCGCTGATGTCGGCATACTCGGCGAAGACCAGACGCGACGCCTGCATGTAGCGCAACCAGAACGCCCCCTGAATGATGCAAATGCCCACCGTCGCGTAGCGCGTGTATTCCTGCAACTTCTTGCGGCCGGCCTCGCCCTCTTTGCGCAGCTTCTCCAGGGCCGGGATCACCGTGCCCAAGAGCTGGAAGATGATCGATGCCGAGATGTACGGCATGATACCCAAACCAAAGATCGTGCTCTGCTGGAGACTGCCGCCGCTGAACAGGGCGAAATACTCGGTCAATTGCTGCATACCGCCGCCGTCGCCGCCCATATTCTGGAAATGCCGCGTCAATTGCTCCTGATCGACGCCGGGAAGCGGGACATAGAAGCCAATTCGATAGGCGGCAAGCAACCCCAGCGTGAACAGAATCTTGTTCCGCAGGTCCTTCACCTTGAAGATGTTCAGAAAAGCCTTAAACATCGCGCTCTTGCGTCCTTCCGCAGGCATCGCTCCGCCACGCCCGCTTCGTTACTCCACCCACTCACCGCGCCGACATCGACGCAGCCCACTTAGGCCGATTCGCTCCCTTTACCTTCCGGGGTGCCCTTGGCCCTGGATTCCTTGGCCGGCTTTGATTCCTTCGAGGGCTTTGCATCCTTGGCCGGATTGTCTTCGCCGCCTTCGACGTCCGGCGAGGCCTTCTTGGCCGCCGCCGGGCGCTTGACGAACTTCTTCTTCGGTTGCGGGCCGAGGCGAGTCACTTTGCCGCCAGCCGATTCGATCTTCTTCAATGCATCGGCGCTGAACCGCTCGGCTTCGACCGTTAGCTTCTTGGCGATGGCGCCGTCGCCCAGCACTTTGACCGGCGCTTTTGCATCGCGAATCAAGCCAGCCTCCCAGAGGGCCGCCGCCGTCACGTGCGCGCCGTTGTCAAAGCGCTTATCCAGATCCGAGACGTTGACGACCTGGTACCGTACGGCGAAGTTCTTGTTGTTGAACCCCACCTTCGGAATGCGTCGAAACAGCGGGAACACACCGCCTTCGCTCAAGACGCCTCGCGCGCCGACGCCACCGCCGGATCGGGCGTTCTGTCCCTTGTGGCCCTTGCCGGAAGTCTTGCCCCAGCCGCTGCCCTCGCCGCGCCCAACGCGCTTTCGCGGCGGTTTAGCTCCGGCTCTCTTGGTGATTTCTGTGATGTTCATACTCGCCGTTCTCGTCTCGTTAAGCGGTCTACATGCGACCGCACTTTCAGGCAGACAACGTTACGCCGCGCAACTTCTCTACCGTCGATCGATCGCGCAACATCAGCAGCGCGTTCATCGTCGCCTTGACCAGATTCTTCGGGCTGCTCGATCCATACGCCTTGGTCAGGCAATCCTTCACACCGGCCAGCTCCAACACCGCGCGCACACTCGCGCCGGCGATGACGCCCGTTCCCTCCGACGCCGGGAGCAGCTTCACGCGACTCGATCCGAATCGCCCGACGACCTCGTGCGGAATCGTCGAACCACTCAACGGGACCGGTCGCATCGCGCGCGTCGCGGCCTTGCGGCCCTTCTCGACGGCGTTGGGCACCTCATTGGCCTTGCCGTAGCCGAAACCGACACGGCGGTTACGGTCGCCTACCACGACCAGCGCGGCGAAGCTGAACCGACGGCCGCCCTTGACCACCTTCGCGCATCGGTAAACCTTCACCACGTTGTCGTCATACGACGGGCCGGATTGCTCGTCCCGCGCCGTCTGCTGTTGTCGCCTGCGAATCGCCATGCTTGATTCTTCCGTCTCTCGTTAGAACTCCAGGCCGCTCTTGCGCGCCGCCTCGGCAAGCGCCTTCACGCGACCATGAAAATGCCGGCCGTTCCGATCGAACGCCACCTGTTTGATTCCCTTCATCCGCGCCCGCTCGGCAATCACCTGGCCGACCAGCGCGGCGGCTTTGCAGTTGCCGCCATACTTCACCTGTTCGGCAAGTGTCTTGTCGACCGTGGACGCCGCGCAGAGCGTCCGGCCGCTTAGATCATCCACCAGCTGCGCGCTGATGTTCTGCAGACTGCGGAAAACGGTCAGCCGCGGACGCTGCGGCGTGCCCAGGACACTGCCGCGAACGCGCAGTTTGCGGCGGTCATGACGCACTTGCTTGAGCTTCAATTTTTTCATCGCTTCACCAACCCATCGCCTGCTTAGGCACCGGTGCCGGCAAACGCCTTGCCAGCCTTGCGCCGAATCTGCTCACCGAGATACCGAACGCCCTTGCCCTTATACGGCTCGGGGTGCCGCGCATCCTTCACCGCACGCGCCACGGTTCCGACAACTTGTTTGTCGATGCCGGCGATCGTCAGCTTGGCCGGCGTCTCGTCACCTTTTGTCTGGGCGACCTCAATGGTCACCTTCACTCCCGCGGGAATCGGCACTTTGATCGGATGCGAATAGCCCACATTCAATTCGAGCGTCTGCCCCTGAAGAGCGCAGCTATAGCCCGTGCCGTAGATCTCCATTTTCTGCTCATAGCCGGTGCTGACCCCGGCCACCATGTTCTGGAGAAGGGCGCGGGTCGTGCCGTGCAGCGCGCGATGCTGGGAGGTGTCGCCGTCGCGCGAGACCACGATCGTGTTGGCCCCGGCGTCGTGTGCGACCTTGACGCCGCGCGCATGACGAAACGAAAGCGTGCCCTTCGGACCGGTCACGCTGATCTGGTCGCCCTGGATCGTCGGCTTCACGCCGCCGGGCAGAGCAATCGGCTTTTTTCCTACTCGTGACATCTTCCTGTCCTCAATCGCGGCGATTCCGGCCGCCGTGCGATCCAACCGCTCAATCAATACACCGTGCAGACCAACTCGCCGCCGACCTTCTTCTCACGACACTGCCGATCCGACATCATGCCATGGCTTGTCGACACAATCGCAATACCCATGCCGTTGAGCACCTTCGGCAACTCGTCCACGGCGACGTATTTGCGGCAGCCCGCCTTGCTCTCGCGCTTCACGAAGTTGATCACCTGCTCACCGCGCGGGCCGTACTTCAGCGTGATGCGCAACGCGCCCTGCTTGCCGTCGTCGATCTTCTCGGCGCCTTCAATGAAGCCTTCCTGCTTCAGCACATCGCAAACAGCCAGCTTCACGCTGCTGAACGGAACCATGATCTGCTTCGTATGGTTCCGGACGCCGTTGCGAATCCGGCTCAACAGGTCTGCTAACGGGTCACTCCACATGCGTCTGCCTCATTCTCGTTCGATTCGTTGCGGCGGCCGATTCACGCGGCACACCGATCCAGCCTTGCTTGCCCTTACCAGCTTGCCTTCCGCACACCGGGGATCTTGCCTTCCAGCGCCATGTTGCGAAAACAAAGACGACACAGCTTGAACTTCTTGTACACCGCGCGAGAGCGGCCGCACACCTCGCAGCGCGTGTATGCCCGCACCTTGAACTTGGGCTTCGCCTTCGCCTTGATCCGCCAGCACTTTCTCGCCATAGCCAAACGTCCTTAATTATTCGTTGCCGCCTTGTCGTCCTTCCGGAACGGCATGCCCAACAGCGTCAGGAACTGCCGGCACTCGTTGTCGTTCCGGGCTGACGTCACGAACGTGATGTTCATTCCCTGCTGAAACTCGACCTTGTCCGCGTCCACCTCGGGAAAAACCGTCTGCTCCGTCAGGCCCATGCTGAAGTTCCCGCGGCCGTCGAAGCTGCGCGGGTCCAGCCCGCGAAAGTCGCGAATACGCGGAATCGCGACGCAGATCAGACGATCCAGGAACTCGAACATGCGCTTGCCGCGCAACGTCACCTTCGCCCCGATCAGCAGCCCCTCGCGCAACTTGAAGTTCGAAACGCTCTTGCGCGCCACGCACAACACAGGCTTTTGGCCCGTGATTTGTGCAAGTTCCTTCGCCGCCGCGTCCAGCCGCTTTTTCTCCTGGGTCGCCTTGCCGACGCCCATCGACACCACGATCTTCTCCAGACGTGGAATCGAAAGGACGTTGGTCCGACCCAGCTCTTTCTGTAGCGCCGGGAGCACTTCCTTCTTGTACCGATCCTGCAACCGTGCCATGTCTCGTCTTCCAATTCGGGCCGCGACAACTGCGGCCGTATACTTTCACGACGGCGATTCAATTTACGCCGCGCTGCCGTTCGTCACTTCGTCGCCGTCGCCTTCGCCTCTTCCAGCGTGGTACCGCTTCGCGTCACGCGCTTGCGCGACAACACCTTGCCGGCCGAATCCCGCTGTACATCGAACCGCACGCGCGAGCCTCGGCCCGTCTTCGGATCCACCGGCAGCACATTCGACACGTGAATGGCCGCTTCCTTACGAATGCGGCCACCCTGCGGATTCGTGCGGCTGGGCCGAAGGTGGCGATAGACCAGGTTCACGCCCTCGATGAAGACGCGATCGCCCTTCGGATCGACGCGGAGCACACGCCCCTGCTCGCCCTTGTGGTCTCCGGCGATCACTTCCACCAAGTCGTTCTTGCGAATCTTCGCTGCCATCTCTGTTCCGTCCCTTGTCGGCGCCGCGATCGGCGGCCCCGGGCTGTCAGACCACTTCGCTTGCGAGCGAAACGATCTTCATGAATCCCTTTTCGCGCAGCTCGCGGGCCACCGCACCGAAGATGCGCGTTCCCTTCGGATTGCGCTCGTCGTCGATGATTACCGCCGCATTGCTGTCAAACTTCACGTAGCTACCGTCGGGCCGGCGAACCTGCTTCTTGGTCCGCACAACCACGGCCTTCACCTTGCGACGCGTCCCGCGCTCTTTACGCGTAGACCCCATCAGATAATCGCTGTTGGGCAGCGCCTTCTTCACGGCACACACCACGATGTCGCCCACCGACGCCGTGCGCCGCGTGAACGAACCCCGCGCCGTCGAACCGCCCAGCACGCGAATCACCAGGGCGCGCTTCGCGCCGGTGTTGTCCGCGATGTCCACTACGCTCTCTGCCTGAATCATTACGACACCTGTATCGCCTTGCGCACCACGCGCAGCAGTCGCCACGATTTCGTCTTGCTGACGGGGCGGCATTCCATGATCTCGACCACGTCGCCGGCCTTTGCTTCGTTCTTCTCGTCGTGCACGTGCAGGACGCTCTTGCGCCGCTGATACTTGCCGTACTTCGCGTGCTGCACCAGACGGTCAATCCGCACCCGCAGCGTCTTGTTGCCCCGGTCGCTCTCAACCACCGCAATCTTTGTGCGCCGGCTCTTGCGCGCCGTCGCACCGGATGTCGTCATTGTGTCCATCGCTGCCATCGTTTAACCCATTGGCACGATCGAACGTGCCCATTTGCTCACTATGCTTTCTTCGTCGTCGCCTTCGCCGCCCGGCCGCCACCAGTCGATTCCAGCTTCATCTGCTTCTGCTCGACATCCTTCTCACCTCGCTCGGTCAGCACCGTCAGCAGGCGCGCGATGTCCTTCTTCGTTTTGACCAGTTGCGTCGGGTCTTCGAGCTTTTCCGTCACGCGCTGACTGCGCAAATCAAACAGGTGCCGGCGCAATCGATCCAGCTCGTTGTGAAGCTCGTCGGTCTTCAGCTCGCGTATATCCGTTACCTTCATCGCCCTTGCTCCCCGGCGCCGTCCGCCGGACTCGCTTTCATCAAATTCCGTGTCGACGCTTCACAAACCGGCACCGCATTGGCATCTTGTGCGCCACGCCGCCCAGTGCCTGCCGCGCCACGATCTCATCCACGCCGCCGATCTCAAACAACACCGTGCCGGGCTTCACCACGGCGACCCAGTAATCCGGCTCGCCCTTGCCCTTGCCCATACGCGTTTCCAGCGGTTTGGACGACACGCTCTTGTGCGGGAAGATGCGAATGAACACGCGACCCTGCCGCTGAAGGAAGTGCGACGCGCACATGCGGCCCGCCTCGATCTGTCGGCCACTGATCCATCCGCCCTCAAGCGTCTGCAAACCAAACTCGCCGTACGAGACGGTGTTGCCGCGCGTGGCATTGCCGCGCAGCTTGCCGCGCTGGTGCTTGCGATACTTCACTCTCGATGGCATCAACGCCATGACTGCTCACTCCCTCGTGTTAGCTTCCCTGACCCGCGTTCGCGCCGTCACCACCGGCGGGTGCCGAAACCGGCGCCGATGCCCCGCCGGACGGGCCGCCGTGCTGCCGCAACGCGCGAGCGCGTCGACCGCGCGGCGCCGATGCCGATCCGCCCTCGGCGGCTGCCGCGGCGTCGACTTCCTCGCCATATTGACCTTTGTAAAGCCATACCCGCACGCCGATCGCGCCGTACGTCGTGAACGCCGTCGCGAAACCGTAGTCCACGTGGGCGTCGAGCGTCTGGAGCGGGATCGAGCCGACCTTCTGCGTCTCCATGCGAGACATTTCCGCGCCGCCGAGCCGGCCCTTGCAGATAACCTTCACACCCAGCGCACCGGCGCCAATGGCCTGTTCACACCGCTGCTTCATGGCTCGTCGGAACGAGGCGCGGCGCTTGAGCTGTTCGCAGATGTCCTGGGCGATCAACTGGGCGTTCAAATCGGGATTCTTGATCTCGATGATGTTGACGCTGACCTTCCGGTCGATCAGGTCTTCCACGGCTTCGCGAAGCTTGTCGACCTCGGCCCCCTTCGGACCGATGACCATGCCCGGCCGCGCCGTATGCAGGACGACCTTCACCTCGTTGCGCGTGCGTTCGATCTCGACCTTCGCGCAGCCCGCGAACGGCGGCGTGCGGTTGAGCTTCTCATCGATGAGCTTGCGAATCTTCTGGTCCTCAATGAGGAACTCGGCGTACGCCGCCTTCGGCGCGTACCAGCGCGAGCGCCAGTCTTCGGTGACGCCGACTCGGAATCCGATTGGATGCGTTTTCTGTCCCATGTTGCCTTTAGCCTCTCGGTCCTTCGCCGACCGTCACCACGATGTGGCTCGTTCGCTTGTGAATCGAATGCGCCCGGCCGCGATCCTTCGGCTGGAAACGCTTGATGATCGGCCCGCCGTCGACGCGCGCCTCGTGAACAAACAACCGCCGCACGTCGGCCTCCCGCTCGTCGGCATCGGCCATCGCCGCTCGGAGTACCTTGTCTACCAGGACGCTCGCGCGCTTGTTGGTGAACTTCAAAAGATCCAGTGCGTCATTCACATGACGCCCGGCGATCAGCTCGGTCACCAGCCGCGCCTTGCGCGGGCTGATCCGGGCGAATCGATGCTTGGATGTAAACGTCGCCATGTCTTGCTACCTCGCCGGGGCCTCGTTACTTCGCCGCTGCGGCCGCTTCGCCGGCTGCCTTCTTCGAGTGGCCTCGCCACGTACGCGTCGGGGAGAACTCACCCAGCTTGTGGCCGACCATGTCTTCGGTCACGAACACCTTCTTGAACTGCTTGCCGTTGTGCACGTCGAACGTCCGCCCGACAAACTCCGGCGGAATCGTGCAGCGCCGCGCCCACGTCTTGATCGGCTCGTGGCTGTTCTCGCGGATCGCCCGCTCCACCTTCTCGAAGAGGCGGGGATCGACAAACGGTCCTTTTTTCAGGCTGCGTCCCATACTGTCCTCGTCACTCCTTCAATCGCGACTCACTTGCGCCGCTTCAACGACACCTGACCATACCGACGACTCTTGCGCCGTCGCAGAATGCGCCGATTCGAATTCTTGCGCGGGTTGCGCGTCCGGCCGCCCTTGGCCAGCTTGCCCGTCGGGCTGCACGGATGCCGACCGCCGCCGCTGCGACCCTCGCCGCCGCCCAGCGGGTGCGCCACCGGGTTCATCGACGTGCCGCGATTGTGCGGCCGCCGGCCCAGGTGCCGCTTGCGCCCGGCCTTGCCGAGAATGATGTTCTTGAAATCCAGATTGCCGAGCTGGCCCACCGTCGCGCGACACTCCGCGCGAACCTGACGCATTTCGCCGCTTGGCAAAATGATCGTGGCCCAGCCCCCCTCGCGCGCCGCGAGCCGTCCCACCGCACCGGCCGTGCGAATCAGCTTGCCGCCCTGACCCGCAACAAGTTCGATGTTGTGAATGTCCATGCCGACTGGCATGATCTTCAGCGGGAGGCAGTTGCCCAGCTTCGGCTCGGCCTCCATGCCGCTCATGACCGTGTCGCCGGCCTTCAGGCCGTTCGGCGCGAGGATGTAACGCAATTCGCCGTCGGGGTACTTCAACCGGGCGATGAAACAATTGCGATTCGGATCGTACTCAATCGCCTGGACCGACGCCGCGACGCCGTCCTTGTTGCGCTTGAAGTCGATCACGCGGTACATCCGCTTGGCACCGCCGCCGCGGAACCGCGAGGTCGTGTAGCCCTGGTTGTTCCGGCCGCCGGTCTTGACCAGCGGGCGAAGCAGCGACTTCACCGGGCGCAGGCGCTTGTCGGTCAACTCCGCGAAGTCGTTGACGCTGCTCTGCCGCCGACCGGCCGTCGTCTTCTTGTAAATCTTTACGCCCATGGCTCGTTCGCCTTCGTTCTCTTTTCGCCGTGTTTAGAACAGGTCGATGTGCGAATTCACATCCAGCACGACGACCGCCTTCTTCCAATGCCGCGTCAGACCCATCTTGAACTTGTATCGCCGGCGCTTGCCGGGATGGTTGCTCGTGCGAACCGTCGACACTTTCACGTTGTAGATCTTCTCAACCGCCGTGCGAATCTGCTGCTTGTTCGCCTCGGGGTGCACCTCAAACGTGTACGAGCCGCCGCGACCGGGCCGCGATCGCGTCGCCGTGTGCGACAGCTTGGTCTGGTGCATGCCCTTCTCGGTGACCAGCGGTCGCTTGATGATCTGATAGATATCCATGCCTCACCTATGCCTTCGCCGGTCGGCCCGCCGTCTGCGGGTCCTTTGTGATCGCGCCAAACGCCTCGGGCGTGAAGATCAGCATGCGCGCCCGGAGAATGTCATACGCATTCGCGTCCCACACCAGCTTCACGCCGAAATTCGGAATGTTTCGCGACGACAGCCGCACGTTCGGGTCTTCCGTCGTCACGGTCAGCAGCGCGCCACGATCCGCCTTGATGGCCTTCAGCATGCCGGCCATCTGCTTGGTCTTGGGCCCGGCCAGCTTCAAGTCCTTCAGAATCACCGCCGCCCCTGTCCTGGCCTTGGCCAGCACCGCGCTGTTCCGCGCGAGTTGTCGCATCTGCTGCGGCAGCTTCTGCGAGAAGTCGCGGTTGATCTTCGCGAAGGCATGGCCGCCGCCGACGCGGACCGGCGTGCGCACGTTGCCGGCGCGGGCGTTGCCCGTGCCCTTCTGGCGATACAGCTTGCGCGTTGAGCCGTCGACCATGCCGCGGCTGCGGGTCTGAACCGTGCCCTGGCGCTGGTTGTTGCGATAGGCCACGACCGCCTGCTTGAGCAGCGCCGTGCGAACGCGGCCGCCCAGCACCGCCGGGTCCAGCTTCTCGCTGCCGACCTTCTCGCCCTTCATGTTGAAGACTGGTATCTCAATCATGTCCTTACCGTCTCAATCGCGCGTCTGATTCGCGCTCGCTCGATCGCGTCATCCATCAAACAAAAAGGGCCGCCGCGGCCGGATGCCGCCTGCGACCCGTCGTGCCTATCCCCTTGTCTTCGCCTTACAGACCAGTACGTATCCACCCTTCGGACCCGGAACCGCGCCCTTGATCAGCAGCAGGTTTCGATCCTTGTCGATCGAAACGAGACGCTGATTGCGGACCGTGCATCGCTCGTGGCCCATGTGACCGGCCATCTTCTTGCCCTTCTTCACGCAGCGGCCGAATCCGCGGTTGCCCTGCGCGCCGATGCCGCCCGCCGATCGGTGCTTGCGCTCGACGCCGTGCGAGGCTTCCTGACCGGCGAAGTGGTGCCGCTTCATGACACCCTGAAAACCCTTGCCGATCGACGTGCCGACGACGTCCACAAACTTGATCTCCTGCTCGGCGAACAGTTCGACCGTCACCACGTCGCCGGGGTTCTTGTCGGTCGCCTCGGTCAGGCGAATCTCCCTCACGAAGCGCTGCGGCTTCGATGAGGCCTTGCTCGCGTGACCGATCTGCGGAAGCGTCGCGCGGCTGGCTTTGACCTGTTCGTAGCCGAGCTGCACGGCTTCGTAGCCGTCGGTCTCTTTCTTCTTGATCTGAAGAATGGGACAAGGCCCGGCCTGCACGATCGTGACGGGGACCGATGCCCCCGCCTCGTCGAAGATGCGGGTCATGCCGATTTTTTTGCCAAGGATGGCGGCTCTCATAGGGCACTTCCACCTGCGCCGAGACCTCACCGGTCCGGCGGTCCATACGACTTCTTCACGCGCGATGAAAGCTCACGCGTACGCTCGTCAAAAAAGGGTCTTTGAATGGATCAAAACAGAGGAACGGGCGACAGACGACATCGCCGGTTCATGTCTAAGCTTTGATCTTCACAAAAACGCCCGCCGGCACCACAAGCCGGTTCAAAGCTTCTACTGTCCGCGCGGTCGGCTCGAAGATGTCGATCACGCGCTTGTGCGTGCGCATCTCGAACTGCTCGCGGGACTTCTTGTCTACGTGCGGACTGCGCAGCACCGTGTAACGCTCGATCCGAGTCGGCAACGGAATCGGCCCCCGCACCCGCGCGTTGGTCCGCTTGGCGTGGTCCACAATCTCCCGCGCCGAAATATCCAGCGCGCTGTGATCGTACGCTTCCATCCGAATTCGAATCTTGTCTAACGCCACCGCTTGTCCTTCTTAGTACTGATACCAGCCTCGGTTACGCTTTTTGCGCGTACCGTAGCCCAGCAATGGTAATGATCTTCACCGGGTTGTCAACAGGAAAGATTCGCTGGCTAACGACACCAGCCCCGCACCCCTGCCATTGGCCACAAGCCCTTGCAAAACAATAAGTTACAGCCGAGACTTTTTTGATGAGTTATGCTCCATTCCGTTGAAGGCTGGACGCCGCCGACCATGCCCCACCGAATGATTGGTGGGCAATGCCCACCCAGCGCGGTCATTGCTTGAAGCCGCAAGTGTACGGCGGCTCGGATTAGACGTAGCCGTGCTTCCGGAGCAATTCTGTCTGCAGATTCTCCGGCATCGCTTCATACGTCAGCGGCTCCATCGACCAGCTCGCCCGGCCCTGCGTCAGCGTTCGCACGCGCGTCGAATACTGGAACATCTCCGCCAGCGGCACGCGCGCGTGGATCACGCGGTCGCGCCCGCGGATCTCGGTGTCCTCGATCATGCCGCGCCGGGCCGACAAGTCGCCGCTGACCGGGCCGAAGTAATCGTCCGGCACCGTCACGATCAGCTTCATGATCGGCTCGAGCATCACCGGTCCCGCATGTCGACAGGCTTCTTCAAAGGCCAGCCGCCCGGCGCTCTCAAACGCCAGGTCCGAGCTGTCCACCTCGTGCTCCTGGCCGTCGAGCAGCGTCGCACGCACGTTGAGAATCTCGTACCCCGCCAGCACGCCCATCGGCAGGCAGTCGCGCACGCCGCGCTCCACCGCCTGCACGTACTCGTACTTGATCTTCCCCCCGCTGATCTCATTGAAAAACTCAAATTGCTCGCCGCCCTTGTCCGGCGTGAATGGCTCGACGCGCAGCTTCACCACCGCGTATTGCCCGTGACCGCCGGTCTGGCGAATGAACCGCCCCTCGGCCTCGGCGCGCTTCGTGATCGCCTCACGATAGGCCACGAGCGGCTGCCCCACGCGCACCGGCACCTTGAAATCCTTCTCCAATTTGTACGTCAACACTTCGAGGTGAAGCTCGCCCATGCCCGAGATCAGCGTCTGGCCCGTCTCGGGGTTGTAGTAATGCTTGAACGTCGGGTCCTGCCGCGCCATCTTGCCGAGCGTTTCGAGCAGCAGTTCCTTGTCCTTCGTGTTCTTCGGTTCGACTGACACGCTGATGACCGGCGTGGGGAATTCAATGCGCTCCAGCACGATCGGATCGCGCGTCTCGCAGAGCGTATGCCCCGTCAGCGCGCTCTTCAGCCCCACCACCGCGACGATATCGCCCGGTCCGGCCTCGTCGATCTGCTCGCGCCGCTTGGCGAACATGCGGAACATGCGGCTGACGTTTTCCTTCTCGCCGGTGTTGGCGTTCAGGACGCGCGAGCCGCCCTTGAACACGCCGGAGTACACACGCACGTAGTGCAGGTCCATCGGCTTTTCGGCCACGATCTTGAACACCAGGGCGCTCATCGGCTCGTCGCGCCGCGGCGAGCGATGAATCGGCGTGTGATCCTTCAGCGATGGGAACCCCTCGACCGGCGGCCGATCCAGCGGCGACGGCAGAAAGTCCACCACGCCGTCGAGCATCTTCTGAACGCCCATGTTCTTCAGCGACGACCCGCAAAAGATCGGATTGGCCTTCAATGCCAGGGTGCCCTTGCGCAGGGCGGCACGAATCTCGGCCGGCTCAAGCGGCTGGCTTTCGAGGTACTTGTGCATCAGTTCGTCGTCCAGCTCGGCGGCCTTTTCTTCCAGGTTGTGCCGCCAGTGCTTCGCCTCGTCAGCCATCCCGGCGGGGATCTCAAACGCCTCGACCGTCGCCCCCTGCTGCCCCGTGAAGCGATAGGCCTTCATCTCGACAAGATCAACGATGCCGGAGAACGTTCCCTCGGCCCCGATGGGAATCTGTACGGGAATGGGATGAGAGTCGAGCCGCTCGGTGATGGACGCCACCGAGGCGAAGAAATCGGCCCCGATCTTGTCCATCTTGTTGAGAAAACAGATGCGCGGGACCTTGTATTTCGACGCCTGTCGCCAGACGGTCTCCGACTGCGCCTCGACCCCTTCCTTGGAATCAAATACCACCACCGCGCCGTCCAGCACGCGCAGGCTGCGCTCCACTTCGGCGGTGAAATCGACGTGGCCCGGCGTGTCGATGAGATTGATCGCGTGGTCGCGCCACGAAAGCGTCACCGCGGCGCTGAAGATCGTGATGCCTCGCTGCTGCTCCTGCTCGTCGAAGTCAGTCGTCGTCGTGCCGTCGTCCACTTCGCCGATCTTGTGGGTCCGGCCTGCGTAATACAGCACGCGTTCTGTCGTCGTCGTCTTGCCGGCATCGATGTGCGCGGCGATCCCGATGTTCCGCACCTTCGCCAGGCGCGGGTCGCTGGTACGGCCTTCCTCCGATGACTTTCCGCTCAAGGGGCACCATCCGTTTCGATGAAACGGGGAAATATAAGCGGACGGCGGACACGGCGCAAGCGGGGCGAGCCATCCAAGAAACCGATTGTGCGAGCATTCGCTTCATCGTGGCCGCCAGAGCCCGCGGTCATGCCACCCGATCTCGGTCATTCCCTTCGCCCTTTGGCAATTCTGCCCTCTTGCACCGGCGAATGCCTTCGATGGACCAACCGCAGCACCCCGGCCGATACCAACATAGCAGAGCACCAAATGGGAGAATTCCGCGCCCGCATGACCGCCGCCATCCGCGTCAATCACGTCAGCAAACGATTCCGCCGCGGCGAGTCGATGGATTCGCTGCGCGATGTGGTGGCGCGGGCGCTGCGGCGCTGGCGCCATCGACCGACTGATGCGCCGGCCCGCGAGTCAAAGCACGATTTCTGGGCGGTCGACGATGTGTCTCTTGAAGTTGCCCCAGGAGAAGCCTTCGGCGTCATCGGACCGAACGGCGCGGGCAAGAGCACGCTACTCAAGCTGCTCGCCGGCATCATGCCGCCGACGCGCGGCTCGATCGAGCTTGCCGGGCGCGTCTCGGCCCTGATTGAACTGGGCGCTGGCTTTCACGGCGATCTGACCGGCCGTGAAAATATTTACCTGAATGCAAGCATCCTTGGTCTATCGCGCCGCGAAACGGCGGCGCGGTTCGACGACATCGTCGCCTTCGCGGGGATCGGCGAGTTTCTGGATACGCCCGTCAAGCGCTACAGCAGTGGAATGCACGCGCGGCTGGGGTTCGCGGTCGCGGCGCACGTCGAGCCGCAGGTCCTGCTGGTGGACGAAGTGCTGTCGGTCGGCGATCGGGCGTTTCGCGCGCGGTGCATGGACAAGATGGGCGAGTTTCTCCGAAACGGCGTTGCGATCGTTTTTGTTTCACACGATCTCGGCGCGGTGCAGCGATTCTGCAATCGTGCCATGGTCATGTCCCATGGCCGCTCAACCTTCATCGGGCCGGCCGTTCGCGCCGTCGGCCATTACTGGGACGTCTCCGGCGAGGCGACGCCCCACGTTGCGGCCCCCGGCGCGGGCGCGCAGATTCGCAACATGCGACTGAATGGGTGCGAGCCGGGCGAGTCGGCCGTTTTCCATCCTGGCGATGCACTTCGTTTTGAATTCGATGTCGCCTATTCAATTGAATTGACCAATCCCTCCTACGGTCTGTCGCTCATTCGTCTTGATGATCAGGTGGTGGTGTTTGAAACAAGCAGCTCGCGTATGAACGCCGCGGCGCCGTCCGCACGACCCGGCGAATCACATCACGTCTGCTATGAGTTTCTCGCGAACGTCGTCCCCGGGGCGTATGCCATCGGCCTGCACGTGCGCGAAGCGACCGGTTCACGTTATGCCGCGTACGAAACCCATGCGGCGCGCATCGTCATCGACGGCGAAGCGATCTCGGGCGGACCGGTTCATGTCGCCCCGCGTGTTGCGATCGCGCGGGTACACGCCGCGCCCCCTGCTTCGGTCCGCAATCCGCTCTGTGCCGGCGCGGTTTAGGTCGCCGGGCGCACCCATTTCTTGACCCCTGCCGCCGGCGCGCTTATCTTCCCGCATTGGTCGTTCCGGGGCGCCGAGGCGTTCTTGGCGAAGCGGCGCGACAAAATCTACGTGAGTCAATCGAATGTCCGCTTCATCGCTCGTACGCGTCCTGGGAATTTCCTTCATTCTGATGTCCAGCGTCTGCGCCATGGCAGACGATAAGAAGCCGGCCGACGCTGGCGCGACCCCCGCCGGAGAAGACAAAGTGAAGATCGCCGATCGTGACTACGTAAAGCTCGCCACGACGATGGGCGACATTTACATTGAATTGGATCGCTTCCACGCGCCGATCTCCACGCAGAACTTTCTCGATTACGTCGAAAGCGAACACTACAACGGCACGATCTTCCACCGCGTCATCAGTGGCTTCATGATCCAGGGCGGCGGCTTTGAAAAAGACATGAAGCAGAAAACCACCCGCGCCGGCATCAAGAACGAATGGCGCAACGGCCTGACGAATAAGCGAGGCACAATCGCGATGGCGCGCCTCGGCAACCAGCCCGACTCCGCCACGTCGCAGTTCTTTATCAACGTCGTGGACAACGACGCCTTGAACATGCCGCGCGACGGCGCCGCCTACGCCGTCTTCGGAAAAGTCATCAAGGGCATGGACGTGGTCGATCGCATCAAGGCCGTGCCCGTGCATGATCTGGGCGGGCACCAGAACGTGCCGGTCGAACCGATAGTCATCACCAAGGCGACGCGTCTTAATCCGAAAGACGACGAAATCAAGGCCGAGATCGCCAAGGAGCGGCTGGCCGAGGAGCAGGAAGCCAAGCGCCTCGAAGAGGCTGCGAAAAAGGCCTGGGACGACGGCATGAACGTCGTGCGAAAGCAGGGTGGAGACCCGGACAAGGGGACCAAGTCCGCGTCGGGCCTGTGGATGTACGACGTGCAGGTCGGCACGGGCGCCACGCCGGTGATCAGCGATCGCGTCAAGGTTCATTGCACCGGTTGGCTGGTGGATGGCAAAAAGTTCTACTCCACGCGCGATCAGGGCGAGCCGTTGGTCCATCCCGTGAACCAATTCATCAAGGGCTGGACCGAGGGGTTGATGACTATGAAGGTCGGCGGCAAGCGGATGTTCCTGATTCCGCCGGACCTGGGCTACGGCGCGCGGGGCATGCCGCCGGCCATTCCGGCGAATGCGACGCTTGTCTTCGAAATGGAACTGCTGGATATCGTCAAGTAGGCGAGGCGGTCTTCGAACATGGCCGCCAAAGGCCGCGGCCATGCCACCCGATCGGAGCAATGCCACCCGATCGGAGCCATGCCACTCGGACGCGGCGCTGCCGCGGCGGCCGCTGACACGCGAATTTGCACTCTAAATCATTGAAAGGACGCCGCCATGAGCGCGCTGGAACAAGCTAAGACGTTCGCGGAATCGAAAGGCGCTGATCTTTCCAAAGCGATGACCAGCCGGACGGGGCTCTGTCACATCGACGTGACCGAAGGCGCCGGCCCGTCTCCCAAGCCGACCGACAAGGTCACGGTGCACTACACCGGCTGGCTGCCCGACGGGAAGAAGTTCGACTCGTCGCGCGATCGCGGTCAGCCCGCCGCTTTCGGCCTGAACCAAGTCATCTCCGGCTGGACCGAGGGCGTCGGCTCGATGAAGGTCGGCGGTCGGCGCATGCTCATCATCCCGCCCGACCTGGGCTACGGCGCAGCCGGAGCCGGCGGCGTCATCCCGCCGAACGCTACACTTGTCTTTGAGGTAGAACTGCTGAAGATCGGCTGACGCGACCCTGCTTCAGGGCAGGTCTTCTTCAAACTCCGACTCGTCCCGCGCAGGCTTGCGGGCGCTGGCAGCCTTCTTGGTTGGAATGGATTCCATCGTATCCAGTTCCGCGCCGTCGTCCGCCTGATCGAACTTATCCTTGTCCGGCTCGCGCTCCAGCCCCGCCGAAGCCGGGCGCACATGCGTATCCTCCGCGTCCGTCGCTTCGGCGCCCTTCGCACGCTGCGCCGGCAATTCACCCGCCGGCGTGCCTGTCTCGCGCAACCAGCCAACAACGAGATAGTCGCACTGAACGGCGCCCTTCACACTGGCCGGGTCGTATTCAATGGAGGTCGGCGTCAAGTTCGCCTGCTGAATCAGCCGCTGCGCCTGCTGCGGCTTGACGAAATCGAAGAACCCATGCTTCTGCAGCGCCTCGATCAGGTAGTCCGCCGTGAGAACGCCGAGGGCATCCGCCTCGCGACGGCCCATCCCCGATGGGAACGGCAGCACGCCGATCCGCGGGTTCTCGCCGCGATCGATCCGCTGCGCGATCTGTGCGGCCATTTCATCGGCCAGTTTGCGCGAATCGCCCGGTCCGGCCGTCACTTCGGCGATGGACTCAAACGACCCCGTGTTGACGTTGATAATCTTGGTTCGCAGGCCGCTGTCCGGAGCCTTTGCCACACGCGCGACGCGGCTATCGACCACACCACTGGGCGAAGCCATCAATCCGTGCCGCACGAGATCGCGCGTCTGCTGCTCGATGGACGCCAGCGGCGTTTCGGAGAAGCCGAAGCTCACGACCTTGCCGGTGCGACTGATCACGAACCGCGCGGGAACGTCGTAGGTCCATTGCGGTTGCAACCATTCCCGAACCGCGGCGCGATTCGATTCCGGAATCACGACGCACGGAAAGTTTGCGTTGCCGCCGTGCAGCATCGGCACGATCACATTGCCCCACTTCTCCGGCGGGTCGAAGCTGCACGCGATCACCTGGAAGCCTTCGTCAGCCAGGTCCTCCTGTAAGCGCGAGAGCATCTGCATTTCTTCGCGATTGCGCTGGTTCCACGAGGCCCAGAAGTCGATCAGCACGACGTGGTGCCGGTATTGCGACACCAGCCGCTTGAGGCCCTCGACATCGAGCACCGGCGGCACGTCGGGATAGCGGTACCGAAACGTCGACGGTGGCGGCGCGGCCGAGGGAGCCTTGCCCTGGTAGTGGTACGTGTTGTCCAGCGGATAACCGTCGGTGGTGCAGCCCGAGCCGCCCAGGCCCAGTGAGGCCAGGCTCAACGAAGCGAATACGACTGTTGCCTGAATTCCACGCCGCGTGGTGATTCGGTTGGCCGTCATCATCCCTGATCTCCTCGAGCCGATCCTTGGTTCACCCGCTCGCCCCCGACCAGTCGGTCGATGCGTCAGCCGGGCTACGGCTCGCGTTGTAAGTTCCGTACGGAGCTTACCGTATATCGTCGTTCCGCACGACTATCCTTGCGAAGCAGCCTCCAAGGGGATGCCGGACAGCTCCATCCCGCCGTTCTCCGAAGCCCGGCGCGACAGGACGACCATGTGCTCCCGTACCTCCCGCGCCATCCGGGTATTGGGAAACTCGTCGATGATCTGTTGACCCGCCTCCAGCGCTCCCCGCCAATTCTGTTCGGTGACCGCCAGCGAAAACTGCACGCCAAGATTGTGCAGTCGCGCCCGGAACACACCCCGGGCGCTTTCCTCCAGCGCCGCCGCCTCGTTCGGCGTCAGGAACTGATCCAGCTCCTTCAGAATCGCCAGCCCGCGATCCACTTCGTTCCGCTGGACCGACTCGTCCCATTCCTTGAGCAGTCGGCGCTTGTGTTCGTTGCGCCGCCGCGCGAAGAGCTTGGGCAATTCGGCAACGGTCGGATCGTTGCGATGTTCAGCCAGCAGCCGGTCCATCTCGCGCCGGGCGCGATCCCATTGCAGATGACCGATCAGGTCCTCGACATGCCGGACGGCTTCCTGGAGTTTCTCGTTGCGCTCCCGATCGCGCGACTGGTCCACGTCGCGACGCAGGCGGTCGGCCTCGTTACGATAACCGTGCCGTTGCTCAAGCTGTTCCAGCAGGGCGTACGCCGCCTCGTGGTCGCCGCGGATGATTTCTTCGTTGATCGCCAGACGCAGGGCGTTTCGTTCATATTCGCGATGCTTGATCGAACGCGCCACGTCCGACAGTGGCGCGTTCTCCGCGATCGATTGAAGCAACCGGTCGTGTGACGCCATTGTGGCATGCATGTCGCGCAGGATATCGTACGACCGGAAGCCGTTGGCCTCGACCTTGAGGAGCAGATCGATCAGGTCCCAGGCGAAGATGAACGCCGCCGCCAGCAGGAACACGACCGACGCAACGCCGATCATCACCAGGGTGCGCAGAAATCCGTCAATTTCCGTCCACGACACATAGTAAAATCCGCCGATCGCGGCGGATGCCAGCCCCACCACCGCCAGCCACCGCCCGAACCGTGCAGCCCGCCGGATGTTATCCAGTCTCTTTGGTGCCTCGGACATGCCCTACCTCATTCTTGGGCAGACGCCCCCTCACGGATGGGCTGCCCATGAGAATCTTATGCACTCCTGAAGGAGTCGCCAATGACCCCGATCACGCAACTGTGCCTAACTCTCGACGGGAAAGAATGTTAGAATTCCAGCGGGTCGATCCGATTCATCGCCATTGTACGGCTTTGGAGGGATCTGCGCTGGAAAGTCCGGCCGATCGCAGCATCAGGCAATACGAAGCCGCCAGGAGGTGAATCAGAACTAAACGACCGGCGGTTGCCCAACGCCTCCCGACTCGAACGTCTGCTGGATTTCTTCCTGCATTCGCCCGTACTCAAGCTCGCGCCGGGCCAGTTCCCGGCCTCGCGCCAGGATTCGAAGGAACACAATCCCCCCCAGGCACATCACCATTGTTGCGGCCAGAATTGGAGCGTCCACCATCGGTGCAACCGGCCTCTCACGCCGCCATCGGATCGGAGCCACGGCGCTTCTTTATCGGTTTCCCGTACCGTAATCGTCACCCATTTCCGCCTCGCCGGACGGGATCATGAGGAGATTGTTCTGTTGCAGGAACTCCGCCTCGGGCATCGTAATGCTGAAGTAACCCGGCTTTGACAGCCGCACTTTCCCGCCGCCGGAGAACCGATCCTTGATGATCCACCACCGCCCGTTGCCGTCGGTGCGACCCAATTGCTTCCACGACCCGTCAGATTGCTGCTGCTCAATCAGGACGTCATTCACTGACCAAGCTGATTGCCGGTCGCTGATCTGCCCCATATGAACCAGTTCCTGACACCCCGGCGCACCGCCGAGAAGGCTCAACAGCACGATCATTCCCATCCGCGCGCGTCGACCGCAGCATCTACTGCCCGATGTACTTCGCATAGACCGTCCTGGCTTCGTTTGGATCACTGGTTCCCTTAATGATCGCGCGGCCGTCCCGAAAGAGCGTCACCGTGTATCGATCCACGTCGAAACGTAATAAATATCGGTTCAAACACGGCGGCGACTTTGCCACGTTCATTATCCGCTGCCTCACAGCGTCCAGATCGACCGCAGCCTCTTCGTTCGCAGGAATCTGTACCGCATCCCGGCCGCACAACGTTGCCGTACGCGCACCGCCAGCCGCCAGAAACTCATACTCCCCTCGGCCGCAGCACGTGCAACGGCCCGGCTCGTAGGCCCCTTGCATATCAAAGACATCAATCGCGCCGGTCCATGCATTGATCTGGACCAGACTCCGTGACACATCACCCTTTGCCCCGGTCAGGATTTTGATGGCCTCAATCGCCTGACGCGAGGCAACCAGGTGAACCAGGGGGCCGAGCACACCTGCCGTGTCACACGTCGGGTTCATCCCCGGCGGTGGTGGCTGATCCCAGATGCACCGAAGGCACGGCGTCTGCCGCGGCAGAATCGGCATGACCATCCCCTCGATGCCGACGCATGCACCATACACCCACGGAATCCCGTGCTTGACTGCGACGTCGTTGATCAGAAATCGCGTCTCGAAGTTGTCCGTGCCGTCCAAGAGCACGTTCGCGCCGCCGGCGAATTGTTCAATGTTCGTTGCGCAGGCGTCGGCGATGATCGGTTCGATCACGGCGTCGGAATTGATCGCGGCGAGCCGCTGGGCCGCGGCAATGGCCTTTGGCGCGCCGGCGGCCACATCCGACTCGTCGAACAACACCTGCCGCTGGAGGTTGTTCAGCTCGACGTAATCCCGATCGACCAGTCGAAGCCGGCCCACTCCAGCGCGCACCAACTGGTCGGCCAGTACCGTTCCCAGCGCACCGCAGCCGATGAGTGTCACATTTGAGGCACGAAGCCGCTCTTGCCCGGCAGGCTTGATCTGCGGCAGCAGAACCTGTCGGGAATAGCGACTCTGCCGCCAATCCGCGGCGTGTTGGGATGACTCATTACTCATTCGTACGATGCCGTGGGAGGTTTGTCGTCTTCCTTGGCCAATGCGTCGAGGTAGCCATCGGGCGGCGGAATCCGATCGGCGTCAGCCAGCGAGGCGGGGCGAATGCTGGCCGGGTGCGGGTTTTCCGGCGCTGCCGACGAAATCGATCGCGCGTCCGCAACGGGCGCCACCGCGCCGGCTCCGACGAGGGCCGCTCTGTGAATGCGCCATGCCTGCCGCGCCTCGCGCAGGAACATCAACCCGAATACGACGTACAAGATCGCTTGAAAATCGCCGCCTCGAGCAATTACGACGCCACAGCCGCCGCCGAAGACCATGAGCAACCCGGACAGGCCCGATACGACCGCCTCAATCGGTCGCGCCGCCGGCAGCCCGGCAAAATACAGCAGCGCCACAACGCCCATGCCGACGCCGCCTAATCGCAGCGTCCAGCAGAGGAGATTCCCCGTCGTCTGCAAGAATGAATCTGGCTGCTCCCACGGCGAAAGCACCATCCAGCCGAAGTACAACATCAACGCGGCGGGAATGAGAGAATACGGGCCGTTCGATCGAAGCGAATCGCTCATGGCGGCTCCTCAAACGCCCCCGGCGTGACTGCGACGCGCGCCGCGTCACACACAGACAAAATGATACACGACGCTGGCGCCGACGCGAAGGCTACTCCTGCGGCCGGCCTAGGGCTGCGGTGCTCGCGCTCAACCAGTGCCGCGCCTGGGCGACCTGTTCGTGATTGGTCAAACGATCCAGACAATCCCGAAGGTACTGCACCGCCGCTTCGTGTTGCTCCAGATACTTGGCATAAACGATGCCGAGCAGCAGTTTGATCTGGGTTGTCTCGGAATCGGTCGGGTACGCCTTCAGAAATCGCTCGTAGGCTCGCGCCGCCTGCGGATGGCGCTGCAGCGTCATGAGCTGGTTCGCCACTTCCAGCATCTGCCGACGCGGCAGGCACGTTTCCGGCTCATGAATCACCAGTTGCTCGTACCGATCCGCCGCGGCGACGTAGTTGCGCTGGGCGAGCAGGTCCGCGATGTCCGCGCGCAGCCGCGCCGATTCGCTGATCTCAACAGGCGCTGACCACGACTCGCTGTCGGCGCTGATCGGACGCGCTACGCGACCGAACTGCGCGCGAGCGCGAGCCGCCGGATCTGCCATCGCCGCCCTCAACTGCTTGCGCTGGTAGTACCTTCGGATCAGCGCCAGGATATCGTACTGATCGCGCGGCAAGGCTCGAACAAGCAGCATGGTCAGGGTGACGACGAAGCCGAAGAAGTAACCCGCGAGGTGTGCGGAGTAGGCGACCTGCACCGCCTCGTGCCCCTGCTGAAGCTGGGGGGACAGGATGTTGTCCCATAGGATGATCTTCAGGCCGATCAGCAGCATGGCCTGCACATGCATGACGCCGATGGTGAAGAAGAGCCAGTAGAAGACGGTTACGACGGCCCGCGGAAATAAGACGAGATAGGCAGTCGTGACCCCGGCGATCGCGCCGCTTGAACCCAAGCACGGATTGTCGCTCGTGAGAACAAACCCCACGCCGGCAAACACGCCGCACGCCAGATAAAACATCAGGTAGGCAACGTTGCCCATCTTGTCGTTCACGCTGTTTCCAAACAACCAGAGAAAGAGCAGATTGCCGCCCAGATGCCAGATGTCGCCGTGAATAAACTGATAGGAGAAGAACGAGACCAGCCGCAGATCACTCGGAACGAGCATCCAGCTTTCGCGCAGGTCTTCGCCAGCCCCCATCCCCAGGCGTGCGGTCGAACCCATCGCGAGCACGACGACATACAGGGCGATGTTGGCGATGATCAACGCATGGTTGGCCCAAGGCCATCGTCGCACGTCGGAATGGGTCTTGATGGGCAGGAGTAAAAGCAACGAGGATCCCCTTTCGTAACCTGCTTTATAACATGATTTTAATCGCCGTTGCAAAGTCCGGCAGGCCCCGGCTGAATTCCGCTTGTACGGGCACCCTCTTGCCGAGGGCGTTTGCATCGGCGATACTACGGGGCTTCGCACAGACCAAGCGACGGAATGAGATTGCCTTTGCAGGCAGGAGCCGAAGAACACCATGTATGCCATCATCGAAGACGGCGGCAAGCAATACCGGGTTGAGAAGGGCGACACGCTCTATGTGGAGACACGGGACCTGCCGGCCGGCGCAAAGTCCCTTGAATTCGATCGCGTGCTGATGCTCGGCGATGGCGCCAAGAGCAAGATCGGTACACCGTGGGTCGCCGGGGCGAAGGTTTCGGCCACGCTGACCAAGGCCGTGCGTGGCCCCAAGCTGGAAATTGTGAAGTTCCGCCGCCGCAAGGGCTACAAGCTTCACAAGGGCCATCGACAGAACCTGCTTCAGGTGAAGATCGAAAAGATCACCGAGTAGGTGCCTGGGCAGAATTGCGTTCCCCCGCCCAACCTCTTGCATTGCCGCGCGCCCTTGGCGATCGTTGCGGCGTGTTGCGCGCCGGGTTGATGCAATCATCCCCGAGGACCCCCGTGATGCCGAGCGTGACGTATCGCCGTTGGAGTCCTGCCGCGGCGACCGCGCTCGTTCTGCTTAGCGGCGTGGCGCCACTCATTGCATTCCGGCCCGCCGAGGCCGACTCTCCCCAATCCGACTCTCCCGCATACAAATTCGAGCTGCGCTTCGATCCGTCGGAAACGGTGTACTACGAAATCGAGTCGGAGTTTCGCGACAGCGGCGGCGTTGCGCCGCTGCTGACCTACACCGCCACCATCAAGGATCGACGTACGATCACGCAACGCGCCAACTCCCCGACCTCGCAACCGCTCGCCATGCCGGGCAGCGGGATGCAGAGCCTCGTATGGGAGTGCGACCGTTACGAAGCGCGGGAGCAAAGCATGAAGGAAGAGGAGTCGTACGACTCGCACCGGCACCTCTTCCCGCCCGCCTCGATGCGAGAGCTGGAAGCCATCGCCGGCTCCAAGACCGCCTTCCTGCTCCTTCCGGAAACCGGGGCGATTCACAACATCACGCTGACGCCGGCGCCCTTGACCTGCCCGATTCCGCGGCGAGGGTCGATGGGAAAGACCATCGAACGAAGCACGTTGACGCCGACGAACATGAAGCTCGTTCTGGAAGCGCTCGCCGCGACGTGGTTCCCGAAAGAACCCCGGCGTGTCGGCGACACGTGGACCGTCTCTTCGGTCGAATCCCAGACAAATGTCGGAGCAATCCACATTACGACACGCTGTACGCTCCGCAGCGTGCGCCAGATCGAAGGCCGCGAGGTCGCCCTCATTGATCTCACCTCGGAAATGAAGCTGGAGCAGATCCCCGAATCCCAGCAGCCCGGCTCCCCCGTCGTGGCGAATCCGGCCAGCCAACCGACAACGCAACCGGCACAAGTCATTCCTCCCGTGGAATCGCAGCCGGTGCAGGGCCACGCGCCCGCCACGCAATCGGCCACGACAAGGCCGGTCGCTTATCCGCGCCCGCCGCGGAAGCAGACGAAGGACTTTCGCCTTGAGAAGGGCGCGTTCTCGGGAACGGTGGAGTACGACCTCACCCGCCATCGACCGATTCAGATCACCCTGCGAAAGGAAATCAGCGTCGCAGCCGATGTGGACTCCCAATCGATGGGCAAGATGCAGATTCGCCAGGCTACGGCGCACCTGCTTAAAATTCGCACGTTGCCCAGTCAGCCCGTACTGCCGCCCGTGGTCGGCGGCAAGGTTCTGCCAAAACTCAATGACGCCGAGAAGCAGATTCTTGAGCAGCTGAAGAAGGCGCCCTCTCCGACCACCCAGCCGAGTGAGCGGGGCGCGAACCGCCCGCCTCCGGGCGCGCGCGATCTGCGAAGCTCGCGATCCGGCCCCGGCGTCATTTCGGGGGGGGGCGTCAATGCACAGGTCCCGGTCAAGGCCAAGCGTCCGCCGACGCCGCAGCCACGAAATCAGCCGACCAGCCGATCAGTCCCGACAACCCGCCCCGCCGGCCGCCGGACAGACCCATCAGACCGCTCCTGACCTGCCGGCTCACGATTGGCGCCGCCGGGCGAGTCGGTTCGGCGAGGATGACGAAACGCGATTCGGCCTTTACGAGCATGCCCAACTCTCCGCCGACGCACGATCCCGCCTGCTCGATCGAGGGTCGCGGTTCTGCACCGGGCTTGGCGGCCGAAACGTGCAGCGGGGCAATCGTTTCGAATCCCGAAGCCGCCGAGTGCCTTTCTGAAGTCGTAACGATTCCGGCTGAACATGAATCGCGCACCCTGCTTCACGGTCCCATTCGATCCGGCGTCTTCTTCCTCGCGCTTCCGGTCCTCGGAGAGCAACTGCTCAATGCGGCGGTCACCTGGAACGACGCACTCATCGCGGGGCGCATCTCGGCCGAAGCCACGAACGCCATCGGCATCGCCGGTTACATCAGCTGGCTGATGACGATGTTGTTCTGGATGGCCGACACGGGCGCGACGGCGATCGTCGCGCGCGCGACCGGCGCGCGAAACAGCGACGAAGTTCGACACACGGCCAACCAGGCGTTCTCCCTTGCCGTGGCGATGGGGCTCGCTGGAACGCTCTTTGTGCTGGCGACGGCGACGGGCTTTGCGTCGTTGCTGAACATGCACGGTGACGCCGCGGCAATCTCGATCCGATTCATGCGGATCGACGCGCTGGGCTTGACCGGTGCCGCGATTTCCCTCGCGCTGGCTGCCTGCCTGCGCGGCGCGGGCGACACGCGCACACCACTGGTCGTGCTGGGCGGAGTGAATCTCATCAACATCACGCTGACGTGGCTGCTCGCGCTGGGTTGGGGGCCGATCCCGGCTTATGGCGTGGACGGCATCGCATGGGGAACCGTCGCCGCGCGCTGGTGCGGCGCGATCTGGATGATCGCTCTGCTCGCACGATCCGGCAGCCCGCGGGAGGCTCTCGCCAACACGGCCGTGGTTGCTCGCCGAGCTGCGCGCGCGATGATGCTGCTTCGTCCCGCGTTCATGCGGCCCGACGCGCAGATGATCCGGCGCATCCTGAAGATCGGCGTGCCGGCAGCCGGGGACGGGCTGGTCACTTTCTCCGGCCACTTCGTTTTCATGATGATCGTCACGCGCGGGCCATCAGAGTTCCCCGTCGCCATTCTTTACGCGGCACACATTGTCGGCATTCGAATCGAGTCGTTGAGTTATCTTCCCGCAAATGCCTACGGCGTCGCCGCGGCGGCGCTCGTCGGACAGAATCTCGGCGCGCGCCAGCCCGACCGCGCCGCGCAAGCCGCTCGTGAAGCCGCGCGACAGGCCGCCTGCCTGCTCGCATTGAACGGACTGTTGTTCTTCTTCGCGGCCGAGCCGTTGTTTCGAATACTCTCCGATGATCCGCGCGTGTGGGCCTGCGGTGTCCCTGCGCTGCGCGGACTGGCTTGCGTACAGATTCCGCTCGCGTTTCTGATTGTGTACGTGGGTGCGCTGCGCGGTGCGGGCGACTCGCGTTCGCCGATGATCTTTACTGCGCTGTCGATGGCGTTGGTGCGCGTCCCGCTGGCCTATCTCGGCGGAATCGTGTTGCACGGCGGTCTGCTCGGCGCGTGGATGGGTATGTTCGGCGATATCGTCGTGCGCTCGGTACTCATGTCCCTGCGGTTTCGCCTCGGCCGCTGGAAACGAATTCAAGTCTGATCCGATCGTGGACCGCGAGACGCCGCTACACCTTCGCGACTACCGCCGACTCGAGCTGCTCAAACAACCGTCGCAACGTCGTGCGGAGACTCTTGAGGTCGTCGTGGTACTCCGGCGTTCGCGTGTGACGAATTTCCGGCCCCAGTTCGTTGATGCGTTCCTTGACCAGCGTCTTCAGGATCGCCAGGTCTTCCCGGCTCATTTCAATCATCATGGCACGACTCCTTGTGCAAGCCGGCATCGGCGACGGTTTACGCCGCGCCCCCATCGGCCGCATTCGTCCATCTTGCGATCAACTTCGCCGCGCGACCGATCGGCGCCGTCCAGAGTCATACGATGCAAGCGCCGTGCCCGATGGTGAGTTTCGGACAATCGTCCGCAAAATGCGCGACTTTCAGGCTTTGTGGGGCCGGCGCACCGTGAATGGACGTTTCGAGGTTCCTGGTTTCGACCGATTAGCGGGCGGGTTGCGACATTCTTGATGCGCCCTAATCCACCCGCCACCGCGAGAATCGACGCACGCGCGAGGTGACGCCGCCCCCTCCCGCTCTTTGCCGCGTTTGGAGCCAGAACCCGCCTCGGTCGAACCCTGCTTGAAATCTCCGCCCGCTCGTGTGAAACTTCTGCGTGACTGAAGTTCAACACAGGACGGGGCCCTTCCCATGATTATCGATTGCCACACCCATGTCTGGGAATCGCCCGAGCAACTGGGCATGGCCAAAGCAGCCCTGGAAGCCCGCGCGGCCCGCGCCGCCGCGGCGGGATTGAGCAGCGCTAACGGCCCGCTCCCCGACGCCTCCATCTCCCGGCATTTCAGCGCAAGCGACCCGGTCGACCGGTCCTTCGTCCTGGGCTTCAAGAGCCGTTACCTGGGAGCCGAAGTCCCGCTTAGCCTGATCTCGCGCTACGTCCGCGAGCATCCGGAGAAACTCATCGGCGCCGTCGGCATTGACCCGACCAATCTCGCCGAGGCAATGGACGATCTCGCGGCTGCCAATCAGCAGTTCGGGCTCAAGGCCGTCACCGTGTCACCCGCCGCGCAGGACTTTCACCCGGCTGATAGCCGAGCCATGCAGGTCTTCGCTGAGGCGGCGCGGCTCGGCATGCCGGTGCTGATTCACCAGGGGGTACATTTTTCTTCGGCCGGGAAAATGGAATTCGCCCGGCCGTCGCTGATCGATGAAGTCGCACGCGATCTGCCCCGGCTCAAGATTGTCATCGCGCACCTCGGGTATCCGTGGGTGGAAGAGACCATCGTGCTGCTGGGCAAGCACGCCAACGTCTTCGCCGATATCAGCGGCCTGCTGCATCGGTCGTGGCACGCCTACAACGCCCTGCTCTCGGCCTTTCAGTACGGCGTGATTGACAAACTTCTTTTTGGAAGCGATTTCCCCTTCGCTTCGGCCAAGATAGCCATCGAATCGCTCTATCGGCTGAATCAACTCGTGACCGGCACCAACCTGCCGACGATCCCGCGCGCCGCCCTGGCGGGGATCGTCGAACGTGATTCGCTGGCCCTGCTCGGCATCGAACACGCCGCCCCCGGCTCGACCCGCGCTTCCGACAACGGCATGCTGGACGGCCATGACGTTTAATCATTCGCATACCGGTTGGACCTCGCGCCGTGCTGCGGTCCGCAACCGCTCGATGGGTTTGTCAGCGAGTGCCGCGGCGGCGTGCTGCATCGCTTGCGCCTGCACCGCGACCCCGAGCCAGATCGAGATCCTCTCATTCAAACAGATAGAGGAGCCCGTGCGATACGCAGAGACGTTCGAACGCAGCCACTACTGCCGCGATGCGCACGGGAACTGGCTCATGGTCATGGAGATACCGCCGGTTTGGGTCGAAGGCGGCGCGTCGGAATCGCCGAGAGGACTCGCTTCCGCGAACCAATCAGGGTGGACGTCGCAACTGGTTCACGTGGAGGTCTTCTGGGTGCCCTACCCCGGACGAACGCACGCGGAGTCGACTCAGACCAACGCGGCGATTACCTATCACCTGGTGACGCCCGGCGGCGTGGTGACGTACGAAGGCGCTGGGTTTGTCTATTTTCGCCCGCCGAAGCCGGGCAAGCCGATCGTCGGGCGCATCGAATCGGGCAGCCTGCTTCGCGCGGCGGATGTTTCTGAATCGGTCGACCTGTTCGGCCCTTGTCGCCTTCGCGGAACGTTCACCGCAATCGAAGATCGCCGGGCCGTCTTCGGGGCGATGAACGAGATCAAACGCACGCGAGCCAGGGCACTCGTCTCGGGACCGGCAGCCGCGGATACCACGCCTGCATCGGGCGCAAAGGATTAAGGAGCCACGCGTGAACCGCCGGATCTGGACCGTTTCATTCATCCTGTGGGGGATCATCGCGGGCTGCTCCGGCGGCGCGCGAGATTACGATCTCGTTGTCCACAACGCGCAAATCTGGACAGGCAATCCAGACCAGCCCGAGGCGACGGTGCTGGCCGTGCGCGGCGACGAATTCGCCTACGTGGGAGACGAGTTTCCCGAATCGTCGCGGATCGGAAAACGGACGCAGGTCATCGACGCGCAGCAGGCTCGCGTCGTTCCCGGATTGATCGACGCGCACCTTCACCTAATCTCCGGAGGGCTGCAACTGACTCGGCTCAATCTGCGCGATGTGCCCGACCGCGCGACGTTCATCGAGCGCGTCGCGACGCGCGCGAAGGCCACGCCTCCGGGCCGATGGATTCTCGGCGGGCGATGGTCCACCGAGAGCTGGCCCGATCCGACCCAGCCGGACAGGGCATGGATCGACGCCGTCACCGGCGATCGGCCGACGCTGCTGCATCGCATGGACGGCCACGGCGCCCTGGCGAACAGCGCTGCGTTGAAACGCGCGGGAATCACGCGCAACGGTCCGCCCGATCCGCCTGGCGGACTGATCGAGCGCGACGCGAAGACCGGCGAGCCGACGGGCATTCTCAAAGAATCGGCAATCGGTCTGGTATCCCGCCATGTGCCGACGCCGTCGGCGGGCGAATTGGACACAGCCCTGGCAGCGGCGATGCACCATGCGAATTCGCAGGGCATCACCGCAGTTCACACGATGTCGCCGTGGAGTGAATACGCCGTACTCAAGCGCGCCGGCGATGCCGATCGCCTCACCCTGCGCGTGCGAATGTACGTCAACGAGAGCCATTGGGAGCCGTACATCGACAAGATAGGTCGGCGGCGCGGCGATGAATGGTTGCGCATCTGCGGATTCAAACAATTCATGGATGGCTCGCTCGGTTCGCGCACGGCGTCCATGGCCGAGCCGTACACGGATCAACCGGACAATCACGGCGTCCTGCGCGAAGTAATGTACGCGGACGGCAGCACCCAACCCGACGCGACGCACCTGACGCGAATGTGCGAGGCGGTGGTGGACGAGGGACTTTCACCGGCGATTCACGCCATCGGCGACCAGGCCAATCGCATCGTCCTGGACACGTACGAGCAGGTTCGCCGAGGCGGCCAATCGCAGTCGGACGCGCACGCGATTCCCCTGCGCATCGAACACGCCCAGCATCTGCTGCCCGAAGACATTGAGCGATTTGCAAAACTGGGCGTTGTCGCGTCGATGCAGCCGCTGCACAAGGCCGACGACGGGCGCTACGCGGTCGGCGCGATTGGCATCGAGCGTTGCCGAACGAGCTACGCGTTTCGTTCACTTATCGAATCAGGCGCGATCGTGGCGTTCGGGAGCGACTGGCCGGTCGTCTCACTCAACCCGATGGAGGGCATCCACGCCGCAGTCACGGGGCGAACTCTGAACAACAAGACATTCGTCCCCGAGCAGAACATCACCAGCGAGCAAGCGCTGCGGGCCTACACGAATGGCGCGGCCCATGCAGCCTGTGACGACGGGAAGCTGGGCGCGATCCGTCCCGGGGCGCTCGCGGACTTCGTGATCCTCGACGCCGACATCCTCTCTATCCGGGAGGCTGCGATCCGCTTCGTCCGCGTGAATCAAACATTTGTCGGAGGCCGGCGCGTGTACGCGCGCGAGTAGTCCGTCGCACAGCCTTTTCACGGGGCCGCACGGCGAACCACGTTCTCCAGCGCGATCCGCGCATTGCGCCGCCACGTGGCCGGCGTCGCCCGAACCGCTGCCCTGCCCGCAGTCGCGCGCCGATGCGTCGGCCCGTTCCAACGGGCGAGGTCTCCAAGCCGCGGCCGGGCGGAATCGAGCGTCCCGATCAACCGGGGCTCGCTGGCCTCGGGCGCGCGCTGATTGAACGGGCACACTTCCTGGCAGATGTCGCAGCCAAAGACCCAGTCGCCCATGTCCGCCGCCAGCTCCGGATCGATCTCGCCACGACGCTCAATCGTCAGATACGAAATGCAGCGGCTCGCGTCCATCTCGTACGCCACGGGGAATGCCCCGGTCGGGCATGCGTCGAGGCAGCGCGTGCAACACCCGCAATGATCGGTCACCGGCGTGTCGGCCGGGAGTTCCAAGTCGGTAAACAGCTCACCCAGAACAAAGTAAGACCCCAGGCGATGATTCAAGATCAGCGTGTTCTTTCCGATCCAGCCCACACCCGCCATCGCGGCCAACTCACGCTCCGTAATGGCAGATGTATCGACGCATACCTTGAATTGAAACGGCTGCCCCAGCGCCGCCTGCAAGCGCCCGGCCAGCGCCGCCAGCTTCTCTTTCAGAACGACGTGGTAGTCTTCGCCCCAGGCATACATCGCAACGCGGCCACGCGGCGATTCCTTCGCCTGCGGCTCGGCGCCGGCCGGTTCGGGCTGTCGATAGTTCATCGCCGCGACGATTACACTCTTCGCCCACGGCAGCCAGACGCGAACATCCTCGCGCGACCCGATGTGGCGGTTCAGATAGCGCATCGTTCCCGCGCGACCGGACTCAAGCCACTCGCGGAGATACTTGCCGCGCGGAATTGGCGCGACCGGTCCGATGCCGCAGGCGTCAAGACCTGATTGTGACGCAGCGTCTCGAACCAGCCCGGCGCGCGCCGCAGCCGCAAGATCCGGGAGTCCGTTTGACATTCGCCTGATTGTACGCGACAATTCGGTCCGTCACGTGGACACACACGCCCAGCACGGGGTTGCCATGATCTTTGATCACGATTGGTGGTTCGGCGGCGCGTACCAAGGCCGCATCGCCGAGGCCAAGCGCCGTTGCGCCCGATCGCACTTCCCAAAGCTCAAGGACGAAGCCCTTGATCGCGACAAGTCGGCCGCTGCCTTCATTGAAAAACTCGAGGCGCGGTCGATTCTCTACCTTCGCGACGGTTTCTCGTACGAAATGAAAGAGCTTGTCGCCGGCCCCACAACCGGCTCGCTCACGTTCGAATGCGCCCCGGCCGACGATGCTTACAAGGTCGGTGCGTTTGTTGTCACCCTGCCGTTTGACGAGGTCGTCCGCGTGGAGATTTTCGCGTACCACCCGGACGAAAAACCCGACGACATGCCCTCGATCAAGGGCTTCGGCGGGATCCAGACCGGGCACCCCAAACGCGCCGACGAACGTCCGCCACGAGCCGAGCAGGCGGATTAAGCAGATTTCATCTCCGATTCCCCCGCCCGCTGACGCCGCGTGAACGGTAGCGGACAATCTCGTTGTACGGCTTGGATTTGGAGAAGGTGGAGACCCGTAGAAACCGCCGGCCCCGGCCATTCTGGGTCAAGTATTCGACGGGGCAGGTAAAACTCACTTTTTGATGTGGAGCCTCGAACCATGCGAAGCACGATCCGAAACCTCGCCCTGATGTTGACGCTCACCTTGCTAGCGCCGGCAATCGTGCAGACTGCCCGCGCGCAGGATGCCAAAAGCATTGTCGCGTACTTCAAGATTGCCGGAGAAATCGGCGAGCAGCCCGAGCAAATGGCCGGTCTAGGCGAACTGTTCGGCGGCAAAGCTCCGACGAACATGTTCGATCTGCTTGCGAAGTTCAAAAAGGCCCGAACGGATGACAAGGTAAAGGCTGTCATCCTCGACATGGAGAACGCGGCCCTGGGCATCGCACAGATTCAGGAATTGCGCACGCAGATTGAGGCGCTCCGTGCGGCCGACAAAGACGTGTGGGTCTTCACCGAGACGCTCGGCATGGGCCGGCTTCTGCTGGCCTCGGCGGCGAGCAAGCTGGTGATGATGCCACGCGGCGTGGTCGAACTGGCCGGTATGTACTCGGAGGGCCTGTATTTCAAACGCATGCTGGACAAGATCGGCGTGCAGGCCGACATCATTCACTGCGGCGACTACAAGTCAGCCGGCGAGCCGTTCTACCTCGAAGGACCGAGCAAACCCGCGGAAGAGCAGACCAATCGACTCATCGATTCGATCTTCGCCACGCTCAAGAGCGAAATCTGCAAGAGCCGCAAGATCGAGGCCGAGGACCTCGAGAAACTGATCGACAAGGCCATCCTGTCGCCTGCCGAAGCCAAAGAGGCGGGCCTGGTCGATGACCTCATGTTCCGCGAGGACTTCGTCAAAGCCGTTCGCAAGAAGTACGGTAAGACTGCCAAGGTGTCCTTCGACTACGGTCGCAAGAAAGGTCCCGAGCTGGATCTGGAAAACCCCTTCGCCCTCTGGGGTTTCTTCGCGCAGGTGATGAAGCCGAAGGAAGAGTCGCAGATGCCCGCCATCGCCGTGGTTTACGTCGAAGGCCCCATTACCCAGGGCGAGAGTGAGCCCGGCATGTTCGGCGGACCGCCCTCCAACGCCGGCTCCGACACGGTGCGCAAGGCCATCGCCGAAGCGGCGGCCGACAAAAACGTGAAGGCGCTGATCCTTCGCGTGGATTCGCCCGGCGGATCGGCCATCGCCAGCGAGATCATCGCCGAAGCCACGATGCGGTTTAAGAAGAGCGGTCGGCCGTTCATTTGCTCAATGGGCAATGTCGCCGGCAGCGGCGGGTACTACGTCGCCACGCAGGCGGACTCAATCTTCGCGCAGCCTTCGACCATTACCGGTTCCATCGGCGTCGTCGGCGGCAAGATGGTCACGAAAGGCCTGTGGGATTGGGTCGGCGTCACCGGCCATGAATACAAGCGCGGGAAGCACGCCGACATCATGAACACCAATCGCAAGTTCACCGAAGAAGAGCACAAGGTGATGGGCGGCTTCATGAATCGCATCTATGGCGAGTTCAAGGATCGCGTCACGCAGGGCCGGGGCGACAAGATCAAAGGCGACCTGGAGAGCCTTGCGGGCGGGCGCGTGTACACCGGCGAACAGGCAATTGAGATCGGCCTCGTTGATCGGCTCGGCGGTTTCGCCGATGCGATTCGCTATACGGCGAGTGAGGCGGATATCGAAAGCGACTACGAATTGAAAGTTTTCCCCAAGCCCAAGAGCTTGAGCGACATCTTCGCGGAAGCGTTCGGCGGCGGAAAAGACAAGGATCACGAGTTCATCCACACCGGCGCGGTTGTTCGTACGGGCGTTCAGGCGCTTTCGCGCTATGCACAGATGCCCACGATGGCGGCCGGACTGGAGGCGGTCCGACGGCTTGACCCGGTCAAAGCACGGGCGATGGAAGATTTTCTGATTCACATGGAACTTTTGTCGCGTGACGGAGTATTACTCATTGGACCGAGCTTCACGACGCTGTCGAAGTGAAGCCCGGCGCGGCAGGCCGTTGTAACAGGGTGTGGCGCGTTTGTGAGAATGCGACCTAACCTTGGCAAGCCGCGAGGGTCTTAGAACTTGAGACCCGTGCGAACCAGAACAAACCCGGAGACGTAAGGACTCCGGCTTTTACAGATCCCACTCCACCCTCTGGCCCGGTCGTCTGGACTCACCGTCTGGGCGACCGGGCCACCTTATTGCGCTGAACGATCCCGCAGCCAGCGCGGTCTCGCATTGCCGGGTCGATTGTTCGCGCAATCGGCTCTTTGGGACGTTCGCCCTATACTTCCGGCGATGTCCAGAGCACACTCGATCGTCCCGCTGCGGCGCTACCGGCATGTCGCAAGTCCGTGGACTGCCGGATTGGTCGCGTTTCTGACCTTCGGATGCAACGCCCGTCACGACACCAGCGAAGTCGCTCAGAATGACCGCGCGAGCGCACCAGCAACGAGCGACGCCGGAACGACACCACTCCCTCAACAGGATGCCCGCATGTCGACCTCGACCTCTTCGCGAAAACCCAATCGCCTCGCCCACGCCACGAGTCCGTATTTGCTGCAACACGCCTACAACCCCGTCGATTGGTTCGAATGGGGGCCGGAAGCACTCGAGAAGGCACGGCGTGAGGACAAGCCCATCTTCCTCTCCATCGGGTACTCGGCTTGCCATTGGTGTCACGTGATGGAACGCGAGAGTTTTGAGAGTGAAGAGATCGCGGCGTTCTTGAACGAGCACTTCGTCCCGATCAAGGTCGACCGCGAAGAACGGCCCGACCTCGACGATATCTACATGATGGCCACCCAGGCGCTCACGCGCTCCGGCGGCTGGCCCATGTCGGTTTGGCTGACACCCGACCTCAAGCCCTTCTACGCCGGCACGTATTTCCCGCCCGACGATCGGTACGGCCGACCCGGCTTCCAGCGCGTGCTGGAATTCCTCGCCGACATCTGGAAGAACCAGCGCGAGAAGGCGCTGGATCAGGCGGACCAATTGACCCAGGCCGTGCAGCAGTTGACCACCGTCGCGCAGGGACAGGACATGGTCCCGTGGGAAGTGGTGCAACGGGCTGCGGTCTTCCTCGCGAAGGCCTTTGATCCGGTCAAGGGCGGTATGAGCGGCGGCGGCACGAACAAGTTTCCGCCGACGATGGCGATGGACCTCATGCTGCGCGTCCATCACGCGTCGCAGGAGTCGCGCGATGGCAGCAAACCCGAGCCGGATGCGCGGATGCTCGCGGCGGTCGAGTTGACACTTGAGAAGATGGCGCACGGCGGGATTTACGACCAGCTCGGCGGCGGATTTGCGCGCTACAGCACCGACGTGGACTGGCTTGTGCCGCATTTTGAAAAGATGCTGTACGATCAGGCACTCGTCAGCGATATCTATCTCAAAGCGTTCCAATTAACCGGCAAGCCGCTGTACGCGCGGATCGCCCGCGAGACGCTCGACTACGTTATCGCCGATTTGCAAAGCCCTGAAGGTGGGTATTACTCGACGCGCGACGCTGACAGCGAAGGCCACGAGGGCAAATTCTACGTCTGGACGCTGGACGAAGTCACCGCCCTGCTCGGTGGCGACGCCGCCCTGTTCTGCGACTACTACGACGTGACGAAGGACGGCAACTGGGAAGGCGCAAACATCCTGAATATTCAGCGGCCACTGGAAACGGTCGCGAAACTTCACCAGCTTGACCCGGCTGAAGCGGACAAGCGCCTGGCTGCGGCACGCGCAACGCTCTTCGCCGCGCGGGAGAAGCGCGTCAAGCCGCATCTGGATGACAAGGTGCTGTCAGGGTGGAACGGTATGATGATCGCGAGCATGGCCCGCGGGGCGCGGATTCTGAGAGAAGATCGGTATCGTGTGTCGGCGGAGAAGGCGGCGGACTTTGTGATGTCGCAAATGGTCCGCGAGGGACGGCTGCTGCGAACCTGTCGCGCGGGCAAGGCCCACACGCACGCCTACCTCGACGATCATGCCTGCTTGATCGAGGCGATGCTGAATTTGTATGAGACCACGTTTGACACGAAATGGCTGGATCACGCCGAGAAACTGAACAATGATCTGGCGAGGTTTTTCCGCGACGCGGAACACGGCGCATACTACTATACGCCCGTTGACGGTGAGAAGCTGATCGTCCGCGCCAAGGACAACAACGACGGCGCCACGCCCTCCGGCAATTCCGTTCAGCTCATGAACCTGCTGCGCCTGGCGGTGCTGCTGGATCGCAAGGACCTTCACGAAGAGGCCGAACGGATGATTCGCGCCTTCAGCAAGCACCTGGACGAAACGCCGTTCCGTTCCGAGCGGATGCTTTCCGCCATCGATTTCTATCACCGTCGCCCGCGGGAGCTGGCCTTCGTCGCCGCCAAGGCGGATGCCGCGCATCTCGACAAACTGGTTGAGACTGCGTGGCGAACGTATGTCCCAAACGTCGTGTTCGCGCGAATCTTCGTGGACTCGCCGGGCGCAGCCGACCTGGCGAGGCGCATCCCCTTGCTGGCCGCCAAGCAGCCGCCGCCGACCGGCGCAGCCGCCTTCGTCTGTCGCAATTTCACCTGCAAAGCGCCGACCAGCGACGCAGACCAGCTCCGTACGCTGCTGGCGCCCTGACGCCTCGACACAGCGACCACGCACCACACTGACGTGTGCATGCGGGAATAAGGTATAATCCCGGCGGCCTGCCACGGAAGGCGCCGCGATACGGAGATCAACACCATGAAGTCAATCGCATTCAAGGACCGCAGCGTCGTTGCATTTGGCGCGCTGGGCGCGATACTGGGATTGGCCTGGCCGCTCCTCGCGCAGACCGCGCCGAACTCCACGGGAAACACGGCAACATCGCAGCCGGCCGCCGCCAGCGGGGCAACCCATCAACCGGACGACGAAGCCGAGCCGCGGCGCGAACCCAGCGCCGCCGAAATCCTGCGCGAACTCTCGCGCGATTCCGGCGACACGCCCCGGCCGGTTGTTTTACCATCGCGCCCCGGCCAGGATCGCACGTCAGCCATCGACCCGACGGCGCTCCCGGCGAACGCAGTCGGCGCGCTGGTGCCCAAGCTCTATCCCGACGGATACCGAATCGTGGACCGCCCCGGTCGTCTCACGCGCGAGGGCGATTACTACACGTTCTCGTTCGAGAGCCGGGGGCAAGGAGCCGTTGAGCCGCCGGTGCGGCTCCTGCCCAATCGGCTGCTGGAAGACATGGAGATCGTCACGTCCGGAGCCACAAAGCCGGTGGTCTTCCTCGTCAGCGGCGAGATGACCGCCTATCATGGCGTCAATTACCTGCTGGTGCAGAAGTTGCTGACCCAGCCGAATCTTGGCAATCTCAAGTAACCCGAACGTGCCAGAGAGTCGGCACGAGGACCTCGCACATGTCCCACTCATACGATGTCGCCATCACGCGCTTTCCGCTTTTTTCCGGTTTCACGCCGCACGGCGCGCAGGCGATTCTCCAGGCCGGCCAGGTTCGCGAGCTGGTCCCCGGTGAGGTCGTCTTCAGGGAGAAGGATGCCGCGGAAGGCGCCTTGCTCGTCCTGGACGGCCGCCTGGAGGTTTTCGTACTGCGCGATGGCAAGGATATGAGCCTGAAGTTCTGTGAGCCGGGTGCGATCGTCGGCGAACTGGCTGTCCTATGCGGAATCCCGCGTTCGGCTTCGGTCAGGGCTGCGGAAAAGTCCGTGATTCTGGAGTGGCCGGCCCCAGCTTTCCGTCGAATTTTGCTGGGCGACCCGTTTCTCTCCCAGCGCATTTTCCGCGAAGCCTTGCGCACCCTGATCGAGAAAGAGCAATCGCTGATCGAGTCGCTGACCGGCTCAAAAGGCTGAATCCGGCCTCGCAGTTCGCTGCGGATACTACCATCCATCTCGGCTGCGCCGTTCAAGTCGTCCGTCGCAATCCCCTGCGCGATTTACTTCGCAATCCACTCCCAAGGGCGGCGGGGCGGCGGCACAGCAATTGCCAGAACAATCTCTTGCGTAGGGCCGACCCATGTGGTCCGCGCCGGGTCCGCGCTCGTTCGGACCGGTTTGTCGCGATCGCTCGGTTGCGTTAGCATTCGGCCCTTCGAGCCAAGCCACTACGCAAGGAGCATTCGACCATGGCCGAGATGAACCCGTTCAAGATCGCCCAGCAGCAACTCGACGAAGCCGCCGCCAAGCTCGGACTCGACACCGCCACACACGAACTGCTGCGCTGGCCGATGAAGGAGTTTCACTTCACCCTGCCGGTCAAGATGGACACCGGTAAGACGCGCGTCTTTCACGCCTACCGCGTTCAATACAACGCCGCGCGCGGCCCGACCAAGGGCGGCATCCGCTGGCACCCTGACGAGACCATCGACACCGTCCGCGCCCTGGCGGCCTGGATGACCTGGAAATGCGCCGTGGTCAACATCCCCCTCGGCGGCGGCAAGGGCGGCATCATCTGCAACCCCAAGGAACTTTCCGAAACCGAGAAAGAGCGTCTCGCCCGTACCTACATCCGCGCCGTCGCCCGTGAACTCGGCGTCCACAAGGACGTGCCCGCGCCGGACGTCTACACGACCCCGCAGATCATGGCCTGGATGATGGATGAGTACGAAGTCATCGTCGGGCACAGCCATCCCGGCGTCATCACCGGCAAGCCGCTTCCGCTGGGCGGCTCTGAAGGCCGCGGCGACGCCACGGCGCGCGGCGGCATCTACACCGTCCGCGAGGCGGCCGCAAAGATCAACCTCGATCCTGCCAAGGCCACGTACGCGATTCAGGGATTCGGAAATGCCGGCCAGTACGCCGCGACGTTGCACCAGGAGGTGCTCCGCGGCGGCAAGCTCCTGGCGGTCTCCGATTCCGCCGGCGGCGTCTATGCCAAGGGCGGCCTCGATCCGCAGGCGATCGTCAAGTACAAGCTCGAAACCGGGCGCGTCTCCGGCTTCCCCGGCACGACGCCGATCTCCAACGCGGACCTGCTCGAATTAGACGTTGATATCCTTTATCCCGCGGCCCTGGAGGGCGTGATCACCGGCGCGAATGCGAACAACATCAAGGCCAAGCTGATCTGCGAACTGGCCAACGGCCCGACGACCCCCGACGCCGACGCGATTCTGCACAAGAAAGGCATCCTTGTGTTGCCTGATTTCATGGCCAACGCCGGCGGCGTGACCGTGAGCTACCTCGAACAGGTGCAGAACACGTACAACTACTACTGGTCCATCGAGGCGGTGTACTCACAACTCGACCGCCACATGACCGACGCCTTCAACGCCGTCTGGAAGACCCGCGAACAGGCGAAGGTGCACATGCGGCTCGCCGCCTACATGGTCAGCGTGGCTCGCGTGGCCGAGGCGTGCAAGCTCCGCGGCTGGGTGTGATGCGTTCGCGTGCCAACGAACCGCTCGTGGAGCGCGTGCGTCAAAGCGGTGTCTCAATCGGGCGCGCGATCGATTGAGAGTCCCTCCATGAACTCCGTCACCGCGTCGCGCCAGCTTCGAAGCGAGTGATTCGTCAACTTCTCATACAACGTCGTGTCCAGCACGCTCCAGGTCGGCCTTCGCGCGGCGCGGCCCGATTGCGCCGACGTGATCGGAATGACGTCCGTCTTTATATCCGCGAGATCGACCAGTGACCTGGCAAAATCACACCACGTGGCGATCCCGGCATTCGTGACATGCACAACGCGGTTCGCCCGGTCGGCCTCGGCGAGGACCAGGCGCACGATCGCATCCGCGACATCCTCCGCGTAACTTGGCGAGCCGGTCTGATCATCAACGACCCGCAACGGCCCGCCGGCCCGCGCCTGCTGCAAGATCGCCTGCGGAAAACCAGGGCCATCGTGTCCGTACAACCACGCCGTCCGAACGATCAGCGGGCTGGGATGTCTCTGTAACACGCGCTGCTCGCCGCCCAACTTCGTTCGCCCGTAGACACAGAGCGATTCCGGCGGCCCGGTTACGTCGTCCACATTTCGCGCTCGACGCGGCGAAACGCCTCCCGATGAATCAGGTGCATCCGCGAAGACGTAATCGGTTGAAATGTGAATCAGCCTCGCTCTGATCCGGTGTGCCGCCACGGCAACATGCCCCGCCCCGTCGGCATTGACGGCCATCGCCTCCGCCTCGCGCGTCTCGCACGCATCGACCTGTGTCAACGCCGCACAGTTGATGACGACGTGAGGACTGAACTCCCCCGCAACCGCCGCGACCTGCTCCGCGCGCGTGATGTCGCACGATGCGGCATCCTCCGCGCGAACCACTGCACCGGCCTCGCGCAATCGTCGCACAAGCGGCGTGCCCAGGAGCCCCATGCCCCCCGGAACCCACACGCGCTGTCCATGCAAGCCAATCATGTCGCGTGTCCTTTATCCGGCATCGTGCGCTGCGGCGATACGGTTAGATCAATTGCAGCTTTGCCGTCCGCTCGCGCCAACAGGCCCGGCACGGTCAAGGTAATCAGCAGCGTCAGGCTCATGAGAAACATCGCCGATGCAATGGTCTCGTCCTGCCGCCCGTAGTGCATTTGTGCATCAATCGCCGCCGCCAGACTACCCCCGAAGAATCGCGGCGGCTGCGTTAACACGCTCACTGACACCTCGGAGAAACTTAACCCCGCGATGATCACACCGCATGCCGTCGCTGTCGAGCGGATCGCCGGCCAGCGCACGGCCGCCAACCGCTCCATTCGCCCCGCACCCTCCGCGCGTGCCTGTTCATCCAGTTCATCTCCTTGCCGCCGCGCGACCAACCAGATCACGACAACCGCCACCCATGCAAATCGACTTAGCAGCGCTGCCGCCCAGGTCCACGGCGTGTTGTCGTAAAGGCTCCAACCGGCCGCCCAGCCCCACGAACGCGGATCGGTGGCCCAGGAATAGAACCGCACAAGCGTCACGCCTGCAAGCTCCGGCGGCAGGAGTGCGACCACGGCCACCATCCCCGTTCCGACGCGAGCCACCCAACGCCGCCACGGCCGCCAATCGCGTTCATGATGGAGTGCAAATCCGATGGCAACGCCAAGCAACCCAACCACCGCGCTCACCAGTCCCGTGGCCAGCCCCGCACGCCCCATCGTCTGTGCGGCGATGCGAAACGCCTGCGCGAACCCACCGCGCCCGGTCGCCAATTCGAGGACGAACAAGCCGAGCGGCCAAAGTGCCAAGCCCACCGCCGACAGGAGCGACGCGACGAGTGCCGCGCGGGATCGCGGCGTGTGCGATCCGATATCGCCGCCTGGTTCATCGAGGCTCCAATCGGACATGCGCCGCAAGCCGGGCCACGCTGCAACGAAAAGGAGCGCGGCCAAGGCCAGCATCGGCCACGCGTTCCAGAACAGATAGGCCGATGGGCGATCGTACTTGGCCGCGACCCCGGCGGAAGCCATCATCTCCACCGACCAGACCTGCGTCGCCCCGACAAGCGGAGGAATCGTTGCATCGGTCATCGCGAGCAGGAAGGTCACCGCCACCGCCGCGCCGATCGGCGCCATCATGGCCGGCAACACTGCTCGCAGCAGCGCGCGCCCCGGGCCGGCATCCAGGCTGGCCAAATGGTAAGGCTCGCGCCCGAGGCGTCGCAAACACGCAGCAAGCGTCAGCGCGAAGATAGGCCAGAGCCAGGTCGCGAGGGTTACGGCTGCGCCGCGCCACGCGCGATCCGGATCGTTGAATCCGCAGGCATCCATCACGGCCCGCACGCTCGCGAGGCGGCTCGTACACAACAACATCCACGCATAGCCGAACATGCTCGGCATGAGCAGGAGCGGCGTGAGAATCAGGCCTACGAGCGCGCGGCGAAGCACCCCGCGCGGAGCGATGGACAACCCTGCCGCCGGTAGCACCGCGAACATCGCTGCCAGCAGAGCCGCCCCGCTCGATATTTTGATGGATGTCGCAAAGCAGCGCCAAAGCCGCACCGAGGGCCAAATCGACTGATCCTCAATCGGTCCCCGAGCGACTTCCCAGACAAGCCAACCGCACACAAGGCCGGAAGTCGCCGCCAGGGCTGTCCAACCGATCAGGCGCGCGATGCGTAGCAACGCAAGAATCACTTGAGCAGCTCTTCCATCGCAAGTCGATCGGCGGCTTCCAGTCGGGCCGCGGCGGCGGAATAATCGACCCGGCCTTCTGCCGGGGCAGTCATTCCGAGTCGGCCTCGCAGGGCGGGGCGGACCGGAACATTGCCCGAATCGCTTCGGGCCAGCGACGCCTCCACGTCCTCGCTGACAAGGTAATCCAGCAGCGCCCGGCCGGCGTCCGGGTGCGGCCCACCCTTCACCAACGCTGCGCTGGCGGGGATCCATAGCGTACCGCCGACCGGCTCGCCGTCGCACGCCAGTTCGGGATAGACCATGTCTACAGAATCGCCCCGGCGCTGGGCCACAATCACGTCATCCGTGTCCGTCGCCACAAGATCCACGACGCCCCGCGTCAGCAGCAGAACCGCGTGGGCGTTGCCATCCGCGATGCGCGCGCCATTTGTCCGAAGCATCCGTTGAAACTCTCGCATCCGAGCCGGTCCCCACAAGTTCAACAGCGTTGCCAGGTGGCCCCGCGTCGTGCCGAACCGAGGATCCGCCAGCGCGAAGCGTCCCTTCCATCTCGCATCGGCCACATCGCACCAACGACGTGGAACCTCTTCCTTCCGGACACGCTTCGGATCAAATGCCAGCACGCGCCCGCGCAGCCCGATAGCCGTCCACCGTCCGCCAGCGTCGCGGTACTCGGACGGGATGTCCTGCGCTGTCGACGGAGAATACGCCGCCAACACATCGGACGATGCGAGCTGCATCGTCCCGAAGATCTCGCCCGACCACCACACATCGGCGCGCGGCGCGCTCCGCTCCGCAAGCAGCCGATTGACCAAGCCGGTTGTCTTGCCGGCTTCGGTATCGAAGATGCGATGAACCGTGATGCCGGAGCGCTCTGCAAATCGAGCCAGGATCGGCTCCGCGAAGGCAACATCGACCGAGCAATACACGACCACTTCGCGCGGGACGCCACCTCCATCCCGGCCGGCACTCGGCGAATCCGAAGCCCTGGGATCGCACGCCGCCCCGATTACCAGCAGGAAAGCCGCCGCGAACCGAGGGAAGCGCTTCGCGTCGGGGCCTGGCTTCACGGCTTCTTCTCCGCCTCGCCGGCCTTGTCCTCACGAGCGCCCTCTGGTTGCTTGGCGCGCTGGCCCAAGTCATCGCCGAGACGGTCGAAGTAGTTCTTCACCCCTTTGCGATAGGCGCGGGGAATGCGGTCCTTGTTGATCGCGTCGGCCGCATCCACCTCGGCCGCCCGGGACACCTCCATCAGCTCGACCTCCGACTTCCCTTTGAGCTGTTCGCCTTTCACGAATTGCTGCCCGATGATCTTGCCCGACTTGGATAGTTTGGTTTTCTCTTTTTTATTCACGAAATCCACGTCGCCCGTGTCGTCCCGATTGCGCTGGCCTGCCCCGCGCCCGCGCCCCCCCGGGCCCTCCCCTGTCCCGTTGCAGCCCGCGCACGGCGAGCCATCTTTTCGGAATCCGGTTCCCTTGCAACCTCCGCATTTCCCTTCCTGGCCTTCGCCCTCGCCTTCTCCCTCATTCGATAGCTCATCACGAGCGTCCGCCAGTTGCGACATCTGCGCGTCGATTTCATTCAATGCCTGCTCCATCTGCTCCATGTCGCTAAGCATTTCCGCGGCATCGCCCATCTCACTTGCTGCGGCCTCCGTGTCGCCTTTCTCAAGTTGTTTGCCGGCCTGGCTCATCTGATCACCGAGACTCTTGCACTGCTGTGACGCCTTTTGTCGCTGCTGGGCCTTCTGCGCCATCTGCTTGATCTGCTCTTCGGTGATGCCCTTGTCCTTCAACTGCTCGGCCAGCTCTTTCGCGAGCTTCTCCAGTTGCTGCTTGTCCTTCTTGGCCAGCGCGTCGAGCACCTTTTTCACCTGTTCCTCGGTGAGACCGGCGTTTTTCATCTCGCGCTCGGTCTGCTTGTCTTCCGACGCTTTGTTCAGTTTCTCCGCCAGCTCATTGAGTTGCTTTTGCAGCTCCTTCGCCTTTTGCGGGTCAGATTTGCCATCCTTCGCCCGCTTGGCCAGCTCCTCCTGCAACTTCTTGGCCTCATCGCGCGCCGACTCGAAATCGCCCGCCGCGAGGCTCTCCATCAGTTTTGCGGCTTCGCCCTTCGGGTCTTCCGGCGCGCCCATGCGGTTCAAACGCTTTTTCGTTTCATCCAGCGCCTGAAAGCGATCTTCCTGCGTTTTTTTCTTCAACGCATCCTGCAGTTTGTCCAACTGCTTGGCCGCCTCGCGCCGGACCACGTCGGCGTCCGCGTTGGGGTCGCGCTCCAGCGCCTGTTCCAGCTGCGCCACCTGCGACTTGAGCGCCTCGTCCCCGTGCTTGTCCGCGATCTGCTGCATCGCCGTCACCGGCTTCGCAACCGTGCTGCGAACGCGATTCAAAGCCGCCAGCCGAGCCTCGGCCTGCGCCCGGCTTTCGTTCTTCTTCAGAATGTCAAACTCGGGAAGCAGAAGGGTCAGCGCTGCCGCCAGCGCCATCGTCGTGCCGAAGGTCATCGAACGCGACCAGCGCACGCGAATCAGGCGGTTCGCGCGAAGACCGGCAAGCCGATTCTCGGCGTCCGCCATGACGGCCAGGGCGAACGGATCATCCGACTTCTTGCCCGCCCCGGCGGCTTCCAAAGCCAAACTCGTTGAAACGCGTTCGCGCAACCCCGCGGCAGCGTCCAGCGCGCGCGCCGCCACCAGCGTCGCCTCACGCGTCATCGCAAACCAAGTACACGACACAGCGAGGCTCAATCCACCGGCAGCGCCCGCCGCCCATTTCATGGGAATCCGCAGCGCGAACAACCGATCCGTCACGATGAGCAGCATCCACGCGCCGGCACACCACAGCAACGACCAGCCCCACAGGCGAAGCCACCGATCCAGCCACAATCGCATCTGCGCCGATTTGACTTCGCGCTCGAGTCCCGACATGTTCCGCCTCACTATTCCGTCGGCCAAAACTGCCCTCCTAACATCCTATTCATTCAACGTCTTAATCGCAATTGCGTTTCACGGGTTTTCGGATGAGCCTCTGCCCATTCCAATGCAGCGCGATATACTCCCCCGCATAGAAGTCGAAGGGCCGGCAACGTCGTTCCAGTGGACTGACCGGCTCCGAATCGCCCCGATCAACCCGCAAGACAGGACGGCCTGAATGCCTCCCGGCAACGAGAACACTACTCCACCGCAGAAGGGTGTCCGCGAACGAATCAAGTCCGGCATGACGCCCCGGTCTTTTCGCGGGCGCATCATCACCGGCGTGATTCTCATCATGCCGCTGGCGGTGACCGCGATCCTGATTCGGTACGTGTACAACGCGGCGCTTTCCATCGGCGTCAAGCTCGTCTACTGGTCAAGCTGGGCTTTGTATCGCGCGTTTGGGGTCGGGTCGGCCTCGCCGCGCGCCATCGACCCGGCCAACGCCGCCTGGTACGAGATCACCATCGCCGTTGTCATCACCGTGCTGATGCTCTACATGCTCGGCTGGCTCGGCTCGAACGTCGTCGGACGCCGATTGATTGAAGTCTTTGAGAAACTGCTTGGGCGCATCCCGCTGGTCGACACGATCTACTCGGCCATCAAGCGCTTCATTGGCTCGCTTAGCGGCGTCGGCGATGGTCCAACCAAGGCGCAGAAAGTCGTGTTGATTGAGTTCCCCAGCCCCGGCCTTCAGGCCATCGGCTTCGTCACGGGCTTCACCACCGACCGTAACACCGGTCAGAGGCTCGCGACGGTGTACCTGCCGACGGCGATCAACCCGACAAGCGGCTATATGGAGTTCGTCCCGGTTGAGAAACTTGTCGAGACCGATCTGACGCCCGCGCAGGCGATGTCCATCATTCTGTCCGGTGGCGCCAGCTCTCCGGAGCACATTTCATTGACGCCGATGAAGCCTGAACCCGCCGCGCGATAATGAGGCAGATTAAGCCCTGCGCTATCGCTGGCGATCCAACTGGCGGAAATGAACCGCCTCGCCGACGAACTCTGCCCGAATGGTGTCGCTTCCTTCCACGTCGGCGATGGTCCGAGCCACGCGAAGCACCTTGTCGTGCGCGCGGGCGGACAGACCCAGTTCGCTCATGCTCTGCTTCAGTACGAGTTCACCGTCAGCATCCAATTGGCAATGTTGTCGCACCTGGCGCGGCGACATGCGGGCGTTGAGTGTCGTGGTCCCCTCCCCGAAGCGCTCGCGCTGGCGCTGCCGGGCTGACATGACCCACTCGCGCATTTGGGCCGACGTGGTTCCGGGCTTGCCGTGTCGCAACTCCTGGTACGGCACGGCGGGCACGGTCACATGAATATCAATTCGGTCAATCAGCGGCCCACTGATGCGCGACAGATATTTCTCAACCTGCACGACCGCGCAATTGCATCGTCTGCGCGGATCACCGAGGTATCCGCAGGGGCAGGGGTTCATCGCGGCGACGAGGATGAACTCCGCCGGAAGGCGGATTGTGCTGTGCGCGCGGGAAATCGTGACGGCCCCATCCTCAAGCGGCTGGCGGAGTGTCTCCAGCACGGGCCTCGGGAATTCGGCGAACTCATCAAGGAACAAAACACCGTGATGCGCGAACGAGACCTCACCGGGTTGGGGAATCGTGCCGCCGCCCACGAGTGCCGGCGCGCTGGCGGAATGATGCGGCGTGCGAACCGGGCGCGTAGCAAGCAATGCCGCGCCGGGCGGGAGCTTGCCTGCGGCCGACCAGATGCGCGTGGTCTCCAGCGACTCTTCGAGGGTCAGCGGCGGCAAGATCGTCGGCAAACACTTGGCCATGAGCGTCTTGCCGGATCCGGGCGGGCCGATCATGAGCAGGTTATGCCCGCCGGCGGCGGCCAGCGTGACGGCGCGTTTCACGCCGTCCTGCCCGCGCACATCGGAGAAATCCACGTCGTACTGCGACGACTGGTGGAACACTTCGTTGAGATCGACTGCCAACGGTTCGATCGGCAACTGCTCGGTGAGGAATCCCACGGCCTCGGTCAGCGACGACGCGGGGATGACTTCAATCCCGTCGACGACAGCCGCCTCATTCGCGTTGTCGCGCGGCAGGATGACACCGCGATATCCTTCGCGTTTGGCGAGCATGGCCATCGACAGCCCGCCACGGACCGGTCGCAAGCGCCCGTCCAGCGCCAGCTCGCCCGCGATCATGTAATGGCTTGCGGCGTCAGGCATCGACCCATCGGCCGCGAAGAGCAGGCCCAGCGCGATCGGCAGGTCGAGCGACGGCCCCTCCTTGCGAACATCGGCCGGGGCGAGATTGATGAGGGTGCGATGAGCCGGGCCGGGGTAGCCGCAGTTCTCCAGCACGGTCCGGACGCGATCGAGGCTTTCCTTCACCGCAGCGTCGGGGAGGCCGACGATGGCCGTGTGCTCGAAGCCGCGCGCGGCGACGTTGACCTCGACCTCGCACGCGACGGCCTCAATGCCGACAAGTGTAAAAGATTGCAGCCGCACCAGCATGGGGACGGATCATACTGGCGCAAGGCGAAAGCGGGCAAGAGGGAACCGGCCAGCGTGACTGGGTGTGTACCAGCGTTCGAATGGAGAATGTAGAATGGAGATTTAGCAAAGCAGAAAGGGCGCGGGCCGCCGGTTTGATCCCGCGACGCCGCGCCCCTGTTGCTGCATTCCCAATTCTGCATTCGCAACTGACTTAGCATCGCTGCCGCGTCGCTTCGGCGACACGCTGCAGCGCGACGACGTAAGCCGCCATGCGAAGCGGAATCTTCTGATCGCGATGCACGCCGCCAACGGCGTTCCACGCGGCAACCATCTTCTTCTCAAGCTGGGTATTCACATGCTCCAGTTCCCACTGGACCTGCTGGAGATTCTGAACCCACTCGAAGTACGACACGGTCACGCCGCCGGCATTGGTGAGAATGTCTGGCACGACCGTCACGCCCCGGCGTTCAAGAATCTCATCGGCCCGCGGCGTCACGGGTGAGTTCGCCGCCTCGATGATGATCTCCGCCTGCACGGCCTCGGCGTTGTGATGGTCGATGCTGCCGCCCAGCGCCGCGGGAACGAGGATGTCCACGTCCAGCACGAGCAGTTCATCGTTCGTAATGTCCTTCGCGCCCTTGAAGCCGACGACCGATCCGGTTTGCTTGAAGTGCTCGACGACGGCGGGAATGTCCAGCCCGCCTTCCTTGAAGATGCCGCCCTTCACATCCGACACGGCGACGATCTTCGCGCCCTGCTCGGCGAGCAGCCGCGCCGCCCACGAGCCGACATTGCCGAAGCCCTGAATCGCGAAGGTGCTCTTGCGGATGTCCCGCTTCATCGACTTGCACACTTCGCGCGTGATGATCATCGTGCCCCTTCCGGTCGCCTCCTCGCGGCCGAGCGAGCCGCCGAGGTTGACCGGCTTGCCCGTGACGATGGCGGGTGTGTAGCCGTGCTTCTTGCCGTACTCGTCCATGATCCAGGCCATGACCTGGGCATTGGTGTTCACATCGGGGGCGGCAATGTCGCGATAGACGCCGAGCGCCAGATCGATTTTCTGCGTCAGGCCGCGCGTCAGCGTCTGCAGCTCGCGGCGCGACATCTTTGTCGGGTCGCAGGTGATGCCGCCCTTCGCGCCGCCGAACGGCACGTCGACAATCGCGGTCTTCCACGTCATCAGCGCGGCCAGCGAGCGGACTTCGTTCAGGTCCACCTCCGGGTGGAACCGCAGGCCGCCCTTGTACGGCCCGCGCACGGCGTTGTGCTGAACGCGGTAGCCGTGAAACAGTTCGAGATGCCCGTCGTCCATGCGAACAGGAATCTGCACGACCATTTCGCGATACGGCGTGCGGAGCAGCATCTGGATCTCGCTCTCCAGCTTCATGTGCTCGGCGGCTTTGTTGAACTGCTCGTCGGTGATGCGATTGAAGTTCGGATGATGCCCCGTCGGCAGGGTTTCGTGCGGCGGCTTCGACTCGACCCGCGCCGATGCACTGCACACGCCGTTGTTCCTCTCATTGCGTTTCACATTGACCGGCTGGAGCGTCGTCGATGGCATGGAATTCCCCTTGGTTAATTGGTCTGACAGACTTTGATTCATCGCTCCGATGGCCGGCGGCCTTGATCTGCAAGTTGTTATGGGGAGCGGAACACAGGGAAGCGAATGATGGCAGTTGACGGTCTTCCGACACTTGTCGTCAATGAGAAGGAATCGCTTATCGGGCTGACGCCGCAGCCAGATCGACAATCGCTCGCATCGTCCGGATATCGTGTACGCGGACCAATTCCACCCCCGCCAGCGCGCACCACGCGACGATCGCTGCCGTCCCTGCCAGCCGGTCATGGGACGCAACATTCGGGGAAGCGAAGCCCGGGCTTGCCATCTGCTCGCCGATAAACCGCTTGCGCGACGGGCCAATCAGCATGGGCCAGGGGCCACCGCAATGAGCTGCGTCCCCTTTTTGGGGCGCACGCAGTTCCGAGACACGCCGAATCAATTCGATATTGTGTAAAGTTGTCTTCCCGAAGCCGATACCGGGGTCGACGATCATCCGGGTCGTATCGACGCCAACGGCGGCCATCGCTTCAGCCCGCTGCACGAAAAATGCCCGGACCTCCTGCACGACATCTACATATCGCGGATTCGTTTGCATCGTCGCCGGCGTCCCCTGCATGTGCATCACGATGAACGGCACTCCGCGCTCACGAATTAGCGCCGTCATCGCGGGATCATCGCGCAGACCTGACACGTCGTTCACCAGGTCCGCCCCGGCGTCCAGCGCCGCTTCGGCGACGCTCGCACTGCGGGTATCCACTGAAATCGGGATTCGCAGGCCCCGCGCCCGCGCTTCGCGAATGACAGGCACCACACGGCCAATCTGCTCCGCCGGCTCTACTCCCGTCGAGCCGGGGCGTGTTGATTCGCCGCCGATGTCCAGCACATCCGCGCCCTCGACTTCGATCTCCAGCGCTCGCGCCACCGCCGCCGACCTATCGGTATACCGTCCCCCATCGCTGAAGCTGTCGGGCGTCACGTTTAGAATGCCCATGACCCGGCAGCGCCCGCCGAAATCAAGTGGGCCGTGCTGGGTATCGAGCCGAGTCAATGGGTTGCGGTCTTCAGCCATCGCCTGAATGATACGGCGGTGATTCGAGGCCGGCGAACTCCGAGTGGTTGAACGTGTCCATGTCGATCCGCGCGAAACTCGTTCCGCATCTGGCAGCTGTCTGCATTCTCCTGGCCGGCGCCGCGGTCGCCGTGCTACCCACGCGCCATGGGGATTTTCTCAACGGCGACGATCAGCGCTTCATCATCGAACACGGGTTGGTGAACCGCCCCTCGTTGGAGAACGCCGCTACGCTGATGACCGTCGTGCATCAGGACTTGTACCAGCCGATCCCGATGCTCTCTTTCATGGCGAATTATGCGCTGGCCGAGCCGACACCCGGCGCGCAGTTCCCCGTGAGCGCCCTGAATTTCAAACTCACCAACATCGCCCTGCACGCCGTCAACGTGCTCCTGGTCTATTGGCTCATCTTGCTCGTCGCAAGCTGCCGCCGGATCGCTTTCCTCACCGCCCTGTGCTTCGCCATTCATCCGTACGTCATTGAACCCGTCGGCTGGATTTGCGGCCGGATGATCCTTCTCGGTACGCTGTTTTCACTCATCACGCTGATCGCCTGCGTTCGCCCGTCTGGGACCGTGTCTCGCGGCGCGGCATGGACAGCGATTGTCGCGTGGGTGCTCTCGCTTTTCTCCAAGATCATCCCGACCGTGACGGTCGCGGGCGCGTGGCTGACATGGCGACGACACGGCCGGTTCGCGCGGCGCGATTGGATTCTGCACGGCTTTCTGCTGGCGCTGGCCGGCGCCGGCATGGTCGCAGCGCTGCTGGCGACGGATAAATTCGGCATGATCGAACTCGCCGAGAAGGAGCTCTCGACGCCCGCGCCGGTGCGCCTGCTGCTTGCGAGCCGGTATTACTTCGAGAATTTCCTGTGGCCTTCCCGAATCGCGGCCTGGTCCCCCCCGCCGGAGAATGTCACGCTTGCAAGCTTCTCCGTGTTCGTCGCGCTATTGGAATGGGCCGCGCTGGGCTTGCTGATCTGGATCGCCGCGAGACGGTGTCCACTCGCCTGCACTGGACTCGTTGCATTTGTCACCCTGATGGCGCCGTTTCTGGCGGCCACGGTCGCGCGCCGCTTCCTGACCGCCGATCGCTACATGTATCTTCCGATGGTCGGGCTTCACCTAGCGCTCGCTGCATCATTCGTTCAGCTCCACGATCGTCTGCGTGCGCAAAGGCGACTGGTTCCGATGCGGGCGCTGATCTCCGCATCGTTCTGCGGCCTCGCCATTGTTTGGCTGCTGGCCGATCGGCGCCTTGCGCCGACGTGGTGGTCAACGGTCGCGCGGGATCAGCACATGGTGGCGATCAATCCGGATAGCGTGGATGCGCATGCGGAACTGGCCAAGGCGTACATCTTCGAGAATCGCGTCGATGATGCGCTTCGCGTCATCGCCGAGGCACGCCGGAACTGGCCCGACTCGCCGCGCCTGGCGCTGCAGGCCGGTATCGCCTATCGGTTCAAGCGATATTGGCCGGCCGCCGAGCGCGAGCTGGAATCGGCCGCTCGACAGATGCCGAACAATTCGCGCGTGCAGTACTATTACGCGCGCACGCTGGAGATGGTCGGAAAGGACGCCGAGGCCGCGGCAATGTATGCGGCGGTGTTGAATCAGAACCCTGATTACGTGCCGGTGCTGATGGCGCTGGGTGATTTTCATTTCTTCAAAAGCGGCAATCTTCAGATCGCGCAACAGTGTTACGAGCGCGCGATCGCGGTCAGCCCGTTTCAGCGCGACGCGATTTTTCAACTCGTGCAAATCGCTGTTCGCAGGGCGGACTGGCCCGTGGCCGTTGAACGGTGTCGACAGATTCTCGATTTGAACCCGAACGATCGCCCCGCGCTGCTGAATCTCGGCGTCGCGCTCGCGAATCTGGGGCAACCGGCTGACGCGCTCGCGATTTACGACCGGCTCCTCACCGTTGAACCCACCGCACGCGCGCCGCGCCTGAACCGCGCCGCGCTTCAAGCGGCGCAAGGTCAGTTCCTGGCGGCGGAATCCGACTATCGTGAACTTCTGCGGCGAAATCCCTCGGACCGCGACGCTCGAATCGGCCTGCACGATCTTCTTGCCGCACGCGGAACGGGCGACGCGCTCGTCACGATCTGGCAGGAAGCGCCCGTTGACGCATTTGGCGCCGACGAAAAAGCGGCATGGCTTGCCTGGGCGCAAGCCGTGCGCGGCGATCGCGCGGCCTGTCGCGCGCATCGGAACGCCATTCCCGCAGGTTCGATTCACCGCCAGTACGCGGACTGGGCCGAAGTCTGGTTGACGCTGAAATCCGGAACCCTCGAGGATCTGCCCGCGCTGCTTGGGCCGCCCACCCCCTCTGACAGGTCGGCTGCGCACCTGCAATACATCACATCGACCAAGGCGATGCTCGCATCGCTTCCGGCCGACCGGGCAAACAGTCCGGCCGGCCATTACGCCCTCGCGCGATTCTTGTATTACAGCGACGAAATGGCAGCGGCGAAGTCCGTCGCCGAGAAGCTCGCGGCACGGCCCGACGCCGGACCTTACGCCGCCGCGGCAACGGAACTCATCGCGGCTTTATCAAAGCCGGATTGACCAGCACAACGTTGTCCTGCACCGGTCCGCGACGGCCGAAGCCCACCTCGATCTCCAATTCCTTCGCGCCAGCAAGGTCAATCTCCACGACGCGCGGCGGCTGATCGCTTCGCAGGCCGCGATGTTCAACGACCGCGCGACCATCCACTCGAAAGGTCACATCGGCATCCGCCAGTGGACCCGACCCGTCCTCCATCCCCAGGCTCCCACGAAGTAGAACGAATTGACCTTGGAGATTCCAGACTCGAAGCCCCGCGCCGACGAATCGCAGGCCGCGCGCATGCGTCGCGCCTCCGAGCCTGATCGACTGGGCGTCATTTGATGAGCGAAGCTCCGGCACGGCCGGATGATCGAAGAAACGAATCTCGCGGGCGTTTGACCGCGGCAAGTCGCTTAGCCAACTCCGCCGACCGCCGGTCGACTCGATGACGCGGATCGCATCCAGCGGTGCGGCCAGTGCCTGATTCAGGGTTGACTCCACGTGAATGAAGCCGTCCCGCAATGCGGCTTGGCGCGCCCCAAGCACCGAACCATCCACGAACCATACCAATGCTCGCTGCCCCTCGGCGCTTGCTCGCAACGCCTCGGCATTCTTGGAAGCATGGCCAACGGATAGCGACGCGAGCTTCACGCGACGAATCGACTTCCACGCGACCAGCCGATCCCGATCGCCCACCAAGAGGGTAACTCCTTCGCTTGAAAGCCCCGCAATCGATCCCTTCAGTATGTCCCCGTTTGTCAGGACAAGGCGATCCACGCCTCGATCCTGCTTATCGGAATTTCGCGCGAGAGGTGCCGCTCCCTCCGTCACCGCGCTACGCTCGATGGATTCCACGCGCTCGAACGGAATCGTCAGCGCGCCCCATACAGCGTGCTCTATTCGCACCGACGATTCATCTCCACCGGCCACTCGCCCAAGCAGTACGCTGCCATCCGCGCACACCACGCGCCACGCCCCGGTTGCTGCCTCGCCCCGCGGATTGACAACAAGCCGATCCACGTCATTCCAGTCGCATGTCGATTTCTCACCTTCTCGATCAATCGCGACCGGCCCCGGAATCACCAGAGACGCCAGCATTCCTTCCTGCTTCCTGCCTTCAATCGGCCAGATCTCCGCCGATTGGCCGCGCGCGGCGGGCACGATTGCGCTGATGGCCGGCAGCAGGTACAGACACGTTCGCATCATTGTCTGAAAAGTTCCCAACATGCTCACATGCGCCTTCTCCTGCCGACTTGAACATCGGACCTCATCGCTGGAGGATCGGGAGATTTCCACGCGGCACCTGAAGCACGATCAGCGCCATCGCCGTGCCATACTCCGTGCCCGCTTCGCCGCGCCACGATCCATCGGGCAACTGCTTGGCGAGCAACTCCTCGCGAATCGCCGGCCACCACTGCTCCCAGTGCTCACCGCCGGCCACATGCATCGCCTGCACCGCATAGTAGTGCCCGTAATAGTAATGTGTCTGCTCTTCCGTCTTGCCCGGTGTGAACTTCTTGAGATAACCCAGCCCTTTGCGAATGACCGGATCGTCGTACATGCCGGCGTAATACAGCGCCGCCACGCCCGCAGCAGACCGTGCGAACATCGAGCCGGCCGAGTCCAGCATATAGCGAAAGCCGCCGTCGGGATTCTGGCTGTCGCGGACATACTTGATCGACTTGTCGATCACTTCCTTCGGAACGGTGATCCCGGCGTTGCGCGCCGCCCGCAGCGCCATGACCTGGCAGATCGTGACCGAGATGTCCGCGTCGGCCTTGACGGGGTGATAGCGCCAGCCGCCCTGATCATTCTGCGTGCGGATGATCAGCGCGACGGCCTTCTGAAGCTTCTCGCGCAGATCGGAGCGATGCGACATGCCGTACGCCTCGGCGAGAAACAGCGTCGCGAACCCGTGGCCATACATCGGGCCGTAAGAAGTCTCCGCCGCGATCAGGCCCGACTGTTCCGAACAAGCCTTGAGCACGAAATCCAGTCCCAAATCGACGTTCTTCGCATAGCGCCCCCGCTCGGGCATGCTCCCTTCGCTCATGAATGCGAGGCAGGCCAACGACGTGATACCGACGTGGCGACCGTATTGCGAGCCGCTGCCGAACGATCCGTCCGGCTTCTGCTGCTCCGCCAGCCAACTCAAGCCGCGTTCGATCGCGGCGGTCTGCTCGGGTGTCGGCCGATCCAGCCGGGTCGTCGACTTCGTCGGGGCTGCCGGTTGAGAGGTCGCTGTTTGCGCATAGCCGACGAGTGGAAGGAGGAGCGCAACGCCAATCGCGGAACCACTGCAACGCTTCATGCCTACCGTAGCTATCATCGCTGCTCACCCGAAGCGGAGTTCGCCACGGCGGCGTCCGCCAGTCGCCGGTAGTAGTCCATGATCTGCTCACGATACTTCGCGAGGAACTCCTCGTCGAATCCCTGCATGACTTCGTCGCGCTCGCGGCCAGGAAGGAAGCCCCAGCCTCGCGCCATCTCCGCTTTGACCGCCTTTTTGCCGGCCGAGTCCTCGCCGGCGCCGCCTGCCGCGCCCGGCCCCCCACGCTGGGCCAGCCCACCCTTGCCGGGATTGGGCGGCTTCTGCTCGTTCGGCGGCCGACGGCGCTGACCATCGCGCTCGCCGCGCGGTCGCACGCGGGAAGACTGCGGCGATGCCTTGCGATTCTCGCCTGCCTGGCGGATTAGTGAATCAAGACCCTCCAGCACGCGGCGCTGCGCCGCCTGGGTTTGCGGCCCGGCATCGCCTTGCGAAGTAAGTCGATCGGCCGCCTCCCCCATGCTGTCCAGCATCTGTTCGACCTGGTCAACGGCCGTCGACTGGCCGCCGAGAAGCTTCCGCACCATCTCGTCGCGCGATGCGTTGCTCGGCTGGGTCGCCGATGCGCGATCGGATGACGATGCACTCTTCGCAGGCTGCGTGGTGGCCGATGTTTCCGCAGTTGACGGCTCGGACGCGGCCCCATGCACCAGCCCCCCCATCCATGCCAGGCCCGTTGCCACCGTTACCGACAACCGTAACCATGATGACGATGCCGACTGATCTTTATTCGTTCTGGTCATGGTGCGTCGCCCTCGGTGGCTGCCTGCTCGATGAGCCGGGTCGCCAGCTCGTGCAGTTCGCGCTGGCTTGCGCCGATCGCGCGCAGCGCTGCTGACTGATCCTGCGAACCATCCCCCGGGGCATGGGCCGCGCCGGCCCATTTCACAGTCTGCTCGTACAACGCGCTCTGCATCGAACGCAATACCTTCAACTCGGCCAGCGGAGGAATTAAGCGCTGCATCGTCGGTTGAGCCGCCGACTGGCCCGCACCGGCCGCATCGGCAAACTGTTTGGACGGATCGGGTCGTGGGAGTTCCTCGATCGCGCCGATGAGTTGTCGAAGCTGTGCCATGATAAGCTCTTGCACGATCAACGACTCACGCCAGGTGCGTGCGTCGAGCAATACGGCCGACTGCTCCATACCCTGTGCCACCTGCGCGGCAACATGACTGAACACGACGCTGCCCGTCATCGTCTCCCGCGCCTCGAGCATCTGTTCCTTCAACGTCGATTGCCGCAAGACAAGCTGCCCCGCTCGAAGTACGTCCGCCCGCGTCAGGCGCGCCGACTCCGCGCTGCGCGACGAGAACGATTGCGTATCGATGAGGATCTGGCCCTGTTCCCGATGGATCGCGACGAGTCGCCCGATCAGCGCCGCCAGCGATTTTTCGGCCGCCGCCTGATCAGCCTCCGAGCGTCGCCGCTCCAGGACGTCCAAGGCCGCTTCGAGCAACTCCAGGGCGGCCTGCTGCCGCGCGCCTGACCGGCTGCGATCCGATGCCGATAACGCCTCGGCGGCCGCCAGCATTTCCTCCGAGGACTTCGCTGACTGCTCTCGCACGATTTCCCCGTCCGAGTCGGCGACTTTGAGACCCGCGGAGAATGCAGCGGTTGTTCGCGCCAAGGTCGATTGCCGGGTAGCCAGGCGCGTGGGGTCCTGGTCCGCAGCCTGGGTACGGGCCACCAGGTCACGCTGCGCAGCGATGATCTTCTTCAACCGTTCGGCGGCGTCGGCCAGCGCCCGAGACAACAGCGATAGCTCCCGTTGCGGCGCATCTTCGAGCAGCGCGATCATGGCTTGCAATCCGGCGGCGGCGCTCGTCTGCGCGTCGCCCGCGAGGCCGGTGCGACCCGCTGTGAGTTCCGCTGCGGCATCGTCCATCCGCCCGACGATGTTATGGCGATAGCCCAGATCGGCGGCAGCCTGGAGCGCAGCTGCTCGGACGTTTGGGTCGCCGACGGCTTCTCGCCCGAAGTCCTTCATACTCAATAGCACCCGCGCCGCTTCGGCGCCAAGTTGGCGTTGATCCTGCGCGGCGGTTTGAAGTTCGCGCGCCCCTCCGGCTGATTGACCGGTCGCGTCGGCGACCGTCCCCCCGAGCGTGTCGATCCCTGCATCTTGCGCCGTCCGGACAGCTTCAGTCACAACGCGAATCAGGATTTCCTGGCGATCCTGCATTTCGCGCACGCGCCGCACGAGTTCTTCGTAATCATGCCAGTGCGCGAGGCGATCCAGGATCGCATGGATCCCCGCAATAGCCCGGCCCTCCAACTCCAGCGACGCGGCCACCTGCGATGCGTCCGGGCCGCCCGGATTTGCTGCCAGAACGTTCTCGGCCTGTCCCATTAGCGACTCCGAGATTTCCGACAAATCCCCGTGAACGCGGCGAGTCAATTGAACGACATCTTCGTGTCCCAGACGATTGACGTAACCGCGATCGATGACTGCATCGAATCGCTCCAGAATCAGGCTCGCCGAATGCCGAGCGCGCCGCAATTCGGCCACGAGCGGCTGGACCCGAAGCGATGCCGACTGTGGTGCGGATTGCGAACTCGCCTCATTGTGCTCCAGCATGCGCGTGCGCCCTTCGAGTGACGTCAGATCCGCCAGCAGGCGGCGAAGCGAACGCTGCGTCAGGAGCAATTCGTCGCGCAGGCGGCGAACCAGTTCCGACGGAGTCAAGACATTCAGCCTTTGCGGCAGACTACGGATCGTTCGAAAAGCGCCGTCCTGCCTGAACGCGTCCCGCGCTTCGACGTGATACAAGAGGGAATCACCCGGCTGCAAACTCAACTCGGCGATCGCCCAGCGAAAGGCGCGCTGAACATCGCGCGGCGCGGTCGTCGAAGTGGAACTGTTCGGCTGCTCGCCCGGCGGCTCACCGGAACTCGCCGTCGATGTCACGTCCTCGCCTTCCAACAGGAGATCCGCGCTCCACGCCGACGCCGGTCCAGCTGACGCCGTTCGCTCGATTGCAGCCGTTAGCTGAAGCGCCGCCAGCCCGACGTCATCCTCCGCATGAACGATAACCACCGGCTCCGCGCGCGGCGTGACTTCGAGCAGCGCGGTCGGCGCAGCGATGCGCGCCACCGGCGGCTGATCTGCCCGTACCGTCAGCCGAACACTTCGCCGCTCGCGCGGGGTCAGCCCAAGTCCGTCTCGCAGTTCAACAGTAAACGACGTTGATTCGACCGCATCAACGATTGCTGTCCACTCCGCTCCGTCACTGCGCTGCATCTCAACGCGGCGGCCGTCTTCGAACACCACGGCGGCCGTCGCGCCGGAAAGCTGGTCAGCCGTCGGAAGATGACACGTCGCACGAAGGCGAAGCGAGCTGCCTCGAATCGCGTGGAAACCATCTTCAACGCCGGTCTGCGTCTCGGCAGGCACCGAACCAGCATAGGACGGCAGCGAGACATCGGCTACGAGCGCGACGATCTCCGGCCGCACCGCAGCGCGCAACGTGAAGGGCGAATTAGAGAGATCGTGGTCGCCGCAGGTGAACGAATATCGCACGTCACTTCGAATGGCGTCCAGTGTTCGCCGATAGACCCCATCTGGACCTCGCCGCAGGACTTCTCGCTGCACACGCCCCTGGGTCGGGTGAAGATTCAAGTAGACCCGGTGAAGTCGGCTCTCGCCACGCGCTACGCGCATTGCGACTTCAAACGATTCTCCGGCCGGCACCACGGCGTTGCCCGTCAATGGCACGATCTCTACTCGGCGAGGCCATGCCGACTCCCCCATCGGGATCATCAACCGAGCCCATCCCACGCGCGCCAGCGCGCCCTGCCACGCGGCGATCAACATCAGGACGACAACGCTCACCAGACCCGCTGTTATCCAGCGCCGCGCACGAGCGGGGCGCAGCCCGCGCGCCAGGCGCGCCTGGCCAAGTGAGTCGCTCGTTTGCTCGATGACCCGTCGCCACAATGTAGACGACCCCGCACCACCGTGGTCGAGGTAGGCGACGCTCGCCGCAAGCCGATCACGAAGCTCGCTCGAAAGGTCAGGCAGGACGAGCGCGACCTGATCGAGGTGAATCGGCGCGGTAACGGGCCGATACACGCGATGCCAGGCATAGCGACCGATCGTCACGATGAACGTCATGTTAAAGATCAGTCGCACGTACCCGGGGAAATGCACCCACCAGTCGGCCGCGACGACGACTGCTGTATACACGGCGCTGACGACGAGAATCCGCCCGACCGCTTCCAGCGCAAGCAACCACCGGATGCGCCGGCGCACCATCGCCAGGCGGGCGAGGAGAGGATCCGTAGCTGGGTGCCGCGTCTTCATGGATAACACCGTCAGGGCAGGCTTAGCGCCCGTCGCAGAATCCACTCGGTCGAAAAAAGCCCCGTCAACAACAGCACAATCAATCGCGTGTCCCACAGCGGTGTCTCGATGTCCGCAGGCGTCGCGATCCGACGATCGGGAATCAGAGCGTCAAGCTCGGTCAGATCGTCCGTGGCCCAGAATGAGCGACCGCCAGTCTCTTCAGCGATTCGGGCAAGCATCTGACGATCCGCGGCCAGCTCACGCTGCTCCGCGTTGATTGACAGGACCTCGATCGAGCAACTGGGGGGATCCTCATTCCCGAAGTACGAATCGGATATGACCGAGAGCGTGAACTGTCCTCCGGTCGACGCCTCCCACGATCCTTCCCAGACCCCGCTGCCGGGAAGTTTGATCTGCAGCGCCGCGCGATCGATCGCGCCCCGCGCATCACGAATCAGAACCGTCATGTCGCCCGCCAGATACCGCATCGACGCGTCGCGCACCGTCAAACGTATCTGCACCGGGTCGCCCAACTCATAACGCTTGCGGTCCGTCTCCAGTCGCCAGGGCCGATCAGACCCGAACATTCGACCGCGCGCCAGCGCCCGAATCGCCCCGAGCCAGAACGTTTCGTAGTGCGCATCACCGCCATACTCCCGCCATCGCCAAAGATCGTCGGTCCCCACGAACAACGTTCGACCTGCTCCGTATCGCCCCAGAACGATGACCGGCATGGCCTCGGTCGGCCCCGCGCCACCGGGCACCGTCGCCAACACGCTCGCACCTGGCTGTGCCCCGAGCACGCGCGCGACGAAGAACCAACCGGGCATCGTCGCCGCCATGTCCCGCCGCGCAGCGCGGCTATCGGCAAAGTAGAAAAGCCCGCTTTCGTCGCCCTCCGCCGTGATCTGTGCCGTTCGTGCCTCATTTGTGCGAAGCGGACCCGTCGGCGATTGCGAGTCTAGCGCCACGGGCAATAGTTTCTCCAGCGTCGTTTGACGAAGCACCTGCGGCATGTGGTCTGTTCCCGCGAGAAACGCCACGCCGCCCCCGAGCGTCGATACGAACTCCACGAGCCATTCCTGCTGGTCGCCGCGGAGCGAATCTTCCCGGCGCAAGTCGATGTCCCCCAGCAGAATCACGTCGTAATTTCGCAGTTCGTCCGGACTGGCAGGAAACCGAAGCTGCGGGCGATGGCCTTCCTGTGCGAACCCCGGCGAGGCGGACAACAGAACGCAACTGCTCTCGAGTGTGGGATCGCGGATGAGCAGATTCTTCAGAAAGCGATACTCATATCGCGGATAGGCTTCTACATAAAGCACGCGGATCTTTCGCTCGTGCGCGAGAATGGAGACAACCGACGTGTTATTCGCAGTCTCCCGCTCTCCATCAATCGGCAGCACGCGCACCTCCAGCGCTCGTCGCCCGACGACCGAAGGTCGATAGACCAGGTCCCAGGACGCCAGGCGCTGTCGAGGACTCAATTCCCCGCGATAGGATGACAAAAGTGCGCCAGTCTCCAGGTCGCGCAGTTCAAGGGTCGTCTCCTGCGGAGTCTCAATCCCCCTCGCTTCGACCTGCACGCGCAGCGTGACCGAATCGTGAACAAACACTTCGTCGTCGTTCCAGACCGAGTCCACTCGGAGATCCCGCTCCGGCTCCCACGATCCGACCCCGATCGTATGAATTGGCACGCGCCGCGCCTGGGCCTGCGCCAGCGCGTCGTCGATTGAGCTGGTCACGGTTTGCCGGCCGTCCGAGATCAGAATCACCGACGCCAATCGCGCCGTTGGATTGCGGTTGAGGACCTCGCTGATCGCGCCAGCCAAATCCGTAATCGATTCCGGCGGATCCACATGAGTACCGCGAACGGCCCCCTCCATACTCTGCACGGTACCCGCAAACGTCCACAGGGACAGGCTGTGTTCTCCCCGCAGAAAACCGAGGCGGCCTCCATCCGAGGCGGGCAGCATGGACTGCGCGACGTCCCTGCGCACCGGGGAATTTGATCCGCCCGCCGGCACCTTGCTCGCGGGCCAGTCGCCGTCAGCAGTCAGCATGCTCGCCGATCGATCCACCAGGATCGCAACGTGGCCCCGTTCCTCGTTCGTGACCCGGCGCACGAGCATGGGCTGGGACAGGACGAACAAGACCGTCAGCACGGCGCCCACGCGAAGCGTCACCAGCGCAGTCTTCCACCGGCGCGCAACAGGCTCCGCGCGATAGATGCGATACACATAGACCAAAGACAAGATCGCGCCGATTAGCATGATCCACGCGGCCGGCGGCGTCGCGAATCGCAGCGCCAGCGTATCCTCACCGGACAAACCGGTCGGTTCGAGGTTCAGAAGCCATGACGCGATTCGATTCATCGCGCCCCTCCGAACACGCGTCCCAGGAGCGATTCTCCGGTCGCGCCGAGCAGAAGTATCACAGCCAGCAACCAGCCGAGTTCACGAACGTCGGCAGCCCCGGTGAAGGTGGTCAGTTCAGACGAATCGACGAACGTCGCGCGATCACCAAACGCCGCCGCGACGCGCGTCCGTTCGGCCTGTCGCAAGTCACTTTCAGCGATATCCGGGTTGACGCAATAAGTGTCCCGCGTCAAACCCCGCACCCATTCGTACACCCCCGGCAGCGCCGTGCTAGTCAGTTTCCAGCAGCTTCCCCCTTCATCCTGATCGCGCTCCACGCGCTGTCGCTTCCCGTCGGGCAGCGTCAACTCCATGCGCTCCGATGCGCCCACGGGGGTCGATCCGCGCAACGTTTCGCCGACCAGCACATTGCGTCCCAAATTGCGATCGCCCGCGACGTATCCGGTCAGATTCATCATCAACGGTGGATAGTCGGGCTTGGCAGGAAAATTGGTCCAGGCCATGTCCGCGGATGTCAGCCAGAGCGCGATTCGGCCGGTCCCAACTTCCCCTAAGAGAAGAATCGGATCGCCCGTACTGGTGGCGATGATCCGATCCAGCCGCGGCCCGCCCGTTTCGATTTGAACTCGTCGCCACGCGGTGACATGGGCGCGGCCGAGGATGCTCCGGGCCTGACCGATGAAATCGGCAAGCATGACGTGATTCGGATCCGCAATGGTCAGGTTTGGCGGCGCTTCATCAACTGCCGCCTCGTGAACATCCAACAGGCGAACCGGAAGCAGCGTGCTCACCGTGTTGGCGGTCGCCAGTTCGAGATTCCCGCAGAATGCGATCAGGCCGCCGCCCCGTGACACAAACGGTTGCAGGCGCTCGATGTCGATGGCTCGCAGCAATGACAAGTCGCCGATCGCCACGACGTCATAGTCCTTCAGCACGACATCCCGGAACTCTTCGAGCGTGACCTGCGTCACGCTGAAGGGTACGCCTTCGGCCGGCAAGGTCTCCACTCCGCCCAGCGCGAGTCGGAAATGGAATAGTGATTGCCCGACTGGCGGGCCCTGTGTGCGCGATTCCACGAGCAGGACGCTCCGCCGGCCCGGCACGTCCACCGCAAGTCGACGACGATCGTCTTCAGGCAACCAATCGCCCTCCCATCGACCCATGGCCGCTTCGAGCACATGGACCGCGCCTGGCTCCAGCGTCACGTGAAAATCCACGGTTGCCCGCGCGCCCGGAGCCAGGGGCTCCATGTTGCGCCGGCCGACTTCACGTTCCGCGACCCGGAGCGTCAGCACGGTCGCCGGTATCTCGACAGGCGAGAAGTTCATCACTTCCACACGCACTTCCGCGGCACCGTTAAGCAAGGCCGGTTGGCCGACGATGTGCAGGCCTGTGATCGCCCGATTGCATCGAGATTCCGGCGCCGGCCGAACGAGTACAACGCGGGAAACATTCGCAAGCGGCGTCAAACCAACGTCCGCGGCGCCCGCCGGATGATTCCAATCGCGCTCGCAGAAATCAGAAAAGACGTAGATCTCCCGCGCGTCCGGGGGCGCGGTGCTTCGTGCGAGAATCGCATCGGCTCTCTCCAGCCCACCGCGCAAGTCCGACGCCGCCCAGGTTCCGTCGATGGCGTCCACGAACTGCCGCACGGCAAGCCGGTCCTGCACCGGCTGGTCAAACCCTGCGCTTGCCGGGCGCGACGCCGTCACAACGGCGAAGCCGCCGCTCGCGCCGCTGCGATCCATGAGCTTGAGCATCGCCAACTTGGCTCGCTCCAGGGCACTGGATTGCGTTGACGTGCCGGCTCGCATTGAGAGACTGTCGTCGACAACCAGGACGCGATCCACTCGTTGTTCGCCCACGGCCATCAGGGCAGACGGCGGCGCAAAATACGGCCTCGCCACCACCAGCCCGACCAGCGCCATGATCAGCGTGCGCACAGCGAGCAGAATCCATTGCTCCGTACGAAGCCGCCTGCGCGTCCGCTGCACCGCGGAGAGAATGAACTGCATGGCGGCCCAGGGCTCATCGCGGTATCGCCGGCGATTCAGCAGGTGGATCAGCAGCGGCACCATTGCCAGGCCTGCCGCTGCCATCGCCATGCCGCCGTGAACGAATGACATTGGAACCGCCGTGAGGTCAGGCCGGCCGCCGCCGGCAAGGTTCAACTGCGGCGGCGCACGCGCGCCGCGCGATTCGCAAGGTAAGTGCTAAGCGCCGTGGTCAGCGGCGCGCCGGTGTCCATCAGCTGATAATCACACTGTTGCGCGTGGCAGCCCCGCCGGATCGTATCCACGTGGCGATGGATCTCCGCGAGGTAACGATCTCGCAGCGCGCTCGGGTCGGTCGCCAGCGGGCCGACGCCCTCCATGCCGATGAATCGCACCGGGCCTTCGAATGGAAACGTCAGCTCGGCGCGATCAAGAATCTGAAGCACGATCGGCTCGTGACGGCAGTGGCGCAGGTGCTTGATGCCCGTGATGATTTCGTCCGGATCACCAAGCAGATCGCTTAGAAGGATGATGAGATGACGCTCGCGCAAGCTCTCGGCCAGCTCGTCGAGCACCGTGCGAAAGGCCGTCGCCCCTGCTCCGGGGCGATGCTCCAGTTCCGAGACGATCTGCTTCCATTGGTTCGGCTGATTGCTCGCACGACCATGGCGATGCAGTCGCGTGTCAAAAGTCGCCAGCGCGACCGAATCGGCCTGATGAATCGCAAGGTAGGACAATCCCGCCGCGGCGGTGATGGCGAACTCCCGCTTGGACCAGACGGCTTCGCGGCTCTTGTATTTCATCGACTCCGACGAATCCACCGCGATGAGCAGCCGCAGGTTGGTCTCCTGCTCGTATTCCTTGATGTAATGCTTGTCTGTTCGACCGAAAACTTTCCAGTCCAGGTGCCGCAGGTCGTCGCCCTGGGCATACTTGCGATATTCAGCGAACTCGATGCTGAAGCCGTGGAGCGGAGAACGGTGCAGGCCGCTGACAAAGCCCTCGACCATTCGTCGCGCGCGAAGATCCAGTCCGGCGATCCCGGCCAGCACAGCCGGGTTCAGGTATTTCTGGAGGGTTTCGCCCTGCGCGATCATGAATGATTTTCCCGGAGATCGGAAGTGAATAAGCAATGATCCATTAGCCGTTGGCCTTTAACACTTAGCCAATTCCTCCGTGCCTCGCTGCCATCTCGCCTGCACCTTCACTTTACCAGCACGCGCTGCGCATCGATCGCATCGAGGTCCGGAGTCGACGCGCCTTGAACGGATTGCAGCAACCGATCAATCACGCCATCGGGCGAAACACCGTCCGCCTCGGCCGTGAAATTGGTGACAATGCGATGGCGCATCACGGGGTGCACGACCGCGCGAATGTCCTCCGTGGAGACGTGGTATCGCCCCGAGAGTATCGCCCGCGCCTTGCCGCCCATGACGAGATACTGCGACGCCCGCGGCCCCGCGCCCCAACTGACATATCGCCGAACGAACTCCGGCGCGTCGGGCGACTGCGGCCGGCTGCTCCGCGCGAGGCGCATGGCATATTCCATGACGTGCTCGGCGCAGGGCACACGCGTCACGACTTCCTGTAGCGCGAGCAGGTCCTCGGCGGTAAACACTCGTTTCATCTCGACAGACTCGATCGAGGTCGTCTTGCTGATGATCTGCAGCTCTTCCGCTGCGCTGGGGTATTCCATCAGAATCTTGAACATGAACCGGTCAAGCTGCGCTTCGGGGAGCGGATAAGTCCCTTCCTGTTCGATCGGGTTCTGCGTCGCAAGCACAAAAAACGGCTCGGGCAGCCGATGTGTGAAACCTGCGGCGGTCACCTGATGCTCCTGCATCGCCTCCAGCAGCGCGGCCTGCGTCTTGGGAGGCGTTCGATTGATCTCATCGGCGAGGATCACGTTGGCAAAAACCGGGCCGTTGACGAACCGCAACTGGCGGACCCCCGTCGCCTTGTTCTCCTCGATGATTTCCGTTCCGGTGATGTCGCTGGGCATCAGGTCGGGCGTGAACTGAATTCGATTGAACGACAGGCTTAATGTCCGCGCCAGAGACTTGATCATCAGCGTCTTGGCGAGGCCCGGGACACCTTCGAGGATGCAATGGCCACCGCTGAACAGGCAGAACAATATCTGATCGATGACCTCTTCCTGGCCGACGATCACTTTGCTCAATTCCGTTCGAATCTGGTCGCGGCTGCTCGCCAGCGCCGCGATCGCTTCACGCTCGCGCTGGGCCGATTCCGGAGTCACGGCACCATCTTGTCTCATTCTGCACCTCACGGTTTGCGGCGACACCAACAAAGTTTATGCGCGCAATTCGGCCGACTTCGCGGACGATCGCCTCTTCCTAATATCGTCGCGACCGAGGCCTTGATTCACGCCTGGGTCCATCGCTTTTTGGGTCCGAGTCGGCCTAGAATCCGGTAAGAGGTGCGAAGTTCCCTCGCAAGGCCGCATTGGCCGCGGTGCGCGCGAGGCGATTGCTGACTCTCGAGCATTTCCGTGGGTTCCGCCGGGCCGGGGCGCGAGTGACGCGCCATGGTTGGTGCGATGCAACGCTTGCTCTATACTGCCGCGTCAGAAACGCCCGGCCGCGTGTCGCGGTTCGGGTGGCGGGACGGACCGGAATCACACCCATGCGAATTCTCATCACCGGCGGCGCGGGTTTCATCGGATCTCACCTGACGGATCGACTTCTCGCTGATGGGCACGAAGTCATCGCGCTGGACAACTTGAGCACCGGCAACGCGCGCAACCTCGAAGCCGCACGGTCCAATCCACGACTGCGATTCGTCCACGACGACGTACGCAGCGAACACACCCTGCACGTGCTGACCGAACAGTGCGACATGGTCTATCACCTTGCCGCGGCCGTCGGTGTACAACTGATCGTCGACGAACCCGTGCACACCATCGAGACCAACATTCACGGCAGCGAAGTAGTCCTCGCCATCGCAAACAAGTTCCGCAAACCCGTGCTGATCGCCTCCACGAGCGAGGTGTACGGCAAGAGCGAGAAAGTGCCCTTCCGCGAAGACGACGACACGGTCCTGGGCGCCACGCGCTTCAGCCGATGGTCGTACGCCTGCTCCAAGGCGATCGACGAATTTCTCGGCCTCGCCTATCACCAGCAATACGGATTGCCCGTGGTGGTCGCCCGCTTCTTCAACACGGTCGGGCCGCGGCAGACGGGCCGCTACGGCATGGTCATTCCGCGCTTTGTCGAGTCGGCGCTCAAGAACGAGCCGATCCATATTTACGGAACCGGCAAGCAGTCGCGCTGCTTCGGGTTCGTTGGTGATGTCGTCGACGCGATCGTAAAGCTGATGAACAACCCCAAGGCCGCCGGGCGGGTCTACAACGTCGGCGCGACCGAAGAAGTCTCAATCGAAGGGCTGGCCGACAAGATCATCGCCATGACCGGCAGCAAGAGCACGAAGAAATTTCTCTCCTACGAAGAGGCCTACGGCCGCCCCTTTGATGACATGATGCGGCGCATTCCCTGCCTCGACCGCATCCGCGAGATGACCGGCTACGAGCCGAAGGCGAACCTTGAGAAGATTCTCCAACTGGTCATCGCGGAGAAGAAAGAACAGTTGGCGCGAGCCTGACCCCCGTCGCTCAATCACTGCACTGAAGAAATCGCAGCGCGTTGCCGTCCGGGTCGCGCACATACATCTCTCGATTGCCCCAGGTCTGGTCGATGGGCGGCAGCGCGATGGCCACGCCCCGCGACACAAACTCCGCATGCAGCGCGTCCACATCGCGAACGGCAAACGCAACGACCGATCCAAACACACCGTCCCCCGCATGGGACGAAAGATGCAGGCGTGCGCCCTCTCGAATCAGCGCGATGAACGCCGGGTCCGTGGCGGGCGGCGAAGGCCGGTTTTCCGACTCCAGTTGAAAGCCGAGTTTGCCGCAATAGAAAGGTTCGGATATGGCCATCGATGTCACGCGCAGCAAAGGCAACGCAACGATGAACTGCCTACTCATGGAACTTCCTCCGGTCGTGCTACACTACAACCCGTTTCCAGACTCCTCTCCCCCTTGGGGGAGAGCCAGGGTGAGGAGTAATAGCGGTTAGGACGAAACGATTCACCCTCACCCCAGCACTATCCCGGGACGGGAGAGGGGTTTTCACGCCGCATGCAGGATCGAGTTGTTGAAGTCGCGCGCCGAACGGTTCGGCGCGCCAGCCCGTTTACAAGGCACCAACCCATGCCCGTAATTGTCCAAAGCATCATTCTGTTGACGATCTCCAACGTCTTCATGACTTTCGCGTGGTACGCCCATCTCAAGGAGCTGAATCACAAGCCGTGGATCGTCGCGGCGATCATCAGTTGGGGCGTCGCGCTGCTTGAGTACCTGTTCCAGGTTCCGGCGAACCGAATCGGCGCGACGGCCTACAACGTCGGCCAGCTCAAGATTCTTCAGGAAGTCATAACGCTGACCGTGTTCGTGCCGTTCGCAGTGTTCTACCTCCGTGAATCGATCAAGCTGGACTACCTCTGGGCCGGGCTGTGCCTTTGCGGCGCGGTTTACTTCGTCTTCCGCGGCAGCGGCAACCCAACCGCCATGGCGAGCATCGGGCCTTGATCCAACGTAAGCTCTTCCCAGCTCTGCACAGTTTCGACGAGCCTGGATAGGGTGAAACAACCAGCGCCATGAACCGATTTGTCTCGCCGGTACCCTGCCCTCCCAGTCATAAACCTTGACATGACAAGTATTAATTGATACACTGCCCGCTGTTTGTAGCCGTTCCACCACGTCTCACGTCTCCATGAGGGGAAACGTGCGCTCCGGAGGGTCATCCATGTTGCGAGCTGTTTCTGCGCTATTCGTGCTGCTGTTCTCGGCCTCTGTCGTAATCGCTACGCCGATCTCCAGCCTTCAGGGCACACCGACCGACGCTCCGGAAGCCATCATCGCCCTGCCGATCGACGGCTCATGGACGGTACTCGACGAGATCATGGCCGTTGGCTCGTATTACTCGCCAATCTTCACCTACTCGTCACCCAATCCGGTGCAGATGGACGTCACGGACTTGTTCGTCGTTTCCGATCGCAACGAAGTCTGGCTCGACGGTGTCCTGCTCGGGGCGACGCCCGCGATGCCGGACTGGCCGGCCCTGATTCCCGCGGTCGGCCCATTTGATGATGCGCCGTACACGACCGATCCCGACGTGGCATGGACGCGCCCGGAATTCAGCAAGTCGACGTTCGTGCTGCCGGCCGGATCGCACATGATCACGCTCCGGAACATTCACATCCCGTCGAACTCGGCGCAGACCGGCCCGATGGACGACGGGACCGTGGCGTTTCGACTCGTGCCCGAACCGACGACCGCGCTGCTGCTCGTCGTGGCTGCGATGACGATTCTGCTTGCGCGCGGGCGCACGGCGCGCACCAGGCTCGCTCTGGCACAGACGATTTCGCGGCGCGCCTGGACGGCAGCCCTGCTCCTCGCTGCCTTGCTGCCGACCTTTGTCGCAACGCAAGCTCTTGCCGCTCCCTGCGGCACGCTCAACGTTGATGTTATCAGCAACGTGCTGGAGATTCAGGGCACGACGGGCGGCGACAGCGTACGCATCGTCAAGAACGCGGGCAATCCTGCGATCGTAGATATCTACACGCCCGCCGGCGACGCCACGCCCAGTTGCAGCTACGACTCGACCGCGACGCCATTCGGCACGATCCGCGTCACAGCCGACGACGGCGACGACCTGATCGTCTTCGACGATTCCAACGGAGCGATCTCCAACATGTGGGTCATCGAGGTGAACGGCGGCGGCGGTGAGGACATCGTCCTGGGCGGACTCGATCTGAATGTCACGTCTCTGAACGACGCCCTGACGATGATCGCGACGCTCCAGCAAGCCCAGACCTACATCGACCGCGTCCTGGACATGCTCGATGCGCCGCAGAGCAGTTGCAACACGGCGTCGTGCCTCGTCGAGAACGCCGCGACCCTCGCAAAGGACGCCGGCAACAACCTCGTCCTGCCCACGGCCAACTACGTGCGAGATATCGAGAGCGAACTCGTCCAGCCGACCGCTGCGACCGTTCAGAAAGCCCACAGCCGCATCGCAAACTACCTGAACAATTACGTCGCGGGTGACGTGCAGGGCATCTCGCAGGAAGCACAGGTGCTTTCCGCGGACGTGGAAGTCATGATCGATGAGTTCGAGTTGCTCCTGCCCTTTGCGAACGACCTTCTCGTCCGCGCGCAGTCGTTGTATGACCGGGCCGCGAGCCTCGGCATGGAAACGCAGAACGGCGATCCCGTTGCCTTGCTCATGCAGACCATCGAGAGCCACGTGCTCACGATCAGCGAACTGTCGCTCATGTGCGACGAAGACCCCGAGCCGACCGAAACAGAATTCAACGAGGACTTGCAGGACCCCAGCGGGCTGCCTCCGATTTGCGCTGAAGTCGAGCGGCGCGTCGAAGCCCTCGAGGCCATCACGGACACGGTCGAAGCCCGCGTCAATCAGGTCGAATTGGAAGGCGACGCCTACGAGGCCGACGGCAATGCACTGGAGGCACTCGCCGACAGCAAGGGCGACGATGAAATCCCGTCCTCCAACGCGGCCCAGATGGAGACGCAGGGCGACAACCTCGTCGCCACGAGCGACACGCTTAGCGCGACGACGGACGCGCTCGCCGCCGACTGGGAACAGTGGGTCGCGCAGGCCGAGAGCGATCTGGAGAATCGCGGCGATACCATGCACACACGCGGGCAAACCGAAGTGCTCGCCGCGGCCGACGCGCTGGAGGCCCAGGCCCAATCCAGCGTCGAGGCAGCCGCCGACGCACTCCTCGCCGAAGCTGACCAGCTTGCGGCCGACCTCGATGCGCTCATGACGGCGGCTGCGCCGATTCTCGGGGACACGCTGGCGTTCGCCGGCGGAAGCAACTCCTGCGAAATAACCCCGACGAACACGCTCTCCGGCGGACCGGGCAACGACGTGCTGATCGGCTCGACCGGGAGCGACAAGATCGACGGCGGCGACGACGCCGACCTGATCATCGGCCTCGGCGGCGACGACGAATTGAACGGCGACGACGGCAATGATCTCATCTTCGGCGGCGGCGGCAACGACCGCATCAACGGCGGCGCCAAGGTCGACATCCTCGTCGGCAACAAGGGCAACGATTGCATCTTCGGTGGCGGCGGCCAGACGTTAACGCGTGGCAGTCTCTCGGTCGCCATGGGCGACATCTTCTTCGGCGTTGGCGGCGATGACACGATCGTGGCAGGAGACAGCGAAGACGACGACCCCGAGGAGATCGACTTCGTCATGGGCGGAGACGACAACGACCGCGTGCGCGTCAGCCACGGCGGCGATCTGACCATCGGCTCGTTCACAATCAAACTGGGCAATCTCGTCTTCGGTGGCGATGGGAATGATGACATCCTGACGAAAGATGGCATTGATGTCCTCTTCGGCGGGGGCGGCGAAGACACGGTTAACGCCGGCAAGGGCGCGCAGCTCACCATCGGCAGCGGCAGCAGCCAGTTCCGCCTCGCTCTCGGAGACCTCATCTTCGGCGGCGGCGACAACGACACCATCGACGGCGACGATCCCGATGCCGACGAGGCCGATCAGGACATCGACGTGATCTTCGGGCGCGACGGCGACGACACGATCCACGGTCACGCCGGCGGCCTCTTGAGCATCGGCGATGTCAGCGATCCGGACTTCGAACTGCGGCTGGGCAATCTCATTTTTGGCGGCAACGGCAAGGACGGAATCGATACCACCGCGGGAATCGACGTGATCTTCGGCGGCGACGATGACGATACCGTGTCGACTGCGGGCAAGGGCCACCTGCTCACCATCGGGGATGACGATTTCCGCCTCGCGCTGGGAGATCTCCTCTTCGGCGGCAACGGCAACGACGAACTGCATGGCGACGACCCGGAAGCCGACCGCGCCGACGACGACATCGACGTGATCTTCGGCCGCGACGGCGACGACACCATCTTCGGTTACGGCGGCGGGCTGCTCTCCATCGGCGATTCCAGCGACCCCGATCTTGAACTCAAGCTTGGAAACGTCATCTTCGGCGGCGACCAGAACGACGAGATCGAAACGCTCGACGGTATCGATCTAATTTTCTGCGGCGCGGGCGACGACACCGCCTCGGCCGGCAAGGGGCACGTCCTCAACATCAACGACACATTCAAGATTGACCTGGGCGATCTCATCTTCGGCCAGGCTGGCAACGACACGCTGCACGGCGACGCGGCCGATCCGCCCGAAGGCGGCGACGAGCACGACGGCATCGACCTCATCTTTGGCGCATCCGGCGAAGATAACATTTACGGCTGCACCGGCGGCAACATTGAACTGCCCGATCAGAACTTCTGCCTGCTCTTTGGCAATCTTCTCTTCGGCGGGCCCGACAACGACCTCATCCGCGCGGACTACGAGAATCAGGACACCAACAACCCCCAGGGCGGCATTGACCTCGCCTTCGGCGCCGGCGGCAACGACACGATCGAGGGCAAGGAAGGCTCGCTCATCATCATCGGCGACATCACCAGCGGCCAGGCCGTCATCATCTTCTTCGGTAACCTGCTCTTCGGCGGGCCGGGCAACGACACGATCCAGGGTGCGAACGGCTCGGATCTTTGCTCCGGCGTCAACGAAGACCTCGACGAACTACTCAACGATCTGGGCGTCGGCGACCTCGGCGGCGCGGCCGACCTTATCTTCTGCGGACCGGGCAACGACGAAGTGGACGCCTACAACGGCATCGACCTCGTCTTCGGCGCCGACGGCGACGACATCCTGCGTGCCGACCACGGCGGCATCGTGGTCGTCCCCATCAGCGGCGTGCCCACTCCCATCGCATTCGGCAATCTCATGTTCGGCAACGACGGCGAGGACGACATCACCAGCCTCGGCCGCCTGCTGTTGCCGACCGTGCCGCCCATGGAGATCGATCTGCTCTTCGGCGGGCCGTGTGACGACATCATCTCGGCCGGTGACGGCTTGAATCTCGTTTTTGGCGGCAAGGAAAACGACACGATCACCGCCGGCGACGGCATCAACCTGCTCTTCGGCAACGCCGAGAACGACACCATCACCGCGGGCACGGGCCTGAACCTCGTGTTCGGCAATCGTGGAAATGACACGATCACGTCGCAGGATGGCCTGAACGTGCTGTTCGGCAATCGAGAAGACGACGTCATCAACGCCGGCAGCGGATTGAACATCGCCTTCGGCGGCAAGAATGACGACACCGTGCAGGCCGGCGCGGGCGTCAACATCCTGTTCGGCAACGCCGGCGTCGATCACGTTGAGGGTGGTGCGGGCCTGAACGTTTTGTTCGGCAACAAGGGCGACGACGAAGTCATCGGCGGCCCGGGCCTGTCCGTCCTGTTCGGGAACAAGGACAACGACGAAGTCACCGGCGGCGTAGGCCTCTGCGTCGCGTTCGGCAATGCCGATCATGACGAAGTCACCGGCGGTCCGGGGCTTGCCGTGTTGTTCGGCAACGGCGGCGAGGACCGCGTGCGATCCAGCAGCGGCCTCGGCGTGCTGTTCGGCAACGGCGACAACGACATTCTCCAGTCCGGCGGGCCAGCGCTCTTCATCGCGTTCGGCAACAGCGGCGACGACGTGCTCATCGGTGCGGGAGGGCTGAATCTGCTCTTCGGCAACACCGGCAATGACCAGTTCTTTGGCGGCGGCGGCACGAACATCGCCTTCGGCAACAAGAACAACGACACCATCCGCGGCGACGCCGGGGTGGACTTCCTCTTCGGCAATCTCGACGACGACCAGATGGCAGGCGGCGGCAACAAGGACTTCATGTTCGGCAACCGCGGCAACGACTGCCTCTCCACCGAGGGCGGCGGCGACTATGCCTTCGGCAATCGCGGCAACGATCAGGTCCGCAGCGGCTCCGACGGCAATTGTGACTGGCTCTTCGGCAATCGCGGCAACGACAATCTCTACCGCTGTCAGACCTGCGACAAGCGCTTCGGCGGTCGCGGGAGCGATACCAAGCACGACGACTGCACCGGTTGCACCCTCACCGCCCCGGCGCGCGGCGAGGTCCGCGGCCGCGTCACCATCGACTTCGACGGCGACGGCATCGGCGATGTGCCGCAACCCGGCGTCACCGTCACGGCCGGCTCGGGCAGCGCGGTCACCGACGCCGACGGCAACTATCGCATCGCCGGCCTCGGCACCGGCGGATACACCGTCGCCGAAACCGTGCCGACCGACTTCGTGCAAGTCTCCCTGCCGACCACTTACAGCATCTCGATCGGGTCGCAGGGCATCGATCTGCACGTCAGCAAGAACTTCGTGAATCGCCCGCGTTGCTTCGTCTCGCTGGACGGCTGGTCCTGCACCGGCGCGCCCTGCGCCCAGCCCGGCGCCGAGTGCCGCCCGGTCCTGGTGCGGCGCGTCTCGCGCTGCAGCAATGGCGCGATCTGCGGCAGCTCCGAGGATTGCCCCTGCGGCAGCGATTGCACGCCGTCGTGGGCCATCGAGGAATGCTCCTGCGATGCGACCTGCTGGATCGATCTCGATCCGGTCACCGGGCCTTCGTGCTCGAGCGTCTGCATCGACGGCACCGCTTGCCAGTTAATCCAGGATGGTGACTTGTTCTACTGCGGCGGCTGCCAGGAGCCGTGCAACGTCGACGACGGGAAACTGTTCCAGGGCTTCAATGACATCACCAACCTCCCGCCGCAGGACTGGCACATGATCAACATGAGCCAGCCGCTCGGCAGCACCGGCTGGTTCCAGGGAAATCCTGCGGTCTTCCCGGCGCATGCAGGCCCGCCCAATTCCTACATCGCCGCCGACAAGAGCAACGGCGCGAACGTCGCGACGATCAGCAACTGGCTGATCCTCCCGCCGCGCACGCTCAAGAACGGCGACCGGTTTAACTTTTTCACGCGATCGGCGCCGAGCCCCGTCGCCGAAGCCGACCGCCTCCAGGTCCGCATGAGCCTCAACTGTTGCAGCACGAATGTCGGCGACTCGGTGACGAGTGTCGGCGATTTCACGTCGCTCCTGCTAGACATCAACCCGACCTACTCACCGGTCGGCTATCCGTTCCAGTGGACCCTCTTCACCGTTGTCATCACGGGACTGCCCGAGCCCACCTGCGGGCGACTCGCCTTCCGCTACTTTGTGGAAGACAGCGGACCAGCCGGCCTGAACGGCCATTACATCGGCATTGACACGATGAATTACCTGCCGCTGCCGCCTCCCGAGGCGGGCTGCCCGTGCGCCGGAGACACGACGGGAGACCAGACGATCAACGGTGACGACATTCAGGCGTTCGTGCGGTGTGTGACACAGGCAGAGCCGGCCGAATCTCCGGCCTGCTCCTGCGCGACGCTGACCGTCGAGGAGTTTGTCGGCAAGCTGCTGGCCGCCGAGGAGTGTCCGTAGAAGGCTGCCCCAGGTCCGTCACCCCCCGCGAAGGCGGGGGTCCAGACCGCTCGGGAGTTCACTGGATTCCCGCTTTCGCGGGAATGACGAAATCGTGCGCCGTGAATGTTGGGATGGCTCCCAGCGTGATGCGGAAACGGGGCGGTCTACACCCGGCGCGTTCGCTTTGACTCGTTTGAATTCAGGCCTTTCGAAGGCCCCGGGCACTCGCGCTCGGGGCTTTCTTTTTCGCGGGAGATGCAGTGCGATATCTGTTTCGCCGATAGCACCCGTAACCCATGACCGCGGCCTCTCACTCCATCCCCGCCACAATCCAACCGTCGCTAGCCGCGGCGCGCTATTCATGCGCTGCATGCGACGAGTTGATCGCGCCGGGTCGCCCCATTCTCCCGCGCGGACCGACCAGCCCCTTTGATCTTTATCGATGCGACGCCTGCGGCATGGTCCAGCAGCAGCCGCGCTACACCCAGGACGAATTGGCGCGACTCTACGCCGGCGATTACTACGTCTTCGGCGAGGACGACGCCCACCGCGCGGCGCGGGCCGCACAGCAATACGGCGTGCACCTCGCACCAATCGAGCATCTCCCATCGCGGCGGCTGCTCGATGTTGGCTGCGCGCTGGGTCACTTTTCTGCGCTGGCGCGGGACAGAGGATGGCAGGTTGTCGGGCTGGATGTCTCGCCCGATGCCGCGCGCCGGGCGGCGGAGCGCTTCGGGTTAAACGTTCTCATCGGCTCGCTCGATCTGCACATCGGCTCACTGGAGCCGTTCGATGCTGTCTTTCTCGGCGATGTCATCGAGCACGTGCCGCAACCGTTGCACTTCCTGCGCGACGTGCGCCGCGCGCTCGCGCCCGGCGGCATCGTCTGCATCGACACGCCGAACTGGGGCGGATTCTGGCGACGCTGGGGAGGGCGACACTGGCTCGGCCTCAACCGGTTTCACATCAACCTCTTCGACGCATCCAGTCTCGCCAACCTGCTGACTTCCGCCGGCTTCACAAACATCATCGCTGAAAGCTACACGCACCATCGTTACACGAGGCTGGCCTCCAGGCCGGAGATCGCGGCGCTGATCGCGCGGCTCCCCCGGGCGCTGGTGTGGCGCGTGAATCGACTGCTCGTCAGCCGTTCATCGCGCGACGCGAATCGGCAGGCCCCCAGCGCATGCGCCCGGTTCCAGCCCCGGTCCGACCTCCGCGGGGATAATCTCATCGTTCGGGCTTCGCGCACTCGAAAATCGTTCCACGTCCACCGATCGCGGCAAAACTTCTCCGCGATGCATCCCATGGCATCACCGACCGATCTCATTTCGATCGGCCCCTTACGCTACCTCCATACAGAACCCGTATTCCTTGAGAATGCGCGGGTGGACCACGCCTTTCACGCGCTCCAGCACGCGCTGCTTGAGCCGGGTGCGCGGCGTCAGTGGTGTAGGGTGCGTCCCGCGACGCACAAACCCGCGTTGTATCAATCCAGAATCAACTCCACGCCGTCTTCCGATTCAACGCCACCGGGACCGTGCTGCCGGATGATTTCCACGAGTGTGTCGAAGAGTGTTGGGCCTTCACAGCGCTTGGCACGAGCTAGTCTTTCTGCGACGTGTCGCGCCTGCTCAAATCGAAGATTTAGCAGAAGCCGGTACCATCGCCAGCGCCAAAGTCGCACGGTTGCGGAATAGCCTAGCCGATCGCGCGAAATCGCCGAATGCTTCCACCGAAGTACGAATCCCTCATCAGGTGTACCGAATCCGCCGCGCAGGATGTCGTTGAAGGCATCCAGCCCGCGCCCCCACACGGCGCCCGGAATGACCTTGCGCGAAATCTCGCGGTAAAACCCGCCCAGGCTTCTGAAACGCGTTCCGTCGATCTCAACAATGCGTTTGTCCAATTTGATGGCCCTTGATGGGTCGGGGCTTGGGTCGGCACCGGCCCATTACAACGTCGCTTCCCGAATCCTACGATAGCGCTCCCACACACTCATGAAATGCTGTGGTTGCGCCGGACCATCTAATTCAAGCGACAACACCGCAGCTGCGTCCTGCTTGATGCACTGATAGAGCAAATCGAAGAACGCCGACACTTGTTCGGGACCCCAATCGAATCCCATGCGGTAATCAAATTCCACGCCGTCCGGCCAGACTGTAAACCCGAGTTCCGGCATCGTCACGCCATTGGACGGCTGATATGCGAGCACAAGGTGAAAAGTATCTGCTACTCCCGTCGCAACCAGCGACGCAGGATTGTCAACCGAATCGAGTTCATCCTCTCTACCGGCCGCACGGTTCCAAAAAGTCCGTGGCGAACCCTGGACGAAGGACCGCTCAAGAACCATTCGATAGATCGAAGCGACGCCATCAGGCGATACATTGTTCAATTCAATACTCGGCAAGGATCCATCGTCTTGTTCAAAGCATGCTCGAATCTCATGCCAGAGTTCTTCGGGAGTCATGCCGCCCTCGCCTATTCATATTTCACGAAGTTGCAGTGCCAGTTCACCCACTTCAATCAGTCTTGTGATGTATGACCTGGCACTCGCTGACATCCGAGGCAAGACACCCCGAAGCTCTTCTATCAAGCGACCCAGTTCCTTCGCCCCGCCCTTGCTTAGCTTTCCATGCTTTATGCACGATCGGATCAGCATGGCGACATCCGCATCGATCAGGACAAGCTCCACACCGTCAATATTGACGCCCGCGATGCCTGCCGGGAAGCTCATATCTTGCAAAGCCCCCCATCGACGCGTCAACTCCACAAGCGAAGCGTTCCACTCACGATAGGTTCTCATGAGACACGCCTCTTTGGTCTAGGGGATGATCGCCCATGCACGCCAGCCGTTATGCGACCCGCTCACGCCACTTCCATGCAAAACCCGTATTCCTTGAGAATGCGCGGGTGGATCACGCCTTTCACGCGCTCCAGCACGCGCTGTTTTAGCCGGGTGCGCGGCGTCAGCTTACCGCGGGCCAGTGCGCACAGCACGAGGTAGTCGACGATGCACCCCGGCGTCCACTCGATTCCGTGGCGATAGCCGATGACCGCCAGCGCCCCCGTCTCCGTCAGAATCCGTCGCAGATCGATTTTTTTCAATACTTCACACGCCGAAATATACAGCACGCGGCCGCGACAGTTACCGCGGAGCACGTCGAGCATTTCATCAAGCTTCACCTTGCGCTTCCAGTTCTCCATGAGAAACTTGCCCGGCTCGCCGTGCATGGAGAGATACAGGATCGGATACTTTGCGTAGGCCGCGTCGCACCATTTGCGCAGGTAGAACAGCAGGCTCGGCCCCGTGGCCGCCGTGCGCAATATGAAATCGACGTTTGACTTATCAGCTTCCTGCACAAGCTGAAGGATGTGCTCCATGGTATAGCGCTTGCGGAAGTCAGACTCCCACTCGGCCTCGATGCAGTAGATCCCATTGCAGGTGATCGGCATCTTACCGCGCCTCCCAGTTCACCAGTTCCGTCAACGTGTGGTCCGGCGGCGGCTCATGTGGGCATTGCCACGCTGCCAGGATGCTGATCGCTTCGCGCTGCGTCACCGTTCGCCGGAAGCAGCCGCCCGCATGCGTCCAAAGCTCCAGCACCAGCACCGACGTCTTGCCTGTGTGGATGTACCGCAGCGCCAGGCACGTGTCACGGGGCGAGAGTACGGTGATCCGCGCGGGGCCGCCCCGTCGCGCCGGTCGCCGGATTACCGCCACCCCCCCGGGGAGCAGAAACCAATGCCCGCCGCGACGCGACAGGGCAACAACGATTGCAATCGTGAACGCCACAAGGACCGCACCGGCCAGCAGTCCGCTCATTGCCGCCAGACGCTGTCCACGCAGGTATCCCACCCCCAGCCCGACGATCAGCGCTGCACCCGTGATTCCCCCGAGCCACGCAAGCATCTTTCCGATTCGCTCCTCGCGCGTCGGTTTCTCGCCGGAGAGCATTTTGAGGCGCTCGGTGTCGTCGCCCAGACCGCGCGCCACCTCGATCGGCTCGAACCTCTCTGTAAACGGCGGCGGCACGTCGAAGGGAACGCCCGGCCCGATCAGCACCAGCCCGCCCTGCTCCCGCGCGAGATCGCGAACAGCGTGTCGAAACACCCGATTGGCCCAGCGATCCAGCCCCCATGACCGTGAAAGAAATGCCTGCCGCAACGCTGAAAGCGATTCTGCACCGAGCGTGGGAGAGCTGAACTGCTTGCGGCGATCGACGTGGATAAAGTGAACCGCACCGGAAGCCATGCCGCGAAGTATAAGCCGTGCGCGATGATTTGCTCTACTTGACGAGCAGCGCAATCAACAGGATCACAATCAGCACGCCCTCGGCGATGACGGCCGCGATCAGCGCCGGGTTTGACGACGCCCGCGCGGCGCCATCGGCACGGCCGGCTTCGTACGTCTCATCGACTTCGCCCGCTCCCAATCCCTTGAGCAAGCTGTCGGCGACGCCCTCGCGCGCCTGCAGCGGCGCCTCGCCCCGCGCGACACGCTCCAGGTCCTGCAGCATGTCGGTCGTCGACGCGTAGCGTTTGTTGCGATCCTTCGCCATCGCGCGCTCCACGACTTCGCCCAGACCTGTTGAGATGTTGGGATTCAGATGATCCGGCGGGACAAGCGGCTCCTTCAGATGTTTCTGCATGATCTGGCCCGGCGTCGTCCCGTCGAACGGCACGCGGCCGGTGATCATGTGATATAGCGTCGCGCCCAGCGAATAAATATCCGCCCGAAAATCGACATCCTTCACACCGCGCACCTGTTCCGGCGAAATATAGTACGGTGTGCCGTAGGCCCGGCCCTTTTCCGCTTCGGCCGCCGCCTCGTCGCCGGCCTCTCGCGCCAGACCCATATCGGCCAGTTTCGCGTTGCCGTCCCGCGTGATCATGATGTTCTTCGGCTTCACATCGCGGTGGATAAAGCCTCGGGCGTGCGCGTGCTCCAGCGCCCGGGCGATCTGAATGATGACCGACAGGGCGTCCTTCTCCGAGTAAACGCGGCGCTCGGCGAGAATGTCGTACACCGTCTTGCCGTCGACGAACTCCATCACGAAATAGTGGTAGCCGGCATACTCGCCGACGTCGATCGCCTGCACGATGTTGTTGTGGTTCAGCTTCGCGGCGGCGCGGCCCTCTTTGTAAAACCGCGCGACGAACTCCGGGTCCTCGCTCAAACGTTTCGGGAGAATCTTGATCGCGACGATGCGATCGAGCGAGAGCTGCTTGGCCTTGTACACGCTGGCCATCGCCCCCGCACCGATCCGCTGCATGATCTGAAAACCGGGAATCTGCTGGAGCGACTGCGACATCGAATCGTCGGCCGGGTTCATCAGCCGCTTGAGCTGGGTGGCCGTAACGATTCCGTATTTGACGAGCAGTTCCGAAACCGTGGCGTCCTTGCCCTCGTCGCGGAGCTTCTTCTGCTTGGCGAGAACCGCCTGAACTTCCTCCGAGGTGGCGAGGCGCGCGTCGATCACCATGCGACCGATGGAACTGTGCGCACCGGCGCCGCTGCGCTGGCCGGCGGCACTGCCGGCGCCCGCACCCGTCTTGTTGCCGACCGCTTTGGGTTCGTTCGCCATGCCGATCAGGCTCCACCTGTCTTGCGGCCTGCGGTTTCATCGCGAGCGTGGACCGCGAGGCCCATCCGGAAGCGCGTTCCTTCAGCGTGAGTCTGTAACTCGCGCCGACACCTTACTTTATGGCATCCGGGGGTTGCAAGTCAACGCGACGACGCCTGGCTTGGATCCGCCCCCCAGTCATCTCTCACGGTGCCTTCCAAGGCACGTCTTCCACGCCCGAAAACGCATTCGCGCATCGCGCCCACGCAAACAGAAGATCGCTCAATCGATTCAGGAAAATCACCACCTGCGGATTCGGGCAATCGGCCTCCAGCGCGACGACACTCCGTTCTGCGCGACGACAGACCGTGCGGCAAACGTGCAACGCAGAAGCAGCCGGCGCGCCGCCTGGAAGAATGAACTGCCGCAATTCTGGCACCGCCGCGCTCGCCTCGTCGATCCAGCCCTCTAACCGTTTGATGTCGCGCTCGCTGACCTTCGGCACCTTGTCGCGATGCGGGGCGCCGATCGGGGTCGCCAGCTCCGCCCCGATCGTGAACAGGTCACGCTGAACGTGCATCAGGCGATCAACGAGCCGCTGCCAGTCCTGGCGCGCGCCGCCGGTCTGGCTGGCCGCCAAGCCCTGGGCCACGCCGGCGGCTACGCCGATGAACGCGTTGGTCTCATCCACGTCGCCATACGCGCACACCCGCGCGTCGTGCTTTCGCACGCGCGTGCCGTCGAAGAGCACCGTCCCGCCGTCATCGCCCTGCTTCGTGTACAGCTTCACCGCCGATGCCCGCCTCTCCCCCTCCTCAAGGCAGACACGTTACCACAATCCGGCCGCGGCCCCAAATCCACTCGGCGCAAAAAAAGCCCGCCGGGCGGTTAAACCCAGCGGGCCTTATTTCCCTGGTGAAACAGTCAGCCGAAGACGCGATCACTCGCCATCGTCCGAACTGTCTTCTTCCGAGTCGCTATTGTCCGAGCCGGAATCGCCATCATCCGATGACGCGCCGTCGGAGTCCGACTCGTCGCCGTCATCCGCCATGTCGGCTGCCTCGGCCGCCGAGTACTTCTCGAACATCTCCTTGCACGCCTTGATCAACTTCATCGGCACGACAAAGTCGATCCGGCTGGCCGTCTCCTCGACCGCCGAGGTGACTGCTACCGGCGCGTTCAGGGTCGGCATGTCGAAAGGCACTTCGTCGTCCTCGCCGACCGCTGCGGCGACCTTCTTCACCGTCTGCATGATGTGATCGACGGCGAAATACATCTCCGCAACCTTCTTCGCCGGCAGACCCTTGCTCACGGCCGCGATGCCGGCATCGGTCGACAAGCCGCCGCTCGATTTCGCGCCGGTCGCGATCTTCTCAAACCGCTTCTTTCCGCCGCCCAGCGACATCACGACGTGGTTATCGCCCACGGCGCCGAAGCGGATCCGCACATCCGAGCCGAGAACCTTCTTCATCTTCTCGACATCGCCCTTGTCGCCGTCGGTCGCATCAGCGATTTCATCGACGCGAATCTCGATCGTATCGGCCTTGCCGCCACCGACCGACTCCGCATCCGCCTTGTGAACGATGTGCTTCTTGACCGCGACAAAGTCCTCGTCATCTGACAGGCCCATTGCGGTCGTAAAGAGTTTACGCAGGCTTGCGACAAACGCCGCGGAGTCGTTCGTCTCGGCCACGATTGCCAGCCCGATCATCCCCTCGGCCGTATCCTCCAGCGCGCTGAACGACAGCGCGACGCGCTTCAGGTTCTCATGAAGCTTGAGATACTCCTTGTCCATGGTCGCGAGTTGCTCGGGAGTCGCACCGGGAATGCGCATCGACTTGAGCAAACCGGAAATCGGCTTATCGCTTCCCGCTGTTTTTCCGATATCGCTGTGGTTGATCGTGCTGGCCAGGCTGAACAGGTACTTGTCCTTTGGGAGCACGGCCAGCAGGGCGTCCTCCGTGCCCTTGTCGGCCGCGATCATCTTCTCCAGGTCGCCATCGGCCTTGGGTGTGATCCGCGCCACGACGGCCAGTCCATCGTCGTTGAAGGTCAACCCCAGATCGAAGGCTGCCACCTCGCCGAACATCTTCATGATGTTCTGCGCCGTCTCGCCCGTCGGGTCCTGCGCCGCCATAGCCATCTGGAGGAACGGCATGGCCATGTCCTTGTAGGCCGTCGCGACTGCACCGAGCGAAATGCTCATGTATACATCCGACGCGCCCATCGCCGCCGATCGGCCCGCCGATACTGAAGATCCGATCGTCTTCTTTGATTTAGCGACTTTCGTCACTGCGTCCTGCCCGGGGCCAACCACGACGACCTTGCCCTTGACCGCGGCAAAGCCCGGCTCGCCCATCACGGTGACGCGCGAAACGCCCTCTTCCTCGCTCGGCTCGGCCGACAACTTCTCCAGCACGGCCTTGGGATCCTTGGCCGGCACAATTGCCACGGCGGCCTCGTTCATGCCGCCCATCTTCTGAACATCGAGCACCACCACACAGATGGGCCGCGTCATGTCTACCGCGTCGACAAGGTTCAGCGGGGCGAGCGCCATCGCCGAAATTTGCGGTGGAATCGGCAAGCCCAGCGATTGCTGAAGCCGAGCTGCCGTAGAATCGAGCTGGTCCAACGATCGAATCATGACAAACCCCCAGGCATCGCTGGGGATGAGTTCGAGCGTCTCCTTTACGCCGGACGCCTGCGCGGTTGAGCTAAACGCCATGGCCGTCAGCAGGCATGCGACCGTCCACATTCGTTTGATTCCTGGAATCCTTTTCATGTTTCTGCTCCTTCGATGGACACGGCCATGCCGCGCCGAACTCGTTCTGAAATCCATCGGCGCCAGGCTTCGGCCTGCGCCGCTCGAATGATATCCGCGGGGTTAGTCTCCGGTGTCTTGCGGTGTGGTCGAACGCGGACGTCCGGGTGCGCGAGGCCGCGGCGCGGGGCCGGGCGACTGCGGACGGCGAGGTTGCTCCGCATCGCCGTCGGCTTCATGCGATCCGACCACCTTGAGCAATTGTGTTGCCATCTCTCGAAATTCTTCGCCAATCGTCGGCAAGTCTGAAGCCGAAACGCTCAACCGGCCGGTGATGCGACCGTCTTCGATCGTCGCCCCCCAGGCGATCATCGGACCCGGCCGGGCTGGCGGCTTGACGGAGACTTTCATGGCCGGCGGAACGCGTGCGTCGGGGTCATTTGTGCGGCCCGCAAGCGTCGCTGCGGTCAGCGATGGAAGCGTTGCTGCCACTTCGCCGACATCGAGCAATGCCGTGATCTGGCACGACTTGGGCAACCGTGCCAGGGCGGCCCGAGCCGATGCGTTCTTGTTCAGCGTCCGGCCCGCCTTCAAGACGTTCGAGATCTCGCAAACACCGCCCTTCGGTTGAGCCATCGTAAAGACGAGGTGCCCATCGTCGATCGCGCCAATCTGCAACGTGCAGTTCTCGCCGTACAGCGCCGCCACCTCCCGGCGGAAGTCCTCCGTCGTATCCGGGCCGATCAGCGGCGCCTCGCGGTAATCCATCTCGCCACACCGCTTTCGGCTGAACTTCACCTTGCCATATCCCATATTCGGCATGAACGACGCCATCATCTCCGACGAATTCTCGTGAACAAATTGCGCTTCATCCAGCCCGCGCTTGGCGTCCCGCATCAACGTCCCGCTGATGATCTCTAACGGAAACACATCGTCCTGCTTCGAACCCATGACCATGTAAAGCCCCTGGGATCGCCCGCTCATCTCGTGTACGGTCGCCACAAGCTTCTCGCGCTGGGCCGCGGCGCTGCCTTGTCGGACGCCAGGCTGCTTCAGCAGCAAATCCATGACACGGCAACTGAAACTGTGTCTCGCATCCACTTGCCAGTCCAGCGCGAGGATCGCCATGAACCGCCGATCGACGATCAGGCTGCCGAAATCCGCGCCGCTGCTTCGAATGCTGTCGAGGTACTCGCGGACTTCGCCGTTCCGCGAGAACGTATGATGATGAACCAGCTCGAGCGTCGCCCCGTCGAAGCGAATCGCCGCCGACAGTGTTTGCATTTCATCAACAACCTGCATCACGCGGTCGGCGGCCCAGTCTGCCACGACTCGAACGCCCTCTGGCATTTCGTCCTCGAGCTTGGACGACTCGAGCATGCCCAGCTTCATCGCGTTGACCGCGAGCGAGACAAACGGGCGAATGCGATCGCGCCACGCCGGCGACCAGAAATAGACAAAGACATCGGAGTCGCGCCCCAAGGCCTGCTGCACCGGGTCAAGCGAAGCCGGGAGCCCCTGCTCCTTTGATACCTGCTTGAGAAATCGTTGCAACGGAAGCCGCCGACCAGCAATAAACGCCGTGCCGCGCCGCATCAGCAGACATCGCTTACCACCGATCCCCGACACAGTTTGAATCACCCCGTCCGGCGGGCAGCCCTCCGGCGCGATCGGCTCGAGGTTCTTCGGATGAAACAAAAGTGCGAGGTGCTCCCGCGCCATGGTCGCCCGGGTCGAGACGATCACCACCGGCTGATTGAAATCCACAACTCCTCGTGGAAGGTCAAACGAGTCGAGCACGTCGTCGGGGGCGAAGAGCTGTGCCCGGGGAAAGTTCTTCTCGAGATAGGCGTTCAAGCGCTCCGTCGTCGCAGCGAGGTTTGGAAACACCACGACGGCCGCGGCATCACGCGGAACTTCGGCCAGCGGATCGCCGGCCAGGAGCCGCGTACTGAAGACACAGACCGCCAGCGCCAGAACCCATGCCTCGCTCCCGCGAACGGGCAGGATCGCCTTTGACCTGGTAAACGCTTGTCTGGTCTTGAGTAAACTAGTCAACTGTCACACGGAGGATGTATTCGCGAAGAATCAGATTCCGCCGGGTCCAACCCGGAAGCCGAGTCGATCCGCCGACCAATGGGCCGCCGACCAATTAGGTACCTTTGGTGGTCGCGGCGCCCGGCGCGCGGATTCTTCGAAACGACGTTGTATCGTTGCCTGGTCCACACCGGCAACTTCTGCGAGGCAAGGATTCTAACGGAAACTCTGCCGCCGTCTAACGCCCGATATCACACTGGGATTGCGAATCGGCTGCGCAAATTCACAGGGCCGAATCGGCGGTCGTATCAGATCGCTGCGGATCGCGTAATTCGTTCACGGACCCAATCAACCGTAACACCCTTTTCCGCCAGCATCTGCGCCACGAAGCCCTCTGGCTCGCGCAGAATCGCCAGCAGCAGGTGTTCGTCGCTGACCTCGCCGTGGCCAAGCCGGTTGGCAGAATCGACCGCCATGATGAGGCGGTGCCAGAATCGGGTCGAGTGAAACGCCTTGGCCAGCTCCTGCTGGTGGATCCACTCCATCGCGTCGTGGCCGCTGGCGACGCCGGCGTGGTCCTCGTAGGTCGACGAGCGAAGCAGCGTCAGGATTTCTTCGCGAATCTGTTCGAGCTTGACTCCCCGGCCGTTGAGCAGTTTTGCGGGGATGTCGCTCCCCTCGCGCAGACAGCCCAGCAGCAGGTGCTCCGTGCCGACGTACTTGTGGCCCAGCTTGCGTGCCTCGTCGATCGCATATTGCACGACCTGACGCATGGCGGCGTTTTGTGCCATCTTAGTGGCATGCACGTCCTTGCGCCCCGGCTCCACCATCTTGTTCAATTCGGATCGCAGCGTCTCCAGATCGACGCCCATGTTGCGCAACACAAGCGTCGCCACGCTCGACGTCACCGCCAGAATACCCATGAACATGTGAACCGGCGCGAGAAAATCGTGATGAAGCCGGATCGCCTCCTGATTCGCCAGGGCCATCGCCCGCCGCGCTCGGTCGCTAAATCGTTCGTGCACTGTAGTCTCCCTCGTTGGTACGCCAATGGGTGGCATGGCCGCGGCCGTTGGCGGCCATGATTGCCGCCGAAACTCCCTTACTTCTTCGCCGGCGCCGGCGGCGCCTTGCCGCTCTTCGCCAGTCGCACCGCCTCAATCACTTCCGCCTGAATCGACTGCGGCACGCGCTTGTATTTCTGAAACTCCATCGTGAACGACGCCTTGCCCTGCGACAGCGACCGCACGTCCGTCGCATAACCGAACATCCGCGCCAGCGGAACTTCCGCGTCGATCACCGTCGAGACGCCTCGATTCTCGCTGCCCAGCACCAGCCCGCGTCGGCTCGACAAGTCGCCGATGATCGGCCCCTGAAACTCGCTCGGCGTCTCGACCTGAACCTTCATGATCGGCTCCAGCAGCACCGGACCCGACTTGAGGAAGGCCTCCTTCATCGCATCGCGCGCGCAAATCTGAAACGCCATGTCCGACGAGTCCACCGCGTGCGACGAGCCGTCTTCAAGGATCATCTTGATGCCGGTCATCTGGAAGCCCGCGAGCGGACCCTTGCTCAAGACCGACTGAAAGCCCTTGTCCACCGAGGGGATGTATTCCGTCGGAATGCGCCCGCCGAAGACTTTGTTCTCAAACTCGTATCCGCTCTCGTGATCTTCCGGAAGCGGCTCCAGCTTGCCGACGATGTGCGCGTACTGTCCGCTACCACCGGTCTGCTTCTTGTGCTTGTAGTTGTAATCCACCGCCTTCGACGGCGCCTCGCGGTAGCTCACCTTCGGCTGACCGACGGTGACATCCACCTTGTACTCGCGCCGAATGCGCTCGCAGTACACATCGAGGTGCAATTCGCCCATGCCGGAGATGATCGTCTCGCCCGTGTCCGGGTCGCTGCTGACGTGGAACGTCGGGTCCTCCCGCGCGAAACGGCCCAGCGCCTTGGAAAACTTGTCGCGATCGCCCGTCTTCGTCGGCGAGACCGCCAGCGAAATCACCGGGTCCATCACATGCATCGACTCCATCGACATGTTGATGCCTTCGCCGCAGAACGTGTCGCCGGAGATGCAATCCAGCCCGACGACCGCCACGATGTCGCCCGCCGTCGCGAAATCAAGGTCCTCGCGATCGTTCGCGTGCATGCGAAGGATGCGGCTGAACCGCTGCTCCTTGCGCGTCCGCGTGCAGGCGTATCGCTCGCCGCGCACCATTTTGCCCTGATAGATACGCATGAACGTGAGCTGGCCGAACGTCTCGTCCACCAGCTTGAACGCCAGCGCCACCAGCGGCGATTCCGGGCTGGCGTCGATCGGCACTTCGGCCTCGTCGTTGTCCATGTCCAGCGCGAAGACTTCGCGATCGACCGGCGACGGCAGGTATTTCACCATCGCGTCGAGCAGCAACTGCACGCCCTTGTTCTTGTAGGCCGAGCCCATCAGAACCGGTGCGATCTGGCCGGCGATGGTGCCGCGCCGCAGGATCGTGTGGATCAACTCCTCGGGCACGGGCTTTTCTTCGAGCATGATCGAGAGCAGTTCGTCGTCGTACATGCTTAGCGCGTCGAGCATGCCGGTGCGGGCGCTCTTCGCCTCGGCCTCAAAGGCCGCGGGAATCTCCTCCCAGCGAATCTTCTCGCCCTTCTCGCCGTCGAAGTAGGCCGCCTTCATGCGGATCAGGTCGATGATGCCCGCCAGGTCCGGCCCGACGCCGATTGGCATCTGCAACTGGACCGTGGTGAGTTCGAGCTTCTCTTCCAGACCCTTGATGACGTTGATCGGGTCGGCGCCGGTGCGATCCAGCTTGTTAATAAAGCAGATGCGCGGCACGTTGTAGCGCTTCATCTGCCGGTCGACGGTAATCGACTGCGACTGCACGCCGGCGACGCCGCACAGCACGAGAATCGCGCCGTCCAGCACGCGCAGCGACCGCTCGACCTCGACGGTGAAGTCGACGTGGCCGGGCGTGTCGATGATGTTGATCTTGTTGTCTTCCCACTCGACCTGCGTGGCGGCGGAGGTGATGGTGATGCCGCGCTCCTTCTCAAGCTCCATGTAGTCCATGGTGGCGCCGTCGCCCTCTTTGCCCTTGACCTCCTGGATCTTGTGAATGCGGCCTGCGTAGTACAGGATGCGCTCCGTCAGAGTGGTCTTGCCGGAGTCGATGTGGGCGCTGATGCCTACGTTCCGCAACATGCTCATGCCTGATGCTGTCATCGCGTTTCGAGCCTTGTTAGGTTTCGCGCCGGTCGGGCGACTTCGCTCGCCGGCATGGTTATCCATTCGCTCGGGCGAACCAACGTCCGCGCCGATCAAGTTCGTCTCTTCGTCCGGTTGCACCGCCATCGTCGTCGCTCCGCAAAAGCCATCAGCCGTAAGCTGCTAGCCGTCGGCCATTTGCCTTGGGCTTGAGGCTTGAGACCCGGGCCTTGAGGCCTGTTGCCTGGGATTCGTAGGTCGGATCGGAAGACCCGACGTGAACCTCATCGCTCTAGCAAAGGCTGTAGGGTGGGTCAGCCTTATCGACCCACCACCTTGTACGCGGCTCACGGCTCAAAGCTCATGGCTCATTTATCGGCCTGCACCCCAAGCCGCTGGAAAACTCCGTTCCGCGAATCTCAAGTTGTAAGGGATTCCGCCTCGACCTGCTACGCTGATTGCGTAACCCAAGACATGACAACGCCTTACATCTCACCCGCCGCGCATTTCACAACGGCGAGCCGTGTATGGTAATTGTGCGGTTGCACAAAGTCAAGGAAATTGTTCTTCGGAGTGCGCGGAAATAATAGTTCGACCACTCAGATCACGAACTTGTTGATTGCGTTGATTGCACCGTTTTTCAATGTTATGATGCCCGCCAACGCTTCCTGAGGAGCGCCGCAGGCGCGGTGACGCGCCGCCTAGCTGTCTGTCATTGCGACTGGCCCTGAGGCCGAAGGAGGAATTCCCATGACGGGTGACCGCATCGAAACTCTTATTGACGAATTAAACGTAACATCGCCAGAGTACGCGAAGCTTGCGAGCTCGTTGTCCGACGGAATTGCTAGACTCGAGCAATTCCTTGATAGCCTGCCTGGTAAAATAGAGACAACAGTATCATCCGGTGGTTTCTCGGAATCAAACGACCTGATGCTGCGCTTCACGCGCTCGAAACAGAGCTGGATAATCGAAGTGGGGGAATTCGTACTTGGTCCTAATGATGAGCCATGTAGAAAATGGAGCCTCCTTCGAGAATCGCCTCTTGAATTGAAAATTCAGGCGTCGCCGCTCATTCGGCAACTCTTGACGGCGATGATTAATGAACAGAATGATCGCCTACAAAAATTGAAGCAAGTCGTTCCACTCATTGAATCCCTGAAGCCGCTGATCGAAAAAGGAGGCGAACGATGAAGTCGACCTCCCCTTCCGACTATCCCTGCTGGGCACGATGTCTAGGATGTTTTGTTTGCATCGCGTCGTTGCCGGCACTCATCGTCGTTGCATCGTTTGGTGTGCAATCTCCAAATTCGACAGTGTATACAGCTGCATTGCTTTCACTGAGAGGACTGTCAACATTGACAAATAATCGCAAGTACAACGACGGTCCACTTGCATCTGTATTCGGCCTTTTCGTGCGGAATTCGCAAAAAAAGCGCAAGCCAGCAGTTGAGGAGTGCGCACCCAAACGCTCAGCCGCATGATCGCGTCATTGGAGAATTCAGTCGTGTAAGGCGATCCGGCCAGACGGCTTAATGTGCGCCAATCCCCGGCAGTTGCTGACCCAAGCCCGGCTGAAGCCGGCTGAAATAACAGTGTTGGGGGCTGGGTACCACCCGCTGAAGCGGGTGGCAAACACCGGTCGGCCGAAGCCGACCCCCGGGCAGTCGCGCCAGGATTTTCTAAGAGCGCCTAAAAGAAGCTTGTGTGGCACCGCCGTCTCGGCGGTGAATCACGGGCGAGACGCCCGTGCCACAAGGTACTTTGAAGCGCTCTAAATAGCGGATGACATATACCGGTTGGCTGTAGTCATCTGAAGTTGCAATGTTGGGGGACCGGGTACCACCCGCTGAAGCGGGTGGCAAACACCGGTCGGCCGAAGCCGACTGAAAGTGCTAACAGTCGAAGCGCCGCCATTCAGGTTGAAGCGCCCCCTGTTCAAGTCGAAGTGTCACCAGTTCAAGTCGAAGCGCCGCCAGATGAGGTAGAAGCGCCACAATTTAAGGCCGAAGGCACGAACCGGTCGGTTAAAGAATGAAGCAACCATGAACGGGCCAGGCACGTGTCACCGATTTGACATAGGGTGTTTGCCCTCTGCCTGGCTCATTCCAATTCCGGCGCCGATCATGCCGCTCCATTCCCAGATCGCCGTGCACGATTGCCGAGTTCGCTGTCCCATGCCCCCGGCCTGACTTGAAACGCATATTGACAAACGTTATACTGCAGCCCAAAGTCTGCGGTAAGCCATGGTCACTCATGTCCGACCATGCCGGCTCGCGAAATCGGTCGCTCGACCCAACTCCACAAGGTCCCTTCCACGCCTAATCACTGACCCCGGCTCGCGGCTCAAGGGTTTCTTTCAACGCCCGCGAATGTCGCGATGGCGGCCGCACGCGCCGCAGGTCCGCTTTCTACGTCCGACAATTCGCCACATCGAGCTGCGACGCTTTGCTTTGTGCGAAGTCGAATTGGATGTTTAGTCGAAAAGAGGAGTCGGATCGGCGCGTCGCGGCGGGCGGCGGCCCGTAGATCGACCAAACGTCGGCGCGCGGACGCCGGCGCGGGGGAAGCGAGCCATGATCAAACTTACGTCGTCAAGACCGGACCCGGGCAGCGAAAGTTACCCGCGCGCAGAGCGGGCATGCGCTCGACCCTCGTGTCGGCTGCTTCTTGCGCTGAATCTGGCGTTCACGGCATGGATGGCGTCGCCTCCACCGGCGTGTGCCGATTCCAGCTCGTCAACGATGATTGTTTACAGCGTGGATGGCAGCAATCAGCCCAAGGCGTCGACTTGGAGCGGCAGCTCATGGAACAGCGGGACATCGCTCCCATCGGTTGGCGGCGAGGCCAACTGGGTCGTACTCAAGAACGGCCCGACTCGAAATGAGATGGCGTGTGCGACATTCGACCCCGCCAGTGATGTCAACGTTTTGTTCTTCAATGGCTCGTCCTGGTCCAGCCCTGTTGAAGTGTGCACAAACGCCGACGAAGTGGACGACCGAAGTGTTGACATTGCATACGAACAGCTCTCCGGCGATGCGTTGATCGTCTATTATGACCTTGGTGAAAACAACTTCGGATACCGCACCTACAACGGAACCACCCTCTCCAGTGAGGCCGATCTGGCGCGAAGCGGTATTTCCGGCAACGACTATGTGCTGCTCGTGTCCAAGCCGGACAGCGATCAGATCGTACTCATCACGCTGGGTCAGGTAAGCGGAAACGGCGAAGTCATTTCGGCGAACATCTGGAACGGTTCGTCGTGGCTCGGCTGGACAACGATCGAGTCATCGGCTCCCACGAACGACAACGAGTGCTTTGCGTTTTGTTTTGAGTCGATTTCCGGGAAAGGCCTGCTGGTTTACGGAGAGTCGGGCCAATCGCAGCCGCGATTCCGAACGCTGACGGGAACGTCCTGGTCGTCTGAAGGTTCTGTTCCCAGTGTCGGTAGTGTGCCTTGGTGGATGCGCTTGGCGCCCGCACCCAATTCCAACAATGTGCTGTTCGCCAGCCTGGACGCCGCCAACGATGTGAACGTCAATGTGTGGAACGGCACTTCCTGGGGGTCGAACGTTCAGGTTGAAACCACTGCACCTGGTTACGCACAGCGCTATTTCGACGTTGCGTTTGAACCCGGTGGAGCTGTCGGGCTTGTGGCCTATGTTGAGAGCGGGCAGTCCAGTTTGCGGTATCGCACCTGGGACGGGACGTCTTGGTCAACTGAACAAACCGGTCCCAACTTGGGCAACCAAGGAAGGACCGTGGCTCTCGCGCCCGGTACTTCCGAACGTGAGATATTCGTCGCTGCGACGGACGACGGGAATGACCTCGAAATCTGCAGCTGGACCGGATCAGGGTTCTCCTCGAAGACGCAACTTGAGGGCAATGTCGGCGGGCTTAGTTCGACGGAACCCTTCATGATCAGCGTGCCCAGGGAGAAGCCGCTTGTGCCAGCGAATATTCCCTATGCACACGACTTTGAGTCCTCCATGGGCGCGGAATGGTCAGACGGCACGCGGTCTTATGTCTCCACGTTCACGAACTACGCGGGACGGCACCACTCCAAGCCGCTGAAGCTCGCGTTGAATACGACACCGGGCGAGACCTACACTGTGATGTTTGACTTCTATGCCATCGATTCGTGGGACGGCTCGACGTCAAACAACAACTCCGCCCCGGATTATTTCAACATTTTCGCCGGTTCGACGCAGATCTTCAGCCACACGTTAACGCATGAATGGCCCGGCACACGCGCCGGGAGCTACCCGTATTCCTACGACCAGATCGGAGACTACGGCTACAACTCGTGGCACAAGGACGCGATCTATCGCAAGATCCAGGCGACCTTCACGGCGACCGACACAACGACGACGTTGGCGTTTCAGGGCGTGCTGACGGATGAAAACGGCACGGGTATCGGCGATGAATCCTGGGGCATAGACAACATCGCGGTGGACGTTGCGAGATTTGTAGACGTTTCCTCCTCCGCGAGCTTCAACGTCTCCACTTCGACGGATTTCGACAACTACGGTGGCGGCATGGCGTGGGGCGATTTCGACAACGACGGCGACCTGGACTGCTACATCAGCGGCAACACGGCCCGGCTCCTGAAGAACAACGACGCCGGCGCCTCATTCACCGCCGTCTCGCTCGGTGACCTGCGCCGACAGGCAGCGATGGTCGACATCGACAACGACGGCGATCTCGACCTGTGGGTCGCCACGACGAACGACTTCAATACCGAGCGCTGCATGCTGAACAACGGTTCGGCATCGTTTACCAGCGGCGGCAACCTCGGCTTCTCCGGCCCGACCAACAACGAGAATTGCGCCACGGCCGACGTGAACGCCGATGGTTGGCCGGACATCGTCATGTTCAGCGAGAATGGGAACTGGATCGGGCATCACACGGGTTCGACCTCTCCCTCCCTGGTTGGCACCAGTGCGTCTTCATACGGGCTGCACACATCGGGAAATTATGGCAACGGCGATTATTGCAGCACCGGCGACGTCAATAACGACGGTCGACTTGATTTTCTGTATCACTATGGAGGCGGGAAGCTGTTCACCTCCAATGGCGACGGCACGTTCACGCGAAACAATCGGAACGTGAGCATCGCAACCGGCGAGACATTGAAGCTGGGCAGTGCCTGGGGCGACTACGACAACGATGGCGATCTCGATCTGGCTACGGCGCGAATGAGCGAAGCATGCTCGGCGTACCTCTGGCGCAACGACTGTTTCACCTCCAACGGATTCACCGGCAGCTTCACTCACGTCACGAGCACGGCCGGGTTGGCGCTGAATACGGTGGTCGACTACGGACCGCAGGACAAACCAGGAACGCGAAGCGTCGCGTGGGGTGACTACGACAACGACGGCGATCTCGATTTGTTCATCCTCGGCGCGAAGGGCGCGCATTACCTCTACCAGAATCAGGGCAACGGCACGTTCGCACGCGTCGCGCACGGCATCAGCACTTCGGGGACGTTCATCGACTGCTGCTTCGTCGACTATGACAACGACGGCGACCTCGATCTGGCCGTGACGCGCGAAAACGGAACAGCCATGCTGTACCGGAACCAAACCAACAATACGAGTTACCTCAAGGTTTGCCTGGCCGGCCGCGGAGCCGGCGGCACGCCGAAGGATGCCATCGGAACGCGCGTGGAATTATGGAACGCGAGCGGCACGCAGCTCCTGGCGCGGCGTGACCTCGGTGTGGCCCGCGGCTACGGCGGCACTGAACCGATCTGGGCGCACTTCGGCGGCGTCAATCCTGCGACCGAGTACCAGCTGAAGGTCTATTTTGCCACGACGACAACCGTCAAAACGGTTCGCCCAAGCGACGTTACAACCACGATTGGAACCCAGACCATCCCCCAGATGATCTCCATTTCAGAATCATCTCCGGCAACAATCATGAAATGGAAAGAGAACGTCAACAAGCCATCATTATGATCTTGCGACCACCGACTCCGCGATAACCAATTGTCATGGCGAGGGTTACGGCTCAACGAGACTCGTCCGTTTCCAACTCTTGTTGAAATAGCACTTAACCGGTACTATCTTCCTCTTGGCTGGTCTCGTGCCGAGTCAGCCATAGGAATCGCATTGTGTTTGCGCTCACCAAACGCACGGACTACGCAATCATCGCACTGGCGCACATGGCGCAGAATCCGGGGGCGGTGCACAACGCTCGGGAGATCGCCGAGCGCTTCCGCGTGCCTCCAGCCCTCCTCATGAACGTGCTGAAGGACCTGTGCCACGGCGAATTGGTGCGATCCACGCGCGGCGTGAAGGGCGGCTACTCGCTGGCGTTGGCGGCCGACCAGATCACGCTGAACGATATCATTCGCGCGGCCGACGGCCCCGTTCGATTTGTGCAGTGTGCCGGTGAGGAGGCCGGCGACGCGGCGTGCGAACTGATGGCGACGTGCCCCGTGAGCCGGCCGGTGCGAAAGGTGCATGACAAGCTGACGGACTTCTTGAGTACGGTGACGCTGGCGCAGATCGCGCACGACCCGGAGTATCGAGACAACTGTGTACACCTGTCCCTTGAGGGGACGGCTGTTGCCCAAGGAGCGACCCCACGATGAAACTGCCGATCTACATGGATCACAACGCGACGACGCCCGTGGACCCGCGGGTTCTCGAAGCGATGATGCCGTTCTTCACGAGCAAGTTCGGAAACTCGGCCTCGCGCAACCACCCGTTCGGCTGGGAAGCCGAGGAAGGCGTGGAGCTGGCCCGCCAGCAGGTGGCGGCAGCGATCAACGCCTCGCCCAAAGAGATCATCTGGACCAGCGGCGCGACCGAAAGCAACAACATCGCCATCAAGGGCGTCGCCCAGATGTATCGCGACAAGGGCAACCACATCATCACCCAGGCCATTGAGCACAAGGCGGTGATCGACCCGGCGAAATACCTTGAGCAAAACGGCTTTGACGTCACGTTCCTCGAAGTGGACAAGCACGGCATGGTGCATGCCGAGCAGGTTCGCGAGGCCATGACCGACAAGACGATTCTCGTCTCCATCATGCACGGCAACAACGAGATCGGCACGGTCAATCCGATCCGCGACATCGGCCGGCTTTGCAAAGAGAAAGGCGTCTTGTTCCACACCGATGCCTGCCAGACCTTCGCCAAGCAGCCGATCGACGTAGAGGACTGGGGCATCGACCTGTTGTCGTGTTCGGGGCACAAAATCTACGGCCCCAAGGGCGTCGGGGCGCTGTACGTTCGCCGCAAGAAGCCGCGCGTGCGATGCGAGCCGGTGATTCACGGCGGCGGGCACGAGCGCGGCATGCGCAGCGGCACGCTGAACGTGCCCGGCATCGTCGGCATGGGCAGGGCCGCCGAACTGTGCGTGCAGAATCAGGACGAGGAAATCAAGCGGATCAGCGCCCTGCGCGACCGCATGAAGGACGGCCTGTTCAATCGACTGGACGAGATATTCCTGAACGGCCACCCGACGCAGCGAATTCCGAACAACCTGAATGTGAGCTTCCTGTACGTTGAAGGCGAGTCGCTGATGATGGGCTTCCACGAGATCGCCGTCAGCAGCGGGTCGGCCTGCACGAGCGCGTCGCTGGAGCCAAGCTATGTGCTGAAGGCGATCGGCCGGGGCGACGACCTGGCGCACAGCAGCATCCGGTTTTCGCTGGGTCGGTTCACGACGGAAGAGGAAGTGGACTACGCCATCGAGCGCGTGTGCGCGACGGTGGAGAAACTGCGCGAGATGAGCCCGCTGTACGAAATGGCGAAGGAAGGGATCGACTTGAGCAAGGTGCAGTGGGCGGCGCATTAACGTAGCGACGACGCCAGGACAGCGAAGAGACGAATCAAAAAAACGAATTCGACACGGAGAATCGGTCATGGCATACAGCGAGAAAATCGTAGATCACTATGAGAACCCGCGGAACGTGGGGTCTCTGGACAAGAACGACCCGAAGGTCGGCACGGGCATCGTCGGCGCGCCGGAGTGCGGCGACGTGATGAAGCTGCAGATCAAATGCGACGACGCCGGCAAGATCGTCGACGCGAAGTTCAAGACTTTCGGCTGCGGCTCGGCGATTGCATCGAGTTCGCTGGCGACGGAATGGATGAAGGGCAAGACGGTGGACGAGGCGCTGCAGATTAAGAACACGGACATCGTGAAGGAGCTGTCGCTACCGCCCGTGAAGATTCACTGCAGCGTTCTGGCCGAGGACGCGATTCGCGCGGCGATCAGTGACTACAAGAAGAAGCAGGAGAGCGGCGTGGCGGCGGCGGCGAGGTAATGGTCGAATCTGGAAGGCGGTCTGATTGCTTGCGCAATCGGCACCTTGGGATAAACGAAACGGGAGTTTGGCGATCATGGTGACGCTGACTGAACGAGCGGCGGCGGAAGTGAAGACAATCATCGACCAGCAGAAGCTGGAGGGGGATAAGACGTACCTGCGCGTCGGGGTCAAGGGCGGAGGTTGCAGCGGTTTTTCGTACACGCTGGACCTCACCGAACAGTGTGGTGAGAACGACGAGCAGTGGGACGTGCACGGCATCAAGGTGATCTGCGATGCGAAGAGCCAGATCTACCTCGAAGGCGTGACCGTCGATTTCAAGGACGAAGTCATGGGCCGCGGGTTCGTGTTCAATAACCCGAATGCGACCCATACGTGCGGCTGTGGCAGCAGCTTCAGCGCCTAGGCCGCGCCACGGCAAAATCGGCTCTGCCGGGGCGAGGGTCGCAGCGGCGGACCGCGCCCGGCGGTCAGTCTGCGAATGCGATCATGACAGCGCCCACGACCAGATCGGCGACCTCGTGCGATGTCTGCGGGCGGCTGCGCGGCTCGCTCTCGCGAGACGCGAACTGGGGCGAGCTGGTCTCACACGTCGAGCGTGCGGATTATTTTGAGATATTCGGCGTCGTTCGCGCGTATCAGGTCGATCTCGCGGCACTTCAAGCCGCGTACATGGCAATCAGCCGGAACATTCACCCGGACCGATTCGCCCTTGCCGACGCAGCCATTCAATCGGCCGCCATGCGTGCGTCAGCGATCGTGAACCGGGCCTACGAAACGCTGAAAGATGCGTTCGCCCGGGCGGAGTACCTGCTGGAGACCGCAGGCGGGCAGACCGCGGCCCAAGACCGGCGCGTGCCGCCGGACCTGCTTGGCCAGGTCATGATGATGCGCGAGGAGCTGGAGGACGGCCGCGCCGCCGGCGACGAGAAGCGAATCCAATCGATTCGTGCCGACGTGCTGGAGCAACGCCGAACCGCCCAGTCAGCCGTGGCGGAGCTATGCAACCGTCTGACTGAGCAATCAGACGAAGTTCGCGACGAGCTGCGATTGAAACTGAACGGACTGAAATACCTGAACAACCTCTTGAATACGATTGACAATCCGTAACAGCCATGACCGCGACGCAGAACGACCTCATCATCGGTATCGATCTCGGCACGACGTTTAGTCTGGTCGCCGTCGCCGATGCGCGCGGCCCGCAGATCATTCGTGATGAGAGCGGGGACGGGCGACTACCGTCGGTCATTTGCTTTTCTCCCGACGGCCGCGCGACCATCGGCTGGGAAGCCCGGCGTCACGCCGTGGAGAACGCGGAGAACACCGTCTATTCCATCAAGCGCTTGATGGGCCTGGGAATTCAGGACCTCCAGAAGGAATTGCCGCACCTGGCATACCACGTCGTGCCCGGCGAGCGCGACACGATCAAGGTTGAGATTAACGGCCGCCTGCTGACCCCGCAGGAGATCTCGGCACTGATCCTGCGCGAGCTGGCGCAGCGGGCCGAGCGGCATCTGAATCGCCCCATCCGCAAGGCTGTCATCACCGTGCCGGCGTATTTTGACGACGCCCAGCGCCAGGCCACGCGCGACGCCGCGACAATCGCCGGTTTGGATGCCGTGCGCATCGTGAACGAACCGACGGCCGCGGCCTTGGCGTACGGCATCGGGCTGCGTCAGGCGAGTTCGCCGCCCGCGCCCGGCGAGATGGCGCGACGATCCGCGGGCCCGGTATCGATCATGGTCGGCGACAAGTCCAAGTGCGTCTGCGGGAACACCGGCACGCCGCGGATCTCGGACAAGCCGCACACGATCGCGGTGTACGACCTGGGCGGCGGCACCTTTGATGTCAGCTTGCTCCGCGTCTCCGGCGAGACGTTTGAAGTCATCGCGACGCATGGCGACACGCATCTGGGCGGCGACGACTTCGACCGCACCGTTATCGAGCTGGTTCAACGTGAGGTGCGCGAGCAATTCGGGCTGGACATTGACTCGCCTGCAACGAAACAGGCGTTGCGCTCCTTTGCGGAAGAGGTCAAGATTCGCCTCGGCACACAGGACACGGCAAGCATCGAGTTGGACCTCGGCGCGGGCCGCGCCTATCGCCGGACGATCGCGCGTGACGAGTTTGAGAAGCTCATTGAGCCGCTTGTTCAGCGAACGATTGCCTCGTGCAAGCGTGCCCTGGTCGACGCGAAGATGACCCCGAGCGAGATCGATCAGATCGTCATGGTCGGCGGCTCGAGCCGCGTGCCGCTCGTGCGGCAGCGTGTGAAGGAGTACTTCGGGCGCACGCTGTACACCGCGCTGAACCCGGACGAGGTCGTGGCGCTGGGAGCGGCGGTGCAGGGTCAGGTGCTTACGGGCGCGCGGCCCGATACGCTGCTGCTGGACGTGACGCCCCTGTCGCTGGGCATCGAAACGATGGGCGGCGCGATGGGCAAGCTCATCCTGCGCAACACGCGCATCCCCTGTCAGGCTTCGGAGCAGTTCACGACCTTTGTAGATGGCCAGACGTCGGTCAAAATCAACGTCCTGCAGGGCGAACGCGAGCTGGCGGCCGATTGCCGCAGCCTCGGCGTGTTTGATCTGCGCGGGATTCCGCCGATGCCGGCCGGGATTCCGAAGATCGCCGTGAACTTCCTGATTGATGCCAACGGCATCCTGAACGTATCGGCGCGCGAGGATCGCAGCGGCGTCGAGGCGTCGATTCAGATCATCCCGTCGCACGGCCTGACGCGCGAGGAAGTGCGCCAGATCGAGCTCGACTCGGTGCGTTTCGCGCGGGAAGACATGACCGCCCATCGATTGATCGACCTGCGCAATCAAGTAACGTTCGATACGCACAAGACCGAACAGACGCTCGCGAAGTTCGGGCACCTGCTGCGGAACGACGAACGAGAAGCGATGGAGAACTCCATCCGATCGCTGCGTGAGATGGCGGCGGCGACAACCGACTGCGACGCATTGCACCAGGCGCTGGATCGATTCGGAAAATCGACCGAGCACCTCGCAAACCTTGCGATCACCGAGTCGCTTCGCGAAGTCACGACATCGAAATAAATCCCACGGAGACGCACATGGGCGGCCAAAACCCCTACATCAAAGACACCGAGATCCAGCTTCCGAAGCAGCCCTACGAGTTGACGATCATCGACGAGCAGGGCGCCGAGCATAAGCTGATGATCGATCCGAAAAAGATCCCCTACGACGACCACGGCCTGCCCGGTTCGATTCTCGATATCTGCATGGCCCATGGGATTGAGCTGGATCACGCCTGCGGGGGCGTGTGCGCCTGCTCAACGTGCCATATTCACGTCATTGAAGGCGCGGCGTCGTGCAACGAGGCGTCTGAAGAGGAGGACGATCAGCTTGAAGAGGCGTATGACCTGAAATCCAGCAGCCGCCTCGGCTGTCAGTGCGTGCCGAACGGGACGTCGCCGGTGAAGATTCGCATTCCCACTTGGAATCGCAATCTCGCGCGCGAACCGCACGGCGCCGAAGGCATGACCACGAAGGACAAGGAATAACGCCGATGCCGCAGAAACTCACCTGGCTGGATTCTGAAGACATCGCGCTCGCCCTGCATGAGAAGTTCCCCAGGCTCGATCCGTTGACGGTGCGATTCACCGATCTGCATGACTGGGTGGTGGCGTTGCCGAACTTTGGCGACGATCCGCACAAATCGAACGAGGCCAAGCTCGAGGCAATTCAGATGGCGTGGCTGGAGGAATACAAGGACGCGAAGGACGAGGAAGACGAATGATTGCGCCTCGTAAAGTCTCCGTCTTCATCGGTCACCGGATAGGGCTGCTTGCTTTCGCTTCCAGAATTGCAGATAGCCAATCGAATCCGTCGGTTCATATCGTGCGTGAAGCAGCTTACCGAGAGGGTCGTCGCCGACCGCGCCGCTGAAGAAATCACCCGTCGCGGTGATCGCCAGAGCCGGCAAGGTGTCTTGATCCAGGACATCGTTCGCCATGACCGCGCGAAGCCGCGGCGAGACGCCGACGTGCATGATCGAGTAGAACCGCGTCGGGCTGCGCCGCTCGGCGAGGAAGTACAAGAGACCGTTATTGCTTAGTTCGAGAATCGTGTCGTCGGGCCGGCTGTTTGCCTGGATGTAGGCGCACGCAACCTGGGCAAATTGCGCCTCGCCGTGTGGCATGTGAAATCCAACGCGATTGAGCTTAGGGGCTTCCCGCACGCCGCCGACCATACTTGGAGCGAGCCGCGCCGGCACGCGGCTGTTCTCCCCACTGCCAAACCATCGGCACCATCGCCGGCCAACGCCTCCTTCGCCCATTGCCAGAAGCATGATCAGCCCCGGTACGATCAACAGGCTGCGGGCATTCGCCCCCTGGCGCAGATCCGCCCATCGCCAGGGCCGTTGTGCCCAGATCCATTCTGGGGCGAGCGTGATCGTCGTCAGGATGAGAAACGGCCCCGCCGCGAAGGCGATGTGCCATTCGTCCGGGCGACCCGCAACGCCCAGCCAGGACACGGCGGACAAGATCGCCGTGAGGGTGAGCGCGCTCCGCATGAGAATCGGCAACGATTTCTGACGCCACGCGATCGCTGCGATCCCCATCGATGCAAGCGGGATCGAATAGTAAAGCATCACACATCGCAGTCCGTCATAGAGATGGGGTGGACGGGTGGCGTCGGTGCTCAACCATGGGCGCGGATACGTCGCCGGCATTGCCTCGCCGCGCAGGAAGAGTTGCCAGTACACATTCAGTCCGAAGTCACCGAGGATTCCGTGCCAGGCGCACCAAAGCATGAACGGAAGAAAGCCGATCACCGTGCCAACCATGAGCGGGATCAATCGCTGGACGATCTCGCGCGAGCGCGGCGTGCTGATTGGCGCGAGGTACGGATCCACCGCACACCACGCCCCGATCGTCAGCAGCGCGTACAAGCCGACATCGAGACTGTAAAGCGCCGCGAGGCTGGTCAGGAAGCCCGCGGCAATCAACCAACGGTGACGCCGCGTATAGAGAAACCGCCCCGCAGCGGCGATCGCCAGCAGCCCGAGCACATGTCGATCGGTGACTTCAACCCAGCATAGCAACAGCAGCGCGGCGGCGACGGCACAGGCCTGCCATCGGCGCGTCAATGATGCGACGGCGATGATCACGACAACGAGACCCAGCGGCGGAAGGATGCCCCGATACAAGAACGCATTGCTGCCGAGCTTGCGCAGCGCGGCGACGTCGGTGCCGAACCAGGCGCACGCGATCAGCGGTTTGATAATGTTCTCGCCGAGGCCGTGCTGGACATAAATGTCGCGAAATGGCAGCTTTCCGTCGCGCAGCGCGTCGATGTACGCCAGGCGCTCGCCCTCGTGAACAAAATCCAGTCCACCGTCGATGTCGAGCCGCAGCGCCGCGAAGTAGGTCAGGGTGCAAATGATAGCAACGCGCAGCTTCATTTGATTGAGCAATACGGCATCACGCCGGGCGCATGGCGGGCGGCCACAAGGTGCGGAGCGCCGTCAGAATGGTGCGCGTCGCGGCAGATTTGTTCAGGGTGTAGAAATGGATCCCCGGCGCGCCGCGATTGAGCAGATCCAGGCACTGCGCGGTCGCATAGGCAACACCAAGCGACAAGACGGCGTCCTCGTCATCCTTGAGACGATCCAATTCCGTCAGCAGGGTCTGTGGAATGGTCGCGCCGCACATCTGGGTGAACCGTCGCACCTGCTCGACGTTCGTAATCGGCATGATGCCCGGAATGATCGGTACGCCGATGCCGGCGGCGCGGGCGCGATCGACGAATCGGAAATAGTGACTGTTGTCAAAGAACAACTGCGTGATCAGAAAAGCGGCCCCGGCCTCCACCTTGTGCTGGAGATTCTCCAGGTCGCGGTTCACATCCCGCGCGCCGTCCGATCCAACGCACTCAACGTGCCCCTCCGGATAACACGCCCCCCCGACGCAGATGTCCCGGTTCTGCGCCCGGATGAACGCCGCCAGTTCGTTTGCGAAGCGGAACCCGTCCGCCACCGGCTGGAACGCCGCGTCGCGCTTTGGTGGATCGCCGCGAAGCGCGAGAATGTTACCAATGCCCGCGCTCGCCAGTCGATCAATCACGGCGGCCAGCTCGTCACGCGTCGAGCCGACGCAGGTCAAGTGCGCCATGACTTCCAAGCCGTAGTGCCGCTGAATCTCCGAGACCAACTCAATCGTTCGATCGCGCGTGCTGCCGCCGGCGCCATACGTCACGGAGATGAACGTGGGTGACAGGTCACGCAGCGCCCGAACCGTCGCGCGCAACTGCTCCAGCCCGCCATCCGTCTTGGGCGGAAAGAACTCAAACGAGAAGCAAGGCCGGCCGGTAGAAAGTAGCTCGCGGATTCTCATGCGGGTCAGTGGTCAGCGGCTAGTGACTAGAGACTAGAAACGAGAGGTCACGAGCCTGAGAGTTGATATTTCGTCAGCCCCAATGGCTTACTCCATCGGCCAGTCGAAACGTCAATCACCCTTCTTCTTTTTCGGCCGAGGAGCCTTGTCAGCCTTCTTTTCATCGGTTGACATCTTCTCGGTAGCGGCTTCCGGCTTGGGTGCCTCCAATGCCGCGCTGATGGCGGAGGTCACTTCCTCGCTCATCGGATCGACGCGCGGCTCGAAGCGGCCGATCACTTTCCCGTCACGACCGACAAGAAACTTGTTGAAATTCCATTTGATCTCGCCGCCGTGATCGTGTCCGGCATCCTTCGCAGTGAGATACTTGAACAGCGGGCAAATGTCTTCGCCTTTCACGCTTACCTTCTCAAACATGGGAAACGTCACGCCATACTTGGTAGTACAGAATTCCTTGATCTCTTTGTTTGTACCCGGCTCCTGCGCGCCGAAATTGTTCGCGGGAAATCCGATGATGACAAACCCCTTGTCCTTGTACTTGCGATACAGCGCCTCCAGCCCCTTGTATTGCGGCGTGAGACCGCATTTCGACGCCACGTTCACGATCATCACGACCTGCCCGTGGTAGGCCTTGGCGAGATTGACCTTCTCGCCATTGATATCCTTGACTTTGAAATTCAGCGCGGAGGCCTTGCTCTCTTCTGACTTGCTGTGCACCTTTTTCGCCTCCCTGGGCGGTTTCGGAGGCTTGTTGCCCGGCTCGTCGCTCCGCGCGCTCGACGACCAAAACCCCGTCACCGCCAATGCCACGATTACGAATCTCGACGCAAACATGTTGAATTCTCCCGGAGCAGGCCGGCTCGCATCCGCCGCTCGATTTGATTCGGTAGCATTGTAATGCCGATCCCCCGCGAAACCCAGCACATAGCCAGCCCCCCCTGATTCGACTTCAGTGCAATGGCAGCAGACTGCTTACGGGCCTGCGGCTTGGCGGCGGGCGCACACCGCGATACGCTGCGGGCCATGAACGCCGTCGCCATCATCCCCGCCCGGTACGCTTCGACGCGGTTGCCGGCGAAAGCCCTCGCACGCCAGACAGGCAAGTACCTGATCCAGCATGTGTGCGAGCAGGTCGCGCGATGCCGCGCAATCCGGCGCGTGCTCGTCGCCACCGATGACCAGCGCATCGTCGACGCCGTGCACTCTTTCGGCGGTGAGGCGGTCATGACGCGCGAAGATCACCCCAGCGGGACCGACCGCGTTGCTGAAGCGGCGGCTACGATCGACTGCGAAGTGATCGTCAATGTGCAGGGCGACGAACCGGAGATCGATCCGGCCGCGATCGACCAGCTCGTCAACCTCTTCGACGGCCGCCCCGATCTACCGATCGCCACACTTGCGTGCCCCTTCCCTACGGATGGCGACCCCCGCGATCCCAATGCGGTGAAGGTCGTCATCTCGCGGACCGGCGACGCGCTCTACTTCTCCCGCAGCCTCATTCCCTTTCCGCGTGACACGGGCGGCAATCCGTTCGGCGGAACGCCATGCTCGCCCGGTGAATCGCCGTGGCACTTGCACATCGGCGTGTATGCCTATCGACGAACCTTCCTTTTTGAACTGGGGAAGCTGCCGCCCACGCCTTTGGAGAAGCTGGAGAAACTCGAACAACTCCGCGTACTCGAAAACGGGTATCGCATGGCCGTAGCCGTCGTGACTCATTCTCCAGTCGGTATTGACACGCCGGAGGACTACGCCGCGTTTGTAAGTCGTTGCCGTCGATCCTGATCGATTTGCCGCGTTCCGGATTACTGCCGATTTCATTGCGAGGCCCGGAGTGAACAGCTAGAATCCGCGTTGTCGCGCAGCTGGCATGAAGGGATGAGGAGCGATTCCATGGCCGACGCGATGAAACCGACACAAGTATTGATCCTCGGCGCCGCCGGGCGGGATTTTCATAACTTCAACTGCCTTTATCGCGAAAACGACACCTTCCGCGTCGTCGGTTTCACCGCGACGCAGATTCCCAACATCGAGGGCCGCGTGTATCCGCCCGCGCTGGCGGGTCGGCTCTATCCGCGGGGAATTCCGATCTTCCCGGAAAGCGAATTGGAGTCGCTCATTCGCTCGCACGGCGTCGATCTCGCCGTGTTCAGCTACTCCGATGTGCCTTACGCGGACTTGATGCATCTCTCGGCACGCGCCAACGTCGCCGGAGCCGATTTCGCCCTGATCGCGCCGCGGCGAACGATGCTGCCCGCGACCAAGCCGATCATCGCGGTCTGCGCGGTGCGCACGGGCTGCGGCAAGAGCCAGACCACGCGCGCCATCGCCGCCACGCTCAAGCGTCTCGGCCGGCGCATCGCCGTCGTGCGACACCCGATGCCCTACGGCGATTTGTCGCGACAGATTTGTCAGCGCTACGCCGAGCTGGCCGACATGGACCGACACGAATGCACGATCGAGGAACGCGAAGAATACGAGCTGCACATTCGTGCCGGCAACCTGCTCTTCGCCGGTGTGGACTATCAGAAAATCCTTGATGCCGCCCAGACCGAGGCCGACGTGATCCTCTGGGATGGCGGCAACAACGATACGCCTTTTTTCAAACCCGACCTGATGATCACCGTTGCCGATGCCCATCGCCCCGGCCACGAAGCGGGCTACTACCCCGGCGAGACCAACTTCCGGCTCGCCGACGTGATCGTCATCAACAAGGTCAATACGGCCCGTGCAGAGGACGTCGCCGTCATCGAGGCGAACGCCCGGCGCATGAATCCGAGAGCGACCCTTCTTCGCGCCGATTCCGTCATTGCATCCGAACATCCCGACGCGATCCGCGGCAAGCGCGTGCTCGCGGTCGAAGATGGCCCGACGGTCACGCACGGAGAGATGCCTTACGGCGCGGCCCACGTCGCCGCGCGGCAATTCGGAGCGGCGGAGATTGTCGATCCTCGCCCCCACGCCGCCGGATCAATCCGTGACGTGTTCGCCAAGTACACGCACCTTCGCGACGTGCTCCCCGCGATGGGCTACGGGCGCGACCAGATGGCCGACCTCCAAGCGACGATCAACGCGACACCTTGCGATCTCGTGCTGATCGGCACGCCGATGGACCTGGTTAAGCTCCTACGGCTGAATCACCCGGCGATGCAGATCGGATATGAGTTGGACAAGGCGGCGGCGACGGTGCTGGACTCAATTGTAATGGAACGATTGCGGCCCAACCGGACGTGAATGTTCGAGTTCTGCTCCGAGTGCACCCGGTGGCGTCGCTGCGCAGCGGCGGCGATCGGCAGAATTCTCTTGCAAAGCGAACGAGTTGGGCGATGATGGAGTAGTCGTCAACCGACGGAATGGAGTCCATGCATGGCGCAAAGGATTAGCCCCCGATCGCGGAGCCATCAACGTAGCGCGATTCGCACGGGAATGCGAATCACCTGCACCGCGCTGGTGCTAAACCTTCACTTCTGGGTCAACGGATGCGGCTGGTCAGCCCCTTCCGGTACGATTGATAATAATGTATTTATTCTCCCGCTTAGCGCGGGACAGCCGCTGGCCGACGCCCTGCGGGGAACGGCGTTCGACGGCGGGCAGGCGCTCGAGCTGGACCTGGGCACGGGCGCATTCCGCGTGCGATTCGCCGATTCGATTCGCGCGCTCTCGGGCTACGTCTCCCCACGGGGCAGCGGCTGGGAAATGCTTCGCGTTCACTTTCGGACCGGGCAGGACTGGAGCACGCTTGATTTCAACCCGGACACGCGAGAATTGGTCCGTGTTCAATCATCTGATGGAAAGGCGTGGGAGCCAGCGAAGGCCCCCGGCGCGCGGGTGCGAAGCGGGCCTGATCGGCCATCGGATTACCTCGCCGCCAACGCGGGCCTGATCGCTGCGATGCAGGGGAATTCAGCCGACGCGTCGCTCGCCTTCTTCCCGGCGCTCATCTCGTTCATTCTTTTCGTCGGCTGGTTCTGCGCGGGGACGACGATTTTCTGCCCCGGGCTTCCGCAGGTACTCGCTCTCATCGCCGCCCTGCTGGCTCCCCTGCCGCCGCCGCCGGATATGACACCTGTCAATAATCCGCCCAACGCCCGCAACGACGCCTTGGCCACACCGCAAGACACGCCCGTCAGCGGAAACGTGCTCTCCGATAATGGAAGCGGCGCGGACGACGACCCAGACGGCGACGCGCTCACTACGGCGCTCAATACAAACTCAACTAACGGAGCCGTGACTCTCGGTGCCGACGGCGCATTCACCTACACCCCCAACACCGCCTTCGCCGGAACTGATACTTTTACGTACGACCTGTCTGACGGGAACGGCGGGACGGACACGGCGGTGGTGACGATCACGGTCACCGCTGCCAACAATCCGCCGATCGCCCAGGACGACGACTTCGAAATCGATCCCGAGGATCCGCTCATCGGCACGCTCTTTGTCGACAACGGCAATGGCGTGGACAGCGACCCGGACGGCGACACGATCACCATCATTGAAATCAACGGCAGCGCGGCCAGCGTCGGCGCGCCGGTCGCACTTCTGATGTCTGGCTCGGTCATAGTCAACGCCGACGGCACGTTCGAATACACCGACGGCGGTTTCGGGGATCTGGTCCAGACGTTCACTTACACCATTTCCGACGGCAACGGCGGCACCGACACCGCGACCGTGACCATCGTCGTGCTGCCCGGAGATTGATCCGCGCGAAGTACGTCGATGCCCCCTCGCCCGTGCTCGAGCTCGTCATCGGCAATTGATTCGCAGCCCGCCGCCCCGCTATAGTACGCCCTTTCGTACTGCAAACCCCGTTTGATCGGAGCCACCTGCCATGCCGTCCGCCCCCCGCAGCTTCGTCTCAATGAAAGACCTCTCGCCCGATGACCTCCACCGCGTGCTGGAGAAGGCCGCGAAGGTCAAGAAGAATCCCAGCGAGTATCGCGCCGCCTTCGCCGGCAAGACGCTGGCGATGATCTTCCAGAAGCCCAGCCTGCGAACGCGCGTCTCGTTCGAGGTGAAGACATCGGTGTTTTCTACTCGACCAAGGCCGCTTGAGCAACTTCAAGGCACGTCACTTGACACGACATATACATTTAGATAAGCTCCACCTATGAATGGAACGGCCAAGTTGACGCGTCAGGCATATCTAAGGGCTTAGAACATGCCTCGAATACAGCAGTTCTTTTTATTCGTATTGTTATTGACGCTTGTGAATTCGATTTCGCCGCCTGCGCTTGGTCAATGCAGATATGAATGGCTTCCCGGGCAGGGCCTTCCGGGCTTCAACAGCATCATCTATGCAGCAACAAAATGGGATCCGGATGGTCCCGGGCCGAATCCTGAACTCCTTGTACTGGCTGGGCGCTTTACAATCGCCGGCCAGCGATTTGCCTCTCGAGTTGCCACTTGGGATGGCATTCAGCTTAGCCCGCTTGGTGATGGACTGAACAACGAAGTCGATGCTTTACTCGTCTATAACGGGGAACTCATCGCGGCGGGCCAATTTATCAGCTCCGGAAATACAACAGTCAACTACATTGCAAAGTGGAACGGAAAAGAATGGCGGCCCGTTGGCGGCGGCATGAACGATAGCGTGTATGCGCTTGCCGAGTACGAGGGAAACTTGTACGCAGGAGGCAATTTCACGAATGCCGGTGGAACCAGCGCAAACCGGATTGCCCGATGGGATGGCCAAGTATGGAGTGCGATTGGCACGGGGATGAATAGCTCGGTGTTTTCCCTCTGCGTTTTCGATGGTCAACTCTTCGCGGGCGGCGTGTTTACAACCGCCGGGGGAATTGCGACATCCCGAATCGCGCGGTGGAATGGAACGACGTGGATGAATGTAAGCGGCGGCGTAGATAACTACGTCCATGCCATGGCTGTATACAATAATGACCTGATCGTAGCCGGCAGATTCTCGCACGCAGGCGGGATTAGTGCGAACCAGATTGCACGGTGGAATGGCGCAAGTTGGCAATCGATGGGAACCGGAATGAACTTGTTCGTGTATGCACTGTCAATCTTCAAGGGCAGTTTGTACGCAGGCGGGAACTTTACCAATGCGGGATCGAGCGGCGCAAATCGAATAGCTCGCTGGGATGGGACGGCATGGCATTCACTTGGGAGCACCGACCTGGGGAATGTACATGCGATTTCTGAATACGAGAATGAACTCATCGTAGGCGGGAATTTCCGCTTCGTGGCGGGAGTTAACGCGGAATCGATTGCACGTTGGAACGGTACAACTTGGAATAAGCTAATCGAGGGTGACGGCATCCGATATTCAGTTCACAGTGTGGGGTCCTACAATAATGAATTGATTCTAGGCGGCGAAACCGTGATTACGCCCTATCCGATTCCTGATGGAATCGCTCGATGGGATGGCCACTCATGGCAGAGACTGGGCAATGGCACGGCATACACTGTATATGCGCAATCCGTCTACCAAGGTTGGCTCATCGCGGCCGGCAGTTTCAGCTCCGCGGGCGGCATCTCTGCGAATAAAATCGCCCGTTGGAACGGCGCGATCTGGAGCACGCTCGGCTCCGGTTTGAACGGTACAACAATCGCACTTGCTGTGTACGATGACAATCTAGTGGCAGGTGGCTCCTTTACCTCTGCGGGAGGCGTTCCCGCTAACCGCGTGGCGCAGTGGAATGGGGAGAATTGGCAGGCGCTGGGTCAGGGCTTTAATAGTACCGTCGAGGCCCTCATTGAGTTCAACGGAGAACTGATTGCGGGGGGGGCCTTCACAATGGCTGATGGCTTACCGGCAAATCGGATCGCTCGATGGAACGGAACGCTGTGGCAATCCATGGGGGCCGGAATGAGCTCAACTGTATTCGCACTAGCTGTTTATCAGGGAGAATTGATCGCCGGTGGTGGGTTCCTTACAGCGGATGGAAATTCCGTAAACCGCATAGCAAAGTGGAATGGTAATACGTGGACGCCGCTCGGTACTGGAATGGATAGTACCGTGAACGCGCTTCGCGAGTATAACAACGACCTAATCGCCGGGGGTAGCTTTTCAACCGCTGGCAGTGCGCCTGCTGCCCGCATTGCCAGATGGGATGGCCGATTATGGCATCCATTGGGGGTGGGAACGGATGATACGATATACGATCTGGATGTGTTTAACGGGGAATTAATTGCTGGTGGACAGTTTTCATCTGCGGGCGGAATCGTCTCATCCAAATGGGCACGATGGGCGCCTGTTTGCTCGCGTGGAGACATGAATTGTGACGGAATGGTTGACCTTAATGATGTGCTACCATTTGTTGAATCATTGGTCAGTGCTGAATCGCTCGATTACTGTGATTCGTACACCGCCAACGTGAGTGGAATGGCTTATACAGAAACGTCTCCCACTGTCGATGGGCTCGATATTCCGACGTTCATTAATCTGCTTCTCAATGGCGCGCAATAGTCATTTGGAGTCGTTGACAGAACTTAGACCTGTCATCCGCCGATTATCCCCCTCTTGATTGACGTTCTAGGTTCGCGCAAGATTTCGCGTAAGATTCGTATTGGCCGTCGATCAATAAAAGGAGTTCCTCACCATGCCGGCGCCGTCCGCCCCCCGCAGTTTCGTCTCGATGAAAGACCTCTCGCCCGATGACCTCCACCGCGTGCTGGAGAAGGCCGCGAAGGTCAAGAAGAATCCCAGCGAGTATCGCGCCGCCTTCGCCGGCAAGACGCTGGCGATGATCTTCCAGAAGCCCAGCCTGCGTACGCGCGTCTCGTTCGAAGCCGGCATGACCCAGATGGGCGGCCACGCAATCTACCTCGCCCCCACCGATATCTCCATCGGCCAGCGCGAAACCACCGAGGACATCGCGCTCGTCCTGTCGCGCTTCGTCGATATCATCATGGCTCGCACGTTCGGGCATGACATCGTCGTGGACCTCGCCCAATACGCCACCGTGCCGGTCATCAACGGCCTCTCCGATCACGAGCACCCGTGTCAGATTCTCGCCGACATGCAGACCATCGCCGAGCGGCGCGGCAAGCTCAAAGGCCTGCGCTGGGTCTATTGCGGCGACGGCAACAACGTGGCCCACTCGATCATGCTCGGCGGCGCGCTGGCCGGCATGCACGTCACGATCATCGCGCCCAAGGGCTACCAGCCCAAACCGGAGGTCACGGCCGACACCGACGCAATCGCCAGGTCCACCGGCGGCAGCATCACCGTCACCGACGACATGCCCGGCGCGGTCAAAGGTGCCGATGCACTCTACACCGACGTCTGGGCCAGCATGGGGCAGGAGGCCGAAGCGGCCGCACGGAAGAAGATCTTCGCCGGCTACACGATCGACATGAAGGTGCTTTCGCTGGCCTCGCCGGATTGCGTGCTGCTGCACTGCCTTCCGGCGCACTACGGCGACGAGATCACCTACGACGTGACACGGACGAAGAACTCGGCCATCTTCGATGAAGCCGAGAATCGCCTGCACGCGCAAAAGGCGATCATGCTGACGCTGTGCGGGATGTAGGGCGAGCGAGTCGGTCCTTCAAGGAGCCGATTGCGCGAGCAATCGAACGCGACCGGTTTCGCGGCGCTCTCGAACGATTGCGGCTTGGATCATGCAAGGGCACGAACGAATCCGGCGGGCAACGCCTACCGCCCGTTGGCGGTATCGTCGTCTTCGTCGGCGATGAGGTCGTCGTCGGAGAGGTCCACGACCTGATCGACCTCTTCAAGCTCGTCGGAATCGACTTCGACCAGCTCGTCGATGTCGATGTCCGACAGGTCATCGGAGTCGAGCTCTTCGAGCCCGTCGATGTCGAAGGATTCTTCTTCGTCCGTGGCGGGTTTGCTCGCAGGCGCGGCCGAGGGCTTTGCGGGTTTTGCCGATGCCTGGATGGCCCCCGAAGCCGGCGTGGGCTTGCCGCCGGCGCCGTTTACGGGCGCGGCCGGTTTCACGGCCACCGGCCTAATCTCCTTCGGCTGACCGTCAATCTGCACGGTGAAGACAATCGAGCCGGCGCGGATGTGGTCGCCGGGCTTGACGGTCGCCTGGGCAATCTTCTGATCATTGACAAATGTCCCGTTGCGACTGGCGAGGTCTTTGACGATGACCTTGCCGCCGGTGCGGGTGATCTCGCAATGCGTCCGGGAGATTTCATCCAGCGGAATGCGCACGTCGGCATCGGTGCCGCGGCCGATCACCAGCGGCTTGTCGCCGATGGGAATCTCCTTGCGCACGCCTTTCGGGCTGAACGTCACCAGGGTCACGACCATACGAACGTCCCGCGTTCTCGGGGCAACCGGTTGCGTTGACAAGGGATTGTATGCTCCACCACGAAACCCACCTCGAATCTACCCGTTTTGTTCGTCTTTATCAAGGCAATACCGCGCCTGGGAATCGGCTCACTGGGGACCGAATTCCCCCGGAATCGGCGAATTTTCCTCACCCCTAGGGCCGCTGACTTCACCATTCTGGAACCTTGCGTCCCCTAAGATATCCCCTGTGACTCCGCCACCCGGAACAAACCCGTCTGCGCCCACCACGAGCGCCTCGGTCGCCCGCGGCACCATCGGCTGGTACGTGCATCTGCCATTCTGCACGACCAAGTGCGGCTATTGCGATTTCTACTCGCTGCCCACGATTCCCGGACTCATTGATCGGCTCGTCGCGGCGTTGCGGGCCGAAGCCCGGTTGCGCGATCCGGGCCGACCCGTGGAGACGATCTTCATCGGGGGTGGCACACCCACTGTTCTGCCCGCCCCGGCCCTGGATGCGATCCTGACAAATGTCGTCGCGCACACCGGCCCTGTCGGCGAGTTCACCGTTGAGGCGAATCCCTCTTCCACCGATGAGCTCAAGCTGGACCTCCTCCGCCGCCGTGGTGTGAACCGAATCTCCTTCGGCGCGCAGTCCTTCCATCCCGATGAACTTGCGATTCTCGAACGAATTCACGACCCATCGCACATCAGCGAATCGGTCCGCGAAGCGCGATCGGCCGGATTCGATAACATCAACCTCGACCTGATCTACGCGATCCCCGGGCAGACGATGGAACGCTGGCGCGACAATCTGCGCCGGGCCATCGATCTTCGCACCGAGCACTTGTCCTGCTACTCGCTCATGTTCGAACCGGGTACCGCCCTGACGCGCCTGCGCCAGCAGGGCCGAATCGCCCCCGTGGACGAAGAACTCGAAGCGGACCTCTTCGAGTTGACAATTGACGAGCTGACCGACGCGGGCTTTGAACATTACGAGATCAGCAACTTCGCCCGGCCGGGCCGCCGATGCCAAGCCAACATCATCTACTGGGAGAATCGTGAATACCTCGGAATCGGGCCGTCAGCCGTGTCGTTCCTGGACGGCCTTCGGACGAAGAATGGAGCGGACGTGCGCCGGTATGTTGACCACTACGCCCCCGAGCCGGCAAGCATTCAATCCGCACACCACGCCCACTTGCTCGGCGACGGTGGCAACCGCTCGCCAGCCCATGTACGCGAGCTCGATCCCAGCGATGACCTGGCCGGTAGCGGAGCATCGAAGCCAGCGCCTCAAGGTCCGGGCGCGCCGGCCGCCCTGGAACTCGCGCCGGCCTGGCCCGTCGTGGAAACGGAACGGCTTGATCCCATTGCGCACGCCGCCGAAACGGCCGTGCAATGGCTGCGGCTGACCGGTGGGATTGATTGCGCGGCGTTCGCAGCCCGCACGGGCCTGGACCCGCGTCGCTATTTCGCGGTGCCGATTGACCAGTTCGCGCCGCTGGGCCTGCTGGAGGTTTCGCCCGATCGAATCCGGCTGACGCGTCGGGGCCTGCTGGTGGCGAATCGGGTCATGAGCGCCTTCTTGGAGGTGACCGGGTAGGAAGCGAATGGGCTGCAAGCGTACGGGGCTGGGAGCGACCAGGCTGATAGCGAACGGACGGGAGTTGACGGGGCTGGGGGAGATAGGAACTTGGATGTGACCGAGCTGAAAGTGATGCGGCTGGGAGTGACCAAGTTAGGGGTGACAGGGCTGGAAGCATGTACGAATCAGGAGGCCAATCCGCCCGTTCGGGAGGGCGACGCTATATCTGTGCGGCTGGAAGCGTATGCGAATCGGGAGGCCAAGCCGCCGCCGAGCGAGCGATAATTCACCCAAGAGCTTATAATCCGACCCGAGAAAGGCCGCCGGCCAGGTCGCTGGACATCGCCGGAGAATCCGTTATATATGGGTGTTCGGCTATCAATCCCCGATAGCTCAATGGTAGAGCGAGCGGCTGTTAACCGCTAGGTTGTAGGTTCGAGTCCTACTCGGGGAGTTTCCTTCATCACCTTCAAAACACGCGGAAAAGCCCGTCGAATCTACGCTTTCTGATATATCGCCGTCCGTCTCTATTGTGCTCCGCGATGAACCAAAATGCACGTTTGAGCAGGGAGATTGGTCTAGTTTTTGGTCCAGTTGGACCACGCCCAAATCATCTGTCCCGGTCCGCCGCATCTCGGCCACCTCTAGGCCGGAATAGCTCGGTAAGCGGTTGACCCACTCCCACGCATCCAACCGCTGCCGGTCCACGTAGGACGTATAGGACACGCTGGGGTCCACGTGCCGCATGATCCAGTGTCTGACGGCGCGAGGTGCTCCAAGCTGTTCGAGGTTTGTTCCGAGCGTGACGCGCAGTGAATGAAAGCCCGCGATACGACCTTGGGAATCGGTGTAGTCGATCCCGGCTCGCCGCAGGTCAGCCTGCCACGTTTCGAGGGTCGATGCCGTCCTGAATACTCGTTGAGTCGGCAGATAGAACGTCGGCCGCAATTCTTTCAACAGCGAGACCATGTCAACAGAAAGCGGTATTTCGTCGGCCCGCTTACTCTTGGTCGCCTCCGGCCGGAGGGATA
>CAZQCF010000003.1:0-184241 GCA_964592235.1 uncultured Planctomycetaceae bacterium
ATGGGCTGCGCGGCAATCGCCTGTGCCCCGCGGTCCCGCCCCGCTCCGAAGCCGCCGGAGGAGACCACGCCGTCGAGGCCGGCCGACCGATTTGACTACTTCTATCAACGAACGGACGCGAGATTCAATCTCGCCGACTTTTACAAGCCCGATCCGGAGCACGAGCTCGATCTCCCCGCCGCGGTGGCCCCGCTGATCGTGATCGAACGAGCTCAACCAGACTCCGACGCCGTCGACCGGCCCGAAGGCGAGTCGCCTCGCCTTGTTCTGCTATACGCGGAATCCGAGGCGCACTTCGGGCCCGTGCTTCGTCGCCAGATCATCTTTCAATGGCAGCCGCCTGACGGGAGGCCCCAAGCTAAAGTGGGTTCTTCAGCCGACTCGGCGGCCGGCCGAATCGCCGTTCGATTCACGCTCACGGAGTTGGGAGCCCCGATGATCGTCGAATTCCTGCCGGGTGACCCAAGCGGTTCAGCAGACCCGGCCATTCTATTTGTCAGCCGTTCGCTGGAAGACGCGGCCCGGCGGCAATACGGCGGGCCCCTGCCCCACCGTCGTTACGCATGCGAGCCGGCGATTGATTCCGTGCCCGAGGTCGTCATAGCCGGCGTTCTTGAGGACCCTCCGGTCGTGTCCGGCCCTTACTTGTACTTTGCCGACGAAGGGCAAACGTTGACCACCGTGATCTGTCGCTGCTCGCCGTCGCAGGTCGGCGATTTTGTCGGCAATGAATACTACACGCTCGAGCCGCTGGCGAACGGCGACTCTGCAGGCGGATCGCTGTCTTTCCCCGATCCCTCGCCGCTCACCGAATTCCTGCGTTTGCCCGACGCATTGCCTTGACGGATGTCATGCCTTCGCAGGGTCGCGGCCTTCGGGATCAAACCCGAAGGTGCGAATGGCGTCTTCAACGACTTTGGCATCGACGCTGCCCTTGGCCGCCAGTTGATGCAGCGTAGCGACCACGATCGACTCCGCGTCAACTTCGAAATGCCGCCGAAGCTCCTCGCGGGCCTCGCTGCGACCAAATCCGTCAGTTCCGAGCGGGCAAAACTCCGCCGGTGCCCACCGCCCCACCTGCTCCGCCACGGTCTTAACGTAATCGCTCGCCGCTACAATCGGTGCCGGATCGGCCGCCATCTGCTGCTCGAAGTACCCACGTCGCGGCTTGGCGGTCGGGTGCAGTCGGTTCCAGCGTTCGGCGGCCAGCGCGTCGCGCCGCAGCTGCAAGTAACTCGTGACGCTCCACACATCGGCCACGACCTTGAATCGTTCCGCCAGGATCGCCTGTGCCCGAATGACTTCATTCAGGATCGACCCGCTGCCCAGCAGGTGCACGTGCGGCCAGTTGCGCTTGCGTTCGCCGCGCTGGAAGAGGTACATGCCTCGCAGAATGCCCTCTTCGCACCCCTCGGGCATCGCGGGCATCACGTACGGCTCGTTGCCGATCGTGATGTAATAAAAGACGTCTTCCTGTTTCTCATACATCCGGTGAATGCCATCGCGGATGATGACCGCCAGTTCATAGGCAAACGCCGGGTCGTATGTCACGATGTTCGGAACCGTGCTCGCAAGCAGATGGCTGTTACCGTCCTGATGCTGCAATCCCTCGCCAGCGAGCGTCGTGCGGCCGGCCGTCGCGCCCATGAGGAATCCGCGGCCTCGCATGTCTGCGTGCGCCCAGATGCTGTCGCCGACGCGCTGAAAGCCGAACATCGAGTAGAACACGAAGAACGGAATCGTGTTGACGCCGTGGGTGACATAGGCTGTGCCCGCGGCGGTAAAGGAGGCCAGTGAACCCGCCTCGGTGATGCCTTCCTGGAGAATTTGTCCGTTGGTCTCTTCGCGGTAATACATCAACTGCTTGCGATCGACCGGTTCGTACTTCTGTCCGAAGTGCGCGTAGATGGCATACTTCTGAAACAACGCGTCCATGCCGAACGTTCGCGATTCGTCGGGGACGATCGGCACGATTAACCGCCCGACCTTTTTGTCCTCCAGCAGGCGCGCCAGGATGCGCACAAACGCCATCGTGGTCGAGACCTCGCGCCCCCCGCTGCCGCCGTAGAATTCGTTGAAGCACTTTTCCGACGGTTCTTCCAGCGGCTGCGCCCGCACGACGCGCCGCGGGATGTAGCCGCCGAGCTTCGCGCGCTGGTCGCGGAGGTATTGCAGCTCGGGGCTGTTCTCCGGCGGCCGATAGAACGGCGCGTCTTTCAGGTCTTTGTCGGAGACGGGGATTTCAAACCGGTCGCGGAAATGCCGAAGCTCGTCTTCATTCAGCTTCTTCTGCTGATGCGTGATGTTCTTGCCCTCGCCGGCCTCGCCCAGTCCGTAGCCCTTGATCGTTCGCGCGAGGATGACGGTCGGCTTGCCGTTCGGACGCACGGCCCGGTCGAACGCGGCGAAGACCTTTTCCGGATCGTGTCCGCCGAGCCGCAGCTTCTGCAGTTGTTTGTCCGAGAGATGTTCGACCAGCTTGAGCAAGTTTGGGTGCGTGCCGAAAAACTTCTCGCGAATGTATGCGCCCGTCTCCGTGCTGTACCGCTGCCATTCGCCATCGACGGTGCGCGCCATCCGCGCGGGCAACAGATGATCCTCGTCGGCTTCGAAGAGCGGGTCCCAGTCGTGGCCCCACAGCACCTTGATGGCGTTCCACCCGGCTCCGCGAAATGCGGCTTCCAATTCCTGCACAATGCTGCCGTTGCCGCGGACCGGGCCGTCGAGCCGCTGGAGATTGCAGTTCACGACGAAAATGAGATTGTCCAACCCTTCGCGCGAGGCCAGCGTGATCGCGCCCATGCTTTCCGGCTCGTCCATCTCGCCGTCGCCCAGAAAGGCCCAGACGCGACAATGATCGGTTTGTGCCAGTCCGCGGTCATGAAGGTACCGATTAAATCTCGCCTGGTAGATCGCCGAGAGCGGGCCGAGGCCCATCGAGACGGTCGGAAACTCCCAGAAGTTCGGCATGAGCCAGGGGTGCGGGTAACTGGATAGCCCCCCGCCGGGTTGCAGCTCGCGACGAAAGTTGTGCATCTGTTGCGCGGTCAGGCGACCCAGCAAATAGGCCCGCGCATAAATACCGGGCGAGGCGTGTCCCTGAAAATAAATCTGATCCCCCGAGCGCTCCGGCGTGTTCGCGCGAAAGAAATGCTGAAAGCCCACTTCCAGAAGCGTGGCCGCGCTGGCGTACGTGGAAATGTGCCCGCCGATGCCGCTGGAGCGCCGATTGGCCCGCACGACCAGCGCCATCGCGTTCCATCGAAGCAGGCTCTTGAGCCGGCGTTCGATCGCCCGATCGCCGGGGTACTTCGGCTGCTGATCGACGGGAATTGTATTGACGTACGGCGTGTTGGCGCTGAAGGGAACCGGCATGCCCTGTGCGTGGGCATAGTCGCGCAAGATGGTCATCAGGTAACCCGCCCGCGACTGCCCTTGATGGGCAATCACGGCGCGGAGCGAATCAAGCCATTCCTGGGTTTCGACCGGGTCGGTGTCGAAGCGTTCGAAATCATTCATCCAGGCAAACCTTCCGGGGCGGGTTTGTTCACAGCGTCCGCCGCAGCCGAGGATTGTATGAAAAAAACGGCATGCGCGTAGCGCACCACTTGGCGCGGCCGCCGGCATCGTTCTTTCGCTAAGCCGCGCCGAATGACCGCGTCGATGAATAGGTCATGCAAACACCCGCTCCTCCCCGCTCGAATCGGCTGGGCATCCCGCGCCCCCGCCTCGCTCCCTCGCCGATTCGGGGCATGGTGATCGCGGAGCCGGTTTCCGACCAGGACGTGTTGGATTGTGCTTCGAATTCCGCGATCCCGCTGAATCCACCGCGCTGGCGCACTGGGATTCTCTGCGTGTTGCTGGCGGCTGTTGTATTTGCCACACACATCCCAACATGGGGCGATTGGATCGCGCTGTCGCCCGACAGCTTCATGTTCCTAACGGCCGCTCGAAGCCTCGTGCAAACGGGCGCGCTGCCGCCCGAACGGCCGCAATGCCCTCCGGGATTCTTCTATGTGCTCGCCCCCTTTCTGCGATTCGGTGATATGCCGTGGACAGCCATTCGCATCGGGGCGTCAGTTGCTTCCGCCGCCGCGGCAATACTGACGTATGTCTTGTTCAGATGGCGACTGGGTGACCGGGGCGCGCTGGTCGCAGGTCTCGCCGTCGCTGCAAGCAGCGTACTTCTCCAACAGTCGGCGACGCTGCTTTCAGAGTTTGCTTACCTGCCGCTCTCGTTGCTCGCGTTGTGGTTGATCGGCCGCCTGCATGGCTCGTTGTGTGAGGCGGGACCCATCCGGATGTGGGCGGCTTTGGCCGGTGTGGCGACAACCGCGAGTCTTCTCGTGCGCTCGATCGGCATCGGCTTGCTGATCGCCGGCGCGGCCGTGTGCCTGCTGCAATTCAGAGCGACTCCACGACGAGCGATCCTGGCGATCCTGCTCTTCGCCGGACCGAGCATCCTTGCACTCGGCGCGTGGGAACTTCGGCAGTCGGCCTATCCACCGACGCGCCAATACAGCGATATCTGGTCGCGGCCGCGCTCCAATGAAGGCACGAACGCCATTGGAATGGCATTGCAGGCCGAACGCTTCATTCGATTCGGCCCAGCCCGCCTCGATGCCCTCAAGTCACTCCTGATCCCCGAGCATGTTGGCTGGCGATTCTTCCAGTCACCCTGGAATCGCCCGACTTCATTCGCGATTGGGGGCCTGATGATCGCATGGTGCGCCGCACGTCTGCTAAAACGCCCCGCGGCGGAGGACGTTTACTTCCTGATCACGCTCGGCATTATCTCGGTCTGGCCCTATCAGGAAGGAATGCGGCTCGCCGCCCCGTTGCTGCCGATTGCGTGGTGCTACGTCGTTGAAATTGGGTCCGTTGCGCGACTGGCGCTGCTTCGAGCGGGACGAAATCGCCTCGCGAACGGCGCGGTCGCGGCCACGATCTTGATTGCAGCGTCCGTCGCCGCGATGGAACGCGTGCATCTTCAAGGGTCTTTCGAGATCGCCGCAGTGAAGTCCTCCGCCCGATTGGCAGCCGGCCAGAATCTCGCCAATTGGCTTGACTCGCGCGTGCTGTCGGGCGCCGAATTGATATGTGTCACCGGCCAGCAGAGCGACGCCAAGCTGACCGCCATTGCGGCGAATTATCTCGGCCGCCGGGCCACCAGCCACTTCCGCGACGTGGAACCCGGCAAGGCGGAGCCGGCCTTTCAAGGACTGGGGCGAGCCACTCCCCTGCTCGTGGAAAACGCATTGCTTCAACAACAAATTCTCCCGTTGCTCCACGCGCCCCGCCCCTCCCCCATTGCTATCGCCGCACAGTTTCCGGGCGTGTTCACGCTGGTGTCCTCTAACCAGATCGAACATTGGCCGGCCGCGCGGCGTTGACCCCAATCCAGCAGACCCCGGCATTCTGGGGCTCCCTTTCGGGCGTTTTCCCGCCGCACGCGGCAAGCCGAGGGAACAATTACCCAATTCGCGTCGTCGACTCCCTGAAATGGCGACTTGCCGGCGAGTGAGCCATTCGCGGCCGGCTGGCACAGTGGTTGCCTCACCACCCAATAGCGATCCGGCGGCGTGCCGGATGTCGGCTGAGCACCAAGTCAGGCTGGGACAAAAGGAGTCGATAGGCAAAATGGAAGGTTTTGATTTCCTGGGCAGCATTCAGGCGTTCTTGTCGGGGATCTGGGAGATACTCGCCGGATTCTTAAGCCTGATCTTTGGCCCGATTCAACCGTAGCAACGGTCACCCGCTTCAAACTTCCCTCTCCTCTCTCCAGTGCGGCAAGAAAAAGGCCCGCGGCGCGCAAAGCCCGGGCCTTTTTCGATTCTACCATCGCAAAAAAACCGGCGGCGATGGACCTTGCCGCGCGCCGCCGGCATCAAGACACTTGCAAACTCGGATCATCGGTCGCCGCTTACCAGCCGCAGCGATCTCCGCGACCCCAGCCGCCTCGGCTGTAGTTGAACGAGAAGCCGACCGACCGTGGCGCGCGATTGTATCGCGGACCGCAGTCATTCCACGATCGCGAATAGCCCCACGACCGCACCGGCGCGTAATACCGCGGGGCCGCGAATCGCGGGCCGCAGTTGGACCACGAGCGGCTGTACGAATAGGAATAGCCGCCGCGGCGCGGACCGCACCGCCCTCCGGCCTCGGCCGTGGCCGCGCCGACCGTGCTGACCGCCAGCGCGGCGACGGCGCCCAGCACCATGATTCTCAAACGCCTGTTCATGTCTGATTGCTCCTGCAAACGACAGAGTCTTCGCCGACTTGGCCGTTTTGCACCCCGTGGGTGGCCAACCCACAGGCGATCCACGCAATGCGAGGACACCGATTCAGACACCGTGAGAGGCCGATGGTTAGCAATGGATGGTGGAAGGCACTGCCTACCTGCCGATGAGCCACCAGCCAATGACGCCCAGCCCCAAAATGACCCGGTAGACCGCAAAAGGGGCAAGTGAGCGAGTCTGAAGGTACTTCATGAATCCCGCCACAACGACCCAGGCCACGATAAACGAGGTCGCAAATCCCCCGGCCAGGAATACGGCCTGTTCCGACCCGATTGCGTGGCGGTGCTTGAAGAGCTTTAGGAGTCCCGCCCCCAGCAAGGTCGGGATGGCGAGATAAAAGGAGAACTGTGCCGCTGTCGGCGCCGGGAGGCCGACGATCATGCCGCCCATGATCGTCGCCATGGCTCGGCTTGTACCGGGGATGATCGAGACGACTTGGGCAAGGCCGACGAGGAATGCCTGACGCAGTGTCACGTCGTCAATTCCCGGGCCGGCGGTGCGACGGTATTTGCGTTCGATCACGACCATCGCAATCGCGCCGAGGATCAGGGCGATCCCGACTGGTACGGGCTTTTCCAGAATGTGCTCGACGTAGTCGTTGAGCGGCAGACCGATCACGGCGGCGGGCAGCATGGCGACCACGAGTTTCGTGAGGAGGTGATCGGCGAATCCGCCGCGCGGCGCCGCCAAGGCGGCTCGCAGGAGGTGCCGCCGAAAATGAAGGATCACCGCCAGGATCGCGCCGATCTGAATGAAATAGAGGAACGCTTTCCAGGCTGGCAATTCGCCGTCCACGTTCAGCAGCGGCATGGCGACGATGAGATGCCCTGTGCTGGATATGGGCAGGAATTCGCTAAGACCCTCTATGATGCCGAGGATAAGAGCCTTGAGGAGATCGCTCACGATTGCTCCGATTTCATCCTCGCGCGCGCTGCGAGAGCGCCTGGCGCGAGGCAACGAGATACGACCCGACACTTAGGATCGTAACCGCAACGGTAACCCAGATCATGCCCGTGCGGACAGTCACGACCCAATCCACTCCTTGCCACGCGTGAATGCTCTTGAGAATCAATGGAATCGTGATCGACTGGAGCAACATCTTGACCTTGCCCCAGAGGTTTGCCGCATAAGGCGTGCCCGCAGCCTCGCTGAACCCGCGCAGGCTCGTGACCAGAAACTCCCGCGCAATCATCACGACGACCATCCACGGGGCCAGGCCGGTCACGCTCGTGCCGCTCGAATCGTGATACCCGGGCCCCAGCAAAAGGATGAAGCCACCACAAACTAGTATTTTGTCAACAAACGGGTCGAGAATGCGCCCGAACGACGTGACCTGGTTCTGTTTGCGCGCGAGGTAGCCGTCGAGGATGTCCGACAGCGCCGCGACGATGAAAAGCCAGAACGCGACCTCGATCATCCAAGCCCGCTCGGCCCGGCGGGGCCATTCAAATGCACCGACGAGGCAGAAGAAGATGATCGCGAGAACCAATCGCGCCAGGGTGATCTGGTTGGGAAGGTTCATTCGACCGGTGGCATCCTTTGCCCTGGTGCGGCAAAACCGCACTGCCGACCCGAAAGCAGAGGCAGATCGTCTGTGGCGCCGTCCATCCACGGCGAAATCGAGCGTTTTTGAATGGGCGCGGCTGGATTCGAACCAGCGTAGGCAGAGCCAACGGGTTTACAGCCCGTCTCCTTTGGCCACTCGGACACACGCCCAGGCCGACATCCACGGGGTCTGTGCGGCAACGCCCGTGGGGGAAAGACTATACGGCGAGCCCGTTTACCCGTCCAGTCCCGCGATATGCCGAGAATTCACAGCCTCTATTGACCGCACACGATCAATTCGGATGGGAATCATGTCGCACAGGGCGTGAACCTAGGTGTTCACCCCTCTAGGAATCCTGGCACGTTCCAAATCATTCCACAAGCAGTCCAAACCCAGATTCTGGGGGGCCATGAAACCGCGGCGAGGGTATTTTCTGTCCCAAGAATGAGACAAGGGTGTGCTTAGACAACCGGTGGCATGCCAATCTTTACGAGGTCCGCACGGCACATGACAATTGACATCGCGGTTTGATTTGAGATATACTCGGCCCCGGTTGGCTCTCAATCGGTATTCGATTGGGGCATGCCTCTGCCTTATTGGGAGTTGATCGATGAAAACTCGCGCTCTTGCCTTTTCGACGCTTGTGTGCTTGTCAATCGCGTCCATCACGACGGCGGCTCCCTTGAGCTGGACGTTTCCGTTGGACGGTCTCCAGGAAACGCCGCCGGTCGCCACTCCCGGAACCGGAGATTGCCAGCTCGACTTCGACGATTTCACCGGTGACTGGAACCTGCTCTGCAATTTCAGCGGCCTGATCGGAACTGCGAACAACGCGCACATTCACGGCCCGGCGCTCCCGGGCGTCCCGGCCGGCGTGCTCGTTGGGCTGTCATTCACGCCGGCATCGAGTGGAACGATCACCGGCAGCGGCACATTTACGCCGACCGTTCTCCAGCATGTCCTCGACGGTTTGACTTATGTGAATCTGCATTCGACGTTCCGACCCGCTGGAGAGATTCGCGGGCAGATTGTTCCCGAGCCGACCACCTCGCTGCTTCTGGGGCTTGGCGCATTGGGCATCGTCGCCCGTCGCTCGCGGCGCAAGTAATTCGTCCCGCTGTTTCTGCGGGAAGTCCAAAATCGACAGGAGCGCATTGAACGGTGCGCTCCTTTTTCTTTGCGCCCGAGCTTGCCGAATCGCGATTTGAGGGGCCGTTTTCCCCAAATGCGAATTCCTTGTACCGATCAGATCAAGAACGCCATCACGTCATAGACGACGTGACAGCCGACTGCTAACCCGAAACCGCGCAGCACGTACACACAGGCAAGGTACCCCCCGGCCGCGGAGCGAAAGGCGAACCCCCCGCTGGTAAACTCCTCGGCCCCGATTGGCGCGTAATGGTGCGCCGCGAAGAGCAAAGACGAAACGATGACGGCACAGGCGACGCCGATCGATTGCCGGACGCGGCCCACGTCGGTAATCAGGAGGGTCAGTAGGGAGATGATCATCAGTCGGAAAACGAGCTCTTCGTACAAACCGGCTCCCACGCTAAGAAGCAAGTCATCCAACCGACTGCCGACGCCGTTTGTCGACTGGAGCAGCATGGCGCGGCCGGTTGATCCTGCCTGCATGGCGATTTCGGCAACGTTCGTGCGGGCGGCAGGCCCGGGAATCCAGTCATTCAGCAATAGAAGAGGAATCGCCAGCAGGACGCTTTCGCCGGCCATGCCGCCGAGGGGCCAGCCCTCCACCTTCCACGGATGACGGCTTGCAAGATGCCAGAAGAGCAGCACTGCGATCAGTGCGGCTCCCGGCAGGTAGTAACCCGTGACACCGAAGAGGCTGAAGAACCACTGGAGCAATTGCTGTGCGGCAAGGAAAGGCCTCTGCTGATGCAGCGCGCTGCCATGCAGCCAGATCATTCCGAGTTCGTACGCGGCGATCATCGGCGCGAGGAAGGCGAGGCATTGAAGCGGTCGCTGCGTCACCTCCCAATAGCGCGCCGGTTCGGAGTCTCGGCGCTTGGCCGGGCGTTTCGATAGCGTGGCGGGAGGCCTGCGACGAGCAGCGCGACGGGGCATAAGCGAGTATCATTAACCGGCGCGGGAGCAATCCGCAACGTGGATAGCCGCTCGGGAATAGTCAAGCTTGCTTCTCGACCGCACAGGCTATTTACCTGAACCAAACTAAACGATAGCAGTACCGCGCAATCCGCTGAACGAATGGCCAACTCCGCCGAAACAACGATTCGACGTTTCTACCGCGATCTGCTGCGTGCCTACGGCCCGCAGGGCTGGTGGCCAGGTGATACGCCGACGGAAGTGGTGGTCGGTGCGATCCTGACGCAGAACACGAACTGGCGCAACGTCGAACGAGCGATCGGCAATCTGAAATCGGCGCGACTGCTCTCATGGCGTGCATTGCGCGAAGTCGACGTGCAGCGGTTGGCCGAGTTGATTCGCCCTGCGGGCTATTTCAACGTCAAGGCGCAACGTCTGAAGAGTCTTGTGACGTGGCTTTGGGAGCATTATGGCGGCAGCCTGGCAATGCTCGGGCGGCTTGATACAACTGCCGCGCGACCGGCGCTGTTGAAGGTAAGGGGCATCGGACCGGAGACAGCGGATTCGATCCTCGTCTACGCGTTGAACAAGCCGAGTTTCGTAATCGACGCCTACACCTTGCGCGTCTTGCGCCGGCATGGACTGTCGTCTGCGAAATCAAACTACATCGAAGCAAAGTCGCTCTTCGAGCGCAGCATGCCGCAGGATGTAAGGGTTTACAACGAATACCACGCGCTGATCGTGCGCGTCGCGAAAGAGCATTGCAAAGCACGCGCACGATGTGCCGGTTGCCCGCTCGCCTGGCATCCGCACGACGCAGCCCGCTAACTCGCGCGAGCAAGATCAGACATCACCCCGACGAACATTGTCACGTCCAGGGAGCGCCGGGCGTCAAGCGACTGATGATCAGCCCATCGTCTTGTTCTTGTAGATCTTGTAGCCCACGAGAATCCCGATGATCAGGATCAGCAGCAGCCCGTTCCGCATCGTGAAAACCGCGCCATCGTCCTGGGCAAGCATGAGTAAGTTAGCCAACATGCGAGCGATCCTCTCAAATCTTGTGGTTTCGCGCGGTGCTCATGCGCCGCGCAACAAGTCGCAAATCCCGGTGCGACTTCGTTAAAGTGTCTTACCGGACTTGTCGATGCATGTCAAGGCGGGCTTCCCGGAGCCTTGAATCGACCGCGCGCGGCTGTCTTCAGACCGCAGCGGCAACAAGGGTGATAGACGAATCGACCGCCTGAAAGTGCCGTCGCGTGCCGGACCGTCATCGTGCTGCCACTCCCGTTCTTCCAACTCATCGAGTTTATATTGCCGCTGCGCTTCGGGGCAGCTTGGCTCGCGGCTATCACACGGCAGACTTGAAGCGCGACATCCTGGCGGGGCTAGTCGTTGGAATTGTCGCGCTGCCGCTCTCGATGGCGCTGGCCATCGCGTCGGGTGTTCCGCCTCAACACGGTCTTTACACAGCCATTGTCGCAGGGGGCTTGATCGCGCTGCTGGGCGGCTCCCCAGTTCAGGTCTCCGGGCCGACCGCCGCGTTTGTTGTCATCCTGGCACCAATTGCCTCGCAATACGGCATTGGCGGCCTGCTTGTCGCCACGATGATGGCGGGTGTCTTACTCGTCATCGCGGGCGTCATGCGGCTGGGGCAACTAATCGAGTTCATTCCCTATCCGGTTACGACCGGCTTCACGTCCGGCATCGCCGTGGTCATTGCAACCATGCAGATGCGAGATTTCTTCGGCCTGAAGATCGAGCATATGCCGGATCACTTTCATGAGCGCGTCGTTGCGCTGTTTCAGGCCTTGCCTCGCTTCCGCACGGCTGATCTGCTCATCGGCCTGCTCACGCTTGGGGTGCTGGTACTCCTGCCGAAAGTGACGCGCCGCATTCCGTCACCGCTCATCGCACTGCCGCTGGCAGCCGTTGTTGCGTATGCATCATCGCGTTTTGCCGTCGGCGTCGAGATCGAAACAATCGCCAGTCGCTTCTCGTACACGCTCAATGGCGCCACGCACGCGGGAATTCCCCAAACGCCACCCTCTTTCATCCAACCGTGGAAAGCCCCGGGACCGGGCGGCGCGGCCTTCGACCTGGGTCTGGCGTCACTCCGCGCATTGGTCGGGCCGGCCTTTGCAATCGCCATGCTCGGCGCGATCGAATCGCTGTTGTCGGCCGTCGTCGCAGACGGCATGACCGGGGAGAAGCACGATCCGGATGCCGAGCTGATCGCGCAAGGCATCGGAAACATCGCGTCGCCCTTTTTCGGCGGGATTGCCGCCACCGGTGCAATCGCCCGAACCGCGACGAACATCCGGTCGGGCGCGAGGTCGCCCATCGCGTCCGTGACGCATGCGCTTTTTATTCTCGCCGCCGTGCTTCTTTTTGCCCCCCTGCTGGGTTATCTGCCCATGGCGTCGATGGCCGCATTGTTGCTTGTGGTCGCCTGGAACATGAGCGAGGTGAAACACTTCCTGCACGTGATACGCGTCGCGCCGGGCGCCGACGTGCTCGTGCTTCTCACTTGCTTCGCGCTCACGGTGTTGTTCGACATGATGATCGCCGTCGGGGTCGGCGTCGTCCTCGCGGCGATGCTTTTCATGCGCCGAATGGCCGAGGTATCAACCGTGCAGCTGGTTGCATCACACCCGCTGGCACGGCAGGAATCCCTGCCCCCCGATGCGGTGATCTACGAGATTGCGGGACCGCTCTTCTTCGGCGCGGCCCAGAAAGCCATGAGTTCCCTTCGAACGGTCGAGCGCGGCATCCGCACGGTCGTCCTCGATATGACGTCGGTACCGGTGATGGACGCCACCGGGCTGGTCAATCTCGAATCCGCCATGGAAAAACTCCGTCGCGCCGGCGCGAACGTCATCATCGGCGGTGCGCGACCTCCTGTGCTCAAGCTCATGGCCAAGGCCGGATGGAAGGGACGCCACGAGTGGCTTTCCATCTACAGTACGATGGAAGAGGCGCTGCGCAAGGCGCGAGATCTTCCACGCCGTTCCGCCACGGGCCGCAGCGGCGTCATCGCCATCAGCGACGTGAATTCTCAAAAATCGCGATGAATCCCCATGCGCTCGGCCTCCTCGCGCAGGTGCCGCAGCGCCCGATGGCAGATCATGTGAATCGATCCGATGGACCGCTTGAGCTGCTTCGCCACTTCCGAGACGGGCCGCCCCTCGATGAATCGCATTTGAATGACGTCGCGGTAGTGATCGGGCAGTGCCGCGATGCACTCGGCCAGGACATCGATCGCCTCGTCGCGACGAACAGCCTGACTGGGCGTGCCGCTTTGCGACATGATCCGCGCCATGAGGTCGACGTAGCTCGTCTGGCCGCCCGTTTGCGGCGCCTGTTTCACCTCACGCCGCACGTCGCGCCGATCAGCCCGCATGGCACGGTGCTCGTCGATCAGTTTTCGATCGAGAATGGCGTACATCCAGCGGAGAAAAGAATCCTTGCCCTGATACTCGAACTGATCGATCGCACGAAACGCCTCCAGGTAGACCTGTTGGAGAATGTCCTCCGGTTCGATCCGCGCCTTCATCGTGGCGTCCATCTGGCGAAGCAGCCTGGCCCGCAATCGCGGATGGTACATGACGAGTAAGCGCTGGGTCGCTTCTTCGTTGCCCTTTCGAGCACGCTGAATGAGAATCTTCGTTTCGGTTGAGTCGGACAAGGGCGACCCCATGGTTGACACATGTCAGCCGGCAGTGACTTCGTCATCGGCATCCCGGCCGGACCGACCTAGAATAGGGTGCGAGCCGGCGGAGGGCCTCTGGGAACGAGAAAAGGCCACTGGTTGCAAAAATCCGAGCCGATTGTAATCGCCCACGGACGGTGCTGGCAAGACATAACCCTCATTGCCCCGGAGGGTTATACGCCAAGCCGGAATGTGAAAGTCCCATGTGATTTTCCATTGAACGAACCGCCGGTATGGTGCAACACTTATAGGAGAGAGGATCCGCGCACCGGATGGCCGACCGGAACAGCGCCGACGGTGCCGAAACGGAATGAATCCCGCAGACCCGCAACCCACTGATTCCCCGGATGACGCGCTCGATGAACGCCTGGGAGAACTCATTAACGAGTTCTTCGATCGGCGCTCGCGCGGCGAGCCGATCTCGGAGGACTCGTTCCTCGCGGAGAATCCGCAGCACGCCGAGGTGCTGCGCGAGCACCTGCGCGGGTTGCACCTCCTTGAGCCGCTAAGCAAATCCGGCGCGTCCTCGTCGGCGGACGACACGCTCGCCCGGCCGCTTGAAGGTCACTTCGGCGGATCGTCGGCTCGTTCCAACGGCGGCGATGCAAGTCAGCCGATTCCCACCGTCGCCGGTTACGAAGTGCAAAAGCCGATCGGTCGCGGCGGCATGGGCCTTGTCTATCGCGCGATTCAGATTTCCACGCGGCGCGTCGTGGCGTTGAAAGTGCTGCTGGAAGGGCCGTTCGCTACGGACATGGCGCGACGGCGGTTCGAACGCGAGATATCGCTCGCCGCGGGCCTGCGCCACCCGAATATCATCCCGATCTACGACAGCGGCACATCCGACGGGCGCATGTATTACGCGATGGAGTTCATCTACGGTCTGCCGCTGAATGATTACCTGCGCGTGCACGGCCTGTCGATTCGCGACACGTTGCAACTGCTTCTGAAGGTGTTCGCGGCCGTTGGTTACGCTCATCAACGCGGCGTCGTCCATCGCGATTTGAAGCCCTCAAACATTCTTGTGGATGGCGAAGGCGAGCCGCACATTCTCGATTTCGGCCTGGCCAAGAGCGGCGCGCTGGGTGACGTCACTACATCGATCTCCGCGCCGATCGTCGGCACGCCCGCCTACATGTCGCCCGAACAGGCGTCGGCCGATCCGAACAGCGTCGATATTCGCACGGATGTCTATTCACTCGGCGTCGTGCTGTACGAGGCGGTTTGCAAGAAGCTGCCCTACGACACGAGCGGCGCGATCGGCAAAGCGCTGCAGAACATCGCGCATGCCGAGCCGGTGTTTCCGACCAAGCACAACCCGAAGATTGACGCGGAACTGGCGGCTATCGCCCTGAAGGCGCTCGAAAAGAACAAGGACAATCGCTATCAGTCGGTGGATGGTTTCGCGCAGGACGTTCGCCGTTACCTCGCCGGCGAGCCGATCTCGGCGAAGCAGGCGACCGGCGCGTACCTGTTGAAGAAGGCCATACTCAAGCATCGGGCCCTGGTTGCAGTTTGCGCCGGCTTGCTGGCCATGTTCGGCGTCTCGTGGTGGACCGTGCGGCAGTTCTCTCGTGTCAGCACCGAAAAAGAGGGATTGCACGAACGCCTGGCGCGCATTGAAGAAGACTCGGCGAAGAAAGATGCCGCGATTCAGGAACTTGTGAAACAAGGCGGAGGCGGTTCCGACGTTGTCACCGACGCCGTACTAAGCACGCTGAAGCCGGAGCAGGCGGCCCTAGCTCGCGCCCTTGCCAAGGCGAAAACCAAGGAAGAGGCAGCCTTGGCGATCCTCAATCTTGGCGCCACGATGCTGGCCGAAGTTGCGCCCGAGACGGAGACATCTTCCTTCAAAACTCCGAACGTTGAGCAATTCGACCGGCCGCTGGCCAGCCCGAGACCGACGCCGCCGGCTCAAAGCGCATCGCGACCGGCAAGTGAATCCGCGGAGTACCAGCGGATTCTCCAGGCGATTCAGGAAAGCGCCATCCGCGCCGCGCTGGCGAACCAGGCAACGTCCCAGCCCGTGAATCCCGCGCCGCAGCTAACATCGCCGGTGACGGCTACCTCCCAACCGGCGCAACCTGCAAGCTCGCAGCCCGCGGAGGCCGCTGCGTCGGTCTCGCCCCCTTCTTCGCAACCGTCCGGAAAATGACTCACGGCGCATTCTCTCGAAGTCGGCTCAGGGCAGGAACTGGTCGCCCGGCCCCGGCGGTGCGTCGGCCTCGCCGCGATGCACGAGATGCACACCGTAGTCACTCGGCGGATTGCGCAACGACGAAATCCATGCTTCGATGCGCTTGTAGCCCATTGCGCTGCGACTGCGATAGAGAGGCTTCAGCTTGATGTCGCCTGGGTGACGCAGCTCGGGCCGCACTTCCGAATCGGGCAACAGATAGGTCAGCATCAACGAATTAGACACTTGTGCGCGGTTGATGAGCGGCCGACCCTTGTGGCCTAGCTCGTTCAACAAGATGAAATTGCCGTACATCGCACTGTTTGTTTTCTTCGGATCCTTGAACAGGCGGAACTTCACCTGGTCAACCGGCGCGCCGGGGCCATGGCAGCCCGACGTGGCGCAGCTTCGCAGGATCGGCGGCATGACATTTCGCTTGAATTCGGCGAACACCTCCGGATCGGTCAGGATCTCAACCTTGTCCGCAAACTCCTCACGCTTGTAGTAGGCCATGGCATGGAGCTTCTGCGGCGGCGTCTGCTTCAGGAAGTCCCGCCGGCTGCGCTCTTCTGCAAAATCAGGGTGGCCTTCCATGCTGACAAGGAACTCATCCACCGCCTCGCGCGGCACTTTGACGGTCACGCGGTCGGGCTGCGTCGTGCGCATCCGCATGCCGCGCAGCTCCATGTAACGGATTCGGCTGATCTCCTTGTTTGTCAGCTTGCGCTCTTCCACGCGATACGGCCCTTCTAGTGTTGCGATGATGTGTTCGTCACCCGGTCCGGTCGGCCCGGTGGTAGGCGGCGGAGGTTCCTGCAACCACAAGGGAGGCTCCCCCACCGCCCGCGTGCCTTCTTCGAATGACGGCGGCTGCCACATCGCTCCAACAAGGCACCAGGCGGCTGCTCCACACAGAAGGCATGCTCTCATTCGCTGGATCATTTCAGTCACCCCAATGCGGCTCGCAGTCGTCGGTGCGCGGCGTTCGTTCACGGAAAACCGCCACGGATTCCCGGGGCTGCCGCACCATCCAATCCCTGATTATTCTACCCCACTGGAGGACACTTGTGCCATGAAGGGGAACAAGCCAGCATCCAATGGCGGCGATCGCTCCAAAGAGCTCGCGGAGTTGGTTGGCCGAAAAGTAGTCCTGGATACGTCCGGCCCCCTGATCTACCTCGGTACGCTCGAGCGTATTACGCCGGAGGGATTCTGGTTAGCGGCCGCAGACATTCGCGACCGCAACGAAGGACACGATACAAAAGAAGAGTACATCTGTGAGGCACAGAAACTGGGCATTCGTGAGAATCGCCGCCGCATCTTTGTCTTTGCGCAAGTCGTGGTCAGCATCTCCGCGCTGGATGACGTGATCGGAACCTGACGGCACAGCGCGCGAGCAGATCTAAAGTATCCCCGCGCTGAATGATCCACCGGGGCCCGACGGCTTTGCCATGCGTGATGGCGGGAGCCCTTGCATCGGGTTTGAAGCGGGGCGCGCGGCTGCTTCCGAGTCCGCGTTCGGGGGCACCGGTTCCGACGCTGTCTGGGAACGCGCCGCCGCAGTTCGCTTGAGGTCGTCGATCAGTTCATCGTATTCCGAAGGGCCCAGGTCCTCGTCGTCGTCGAACTCCGCCGGCCGATAGCCGGGCTGCGCCGCGCGGTTCAGCTCTTCCTGATACGCGCGAATGATCTCCGCCTGAATGCGCTCCCGCCCCGAAGGGTTGATCGGATGCGCTACGTCAGCATGGAGCTTGATGCGCCCCTGCTCATCGCGCACCGCCCGGTTGTCCGCCAGGCGCGTCCCGCACTCATTGCAGTACCGCGCGCGAAGGTGATTCTTGCAGCCGCACTTTCGGCACCGATCGGCCAGCTTGCGCGACGGCATTGCCACGAACGGCCCATTGACGCCATCAATGATCTTCAAGTCCCGGATGACGAACTCGCCGTCCAGCGTCACGCTGCAAAACGCTCGCAGCCGCTCGGAATTGCTCCCGACCAGCTTGATCCGGACTTCGGTGATGTTCATCAGGCGGCCTCCGGACTATCGCGGTGCAGTGCAAAGATGAAGCGTCGGTGGCTGAAACTGAAGCCTACCACAACGGCGGGCCGAATCCAAGCGGATGGCCGCCGCATTCGCAGGTCAGCCGAGAACGCGAACGATCTTAATTCGCCCGCCGTGCACAAGGATCGGCTCGGCTACCTCACCCCATGCACGTGCTGCGATCTCATCGTCGAAGAGGGTAAATAGGCAGCTTCCACTGCCGGTCATGCGCACCGGTCGGCCGCCACGATGCGATAGCCGCGCGTGCAACTCCGAAAGACGCGGCTCGAATTCAAACGCCGCGGCCTCGAGGTCGTTGAACAACTGCTGGAGCAATTGATCGGCGTGCATCGGCCCCGCGATCCATGGTGTCCTCGCGCGTGGTGCAGCCGGTTCAAGTGCCCTCGCGGCGCGCCTCGCATGACACCGATACACTTCGGCGGTGGAAACTCCGAAGGGCGGAACGACAACCGCAGCCCAGCCCTGCCATCCATCGATTCGCGAGAGGACGTCCCCCCGCCCTCGCAGGATCGCCTGCCCCTGTTCCAGAAAAAACGGTACATCCGAACCGACTGCCGCACCAAGGGCGAAAAGCCGCTCAACCGGCCACTTGAGATTCCAAAGTTCGTTCAGAGCCGACAGAGTTGCCGCCGCGTCCGAGCTGCCTCCGCCCAACCCGCCACCGATCGGGATGTTCTTGGTGAGTCGAATGTGCGCCCCGGGCGATCGGCCCGCCGCGCTGGCGAGCGCATGCGCCGCCCGATGGACGAGATTCGTCTCATCTCCTGCAAGCGGACCGATGTCACTCGATTCGACCACGAGCGAAAATTCATCGGCGCTTTCAAAGTGTAAATCGTCCGACCACGCGATGGGGACGACCCACGACTCCAGCTCGTGGAACCCATCGGCCCGGCGGCCAAGAATCGCCAGCGTGAAATTGAGTTTCGCGTGAGCGGTCCGGCGGATCATGGCGGAATCATATCGCGCCGCCACCCAGCTGTTTGACGCGGCCGAATAACAGGACAATGATGAAGCGTCCGGGCGAGTGGCGGAATGGCAGACGCTGGGGATTTAAAATCCCCTATCCGCAAGGATGTGCGGGTTCGAGTCCCGCCTCGCCCACTGCGATTGGGAGCGTGGAATGAAAGTGCTGCCGGGGTTCGTTGGCTGCCTGTTGGCCCTGATTGTAAGCTCGGTGCATCGGGCAAAGGCCGACGGTCCTTCGGCCTCCAGCCTGCCTGCGTCGGATGCAGCGAGCGCAGCGACGGCGTTACTGACCCCGCCCAAGGCAGACGGCCCCCTCGAGTTAGCCGCGGCCTTCCAACTTCAAAACATCAATGCGATTAACGACGAGAACCTCACCTTTGAATTTACTGGTGTGCTAACTCTTCAATGGCATGATCCTCGTCTTTCTTTCGATCCCAAACAGGCCGGCGTAACCGAGAAAATCTACCAGGGGAATTACCAGTTCAACGAGTTATACCCCGGTTGGTTTCCGCAGGAAGTGCTGGTCAACGGATCCGGGCTCTATGAGAAAAGCGGCGTCATCCTGCGCGTGCGATCCGATGGGACGCTGACGCTGGTGCAGACCATCAACGCAGTCGCAAGAGATGATTTCTCGGTTGTACGATTCCCGTTTGACGGGCAAACGCTTGAAGCCGAGTTTGAAATCCTCGGTTACGACAATCATGAAGTCGTGTTCAGGCCCGCGCCAGAGCCGTGTCATGTATCGCCCGACATGGTACAAGTCCCCCAATGGAAGCTGGGGCAGGTGAGCATTGAATGCAGTGACCGAGTTTCAACGCATCTCGGCCGCCGAGGGGTTGCATCATCGCTGAAAGTCAGAATCGATGTGCACCGAAAGCCCTTCTTCATTATCCGGCTCGTTGTCCTGCCGCTCACCCTCATCGTGCTGCTGTCTTTTTGCGTCTTCTGGATGGATCGCTCGTCCGTGGGAGATCGGATCAGCGTCTCGTTTATTGGCATCTTGACGGGAGTAGCCTATCAGATCGTCGTGAGCGATTTGCTGCCTCAAATTGCCACGTTTACGCTTATTCACGCCTTTCTGAACATCAGTTTCCTGACGATGTGCGGGACGGTGGTCGTGAACTTACGCGTTGCCGTCCTGGACCGCCGAGGACATCGAGAAGCGGGCGACCTGCTTGATCGGCGCTGCCGATGGATCTTTCCGCTGGCCTACTTCGCGCATGTGATGCTGGCTGCGCTGGGAGCGTTCTGGTTGCTCTGATCATTTCCTGCGGCGGGGCTGTCCGTTGATTGAGACCTTCAATGGGAGAGCCGCCCCGCAGCGCGGCTGTCCCTTGACGGCCGGGACCGTTTCGGGTATCAATTTCGCCATGGCTAAAGCACCTTTGCACTGCAACGTGATTACGCCCGAGCGACAGGTTCTTGAGACGGACGCGGTTTCGGTGGTTCTCCCTGCGCACGATGGCCTCGTCGGCGTCCTCGACAAGCGGGCCCCCCTGCTTTGCGAGCTAGGCACCGGCGTACTGCGCGTTGAGACCGATGCCGGCAAGACCCAGCAGGTATTTGTGGATGGCGGTTTTGCACAGGTCCACAAGAACGAAATTACGATCCTGACCGAACGGGCCGCCCTTGCCGAAAACATCACATCCGCCGATGCCCGCAAGGCACTCGATGCAGCCAACGCCATGCCCGCCAGGGACGATGCAACCGCAGCGGCCAAGCAGCGCGCCATCGCAAGAGCCAAGGCGCAGATCGCGATCGCGGGCAAGTAACTGTTTGCTCACGTGCTTGAGAGCGCCGCATCCAGCTCCGCGATCAAATCGTGCCAATCTTCCAGGCCCACGCTTAACCGCACTCCGCCCGGGACCAGCCCGTCTGCCGCTTTCTGCTCCGGCGGGACGGCTGCGTGGGTCATCGTGTACGGGCATTCGATCAGCGTCTTGACCTGACCAAGCGAAACCGCGAGCGTGATGCAGTACGAGTTTTTGGCGATCCAATCGATCAGCCGCTCGCCGGGATTGTCGCTCGGTGATTCTTGTTTCAAAACGAAGTAGATCATCGAGCCAGGGGCGAAGCGGCCGTTCTCATCCACCATCTGACTGCGCGCCAGGTCGTTTTGCGGGAATGACGTCAAACCCGGATAGCGGACATACTCGACCCGAGGATGCGATTCGAGGAACTTCGCGACGCGCATCGCCGTCTTCTGATAATTCGCCATCCGCGCTGCGAGCGAAGGCAGGCCATACACCAGCGCGCCCCACGCCGCCTTGGGCGACAGCGTACCGCCGAAGTCTTTGCGATACATGAGCAACTTGTCTTGAATCTCGGCCGGGCCGATGACCACGCCGCCCAGGTCGGTGCCGAACCCACCGATGCCCTTGGTCAGACTCTCGACCACCACATCGGCGCCAAGTTGCAGCGGCCGCTGGCAAAACGGCGTAGCAAATGTATTGTCACAAGCGATCCAGACGCGATGCGACAACGGCCGGTCGAGGTTGATCTCGTCGACGATCTGCCGCACGCGGGCGATGTCGATCAGTTGCAGGTCGGGGTTGACGGGCGTTTCAAAATACACGAGCCGCGTCTCATGTTGGATGGATCGCCGCAGGGCCGCCTCGTCCGTCATGTCAATGAACGTCGCGTGGATCTCATACCGCGGCAACCAGTTGGTAAAGAGCGAATACGTGCAGCCGTACAGGGTGCGGTGCGAGACGATGTGCTGACCCGTGCGAACCAGGACACCGACGAGGGCGCTGATGGCCGCCATGCCGGACGCGAAGCACACGGCCATGTCGCCGTGTTCGGCGACGGCAAGATTCTCCTCGAGCATGGCGCGGGTCGGCTCGTCGAGGCGGTCATAGATGTAAATCGGTGCGTGTTCGGCGGCGGCGGGCGCGTGATGCGCGAACTCGCAGAAGCCCTGCGCTCCGCGTCGCGCCGAGTCCAGCCGGAACGCGGCACTGCACGTCATCGGTGGGACGACGTGGTGATCGTATTCCCATTTCCCAGTGCGTCCTCGACCGTGAATCAAGCGGGTGCGCGTACGCCGGCGGGATTCATTGAGAGTCCGTGAGGCGCGACGGCGGCTTGAATCGGGATGCGATGCACTAGTATTGCCGTTGTCTCTGGTCAACTTTCGTGTCCGCGATGCCATGATGCACCTCGCCGCCAAAATGAAACTGCTCTACAACTCCGGAGCCTCTTCGTAGTCCGCCTGGACCTGTTCCTCGTCCTGATCGTGTGGACTGGCGACGTTCATCTTCGCGAAGATAACAAAGAGAAAAAGAGACGCCAGCACGGCCGTCAGCAGTCCGACACCGATTGCGTTTCTGCGCCAGGCTTCTGCGGACGCGGGAGGCTTGCCGCGCGTCAGCAGCCGGGCGGTCGTCGTAAAGACCCAGTTCCAATGCAGGGCCAGATGCAGAGCAACGAATCCGGCCATCGTGATCGCGGCGTAGAAATGGACGGCCCCCCAATCGTGACGGGCCAACGACCAGAGCGTATCAGGGGCGTGGCGAATCCCTCCGCTGCCTGGAGGAAGCACGAATTCCAGGATCAGCCCGGTCGCAACCATCGCAAGCAATACGATCAGCGTCACGGCATCGATCAGATAATTCAGCGTCGAGCGAGTCATGGTACGCATCCCGAATGTGGCGCGCCCGTTAGCAGATCCGCCAGTGCGGGGCCGCATCCTACAAGTGGTCGCTGGCCGCCATCGCCTTGAGCCGTTCCCAGCGGCGATCAACTTCCTCCTGAACCTCGCGGGAGACTTCAGCGAACTCCGGCGTGGTGAGATGCCGATAAGCGCCGCCCATCTTCATGAAGGCCTCGGTGACCGGGATTCTCTTCCCCTTTGCCGCCGGGTCGTAAGTGATCACCGTCTTGCCGTGGTCAATCTCAAACAACGGATGCATGCACGCATCAACGCACGCCTCCACCGCGGACGGCCCGACGTGCTCATCCATGCCCCAATTGAGCGGGCACACCGAGAGCGTCTTCACAAACGCGAAGCCGCCGGCGCGCACGACGGCCTGGGCCTTGCGCGCCTTGCGGATCATGTCCAACCCGTTGGACTCCGCGGCGGACGCAAGGTACGGCGCGAATGTACCGCGAAGGATCTCGATGATGTCTTTGTGGTGCGTGCGCTTGCCGGACTGCTTCGCGCCGACCGGCGCATTGGTGTTCTTCTGCCCGCGGAACCCGCTGTAGCACATCTGGGCTCCGGTGTTCATGTAGCCTTTGTTGTCATACTCCAGCACGATGAACGGATCGTTGCGCAGGGCTGCCGCGATGAGCTGATCCACTCCGATGTCGTCGCCTCCGTCGCCAGTCACCATGACGACCGTGATGTCCTCGGGCAGGTCCCCTTTGGCGCGATAGCGTTTGATCATTTCCACGAGGCCGGTCGCGGTGCTGCTTCCGTTGTGGAACAGATTGTGAATGTACGGCACTTTGAAGCTCGTCAGCGGATAGCCCGTCGTAACGACCATGCCGCAACCGGTGTTGAAGACGAGCAGGACGTGCCCGTCGATTCCGCGGAGGAACAGGTTCAGCGTGGTGAAAATGCCACAGCCCGGACAGGCGCTGTGCTTGTCGAAGCGGGCAGGCATTTTGGAGAGCTCTTTGAGATTGACTTTTCCGTTCTGCCCAGCGTTGAGTGAACACTCGTTGACGGTGAGCGGGACAAGCGTTTCAGCCGGGTTGTAGTCCGGATCACCGGGCCAGGCGCCGTAATAGGCCTTGCGCCGCGCGAACGTGTAGATCGGCTGGTCGCCGGCGTGTTCGCTATGCGACGGCCAGTCGCGCGCGGCGTCGAACATGGCCAAAGCGTCTTCCTTATTGAAGTTCAATCCGCCAATGCCGTAAGAACGCTGGATGATCCGCGCGGTGTTTCCCGCGCGCTGCAGCGCGGCGCCGATCTCGTTGGCGAGGTAGTTGCTTGCGCCGTACTGGCTTGCCCGCTCGGCGACGACGACGCGCTTTGCCCCGCCGATCGCGTCGAGCAGCTCCTGCTCGGGCCAGGGGCGCAGCACGGTCGGAATCACAAGATTCGACGAGTCACCGTTCCTCGCCAGCTCGTCCACGGCATCCTTCGACGCTTCTCCGGCCGAGTTCAATGCCACGAGGCACACGGGAGCGTCCGGGTCGCCATATCGCTCGACGAAGCCGTATCGTCGCCCGGAGAGCACCGCGAACTCGTCGAAGACCTGCGCAATCACCCCGTAGGCCTTCTCAAACTTGTTCTCCAACTGCACCTTGCTGTTGATGCAGTCGTCATTCATGTACGGCCCGAATGTATAGGGCCGCTGCATGTTGAGGATGTTCAGGCGGCCATTGGTCTCTTCGAGCGTCGCCTTGAACGGCGGCGGTCCGACGAATCGTCGAACGTCGTCGGCGTTTTCGAATACCTTGATGCGGCGCGTCGCATGCGATGTATGAAAGCCGTCGTACGCGACGATCGCGGGCAGGTTGACCGCTTCGGCCACTTTGATGGCGACGATGTTCAAATCGTAGGCGGCTTGGACGGTCGGCGCGAGGAAGATGAGCCAGCCGTAGCCGAGTGCCGCGTAGAGGTCACTGTGGCCGTTCTTGATGTTCAGCGGGCCGGAAACTTCTCGCGTGGAGAGATTCAGCACCATCGGCAGCCCGAGACCGCTGATCGCCGGCATCTGCTCGGCCTTGAGCAGCAGTCCCTGCGCGCTGGTGACGTCGACGACGCGCGCCCCCGCCGCCGCCATGCCGGCGCAGATCGAGATCGCCGCCAACTCGCTCGTGCCGACCACGAACGCCATGTCGCTCTTTCCATCGGCGACTGCTTTGGAGACGATCTCGCCGACCTCGGAGGATGGCGTGATCGGGTAATATCCTTCGCCGTCGTAGCCGATGTCGAGGATGGCCCGCGCGACGGCCTCGTTGCCGTTGCCGATCCACACGGTCTGCGGAGCTTGCGACAATGAAGGGAGGTGTCCGGGTCTGTCAAGGATGGCGGTTCTCATGGGCAGCGCGTCTCGCTTTCCTGAAGTTGCTTCGACTTTTCGATGATTGCTTCCATCCAACGGCGAGCAAGCTCGCCAGTTAAATATCGCGTTACGTCGGCACGTGTCTACTGAAGACCGATCTCTGCAAATCGGCCCTTACTCCACCGTCAGCGCTTTGCCGCGCTTGGTGTCCGGGCAGACTTCCACGCATCGCATGCACCCCTTGCAGAACGACTCATCGATGCCCTGCATCCGACCTTCCCGCCACAGCAAGCCACCCGGATCAGAGCAAATCGTGAGGCAGATCCCGCAGGAGGTGCATGCTTCTGCGTCGAACTTCGGCACGCGGCCGCGCCCGGCGATGCGATTGTCTCGATTGAAGGTTGTGTGCCGCAGCGCGTCGATCGCGCCGCCATTGAGCATGTTCTTCCACCCGATCGGACCGTGATACGTCTGCGGCTCGGTCAGCGCGTACTTGCCATCCGATTGGAATGACATCGCGCGAATCCCGGACACGGCCGCTTCGAACGCTGCGAGGTTTGACGTCGTTGCGCGCGGCCATTGCTCGGCGATCAGCTTTCTGACCAGATCGTCGGGGAACTCCAGTTCATGCGCCAGGACCGCGAGCAGAGGCATGTTCAAGCGGCTGCGCGTTTCGACTGCGATTCGCGTGGCGTCGACGCAGAGTATTCGTCCACTGTGCAATCGCAGCAGTTGCCGCACCTCGCTTGGAGGGCGGATCGAATTGACAACACAAACCGCGCCGGCGTGCAGGCCGCGACCCAGTTCGAGCGGCGCGATCAGGTCTTCGTGGAACGCAGCGAGAAAGTGCGGTCGCCGAGTCGGGCCAGCCGGTCGAACCGGGGTGCCTTCCTCGCAGAATCGCACCGAGACATCGGTTGCAGTTCCCTTTTTTTCCGAGCCGTACCGGGCGTCGTAACCGCCGTCCAGCCCGAAGTGCTTGCAGCCGATCTTGAAAAGCAGCTTGCCGGCCATGTTGGCCCCGTCTCCACCTAGGGCCGACATAAAGACGTTACAGAACCCCAGTTCGTCTTTCGCCGGCAAGCTGTATCCAGTCTTGGGCTGCGGCTGCCGTCCATCTGTCAGTTCCATCGCTGTGGCCATCGTGCGCACCCTTGTTTCATTGTCAGCGCGGTCGAAGAAGTAGACTCGCAAGCTCCGTTCCAGCGTCCGAGAAGTGGTGGGCAATCGGCGATGATCAGCGGCGAGCGATCGGGAGGAGAGCCATTCGAGGACTCGACTGCCTTGCGAGTGCAAACCATAGTGAGATTGTCGTGGCAAGAGCCGCGAGCTCCGCCGCCGAGCAGCGGAAAAAGACACATACTGAGCAAAATCTCGCAGGCGACTTCGGATCAGGGCACTGCTTCGGCAAGCCGGACATGGCCGCCCTGCGCGGAATTCACATTCGACATCAGCCATGCGGCGACCGCTTCAAAACCAGACTCCACCCTTCGACCGGTTTGAAGAATCGCCGCATGGGGATTCACGCGCCGCAGCAACCCAATCGCGCGTTCCATATCGAAGCTGACATGCGGCAGGAGATCGCACTTCGTCAAAACAATCAGGTCCGCGTCACGAAACAGGAGCGGGTACTTCTCTGGCTTGTCGTCTCCCTCCGCGATGCTCAACACGGCAATTCGCAAGTGTTCGCCGAGATCAAAGTTCGCCGGGCAGACTGGGTTGCCAACATTCTCGATGACAAGCAATTCCAGGCGAGGCAGGTCCAGTTTCCGCAGCGCATGCTGGACGTGAACAGCCGACAGGTGACACGAGCCTTCGGTGAGTAGCTGTATCACCGGTACATCCATGGCCGCAATGCGCCGGGCATCATTGGTCGTCGCGAGGTCGCCTTCGAGAACGGCACAAGCGACGTGCGGTCCGATCCGTGGCAATACGCCCTCCAGCAGAGCCGTCTTGCCGCACCCCGCCCCACCGAGAAGATTGATGCAGCGGATGCCGTGCTGATCGAATAGCGCGCGATTCTCCTGCGCTGCCTGATCGTTCTTCTCCAGCACTTTTCGCAGGACGGGGATCTCAAGCATGACTCACCTCAACCCATCTCCGCGTCGTCGTAATTCGGCTGCCACATCGCCGCCTCTACGTTTGCAGCGACCTGGTCCGCCGGAATGCTTCGTCCGATGCGCAAGTCGCGCGCGACATTCACGATCGCGCACGCCACGCGGCGGCTGACTTCGCGCAACATCGATTGATCCGGGTACAACGCGCCGTCTGCGAGCCTGCCGGGTGTGACGCATTCCGCCAACGCTCTCGCCGCGGCGAGGAACAACTCGTCCACCACTTCACTCACTTCACCCACCATGCACCCCAGGCCGATCCCCGGGAAGACGAACACGTTGTTCCCCTGGCCGATGACGTGCCGTTTGCCTTCGAACTCCACCGGCGGGAACGGGCTGCCCGTCGCAACGATGGCGCGACCGCGCGACCAGCGAATCGCTTCGGCCGGCGTCACTTCGGCCTTCGACGTGGGATTGCTCAATGGGAAGATCATGGGGCGGTCGGCGTACTGCGCGATCGCACGGACGATTTCCTCGGTAAAGGTCCCGGCCATCGCGGTCGTGCCGATGAGAATCGTCGGCTTGAAGTGCGTCACAACCTGCAGCAAGTCGAAGGGCCCGTCGCCTGCGAAGCCCATTGCGGCAAGGCGGGCCTCGGACACTGCGAACTCGCGCTTGTTTGCATCCTCGAGCGGCCGTCGCGAATGCAGCAGGCCATGTGTATCGCACATAAGCTGGGAGTCCACGACTACGGATTCGGGAACTCGCTCGGCCCGCATGGCCGCCCGTACCAACCGGGCGATTCCAATTCCTGCGTTGCCCGCGCCGGCATAAACGATGCGTTGATCAGCGAGTTTTCCGCCAGTCAACCGAAGCCCCGCAAGAATTCCGCCGAGCGACACGGCCGCAGTGCCCTGGATGTCGTCGTTGAAGCTGGGTGTGCGCCGGCGATATCGCTCAAGAATGTCAAACGCGGTCTGCCGATTGAAGTCCTCCCATTGGATGATCGCTCTTGGAAAAACCTCTTTCACGCCTTCCACGAATGCCTCAATCAACTCGTCGTATTCCGGCCCGCGTATACGCCGGCGCCGGTAGCCCAGGTAGAACGGGTCGTTCAGCAAATCGGCATTGTTAGTGCCAACGTCGAGGCTGACCGGAAGGCACTGCAACGGGTGGATGCCTGCGGCGGCCGTGTAGAGCGTCAACTTGCCGATCGGGATCCCCATTCCGCCTGCGCCTTGATCTCCCAGTCCCAGGATTCGCTCGTTGTCGGTGACAACGATGAGGCGTATGTCCGTCTCTGAAACGTTTCGAAGCAGCTCTGGAATGCGCGCGACATCGTCCGGCGTGATCCAGATGCCGCGGGGTCGGCGGAGAATGTGACTGTAGCGCTGACAGGCCCGGCCGACGGTCGGCGTGTAAACGATCGGCAGCAATTCGGGAAGGTTCTCTGTGAGCACGCGGTAAAAGAGCACTTCGTTTCGGTCCTGCAGCGCGGCGAGGCCGATGTATTTCTCCAAATCGTCTGATTTCTCTCGCAGGTGCTCCATCTCCAGCGCCACCAATTGCCCGATGGTCAGGCTGGTCGGCGGCAGCAGACCTCGCAAGCCGTACCGCTCGCGCTCGGCTTCAGTAAACGCCGGCCCCTTGTTCCGCATCGGGTCGCGTAGCCGCCGCGTTCCCATGGGGCTTTCGGTCGCCAGGTTCGAAGGACGAATCTTTGTCGAAGTCAACATGGTGTCAGTCATGGTAAACACTCCATTCATCCATTAAACCTGTGCACGATTCCGCATACGGGCCATGCGGCGATCAGTGTTGTCGATGGTCACGCCGACAATTTCCAGCTCATCGCCGCCGCGCAGATCCAGTCCCTCTGCGCCGCATCGCGGACAGGTCCAATCCCAGCCCTTGATCTCGAATCCCTCGTCGCACATCGGACAACGAGCGGTCATCGGCGACGAAACAACTTCCAGCGTCGCGTCGCGACAGGCCGAAGTGCCGCGCGCCGTCTCAAACGCATCCCGAAGCAGATCCGAATCGACCTGGCGAAGAACACCCACGCGGCATCGAACTTTGCGAACGGCGGGCGCCCCCAACCGATGGGCCTCGGTGCAAGCGCCTTCGACGATGGCCTTGGCGATCGCGATTTCATGCATGGCTCAACTCCGCGTGTTTCCGGTGCCAGTCAATCACGTCGTGCCGGATGGCAGCTGACACATCTTGCACGGCGCGTGCCACAACCGCCGAAATGGTCGAACCCGGCTCGGTCGATTGCGCGCCAATCGCGTAGATCCACACTTGCGATGGGAGCGTACCCAGTCGTTCCGCCAGCGCCAGCGCGGTTGCCACGCTGATCGTGTGTGCGCTCGCCGATGTCGACTCTCGCAACCGAGATTTCATGTCGCGGTAGTCCAAGCGCCGCCATGTCCCTGCAGGGAGATCCGGTCCGGCGCGGGCCGCGTCGATCAAGACGAGCATTCGCGCATCAGCCGCATACAACGCGATGTCTGCCGCGGGCGATTCGCTCGCGTAGACACGCACATCCGGCAACTTCATGCCGAGCAGGGCCTCCGCCGCGAGAAGCCCCGCCTGATCATCCCCGCGAAGCCAACGGCCGCAACCAACGATTACGATTTCGTTCCGCGGCGTGATCATGAGCGCTCACCTTGCCATTCAATATCCAGCAGATGCGTCGCGCAGGAGATGCAGGGGTCATAGGCCCGCACAAGCATCTCGAGTTGCAGCTTCATCTCGCCCTTGGACAGATCGCTCTTCAGGAGCATTGGCACCATGGCGCGCATGTCGGCCTCGATGTTTGCCAGATTCTGTCCCGTCGGGATAATGAGATTGGCACTTTCCACGCGCCCCTGGCGATCGATCCCGAATTCATGAAACAGCACGCCGCGCGGCACTTCCGCCGCGCCGACCCCGATCTCGCCGTACCGCTGCGGCTTCACGAGCGGTTCGGGGTGGAGCCCGCGCCGCAGCAGTTCGTCGATCAATTCGATCGACGCTTCGACGCAATGGACCGACTCCACCAGCTGCGCTGTGTTATTGTGGAAGGGATTGTCGCACGGTGCGCGAAGGCCCAATGCAACCGCCGCCTCCTTGGCGCGCGGGTGCAGTTGCTCATGATTGTTGTTGAACCGCGCAAGCGCCCCCACGGCGTAAGCCTCGCTTTGCGGCGACCGGCAGTGCTTGGCTGCCGAATGGCGCACCACCGACTCGATTACCCGTTCGCGATAGCGAGCAACCGGCGTCGGCGTCGGATCGCGCGTCGAGACGATGTCGCCATCGTAGAAGGCGTATTCGCCCCCCGCGTCCTTTAACGCCATGTATTCGGTGTCGCGCCGCAAGTCGGGCGGCTTCAGCGTCGCGAAAAGGCTCACGGTCTCCGCGAGATCCGTGCGACATTCTTCGAGACGTCGCTTCAGCGAAGTCAATTCCTCATCACGCGGCAGGTGAGTGATGCCGCCGACGTGAATGGCAATCGGGTGAATGTGACGGCCACCGACCGCCCCGCAGATATCGTTGGCGAGTTTCTTCATCCGCAACGCGCGCTTCACCACATCGGGATTTGTTCGCGCCAGTGGGATGACGGAGCCGACGCCGAGGTAATCCGGTACTGCGAGGAAGTACAGATGCAGGAAGTGACTTTGCAGCTCCTCGCCGTACAGGATGAGCTTGCGAAGTAACACGGTCTGCTCGCTCGGCGTAATCCCCATGGCCGCTTCCACGGCTTTGACGCTCGCCGTGGTATGTCCGACCGAGCAGATGCCGCAGATGCGACAGGTAATGTGCGGTACTTCGTAGAACATCCGACCGCGGAGGAACGACTCAAAGAACCGCGGGCTTTCCACGATCGCCAGCTCCAGCCGCGTGATCTCGCCGTCCTGCACGTTGATGGCGATGTTGCCGTGTCCCTCGACGCGCGTGACGTGCCGGACATCGATGGTGACATCGGTCATGGCAGGTCTCCTTCCTGGTATGCGCCGAACAATCGAAAGTCGGCCAGAACCTGCTCAAGCGGAATGTCGTACTGCTCGCGGAGATTGACGCCCGCAGCCATCAACGCCTCTCGGTCGACGATCCCGCGGCAGCCTTCACATTTTGATCCGAAGCTGGGGCAGATCGCGTTGCAGCCGGCGCGCGTCACCGGGCCGAGGCAGCAGATGCCCTGCTCATACAAGCAGACGTTGCCGCGCTTCTTGCACTCCACGCACACGGCCGTATCAGGCAGTTTGAAGGGTTTGCCCGCGAGGATGTCCTTTACAAACTGGAGGAACTCCTCCTTGATCATGGGGCAGCCGGGCAGTTCGTAGTCGACCTTTACAACGGCCGACAGGGGCTTGGCCGACAGCGTCGGGAACCAATCGGCGCGATCGCCATAGACATACCGGCGGTAGTCATCCATGGCCTGATGGTTCTTCAGGGTGTTGATGCCGCCGAGGCAGGCGCACGAACCGATAGCGACGAGTGTCTTACAGGCCTCGCGAAAGCGCTTGGCTTCCCTTTCGTCCTCCGGAGTGGATACGGCACCATCCACGAAGCCGATGTCGATGTCCAAGGCCTTTTCGGTCATGCCCTCGCGGAAATTAACGATCTCGACGGCTCCCAGCAGATCGAGTAGCTGGTCTTCCAGCTCCAGAATGGCCAGGGAGCACCCTTCGCAACCCGTCAAACTGAAGATGGCGATTCGCGGTTTCATCGTTGCACACGCCCCTTCATCGATCGTTCCGTCCCACGGCGGGTAAGCTCGCCGGCCGAATCACTCCATCGCCTCACGCATGGCCTTCAACTCGCCATACTTGAACACCGGGCCGTCCATGCAGACGTACACATGATTGGCCTGGCAGTGGCCGCACTTGCCGATCCCGCATTTCATGTGCCGCTCGAGAGAGCAGTAGATGCTGCTCTGCGGAACTCGTCGCGCCAGCACTTCTAATACGACGAACTTGAACATCACCGGAGGCCCGACGATGACGACATTGGTATTGGACGGGTCAAGCTTGGGCAAGTCCTTGAAGAGAGTCGTGACGACGCCGTTGCGTCCCCGCCACTGCTCGTCGGGCCGGTCCACCGTCACCAGCAGGTTGACGTCGGGATTCTGCCGCCAGCGGACGAGGTCTTCCTTGAAAAGCATCTCCGCCGGACAGCGCGCCCCGTACAATAAATGGAACTGTCCGAACCGGGCGCGCTCATCGAGGATGTATTGAATGAGCGAGCGCAGCGGCGCCAGGCCCAGCCCACCGGCCACCACCAGCACGTCGCGCCCGTGAAACTCGTGCATGTCAAAGCCGTGACCGAGCGGCCCTCGAACGCCGATCACCGCGCCGGAATCCAGCTGATGAAGCTGATTCGTGACGCGGCCAACGCGGCGGATACATAACTCGAATCGATCGCGCTGGGTCGGCGACGAGCATATCGAGATCGGGCACTCGCCGTACCCAAGCACCGAGACCTGCACAAACTGCCCGGGGTCGTGTCCCAGCGGATGTTCGTCAAGAAAGGCTAGTTCGAAGAGCTTCTCCATCTCGGCAAGCCGCGTCACGCGAAGGATCCGCGCAGGCGATGGCACGTAAATGCTGCCGGCCGGGTTCGCATGCAGCACGGGGGCAGGAGTCATCTCACACCTCCTCCGCGAGCTGGTTGTAGATTTCTACGGAGTTAATCTTCGCGGTGCAGGCGCGATCGCAGCGCGCACACCCGACGCAGCCGGGCAGACCGGTTTTCTCGCGAATCCACTTGGCCTTTCGATAGATTCGATGGCGCAGGCGCGAGGCCGCCTTGGGGCGGAAGTTGTGCGGTCCGGCCACGGTGGCGAAGTTTTTGATCTGACAGCCGTCCCATTCCCGGCGGCGCGCTCCGCTCGTACCACCGAGGTTCAGCTCATCCAGAATGTTGAAGCAGTAGCATGTGGGGCACGAGAGATTGCAACTTCCGCAGGAGTAGCACCGCCGAGCCGTCGCCTCCCAGAGCAACGAGTCGTATGAGCGATCCAGCAACGCGGACAGTTCGGCGGCGGGCGTCTTGATCCGCGTTGGAAATGCCGCCTCTTTCTCGCGCTGCGCGCGATCGAACGCGCGCTCATCCTCAAGCGTCGGGACTTCGCTGCATCGTCCGTACAGCACCCACTGTCGCCCCTCCGCCGTGCCGAAGATCACGCCGTAGCGTGGCAGGTCGCCGTTCTCGCCCTTCAATGGGCAGAGCATCAGATCGAATCCGCTTTCGGCGTGATGGCACTCCATGTCAGCGCAGAACACACCCTCGGTGCATGGCTGGGTACAGTCGATCCCAATAATGAAAGTGTGACGCCGGCGCGTTAAGTAGTGTTCGTCGGGATGTTCCTGCCCAAAGACGTGATCGAGCAGCGCGATGGCATGCAAGTCGCACGGATGAACGCCAACGAGCGCCAGCGGGCGGTCGTCCAGCATTGCCTTCGCGCGAAACGTCCCGTTCTCGCGCTCAAATGTGAACAGGGTTTCGACCGCCGGGAAGAGAAAGGCTCGCGGTCCATAAACGCAGTAGTTGAACGCAAGATCAAGCTGCCGGGGATCTGTCACTTCTTCGTAAAGAAACCGATTTTCGCGCCGAACCGGTCCCACGAGTCGCCGCTTGCGGGCCAATTCTCCCAGCATGTCGATCAAATCCGCATGATTCAGCATTCGGTCCAGCATGGCAGGACCTCCATAGCCGGTTGGCTTTCCGATCATTCATGCTGCAAGTCCGATGCCGCGCAGCATGGGAGTGACCTTCCCGAGATTCGAAACACAAATTGCCAGGAACGCGAGAATGTGCGCACACCGTGGCTTATTATCCGCAGGTTCCCAGCCCGCTCGGTCCCGTTTGGAATGCTGAAGAGAATTTCCGCAGACATCACGTATAACGAGGCTTGGCATGGCCCCCTTGCGCTCGGGACCACGACATGTCTCCACGCGCTAACAAATCCGCGGAAGCTCTTCGCCGTAGGGACGTTGCACGATTCGGGCGCCGCCCGAGACCGTGTGAACCTCCACAAGGGGTGGTTGTTCCGCGGTGACTCGGCCAATGATTGCGCTTCGTTCGCCTAGCGGATGGCGACGTAGCTCGCTCAATGCCTTCTCTGCGGCACTTGGCGCTGTGACGATGACGATCTTGCCCTCGTTCGCGACCGTCAGGGGGTCCAAGCCGAACATTTCGGCGGCGTGTCGAGCGGTCGGTGTGATCGGAAGATCACGCTCCTCCAGGACGATGCTCACCTCGCGCAGCTCGCTGATATCCGCCAGGACGCCTGCGACCCCACCACGCGTTGCATCGCGAATAAATCGGATGTCGGACCCAAGGGTGAGTAATGATTGAATCATGTGGTTGAGCGGCGCGGCGTCACTCGTCAGGTTGCTTTCGAACTCGATCCCCTCGCGCGCCGCCAGGATGGTCAAACCATGTTCCGCCAAGGGCCCGCTGACGAGTACCACATCGCCGGGTGTGACGCGCGACACATCCAGTTTCACGCCAGGCAGCAACGTGCCGATCCCGGCCGTGTTGATGAACATCCCGGGCGCGACCACCGGTTCGATGAAATCTTGAACGGCCGATCGGCGTGATTCAATGACTTTTGTATCACCCGTAACAACGCTCACCCCCGCCTCGCGGCATGCCGATGAGATCGACGCAACAATGCGATCCAGCACTTCCAGCGGCAGACCCTCTTCGAGGATCACTCCGAGCGAAAGCGCCACGGGTTGAGCGCCCATCACGGCCAAGTCATTCACCGTGCCGCAGACGGCCAAACGCCCAATGTCGCCGCCGGGAAACTCCAGCGGAGTCACGACATACGAATCAGTCGTAAAAACGAGGCGGCTCTCCGACCACGGCAACACGGCACTGTCGGCGAGCGGCGTTAGGTGCTGATTGGTCAGGCGCGGCAGGAAGTGCTCGCGCACGAGCGCCGCCGTCAGTTCCCCCCCACCGCCATGCGCGATAACGATGCGCTCTCCACTGGGAGCGAGCGCGGAGGACGCCGAGTTCGATTCATGACGATCAACATCCTTCAGGGTGATATCAGGCAGGTTCGAACTCATTTCCGGCCCTCCCGCTGGGTAGGATTACTCGTTTCGGATTGGAGGCGTAGGTCGCCGCCTGATGCCCCTTTCACAGTGCGTCGCGCGATCCATGCATCGCCACGGCGCCGCAGAACGGATGCGAAGCGATACCACGCGCCGCAGGTGCCTTCGCCACTGACCATGCACGGGCCGATCGGCGTGCGCGGCGTGCAGCCGTTCCTGAACAGAGGGCATTCATCCGGCATGGCTACGCCTTGAATCACCTCGCCGCATCGGCATGATGGCGGATCGTGGTCCTCGCCCGGCGTGACGCCGAAACGCTGCAGCGCGTCGAAGTGTCGGTAGGCATGCGCTAATTCCAAGCCACTCCGAGGGATCACGCCCATCGCGCGCCACGGTGCATCGGCGACGACGAACACGCGCCGCATCAACCCTCGCGCGGTGCGATTGCCCGTCTCGTGGACGACGCCGGCGTATACGTTTTCCAATCGGGCGACCCCGGTCTCGATCTGACGCACCAGATGAAGCAGACCCAGCGCCAACTGCGAAGGTTCAAACCCGGCCACGACGCACGGCCTCCCGAATCGTTGCACCAGCGGTCGATATGCCTTCGCACCGATGATGACGCTGACATGACCGGGACAGAGAAACCCGTCCAAAGCCACGCGTTGCCCGCGCAGCAGCGCCGCCATCGCTGGAACCACCAGCTTGTGGCACATCAGCACGCTGAAGTTTCCAATCGCATCCCGGTTCGCCGCCAAGACCGCCGCTGCCGTTGCCGGCGCCGTCGTCTCGAATCCGACCGCGAGAAAGACGACTTGGCGCGCGGGATGAGCCGCTGCCCATTCCACCGCCTTCATCGCTGACTGGACGACACAGATGTCCGCGCCGGCCGCCCGCAGCGACTCCAGGCTTCCCCGCCGGCCCGGCACGCGCAGCATGTCACCGTAGGATGCGATCGTCACACCTGGGCGTGACCCCAACTCCATCGCGGCGTCGATGTGCCGCTGCGCCGTCACACAAACCGGGCAACCGGGGCCGCTGATCAGGCGCAGGTCCGACGGAAGTATTGAGCGAATCCCGCTGCGGAAAAACGACACGGTGTGCGTGCCGCAGACCTCCATGATCTGCACGCGACGGCCGATTCGACTGACTGATGCCGCGATTTCGCCGAGCAGAGATGGTATGTCCGTTTTCACGATTCTCCCTCGCTGGCACCGCCCACTTCTTCCTTCAATTCAGCAGCGACATACGCCTTGTCCAGATAGTCCCAGGTTTCACGCGCCGTAGACTCGTCCATCATCGAGATCGAAAAGCCCGCATGGACCAGCACCCAATCGCCCGGCCGCGCATCGGGCGTCAGAACTCGAACGATGCGCACGCGATTGCCTTGCATATCCACGACCGCACTGGAGCCTTCGCATTCAATCACTTTTCCTGGAACGGCGAGACACATCGGCACTAACCTCCCCAGCCGTGACGCGTTTCGGCGCGACCTCTTGCCGCCTGCCACGCGGCTGCAATGGCCGCCTGACCCAACGCAAGACAATCGTCCCCATACGATGTGCGCCGCGGGGCCAGTACCTCCATGCCCGACCCTGCCAGCCGCTCGATGACGCGCTCGCGCAACAGGTCGTTGCAGAAGCACCCTCCGCCCAAGACAACCAGTTGAATCCCGCATTGATCCGCCGCGATCCGAGCGGCCGACGCCAGCATGCGCGCGACGGTTTCATGGAAGCGGCCCGCAATTTCGGCTGTGGCTCGATACTGTTGCACATCGGCAACCAGTGCACGAATACACGGGAGCAGGCTCATGCGCACTCCCTGCGCACACACGGTTGTCTCGTAGGCATAGGGTGGGCCGCTGCGCCCCTCCGCCGCATTCTGCAATGCGATAGCAGCCTGCCCCTCGAAATCGTTGCGATCGCACAACCCGAGCAGTGACGCGACGCCGTCAAAGATGCGCCCGAGGCTCGATGTCTGCCACGCCGGTCGCGTTACCGCGTGTCGCGCGATCAGCCAATCCGCGTCAGCCCCTGCGCCGGCCGCAACGCCGCCGACTGAATGTCGACGCCAATTACCCCCGAATGCTGCGTGCAGCAGGGCCAACGCCGGCCGCCAGGTCTGAATCGCTGCCGCATCGCCGCCGAACAGCGGAAACGGAAGATGATGCCCAACCCGTTGAAATGAGTCGCCTCGGCACGCAAGCAGTTCACACCCCCAGATGGTTCCGTCATTGCCGTACCCGGCGCCGTCACAGACCAGCGCCAGCGCCGGGCCGCGAACGTCATGTTCCGCCATGACGGCCATGGAATGGGCATGATGGTGCTGAACGGGAAGGCACGTGCGCACCAAGCTGCCGGCAAGGCGAGATGAGAGGTAGGACGGATGCAGATCGTGGGCGACGATGATCTGTTCAGCCTCGGCCCTCTGAAAGAAGCCTTCAATAAAACCGCGAAACCTCCGATAGTTTCTCGGCTCCGTGAGATTCCCCAATCCTCCGATCAGTTCCGCGCGCGAACCCTCGTAAAAACAGACACTGCCCTTTCCCTCGGCACCCAGAGCGATAATCGGATTCGTCACACCAAGGGTCATGACGAATTCGGAGGTGGTTGGGGTTTCGAGAGTCCCCGCGCCGAGCGAAGTCGTCGTCTTGCAAATCGATGACTGAACCGACATTGTGGCGCCTCCGTCGCAGCCCCTCGGAGCACCTTCGCCGCGAATTACGTCCTGGGACGCTTACCCGCGAATGCTGCAATTCCGATGCCATCCGGAATCACCGTCTGCGAGCAGGTTAACTAACAGACTGACACAGCAACGGTCAGCGCGAAATTGCGCATGGCTGGGGGAAACTTCATAAGCGAGGACGGCACCGCACCGCGCCCTTGAAAACAGAACAGCGGCCGCTGGTTCGGGATTACTGTCGTCGAAGACAGCCTCACGCCCACCATCGCGCCTACCGCGAAGGGCGGCGCGGACCCTTCAGGAGGTCGCGCCGCGCGGAACCTGACACGGCCAAGACCGCAGGATGCCGGATTCGCCGCTCAACCGAAATGGCATAGAAGCGTTCACGCAGTGTTGGAATAACGCCGAGTCGCTCGACGGCATACTGCTTTTCGATTTCTGCAGCGATGGCCGTCGGCCCAAAGAACAACCCGGCGCCTGCATGGCCGAAAGCCTTCATGAGGGCGCTATCTTCAAATTGCCCTACGATTCTCGGCGAGACGCCGGTTGACTGCATCCACTGGTTCAACATTCGCCGGATCGTGCACGATTCGGCCGGCATCAGAACGGGGGCGCCGGAAAGGCTCCCAGGGAAACCGGAACGATATTTCCTGGCAAGCTCGGAAGTGCCAAAAACGGCGAGCGGGCTTTCGCCAAGTAGATGGCTGAAAGCCCTTACACTGACGTTCGGCCCGATTGGCGAATCGCTGATGACCAGGTCCAGCTCGTGAATCGCGAGGTCAGCCAGCAACTTGTCGGGCTTGCCTTCCCGGCAATTAAGCTCGACTCCCTCCGGCAGTCGCAAAGCCGGTTCGAGCAAATGGTACGCGATCAGCTTGGGCACCGCGTCAACCACACCAATGACGAAGCGTGTTGGGCGATCGCTTGGGCGCCCTCGAAGCGTTTCGCGCAGTTCGCGGCCCAGCGTGAAGATCTCGTCCGCGAAGCGCATGACGACGTGACCGGTTTCGGTCAGCTCCAACCGGCGCCCGCGCCGATGGAAGAGGTTCTGCCCCAGGGATCGTTCGAGGAGGCGAATCTGCGCAGAGATGGTCGGCTGCGATACATGCAGCTTCCGTCCGGCGGCAAGAATGCTCCCTTCGCGGGCAACCATCCAGAAGTAGTGCAGGTGGTGGTAGTTGGGCTCAATCATGCCGTAATGATATATAGATAAAAAGTATATGCAAGTGCGCCACTTTCTAATTCTCTTTTTGACGCATCATCCCAATACTCCCCACGATGGGCCGCACGGCAGGCCCGGCAGGGAATTACAGGATGCGCGTTCAACTCAAAATTATGCAGCCGATCAGTTCCGCAGGCCTGACCTCATCGCTTGAGAGACGGATTCGTCTCGGCCTGGGCCGGTTTGAGGGGGTCATCCGGCAGACCCAGGTCCAGCTGGATCAGGTAGCGGAGCCGGGCGGGCGGTGCCAGTGTCGCTGTCGAATCCGCGTCTTGCCGCGCACTGCCCGCGAGATTCTCATAGAAGTTCAGGACATCGATACCGAATCCGCTGTGCGCCGCGCCGTCGATCGCGCCGCGTGGTTCGTTCGTGCGCTGCTGGAGGATCGCCCCAATGCCTACTGATCGACAACGACCCGAATTCGCTCTGCCGACGCACGAGGAAACATCGGCAAACGGGACCGCCACCTCTCATGGTGCTCACGCGGGGGCGATATCGCACAACGGACATCCGCCGTTTCGCCGACTGATCCGCCTCTTTGCAGACGATCGACGCGACATCGGCCTGGTCCTTCTCTTTTCGGTCATCGTCGGTTTCCTGACGCTCGCTACGCCGATCACCGTTCAGGCGCTCGTGAACTTTGTGTCCTTCGGCGGACTCGTTCAGCCGCTTGTCGTGCTAGGGATTCTCCTGTTTGGCTTTCTTGCACTGGCTGGAGCGATCCGAGTCGTGCAGGCGTATGTGATCGAGGTACTTCAGCGCCGATTGTTCGCCCGCGTCCTCGCGGATTTGTCCCTGCGCCTGCCTCGCGTGACCGCAGATTGCTTCGATCGGGGCAATGGGCCTGAATTGGTCAATCGCTTCTTCGACATCGTCACGGTTCAGAAGGTCGCAGCCATGCTCCTGCTCGACGGCGCTTCCGTGATGCTTCAGATTCTCGTGGGGCTGGTCATCCTTGCGTTTTACCATCCCTTTCTGCTTGCCTTTGATGTCCTCCTGATTCTGTCGATTGTCTTTGTCATGTTCGCGTTGGGCCGCGGCGCGGTTCGGACGGCCATTGCTGAATCCCGTGCGAAGTACGCCGTCGTGGCGGCGTTGGAAGAAATGGCTCGCTATCCAATCGTCTTCAAGCTGGCAGGCGCCTCCGATTTTGCACGCCAGCGGGCCGACGCGCTTGCCATCGACTATGTGCAATCACGCCGGTCGCACTTTTCAGTCGTGCAGCGGCAGACCGTTGGCTTTCTTACGCTGCAGGTCTTCGCCGCGACGACCTTGCTCACCCTTGGTGGATTCCTGGTGATGGACGGCCAGCTGACGCTGGGGCAACTGGTCGCTGCGGAACTGATCGTCTCGGGCATCCTGGTTTCTCTCGCGAAGTTCGGGAAGCAGCTCGAAAGCGTCTACGATCTGCTCGCAGCCGTTGACAAGCTCGGCCATCTCTTTGACCTCCCGCTTGAGCGTGATGACGGCGCCGCGCTGCCCCCGGGTGAAGGTGAGCTGGCCCTTGAACTTCGCGACGTGACGTATGCGTTTCCCGGTCAACCGCCCGTTATCAAGGACTATACGTTGAGCGTCGCGCCGCGTGAGCACGTTTGCATCGTGGGACGCCATGGCTCGGGCAAGAGCCTCCTCGCGGACATGCTCATCGGACTTCGCCGGCCGACAGCCGGCACGATCACGCTGGGCGGCGCGGACTTGCGAGAAATCGAACTGACGAGTCTTCGCGAGCACGTGGCACTTATCCGGGGAATCGAGATTGTCGACGGAACCGTGGAGGAAAACGTGCGAATGAGCCGCAGCGAGATTCCTTCGGCCGTCGTGCGCGAAGTCCTTGGACGCGTCGGCATACTCGACCGCATTCGCGAATTGCCCGACGGATTGGGCACGCATCTGGCCCCTACCGGCGCACCGCTTTCACCCGGTCAGGCTGGACGCCTGATGGTGGCACGAGCGATGATCGGCCGCCCTCAATTCCTTGTTCTCGATGACTTGTTGGATGACCTCGATGAAGAGGCACGAGAACAGGTACTGAACGCCGTGATGACACCGGACGCGCCCTGGTCCGTCATCATTTTGGGCAGTCATGAGATCGGTCGGACGCGCGGCGTGCGCATGGTACGACTGGATCGTAGCTCGGACTCGTTGAGTCAGGATGCAGCGCATTCCCGGCCATCGGTGGTCGCGTAGGGAGGACTCCTCACGATGAAGGCAATCAGTCGATCAATTAAGGTTGGCGCAGCTGCACCGCCCTTTGCCGTCTTGGCGCTCGTTGAGCGCCCGCGCTGGCTGGGTCGCTTTACCTGGTGCGTTGCCATTGGCTTCGGAGTCATACCCTTCGCGATGTTGTTCGTTCCGTGGCAACAGAACATCAAAGGCTCCGGCCGCGTGCTGGCCTTTGCGCCCCTGGAGCGTGAACAGGCGATCAAAGCGCCGCTGGGTGGCCGCGTTGTGCGATGGCGCGTACAGGAGGGATCGCGCGTCGCCGCGGGCGACCCGCTGGTGGAAATATCCGATATTGATCCCGACTTGATCAATCGTCTGCAGCAGGAGCGCAGTGCGTTGCAGGGCAAGTACGCCGCCGCGGTGGACAAGGCGCGCTCGTACGAGCAACAGGTCGCCAATCTCATTGCGACGCGGGATCTGGCCGTCACGGCTGCCACCCACCGGCTCGAGATGACGCGCGAGAAGGTCCGTTCATCCTCGGCTGCGCTGGATGCGGCACGGGCCGCGCTAAAGGCCGCAGAGGCCCAGTTCAATCGGTACGGGGCGCTCCTGGCCGACGGGTTGGTGTCGCGCCGCGATTACGAAGTGGCAGAGCGCGACTTTGAGCTGGCGCGGACGAGCGTCGACAGTGCCGAAGCATCGCTCAAGGCCACGCAGAATGAACAACAAGCCATGGATGCCGAACTCGAGCGCATCCGAACGGAGGCTGATTCACGAATTGACTCGGCGCGCGCCACGTTGAACGAATCGCAGGGACAGGTCCAGGAATCGCTGGCAAGCCTCGCCAAGCTCGACGTTGCCATTTCCCGCCAGCAGTCGCAGCTTGTTACGGCGCCGCGCGACGGATACGTGTTTCGACTTCACGCCAGTCAGGACGGAGAAATTGTCAAGGCGGGTGATTCGCTGATGGTCCTTGTCCCCCGTACCGACAAGCCGTCGGTCGAACTTTGGATTGACGGCAACGATGCGCCGCTTGTTCAATTGGGAAGTCCCGTCCGCCTTCAATTCGAGGGATGGCCGGCCGTGCAGTTTGTCGGGTGGCCGTCCGTTGCGGTCGGGACTTTTGGGGGTCGCGTGGCCCTGATTGATTCAACCGACAATGGCAAAGGACAGTTTCGCGTACTCGTGGTTCCCGACGAGTCGGACGAGCCGTGGCCGGATGCCAGATACCTGCGCCAGGGGGTGCGCGCCAAGGGTTGGGTGCTGCTCAATCAAGTCACGGTGGGTTACGAAGTCTGGCGACAAATGAACGGCTTCCCTCCTGTCATCGCGCCCGCCGCACCGGCGCCGGAGGGCAAGCAGCCACTGGAAGCGTCAAAGCAATGAACGCCAACGCATCGTCGCCACAAGATGCTCCAATTATCGATCGCCGCGTACCAGGGCCGACTACCGTGTTTCTCGGCTTCCTACGACTGTCTATATTGGTGGCGGCTGCGGCAGTCGGGCTGGCTGGATGTTCGCTCTGGGAAGGCCGTTTAGACCCTCAATTCGAAGAGAAGGTCGACCGCCGATTGCGCGGTATCGAGCAGACCAGGATGAACGAGGAGTCGGCGCGTGCTCCCAGATCGATTGATGATGGCTTGGCGGACCTCCAGAAGCAGGCCCGGGCCGAAGCGCCTTCCACGCCACCCGCGTCAGTCGATCTGCCGATCGATCTGGCACGCAAATCGGTCTTGGAAAACAACTTGGACCTGGCCGTGATCACCATCGAGCCGGACAAGGCGCAGACCCGCGTGAGTGAAGAAGAGGCGAAGTTCGACGCGACGATTCGGGTCGGGGCATCCTACAAGAAGCAGAATCCCCCCGCACTGGACGGCGATTTGGTCCAGTTCACAGAAAAGAAAACGGCGCTGGACCAACTCATCAAGGGCTACGAATCCGGAGCATCCTTTGTTGACACGATGCAGCAGCTGGCCGAGGGCAAAACGCCAAAGGAAGACAAGGTCGGCGGGTTTGACGGCGGCATCGCCAAGCTCACGACCATTGAGCAGACCAAGGAGTCCATCAATGCCGAACTGGGCCTGAATGTGCCGTTGCCGACCGGAGGCAAAGTGGGCTTGACTCAATTCCTTGACCGCCAGAACAAGCTTTCGCCGTTTTATTCGGATCAATCGACCTCGCCGCTGGTTTTTTCCATCAGCCAGCCTCTCCTCCGCAATGCCGGGCTGGACACAAACCTCGCGTCAATTCGTATCGCCCGCCTGGATGCCAAAGCCACAAGCGCGAGAACGAAACTTGTCGCGATTCGATTGCTGGCTGCCGCCGAGAAGGCCTATTGGAAGCTATACGGCGCGCGGAAACTCCGCGAGATTCGAGAGCAGCTCAACGAACTGGCCAACCGGAATCTCGAGCTGGTTCAGAAGCGAGCCGACGAGGGTCTGGTCGCGCCGATCGAGGTGATTCGTGCGGATGCGGGCGTGGCGTTGCAGCTTGAGGCTCTGATTGTCGCACGGACAAACGAACGCATTCAGGAGCGCGAGCTGAAGCGAATTATCAATCTGGATGGCGTCGACCTGAACTCTCCGACTCGGCTGGACATCTCGACCCCGCCGACGCTGGAGGGTTTCGATCTCGAATCGGAGCAGTTGGTGAGCCGCGCACTGGCCAATCGAATGGAAATGCTCGAAATCGAGCTGGAACTGGCAGCCGATGCGATTCGAATTGACTTCGCGCGCAACCAGACGCTGCCGCTGGTGACGCTGGATTTCGAATATGGCCTCGTCGATACGGGCGGCACGCCGGGAACCGCCTGGAAAAGCGCATGGGACTTCGACAACACGAATTTCGGAATTGGGATCAAGGGGGAGATTCCCGTTACGAACGAGGCACGAAAATCGCTGCTTCGTCGCGCCCTGTTGAATCGCACACAGCGTCTGGCGACTCGCGCCGCACGCGAGTTAGCCATCCGTCAGGAAGTGCTGGATTCCCTCGACCTGCTCAACCAGAACTGGCAGCGCATTCTCGCCGCTCGCCAGGCAGCGATCGCATCGGGTCTGAACTACGAGGCCGAGCGAAAGCAGTTTGATCAGGGCACACGAACCATGCGCGAAGTATTCGAGGCGCTCTCCCAGCTGGGCGACGCCCAGGCGCGCGAAGCAGGCGCGATCGTTGCGTATCAGGCTTCATTGGTGGACCTCGCCTTCGCCACCGGAACGCTGCTTGGTTACTCAAAAGTCGATGTACTCGATGCCGATTTCTTGCAACCCGCCATGCGCTGAAACGCAGAGGGAGATTCGATCTCGCCCAATTCCTCAACCGCTGTCGGAACGTCAGCTTTTCGTCCAAAATCAAGAGCGACCACGACTTCGCGCATCTCGCCGACATCCTGTTCCTTCACGTTGTCTTACCGTCTCGCGATATGTCTTGAGGGCAGATTGAAGGCAGGTTGACGCGCCATGGATCAGCGCGGCGTATCATCAATCGCCGCGTTATGACGCGCCGACGCAGCCGGGTGGATCGCAACTTCGCCACTTGATACCTGAGTCACTGACCGAGTATTTCGTCGACGATGCACTGCACGTCGAGGCCGTCCACGAGGCAGTCGCCGTTGCAGTCGCGCAGCGGCCGGCCGTTGGAGTCGACCGGCAGGCCGGGCGCGTTATTGGGGCAGGCGTCAACTGGGCTGGCAATGCCATCGCCGTCATGGTCCGGTCCGAATCCGGCGAAGACATAGGCCGCACCGGAAGTCATTGCGTTGTCATCGTTGCAGCCATTCACACCTGTGGCACTTCCATCCTCCTGATTCGCACCGACAATCACCGTATCGCCGTCGATGGCAACCGAGCTGCCGAAGAAATCGCCCCCCCCCGGTGTTCGAGGCCTTGAGGTAAGCCTGCTGGCTCCACTCGTCGTCATCGCGGATGAATACGTACGCCGCGCCGGCGCTGGCGGCGCTGTTGTTGGCTTGATTCCCATTCACCCCCGTTGCGCTGCTGGCCTCCCCACGCGCCCCGACCACCACCGTGTCGCCCGACACGGCCACCGAGTAGCCGAAGGTGTCGAAAGAGCCCGTATTCGACGCCTTGAGGTATGCCTGCTGACTCCAGACGCCGCCGTTGCGGACGAAGACATAGGCCGCGCCAGAAACAGCCGCGCTGTTGTCGGACTGGTTGCCGTTTACCCCCGTGGCGTTGCTGTCCTCGCCATTCGCCCCGACCACCACCGTGTCGCCCGACACGGCTACGGAATTGCTAAAGTTGTCTGCAGCGTCGGTGTTGGACGCCTTCAGGTAGGCCTGCTGGCTCCAGACGCCGACATTGCGGGCGAAAACGTACGCCGCGCCGGAATTGCCGGCGCTGTTGTCGGCCTGGTTGCCGTTTACCCCCGTGGCGTTGCTGTCCTCGCCAGACGCCCCGACCACCACCGTGTCGCCCGACACGGCCGCGGAGTTGCCAAAGTTATCTGCAGCTCCGGTGTTCGAGGCCTTAAGGTACGCCTGCTGGCTCCAGACGCCGCCGCTGCGGACGAAGACGTAGGCCGCGCCGGAATCGGCGGCACTGTTGTCGGCCGGGTTGCCATCTACGCCCGTGGCGCTGCTGTCCTCTTGCGACGCCCCCACCAATATCGTGTCGCCGCTCACGGCGACAGAGTTTCCGAATTGGTCGCCTGCTCCGGTGTTCGAAGCTTTGAGGTAGGCCTGCTGGCCCCAGACGCCGGCGCTGCGGACGAAAACGTAAGCCGCGCCGGCTTCCAGGGCACTGTTGTCGGCCTGGTTACCATTCACTCCCGTGGCGCTGCTGTCCTCCCGAGTCGCCCCGACCACGACCGTGTCGCCCGACACGGCCACGGAGACGCCAAAGTTGTCTGCCGCGTCCGTGTTGGACGCCTTGAGGTACGCCTGCTGGCTCCAGACGCCGCCGCTGCGGACGTAGACATAGGCCGCGCCGGAAGCAGACGCGCTGTTGTCGGACTGATTGCCGTTTACCCCAGTGGCGTTGCTGTCTTCGGCAACCGCCCCAACCACCACCGTTTCGCCCGACACGGCCACGGAGATGCCAAAGTTGTCGGTTGCCTCTGTGTTCGACGCCTTAAGGTAGGCCTGCTGGGCGATGGGGTCAATGGTCAGGGGATAGACGGCATCAGCATCGTCGATGACGATGCTGATGAATTGCAAATGGCGAATAGCGAATAGCGGAAGTTCAGGGTCATCGACGACCGCGGCTGGCTGCCCGCTCGCTTCGACGAACCATGAAGAGAGTGTCCTTCCAGTGGCATCAAAAACCGTCAGATTGCTGTAGTTCACGACCGCCGCGCCGCTGTTGTCAACGAAGCTCACATGGCGCCCGTCGCCGCTCACGATTGGACGCAGGCCGCCGCGCACCGCCAACGTGATGGTCAGAGCCGCGACCGTGATGGAGCGGTCACCGTTCGAATGGGATGGCCGTTGCGCTCGTGAGGGAGCCCTTCCCTTACGGGCGGTGATCTGTTCAAAGCGCGGCGTTCCGCCTGTCACTCCGTGAGGACGCCGATGCATCGTGTAGCCGTGCTCCAGCCCGCGCGCGTCGTTGATGTACCATTCGGTCAACGCATCGCCCCATTGGTAAGAAATTCGGTTGACGTCAGCGTCGCTGCAAGTTGGCAAGGTGACGGCGCACTCGGCGCCGGCGCGACCGTAGCTGACCAACTCCAACCCCCACGACCAGCCGCCCGCATTGGGCGTCGTGAGAAAGCCGCGCCCGTCGAATCGAGTTCGCCACTGCTGACCCGGATTTGTCGCCAGGTAGCCGTCCTCAACGGTAAACGCCTCGTGTCGCTTCGCCTCGTAGGCCGCGCGGATGCTCGACCAGTCTGAAGTCGATAGTCCATCGGGCACGAGATCCGCGCCCTGGGACTGCGACGCCACCATAAACCACCCCGCTGCCGCCATTGCGGCCGCGCCTCGCCAACGTCGAATTGCTGAACCTCGAAGCGCCATGGGTAACGACATCGTTCACCTCCCCAGGCTGGCGTTGCGCGCAGCTCCCAAGACCTGAGAGCTGATGATGTCTTCATTGTAACGAGTTTGACGGCAGTCTTTGGCAGTCGGCCTGCCAAAAATCGAGAAACTTTCGCAAGTACGCGAGTTACAGGAGTTTGTGAACTGCCTGCAAAATGAAACGGAGAGGGGGGGATTCGAACCCCCGGTACAGTGTTACCCGTACGACGATTTAGCAAACCGTTGCTTTAAGCCACTCAGCCACCTCTCCGGTGGGGGCGAATCTGCCCGGGGCGACCCGTTTGCGTGTCGCCCATGCGGTCTTCCATTCTATGCACTTTGCAGTCGTTTGCAACCTGCGGCAATCGACTCCTCTCCCTATCCATTTCCATCACCCGACGGGTCAGTCATATTGCCGCGGGCAGGCGACGCCGGCGTGCCAGAACTGGTGGCGCGTCGGAGCCGATCACGCACGGCCCGCCATCTTTCGGTGTCCGGCGGCAGCGATACAACAATCACATCCAGTCCGGCTGCGTCCAGGTCGTGCAATGCGGCGTAGAGCCGCGCGGCGTAAGCCTCCGCACCGGTCGGCATCTTGATCACAACAGACGCGCGCCGCCCCCTATCTAAGTTAGCAATGGACGATCCCCCGGCCCAGCGCATCCAACCAACGCGCTTGCCGGACCGCACTTCCGCGACGACCGTCATCTCGGCCGTTGTTGCGTCGCAACAGATCAATCGAGTCCGGGGGGCATAGTGGCGGGCCATTTGGCCGGGCGAGGCAAACGCCTCCTTCTCCGTAGACGACTCCGTCACAATCTCTACAGGTCCGCAGGCGTCGCGCAAGGCATCGAGCGTGATCGCGCCAGGCCGCAGCAATCTTGGCGACTGCGTTGTCATATCAACGACCGTAGATTCCAGCCCCACCGCTGCCGGGCCGCCGTCCAGAATCATCTCGATGCGACCGCCGAGCGAGCGAACGACGTGCGACGCGCGTGTCGGCGAAAGCTGCTCGGAGAGGTTGGCGCTCGGCGCGGCAATGGGACAACCGGCGGCATCGAGAAGTGCCAACGCGACGGCATGATTCGGGCAGCGCAGCGCGACCGTGTCCCGGCCAGCGGTGACGACATCCGGAACGCAGGCGCGCTTCTTCAGCACCAGGGTGAGCGGGCCTGGCCAGAACTGCTCGGCGAGCGACTGGGCCGCAGGTGGCCATTGGCTGACCAGTTCCCGAGCACGCTCGATCGATCGCACATGAACAATGATGGGATTTCGCGCAGGCCGCCCCTTCGCCGCGAAGATCCGGCCCACGGCGGCTGCATTGAGCGCATCGGCGCCGAGTCCATAGACTGTCTCGGTCGGAAATGCGACCACTCCCCCGCCGCGAAGAATGCCCGCCGCCTCGCGAAGGACGTTCGGATCGGGCGAATCGGGATTTACAGACAGGAGTCTAGTTTCCACGAGTCGCCCACCCGCTCCCACCAGCTTAAGCGGCGTGTGGTCAATCCCTCGACGGGTCGGGATTGGCCAATATCTTCTGCGCCTGCTCCTTGCGATAGCGCTCCAGTGCGTCGCGCAAGGCCGGCTGCTTTAGCGCGAGGATCGCCACGGCGAAAAGGGCCGCGTTGATCGCACCGGCTTTGCCGATAGCCAGCGTGGCGACGGGAATCCCCGCCGGCATCTGCACCATCGACAGCAGAGAGTCCAGCCCCTGGAGCGACTTGGACTCGATCGGAACACCCAGCACGGGTAACAACGTCTTGGCGGCCACCACGCCCGCTAGATGCGCCGCCCCCCCGGCCGCCGCGATGAACACTTCGACGCCGCGCGCCGGCGCACCCGCGACAAACTCAAACAGCGCGTCGGGCGTGCGATGCGCCGAGAGCACCCGGCACTCACAGCCGACGCCAAAGGACTTAAGCGTCTCCGCGGCGTGGGACATCGTATCCCAGTCCGACTTGGACCCCATCACAATTGCAACCTGTGCAGCCATTGGAATCGTCCTTTCGGTCAGATAACAATGCTCGAATTATGCCTTGGCCCGCCGCCGCCGTCCACACGGATTGTCGGCCTGAATCGCTCAAGCCCACCCCCCGCATGCCGCCGATACCTTCTGGCCGGCAGGTACGCCGGAATCGATCAGCACATCGCCGCAGGAGCAGCTCACCATGAACAGCAGGCCCACGCTGCTGCAGGATTTCATTCACTGGACGCGGGTCGAGCGAAACATTTGGCTCGTTCCGATGCTTACTGCCCTCGTGTTCCTTATGGGATTACTATTCCTTACGCGATCCCCGGGCGTCGGTCCGCCGTTGTTCCCATCGCTGTAACGCACCGGGCCGAGGCCGATCGCGGAGCCGCCCGCGCGATGTCAACCCAAGCCTGGTTCACCCTCGGCGTCATCGCATTCCTGCTGAGCGCCCTCGCGCGCAAGCCGCACCTCGCCGATGTCTTCTTCCTTTCGGGCATCGTGGTGCTCGCCCTCGCCGGCATCATCACGCCCCAGGAAGCCGTCAGCGGCTTCGCCAACCCCGGCATGCTCACCGTCGCCGCCCTCTTCGTCGTGGCGTCGGCCATGCGCGACACGGGAGCACTCGACAACGTCGCACGGTTGATCTTCAAGCCGCCCCGGTCCGAGCGGTCCTCGCTCCTGCGGCTCACCGCGCCCATCGCCTTCATGTCGGCCTGGCTCAATAATACTACGATTGTCGCCATGGCCCTCCCTCTTACCATGGATTGGTGCCGCAAGTTTCGTATCCCTCCGTCTCGCGTCCTCATCCCGCTTTCCTATGCCACGGTCGCCGGCGGAGTCTGCACCCTCATCGGCACCAGCACCAATCTCGTCGTCCACGGACTGATGCTTGACGCCGGCATGAAGGGCCTGGGGTTCTTCGAGTTATCCGCCGTGGGCGTGCCCATCACGATCCTCACTTTGGTTTACCTTGTGGGCGGGGCAAACTGGCTTCTCCCGCGCCGCCGTGAGTTACTCGAACAACTCGGTGAAGAGCGCCGCGAGTACACGGTCGATATGCTCGTTGAGACCGGCTGCCCGCTTGTCGGCCAGTCGATCGAGCACGCTGGATTGCGCCATCTGCCGGGATTGTTCCTTGTGGACATCACCCGCGGCGGAGACATCATCTCCCCGGTCGGCCCGCAGGAGATTCTCCGCGCCGGCGACCGGCTCGTTTTCGTGGGCGTAGTTGGTACAATTGTCGATTTGCAGAAAATCAAGGGACTCGCTCCCGCACCGACCACTCCCATCGAGGGCGCCCAGCGACCGCTGCGACACCTCTGCGAGGCCGTCGTCAGCGCCTCGTCGCCCATGGTCGGCCGCGGCATTCGCGAGGCAAACTTTCGCACGATCTACGACGCCGCCATCATCGCCGTGCATCGCAACGGCGCCCGACTCACAGGGAAGATCGGCGACATCGTGCTCCGTGCGGGAGACACGCTCCTGCTCCAGACGCGATCCGGCTTTGTCCGCGCTCATCGAAACAATCCCGATTTCTACCTCATCAGCGAAGTCGGCCCCGATCTGCCGGTCCGCCACGAAAAAGCTGTTTTCGCCCTGGTCATTCTCATCGCCATGATCATCGCGATGGCGCTGCCGGACCTGCTGGGCGGCGGCGCGGACCCGAATTCCCTCGCCGCAAGGCTGGATCGCGGACGCGTCCTGATCGCGCTCGGCGCGGCGGCACTGCTGGTTTTTCTTCGATGCATCCCGGTCGCCGCGGCCCGGCGCTCCATGCAGTGGGACGTGCTGCTTGTCATCGCCGCGTCGTTCGGTCTCGCCATTGCCATGGAGAAGACCGGCGCGGCCAAGGGTCTCGTCGACGCCATGATGCCGTTGCTTTCGAAATGGGGGCCGACGGGCGCAATCGTGGTGATCTACCTCATGGCGGCCGTGCTGACGGAGATTCTCACCAACAACGCCGCGGCGGCGCTCGTCTTTCCGATTGCGCTGCAAACCGCACGGCAGTTCGGCGTCGATCCGCACCCCTTCGCCGTGACCGTCGCCATCGCTGCGTCATGCGCGTTTGCGTCGCCCATCGGCTACCAAACGCACATGATGGTCTTCGGCCCCGGCGGTTATCGCTTCGGCGATTTTCTCAAGGCCGGCCTCCCGCTCAATCTCATCTGGCTGATTGGTACCGCCATTCTCGTGCCGATCATTTACAATCTCTAATACCACCCCACCTTTGGTTACTCACCCGGTGCCCCATCCTTTGCGAAGCAATGGGTGGGGTCGCGATGATCCATGCCGCGCGCGCGACCAAACCGAGCCGCGACCGTCAGGGAGCGCTGCGCGATGCTCCGAATCCGATCACATGATGACGTTTGTCGTCTCATTCGGTGCGTCGAGGACGCGCCCTACGGTGAGCGCTCCAGTTCGCTGCGATTAGAAGACAATCACGTCCTTCGGAAGCGCAGCCAGCTCCGCCAGCTTTGCCGGGTTCACGGTCACACCCATTCCCGGGCCGGTCATGGGCGTCCACGCGCCGCCGCATCCGAAGCGCAGCGGCTGGTCGGTGACATCGTTACGCAGCAGGAAGCGCCCGAAGCTGCCTTCGGCAATCTCGATGCCCGGCGTCCATTGCAGAAACCATCGCCCCGCGGCGGATAGCAGACTCGTCTCGCCGACCATGCAACCAAGCTGACATTGCAAGCCGTGTCGCCGCGCCAACATCGCCAAGCGCAGCGACGGCAGCAGGCCGCCGTTCTTGCTGATGCGAATATTGAACCACGTCGCGGCGCGATGGGCGATCAACTGTTCCCCGTCTTCCAGCGTGACCAGCGACTCATCCGCCATCAGCGGCAGGTTCGACTCGCGCGCAAGCATGGCCCAATCTTCCAGCCTGCCGCGCGGCAGGGGCTGCTCCACACAAACGATCGGGTATGCCTCCCACGCGGCGAGCTTCTGGCGGGCGATTTCCAAGGTCCACGCGCTGTTGGCGTCCACACGCAAGGTGGCGCGACCCGCAGCAAGGGGGCGCTTCAGCAGTCGCGCCGCGATTTCCACACGGGCGTCGTCGCCGTCGTCACCGACCTTGAGCTTGACGTGCTGCAGCCGAATCAGCCGCATCTTTCGGATCGATCCTGCCAATCGATCAACGCGGTCCCCCGAGACGACGCCGCTGAACCGAGCCGTCGCACGGCTGCCCGGCGGACCGAGCGATTGTTCCGCGAGGTAGCCGGGGATGCTGTCCCACGAGCGCTCAAATGCCCGCGCGTAGGCATCCAACAAGGCCAGTTCCACCGCCGCCCGCGCCGCGTTCAACACGCGCCCGTCTTTGTCACAAAATGGCAGGCTATCGGCGAGCTCGATGGCTTCGCCGAAGTTCGCGGGGCGCAGCTCCACGAGGCGCGGCACGAACGTCGCACGAATCGCGGCGACCGCGCTCTCCATCGATTCGCCGGTGACGTATTCGCGCGGGTGCGTCTCGCCGTAGCCCACAATTCGGTTGGCCAATTCCAGCCCGACGATCAGCGGCTCGGCCACCGCGCGCTGCGCCGCCGCATGACGAAACGACTGTTTCATCGGGATTGCCAGCTGATGAATCGTCAGCCGCGAGATGGGAAGCGGTGCGTTCACTCGCGGAATCGTAGGGCCAAGCGCGCGCCGCGCCCAACGATCTCACGATGATCGCCTACGAGTTGCCCCTGCCGCTCTCCGCACGATGACGCTCCCGTCACGGCCGCGACATCCCGGCCCTGGACGCACCCGCCAAGTAGCTTGTGGCCTGCACGGCGCCGTCGCGAATCACCACGCGAACGCATCCCGTGTCGGCCGTGCTGAAATAGGTTCGCCCTGCGCACATCCCCTCGATACCGTTCGTCGTCATGGCCCGTCGCTGCCCTGTGGAGCGAATGCACACGCTGGGATTGATGGCTGCGACAAAGGCGGCGGTGTTCCCCACAACACTCCCATGATGCGGCAGAGCCAGGACATCGGCGGCCAGGTCGATGCGTGACGGAGTTTCGCCGGCTTTGGATTTCGACGCAGACAGCAAGCCCGCCATGGCGTCGTGTTCGATGTCGCCGGTCAACAGGATCGACCGCCCCTGCCAGGTAAGCTTTATTACCATGGACGAATCGTTGGGCCGTGCGAATTGCCGGTCGCTTCGCGGCGGCGGCCACAAGAGCCGCGCATCCAGGCCCGGTCCCAGTTCGAAGGTCTCCTGACCGGTCACCGTTTCGATCGGCACACCCGCAAGGCGAACGGCAGACAGAAACTGATTCGGCGAGCTGCCCGGCGGCGAGAAGGGTTCGAAATGATCGGTGATGACAACGCGCCCAACGGGGAACCGACGAATCAGCGTTTCAATCCCGCTGTAATGGTCGAAATCCGTATGCGACACAAAAATGGCATCGAGCGAATCAATCCCCCGGCTCTCCAGAAACGCCCGCACGATCGGCCCGGCGTCAAAGGGCGAGCGCGTCCCGACGTCGAACGCGATGACCCGGCCGTCCGGCAATTCGAGAATCGTCGCGCTGCCGTCGCCGACCGCGAGAAACCACGCCGTGAGCGCGCCGGGCTGGCGATGCACCCAGCGAGGCGGAATCCACCACCAGATCGCAAGCAGCGTCGCCGCAACGGGTATCCATCGCGCGCGAAGGAATCGTCTCGGACGATAAGTCCACCATACAAGAAGGCCGTAGGCACAAATGACCCACGCCGCCGACGGGCTTCGGCCGGGCAGCATCGTGCCGGGGAGTTTCTCGAGCAATTGAACGAGTCCAAGGACGCCGCGCGTTCCCAATTCCAGAAGCGGTCCAAAGATCACCGACGTTGACGGCAGGACAAGCCCCACGACGACCGCCAGAAATCCGATGCACGTCAAGGGCGCGACCAGGACCCACAGCGACAGCGTCCCCAGCGGCGCCCATGGCGTCATCATATTGAACTGATACAAGACCAGCGGCGCGGCGGCCAGCCAGATTGCGATTGATGTCGTAATAAGACGCAGCGGCAATAGACGAATCACGCGACGGCCCAGCAAGGACGCGCCTGCGAGCTCGAGGGACGCCGCCCGCTCCGCGCCCCATCCGCGCGGGTCGAACCGCGCTGCCAGCGCCGGCCAACGAAGCATCAGGCAAACTCCCGCAGCGGCGCGTGCCAGCCGCGGCTCGATGTCCGTCAAGGACAACACCGCGAGGAAACTCAACTGAAATCCGGGACGGAAGATCGCGGCCGGGTCAAACAGGAGAATGACAATCGCCGCACTCGCAAGCCAGTTGCGGACATTCGGCCGACCGGATCGATACACACTTAAGCAACCGAGCAGACCGATGACGCCCGCGCGCCAGATCGACGGCTGCGGTTCAGCAACGAGTACATATGTCACGATCAGCGCGGCGACAAAAAGCGCCGCCCTGCGATAGTGCATTCCGCCGGCGCGGGTCAGCAGCCACCAGCCGATCAGGGCGACCCAACCAACATTGGTGCCACTGGCGGCGAGGAAGTGCGAATTCCCGGTGCGCACGAATGCCTCGTTGATGGCACGAGGAACCGCGCCGCGCTGCCCGAGGACCATCGCTTCAAGAATACCGGCTTCCGGCTCGCCCTCGTCAAACGCCTTATCCAGTAGGTAGCTCCGCAGATTATCACGCAGCGCCTGGAGTGTGCGGGTCCACCCTCCGGCCGCACGCCGTGCTACGATGCGAACGCTCTCCGCGTGATCGCAGGTCAGCCCCACGCGCACGCCGTTGCGACGATGATGCATTCGCCAGTCATACGCGCCGGGGTTGCGGGGCGGCGTAAATCGGTACAACCAGCCGGTCAACTGCACGGCGTCCCCCACCTCGATGAATGCGATCGGCGCGCGGACGGTCACAATGGCCAACCCCGACGCGGCCACGTCACCTCCCTGTCCCTGAATGGCTGAAGCCTCGAGCAGAAACCTTGTCCGCGAACCGCTGTCGTACGCGCGCGGCACGTTTGGATCCGGCTCGTGGGAAACCGGCTCGGCCACCACGACGCCTCGCACCTGCGCCAGCATCGGATCCTGTTGCGAAAAGTGTTCCAGGTGATCGCGCGCGAGCCATCGATCGCTCATTGCGTGGCGGACAGCTCCGACGGATATCGCCGCGAGGCAGACACCCAAAGCCGCTGCGCGGCCCTTCCCGCGCCAACGCACCGATATAGCCGTACCCAGGACCGCCGGGCCAACCGCCAGCCAGAGCGGGATCGCTGTTGCGTTGTCTAGCGCGATGCCGACCATCAGGAAGACGGCCGGCCACAGCAGCGGAGCGGGCGGTCCGAGGAGCCGTCGCAAGTTGCGATTCCGTCGGTGCGGCGGCACTTCGGAGAACGGCACGTGCTCACGCGCCGCCTGGAAACTCGAATTGTCAAGATTCGAATCGCGCATGAACGTCAAGGAGCCTGGAACCTATCTCGAACTCATCGGCCGGGGGCTCGCCCATCGCAGCGGCCGAATTTTGGATGAGACGCTTCAACTGTGAATCAACGGCCAGAACGCGCGATACAACATGAGAAACGTCAACTGCGCCACCTGGGCCGCTGCGAAAAGTGAATGGCGCGTCTGGCCTCCGCCGCGCCGGGCAAATACGATGGAGACAACGTACGTTGTGGCGAAGACAAACAGCCCGATGATGACGCCGATCAGCAGGTTCCGATCTCGACTGCAATAGATTGAGGTCAGCGCCATCGGCAGAATCAGGTGGGCCAGGAGTGTGCTTGGCGAGACCGTATCGCTCAAAGCGATCGTCCGACCGTCCGCGTGTGGCGCGGCACGACCGATCGACGCCGCGAGCAGGATCGCCCAGCGGCCCCAGACCGGCGCGAGCACCAGTGGCCGATAGATCGGTGCGGGATACAGCCAGACGAAATGGTGCCGCCAGTCGGTCAAGGACGGATACCACGGCGTCGCGTTCGGTACGCTAACAAGAAGCACCCATTGCGCCAGAATCGCCAGCACCAGGGCCAGGGAGCCGACCGGTGAAAGCGGTTCTTCGTCATGGGTCTGGCTCCGATGGGGCGACGTACTGGTTAGAAGGTGCATCGTTCGTGCAAGTCCCATCGCCAGAAACGGCCCGGTCAACAGGCATTCAACAAGAACGATTACCAGCGCGGGAAGCACGCGCATGTTTGCCGTTTCACCATACAGCCTCCAGGAGACACGAAACAGCCCGGCCCAGACGATGCCGGTAGCCAGACCGAGGGGGACGATCCACATGACCGCCAGTGACGCCAGCCGCATGTCGCCGGATGCACTCGGGATCGGGGTGAGTAATCCAAGTCCTTCGCGCAACCCCTGGAACATCCGCTGAACGCGGCCGGATGAATGCACCGTTTCGATGTGAACTGTGGCCATGGTGGATCGGTATACGTTATTGCGTCGCGTGTTTAAGATACAACCGCCTCGGAGATGAGGACAAGGGCGAGCCCGCCTGTTGAATTGGAATGGATTCTATCCTGCAACGAACGACGTGTGGCTGGTTGGTGTTGGCCGCCCTGATTGGAAGCCCAAAGGCGTTTCGCACGTGCTGCGCCCAGGAACCTCGCGCCAATCTGACTCTGCGGATCGAGCCTCGCCGGGAGGGCGAAGGGCTGGTCCCCGCGAGCGACCCTGACGTTGAATCGTGGCTTCAGCGCGCTGCCGCCGCCGCCGCCGACCAGCAATGGAAGCTGGCGGTCGATACGCTTTCCCGCGTCATCGAACAATTCCCCGATCGAACCGTGACGCTGGATGGAAAGACGTTTGTCTCGGCTGCGGAAGCCGCGCAACGTCAGTTCGCCGAGTGGCCCGCCGAAGGGCTTGCGGCTTATCGCGTCCTGTTCGACTCCATCGCGCGCCAGGAATTCGTACAAGCCGGCGCTTCACAGGATATCGAGCGCCTGCGGCGCCTGACGCGGCTCTACCGAATGACGTCCGTGGCGCCCGAAGCGCTTTCATACCTCGCCGCGCTGCTCATCGACTCCGGGAAGGCGCTTGAAGCGATCGACGTACTCGATCAGCTCGAAAGTCTGCCTGGTTTCGCGCTTGCACCGGCGAAGCTGCTCCTCCCGCGCGCCCTGGCCCTGGCGCAGGAAGGCCGCCTGGAGGAAGCATCTGACACGATTGCAAAGCTGCGAGAAGTCAAAGGCGATGCGCTGGGAGCGCTGCCCGCGGATTGGGAGGTCCGGCTGGACGCTGTTTCGCGGTTTGTCGAGGCGTCACGCGCCGCGCGCGCGAAAGCCGGCCGCTCCGATGAACGCGCCCCGTCACCCAGCGCCGAATTCTCACCGGCCGTAACGCCCGATGCCCTGTGGCACGATGCCCTCCCCGGATCCGGCCGGCTTATGCCCGATGCCGTTGCGCAGCTGATCGCCCGAACGGGTCGCCCGCCGGTCTGGCAGGCTATTTCAGACGGCCAGGCACTTTACGTCACGTGCCCGGACGGCCTGATGGCACGGGATCTTACGACGCTCGATCTCCTGTGGAAGTCGCATGCTCGCCTGATGGATCGCGACCCGCGCATCGATGCCCAGCGGCGGCTAGTTCGGATGTATCAATCGGACAACACAGGTCGGCTCGACGAGCTTTCGACGCGAAGCCTGTACCATGAATACCGCGGTGCGGTCACGACCGGACTCGGTCTGGTGTTTGTGCTCGAACAAGGTGGCACCCTGGGCGAACTGTTTCCGGCCCGGGATGGCACCATGCCGCCCAACGACGCACTCGAACCGGAGCCAAACTCGATCCGCGCGTTTGAAGCGCGAACCGGCCGGGTGCGATGGACGATCGGGCGCGGCGGAATGCCCGGCGACGAACTTCGTTTTGCTCACTTCTACTCGCCACCCGTCGTCGTCGATAATCGCCTGCTTGCGCTGTTTCAGCGCGAGAATGACCTCCTCCTGGGCGTCTTCGATGCGGAGGGGCGCGCGCTGCACAAGGTTCTCCTCGGGTCGGCCGACAAGGGATTGTTCGCCGCCAATGTCGTCCTGACGCCCTGTGTGGACGAGACAACGATCTATATCCCAACCGCGGGCGGGTTGTTCGTAGCGCTGAACCGCCACGATTACTCCCTGCGATGGCTGGCCCTGTACGAGCGCAGCCGCAGCAGCGAAGTGGCGCCGGCTCGCCGCGCGATGCCTCTGGGGACCGTTCAGGTCACTTATTCCCAGCCCGACGAGTGGTTGAGTGCGCCGCCGATCTGCGCCGGGCGCCTCGTTCTGCTCGCGGCCCAGGACAGCGGCTACTTGCTCGCCTACGACCGGCGCGATGGTTCGCTCAAGTGGTCTTTCCCCCGCGGAGATCACCGTTACATTGCCGGGCACGATTCCCAGCGCATTATCCTCGCCGGAACGGGTGTCCTCGCGCTGGACATCGACAGCGGCCGTGGACTCTGGTCTTACACGTCGCGCAAACTGACGGGGCGACCGATCGTTCACGGCGGGCGCCTCTTTGTCCCGACGCGAGACGGATTGGAGACCCTTGACGTCGAAACCGGCCATTCGACGGAAGCCTTCAAGCCGTCAAGCCAGCCCTTAGGCAACCTGTTTGTGCAGGATGGTGCGTTGTACAGCGTCAGCGCTGTCCAGATCGCCAAGTTCCCTGACGTGGAGCAATCGCGCGCGGCGGCACTGGCTCTGCTCGAAACCTCGCCGCGCGATCCCGCCGCTCATCTGCGCCTCGCGGGGCTTGCCGCGCTGGAGGGAAGATGGAACGAAGCGCTCGTTCAGCTTGACGAGGCAGACAAGTGCCTCCATCCAGAGAGCGACCGGACTTCCGGCGCCGGGGCTGACGGCGATCTCGCACCGCGCATCGTGCATCAGCGGGTCGACGCACTTCTTAAACTCGCGGCCCAGTCGCCGCCGTCGTCGGCCGGCCCACTGATAGAACGCGCTGTGGCCGCAGCCGTCGCGCCGCGCGACATACTCGCCGCCGGGCTGGTCCATTGCGATTACCTCGCCGAACACGGCGACCCGCGCGATGCCTTCACTCAAGCGCTAAGCCTGCTCGCCCGGACGGACGGGCAAACGATCACGCTGACTTCAGACCTTCGCGTCAGCGCGATCGTGGCCATCTCCGAACGACTCAACCGCTGGTGGAATGCTGCCGATCCATCGAGGCAAGGTGCGCTGGATGAGGCATTGCGTGAGTCGTTCGAGGCGGCTATGTCGGCGTCGCGCATCGATGCCTGCCGGAATCTGGCCGATGCCTGCGGTCTTGCTCCTTCCGCGACGTCGCTGGATCTTTCGCTGGCCCGGCGCGATGGGTCCGAGGGATCACTCGAGAACGCCGTATTTCACCTTGAGCGAATCCTGCGAAGGACGGATCGCCGGATTTCAACGACGATCAATCCGCTCTCGCAGGCCCCCGCTGACGACGTTGAACTGTCCGCCCTGATCCTGTTGTTGCGCGCCTACGCGGACCCTGGCCAAGAGTTGCCCCGCTCGCCTGCTTCGGCCTTGCGCGTTTTCAATCGACTCACGTCGCGCTTTGCAACCGCACTCGTGCCCGACTTGCTAACCGAGTTACCCGCGCGATACCGAGGCAAGACCGTGACGCAGCTCGCTGAATTGCTTCCTGCGGAATGGCACGAGCGTGGTGTTGCTCGGCGCAGCCGCCCGCGGATCCTCCAATCACCAACCTATCTTGAGATCGGCGCGTATGAAGTGGTCGCGGCCTACTATCCGACCGATGTCACCGCGTTCCTCAATCCTCCGGCAGCCCTGGATGTCCACACCGAAATGCTGCCCGTCCGAATCATGCGACAGATTCGCGGCGTGGATGTGCGCGGCAAGGCCGAGGCGGAGGTTTTCTGGGCCTGCAACCTCGAACCGAAGCTCGATGGAATGGATGACCTCTCGTCGCAGCGCATCATGTCCATTCGCCCCGCCGACGGCGCGGTGGCCGGCTGCGTTGCACTTCTCGCCGGATCACGCCAACTCGCCGCGGTCGGGCTGCTCACCGGGCGCGCGGCCTGGCCACCGATCCCTCTCGAATGCGATTGGAGTGAGCTTCCCCGCCCGCCGATCGTGCAGGCCGACGACGTGCTCGTATTCGCGACGCTTGGCAATGTCCTCACGGGCGTCCCGGCGCGACTGAACGCCGCGCCGTTGTGGCGGCGATCATTCAGCAACCATCGGCTTGAAAGCCTGGCCGTGGCCGACGGTCAGGTCGTGGCGATCGACCGGCGCTCGGCGACCGTGTTCGTACTCGATCCCTTCAGCGGTCGAATCCGCCGGCAGTTCAGTCTCGTACCGGCTGCCACGCCTTCGGAGTTGGACGAAGACGTCGCGGACGATGATTCACAGCGCGATCGGGAACCCGCGCCGGTGGTCATCGGCTCGGTCGTATGTCAGGCAGCGTTCAAAAAGGTAGTCGCGCGCGATGTGTCCACAGGCCGCGTACTCTGGGAGCGCGGCATCGGCGGCCGAATTCGCAGGCTGCTTCCGTTGAATCGCGAATACGTTGGCGTCTGCTATCGCAGTCAGCGCGTTGCAATCGTTCGGACGGCGACCGGCGAGTTGATCGCCGAGATCGAGACGCCGGGGCTTCTGCTCCCTCCGCTTGAGGCCGTCATCGAATCCCCGACTTCGGCGTCACCGGGCGCAGGCGAGGCGGCATCCGGAGCGCGGCTTTTGCTGTACTCGAACACCGACGACGACCCGCCCGATTACATCGTCGCTTGTTACGACCTTCGATCGCAGTCGCTTATCTGGAAGCGCAACCTGGGCCGGTTCGCCATCATCAGTCCGAACATGCTGGGTGCCTCGCCGGACTACCTTCCGATCATCGAGTACCGCGTTCGACCCGATGCGCCGCGGCAACTGATGGATCGCGGTGCGTCTCACCTCGACGTTGCGGCGTTTGACGTCCTCGACAAGGCCACCGGCAAGAGCCTTCTCGCAGCGCCCTTTGTTCACAACCGCGACCTCGTCGCAGACGAGTTCGGCCGCGCCCGCCTGTTCACCGATCTGCTCGTCTTCAACGATCGCATCGTGGCGATCGCGTCGGAGGGTTACTATGTTCTGCAGAGTGCTGCCGGTCCGCCGCGTGACCCCGCGGCCAAGGCCGGCGAATCGGAGGGGCGATCCGTACCATGAGCGCCATGCGACGCACACACCGCTCAACTGCCATTGTTGCGGCACTCTTTCTGCTGCCGATCGGCGCGCCTGCGCCGCCCGGACTGATCCCTGCACCTTCGGAATCGCTCGCCGCGCCCGCCGAAACGACCGCCCGACCGCCACTTGTCACCGTCGAGACGCAGGTCGCCATCGATCGGGCACTGAAGTTCCTCGCCGCGCGGCAGGCATCGGACGGCGCCTTTCGTGAGCAGGGCGGACTGGGAACGTATCCTGTCTCCATGACTTCACTGGCGGGCATGGCGCTGGCCGGATCGGGCAGCACCCCGACGCAGGGTCCGTACTCTCCGCATCTGCGCAAATCACTCACCTACATTCTTCGCTCGGCACAACGCAACGGGCTGATCTGCCGAACGGGAGAAGAAGAAGCCCGCTCCATGTATGCGCACGGTTTCTCAATGCTCTTCCTCGCCGAAGTCATGGGCATGGAGGACGACGCCGACCGGTTGAACCAGATTCGATTCACGCTTCAGAAAGCCGTCGAACTGACCGGCCGATCTCAAAGCGATCTCGGGGGCTGGTTGTACACACCCGACATGAACGGCGATGAGGGGTCGGTCACGGTAACACAAGTTCAGGCGCTTCGCGCCGCGCGCAACGCGGGAATCGCCGTGCCGAAAAAGGTCATCGATCACGCGATGGGTTACCTTGAAAAATCCGTTCAGCCCGACGGCGGCATCGCCTATCGCGTCGGCATGACCGGGTCGCGACCTCCGATCACCGCGGCGGCCGTAGCATGCTGGTTTAACGCGGGGCAGTACAATAACCCGTTGGCGCTTAATGCGCTGCGTTATTGCAAGCAGAACATCGGCATCGGCGAAAACCGCGGCGGAACCTGGGGCCATTGGTTCTACGCGCACCTTTACTACGCACAGGTGAACTATCTTGCCGGCGAGGAGACGTGGAAGGCCTACTTCCCGAAAGTTCGCGATCACCTGCTGGCCACCCAGAACGAGGACGGCTCCTGGGAGGGTGACTCGGTTGGCTACGTGTACGGCACCGCCATCTCCCTCTTGATTCTCCAGCTTCCGTACAACAATCTCCCGATCATGCAGCGCTAAGCAACTTCAACCCCGCGCGGCCCCAGCGCCGCCACGGAAAGGACGCCATGCAGACAAACGCAAACGAGATGCCGGATACGGCTGATCTGGCCGCCGCACAGAAACTGCGCGATTCGCATCGCCGTATCCGAGAGGAATTGCGCAAGATCATCGTCGGTCAGGATGATGTGATTGAGCAGCTGCTGATCGCGCTCTTCGCCGGCGGGCACTGCATCCTCGAAGGCGTGCCCGGCCTTGCAAAAACACTCATGATCTCCAGCCTCGCCCGGTGCCTGTCGCTTAGTTTTAATCGCATTCAGTTCACGCCCGACCTCATGCCCAGCGACATCACCGGCACCGAGGTCATCGCCGAGGACCGGGCCACCGGCAGCCGCGTCTTTCGCTTCCTCAAAGGCCCCGTCTTCGCAAACATCATCCTCGCTGACGAAATCAACCGCACGCCTCCCAAGACCCAGGCTGCCATGCTCGAATCGATGCAGGAGCGTCAGGTCACCGTCGGCGGCGTGCGGCATGCGCTGGATGAACCGTTCTTCGTCCTCGCGACGCAGAATCCCATCGAGCAGGAAGGCACCTACCCTCTGCCCGAAGCACAGCAGGACCGCTTCATGTTCAAAGTCTTCATCGGGTATCCGACGTATGACGACGAATGTGAGATTGCGCAGCGGACGACCGCCGATGTAACGCCTGAAGTCGCGCCCGTATTGAGCGGCGCGGAGATCGTCGAACTTCAGCGAATCGTCCGCCGCGTGCCGATTGCTCCGCCGATCGTGCGGCACGCGGTCGATCTGGTCCGCAAGAGCCGGCCGGCCGATTCGACCTCGCCCGAGTTCATCCGCAAGAACGTCGCGTGGGGCGCAGGGCCGCGCGCGGTGCAATACCTGATCCTCGCGGCCAAGGCCCGTTCCGTGCTGCGCGGGAACTACCATGTCTCAACAGAAGACTTGCGCGCCCTGGCGGCACCGGTGCTGCGTCATCGCGTCATCCCGAATTTCGCCGCGCAGGCACTGGGCTACACGCCCGATCGACTCGTAGCCGAACTGCTTGACGCGACCCCGCCGCACCAGGGCGGAACCGCCGCGGACGCACGCATCCAAAAAGTGCTTTCATGATGTCACACGGACAATGAACCGGTCGCGCCAGCGATCGAAGGGAGAATCATGCCGGCATCCAATCGCCCCTATCTCGACCCTGCCGTGCTCGCGCGGATCAGTGATCTCGAGCTGCGCGCTCGCTTTGTCGTAGAGGGCGTGGTCAGCGGCATGCACGCCAGCCCGTACCAGGGACACAGCATCGAGTTCGCGCAACATCGAGAATACGTCCCCGGAGACGACATCCGCCACCTTGACTGGCGCGTGTACGGCAAGAGCGATCGCTTCTACATCAAACAGTATGAGGAAGAGACGGATCTGCGGGCGCATCTGGTGCTCGACTGCTCGGCTTCGATGCGCTATCCCGAGCATCCGGTCGAGTCCGGCCGCATGACGAAGTTCGAGTACGCGGCCACGTTTGCCGCCTCCCTCGCCTTTCTGTTGACCCAGCAGCAAGACGCGGTCGGTTTGATGCTGTTTGACGACAGCGTGCGAGACGAAATCCAACCGCTTTCGAACCCGGCGCACCTGCAGGCGATCATTCACCTCCTCGAGCGAGCCAGATTGGAGCGGCCCACCGACGCGCGGGCGTCGTTCACGCAATTGGCCGGTCGGCTTCGACGGCGCAGCGTGGTCGTGCTGATCTCCGACCTGCTCGCCGATGCGGACGACGTCATAGCCGGCATCGAGCAGATGCGGCACACCCACCACGAGGTCATCGTGGCGCATGTACTCGATCAGGACGAGCGCACGTTCCCGTTTCAGGACAACACGCTCTTCGAGGGAATCGAGTCGGCCGGCGCGGAGCTGTTCGTCGATCCGCAATCTCTTCGCACGGGATACCTCGAAGCGCTGAACCGCCATCTGGAGCGCATTCAGGCTGCGTGCATCAACCAGCGAGCCGATTATCTCGCACTCTCGACCGCCGAACCAATCGGCGTCGCCCTGCGGCAGTATCTCGCGGCCCGAACCCACCGCGTCAAGGCGAGGGCATGACGGCATGACGCCACGCTTCGCTGGTTCATTCGCGCGAAACTCGCTTCGGCAAGGGAGCCGCACATGCTGACCTGGCTCTCCGGGTTTCTGATGAATCCGGCGCTGGCCGCCGGCGCGTTGGGCGTCGCCAGCCCGATCCTGATTCATTTCCTCTCGCGACGTCGGTTTCAACGTGTGCGCTGGGCCGCCATGGACTTTCTTCTCGACGCGCTGAAGAAAAACCGACGACGCGTTCGGATGGAGCAGCTCATTTTGCTCACGTTGCGCTGCCTCGCGATCCTGCTCATCGCCATGATGATTGCCCGGCCGTTCCTGTCGCGCGGGTCGCTGGCTTCGTTGATCGGGGCCGCGCCGCGCAGCGAACGCATCATCGTCCTTGACGACTCCTTCTCCATGGCCGCACGGGTCGGCGCCGGGCAGACCTCATTTCAACGTGCCATTGATTCGGCACATCGCCTTATCGAGTTGCTCGCCGCGGAGTCGCCGCAGGACGCCGTGTCGATCTGGCGCACTTCGAGCGCCAAACAACCACTGGTCGCCTCGCCACGGCTGGAAGGCGAAGCAGCCCGCCGGTTGTTCGACGCACTGGAGGGCGCCAAACCTTCGCATTACTCGGCCCGATTCGAAGCGACCTTCGATGCCATCGCGCAATCGCTTCACGCCGGCAGCACACAGGCTAACGCGATCGTCTACGTGGTAAGCGATTTTCAGCGCGCCGATTGGGCGACCGACGACCTGGCCCGCGCCCTGACACCGGCCGCAGCGGCCCTGGGTCGCCTTACCGCGCCGCCTCGAAAGACCGAAATCGTCCTGATTGATGTCTCCACCGCCACGCCGGCCAATCTCGCACTGCTCGATCTCCGCGCGATGCAGCCGCAGGTCGTCTCCGGCGTGCCGGCGCGGTTCGAAGCCGTACTGGCGAATTATTCAACGGAAGAAATAGGCGATCTGGAGTTAAGCCTGTCCCTGGCCGATCAGGTGATTCCGCCCATTCAAGTGGGACGCCTTGGCGCAGGAGAAGTGCGGCGGGAGCCGTTCGAGGTCGCGTTCCCCAGCGCCGGGTCTTCGATCCTGATCGGGCAGATCGTCGGGGCTGCCGAGCGCGATGCGCTGACACTCGACGACCGCCGCGCCGCCGCGGTTGATGTTCAGGCGGCCATCAACGTCCTGCTGGTCGACGGCGAGCCGAGTGGGGATCCGTTTCGCGATGAAGTCTATCTGTTCCGCACGGCCCTGCGACCCGCCGGACGCGCCGCAAGCGGGAATGAGATCACAATCGTCTCCGAGGCCGACCTCGACGGAATGGACCTCACCTCCTTCCACGCGGTCGTACTCGCCAACGTCGCCCGGCTTAATCCCGCCGGCAAACAGCAACTCGATGCATTTCTAAATTCCGGCGGCGGCGTGATCGTCGCTGCGGGCAATCAGTTGGATACCGAGTGGTACAATGAGTCACTCTATCGAAAGGGCGAGGGGTGGCTTCCCCTGCCACTGGGTGAACACGTGGAGTCGGCGGCCCTAGGCGGGCCGCTCCATCCGCTTGAATGGGATACGAACCACCCGGCGCTTCGGGCGTTTGTCGATCCGCTCGCCGGCGCGCTGCGGCAGGTTCAATTCGATACCTTCGTCACGTTGAAAGAAGATCAACTCTCCGAGTCCCCCGCCGCGAGTCGCCCCCGCCCCGCGTCCGCGCCGGATCGACCGACGCCTCTTGTTTTCATGCGGCTCAACGACGAAGCACGTTCGCCCCTCCTGGTCGAGCGGCGTTTCGGACTCGGGACCTGCATCTTCCTGGCATCAACCCTCGATCAGGACTGGAACAACTGGGCGGCGAGTTTCAGTTATGTCCCGCTCATGCTGGAACTGGTGCAGCACGTTGCACGACCGCCCGCCGCCCTGCTTCAGGCCACCGTGGGCCGGCCCCTCGTCTGCCCCATTGATCCAACCCGCTATACCGATGTCGCCGCTGCGCGCGGTCCTGATTATCCCGTCACCGCCGATTGGCCCCTTCGCGCCCGCGCCGGCGAACGTGGCGCGCTCTTCGAATTCAACGAGACGGACAAAGTCGGCGTGTATGAACTCCTCCTCGCCACGAAGAACGGCCAACTGCACACGCGCCGCGGCTGCGTCAATCTCGACTCCCGCGAATCCAATCTCGCCCCGGCCACGCGTGAGCAGTTGCAGGCGGGCATCCAGAACGTGCCGTTCATCTATGTTCAAGACTTGGATTCCCTGATTTCGAACAGCCAGGCGTTGCGGACCGAGCTGTGGTGGCCGCTGCTTCTGATAGCGGTGGCCGTTCTGATGGCGGAACAATCGTTTGCCTGGTGGTTTGGAACTCGAGGATAAATGACTACGCAGACTTTCCACATCCTGGCACAGGCCGCCCGCTCCGAGCGGACCGAGAACCAGTTGGAACTGGCCCGCTGGTCATCCGGAAACGCCCTGCTTATCGGTGCGATCGCCACGGCGATTTGTCTGTTTCTAATTGTCCGAATGTATCGTCGTGAAGGGCGCGGCCGCTTCTCCGCGCGGGCGCGCGGCGGGCTGATTGCCATTCGCGCTGCGGTGCTCGTCTTACTCGGCCTGATCGGCCTGGAACCCGTGCTGGTCAAGTACATTCATCGCCGGCTCGACGCGGTGACAATTGTGCTGACCGATTGCTCGGCCAGTATGGCCCTTACAGATCAATATCGAAATAAAGAAGACGCGGAGCGAATCCGCCGCGTCGGTCTCGATCCCGACGCCGGCGATGTCAGCCGAACGAATATCATCGACGCGCTCCAGAATGCGGAAGACGCCGCGCTGATACGCCGGCTGGCACATCGCAACGCGGTCCGTCGCCTCGAGTTCGCTCGCCGACCGGTCGAGCGCGAGTTCGTGCCGCGCACAATCGATGGCGGACCTGCATCACCGATTGTTCCGCAACGCGAGCGGGCTACCGGTTTCGCAGCGGCCGATACCGATGCCACCGATCTTTCGGCTGCCGTGCGCAGCGCGCTGGATAAACTCGGTGGAGCCCCCGTGTCGGCGGTCGTATTGTTCAGCGACGGCAACATTAATCAGGGAGAATCCCTTGAGACGGTCGCCCGATTGCTGAAGCTGCGCGGTGTGCCGCTCTACGCCGTGGGTATCGGCGACCCGGCGCCGCCGATCAACGTCGCGGTTCGTGAAATCACGGCGCCGCGCCATGCTTTCAAGAACGATCCGTTCAACGTCACCGTGCGGCTCGAGGCGGAAGGCCTCGGGGATCAGCCGATCAACGTACAACTGTGGGAGCAGGCCGGTACCGCGGCGCCGCGCCTCCTCACGACGCGATCCGTTCGCCCGTCGGACCGGGGAGCGATCGAGCCGCTGACCTTCGAACACAAGGCTTCGTCGCCCGGGACGCTTGGATTCGTCGCGCGCGTCGAACCGCTCGATCGGGAATCAATCGCGGCGGACAACTCCCGCAGCCTCACACCGCCGGTTCAGATTCTGGATGACAAGGTGCGTGTGCTCCTGGTTGCGGGAGCCCCTTCGTACGACTACCGATATCTGGCGCGCATGCTGGAGCGCGACCCGGGGATCGACGTGAGCCTCTGGCTCCAGTCGGCCGACGTCAACGCCGTGCGCGAGGGCGATGTCGTCATTACGACGCTTCCGTCGAATCAGGAGGAATTGTTCAAGTACGACGCGATCATCCTGATGGACGCCGACCCGGCCGACTTCGATCCGACTTGGGCCAGCCTCGTCGCAACCTTTGTCAGTGAGCACGGCGGCGGTGTGCTTGTTCAGGCCGGCAACAAGTATACGGGTCGTTTTTTGCGCAGCCCGCGCACGACGGGCCTTGTGGAGATCCTGCCGATCGTGCCCGACCCCGACGCGGAAATCGTGCTGAACGACATGGGGCAGGTGCAGACCCGTGCCTGGCCGATCGCATTTTCAGAGCAAACGGCCTTTGATCCGATTCTCCGTCTTGCCGGGAACCCGGTCGAGAATCGCGCCATCTGGTCCCGCCTGGACGGCATCTACTGGCACTTTCCCGTCCGTCGGGAGAAGCCCGTAGCGTCGGTACTCATGCGGCACAGCGACCCGCGAATGGTCGGTGCGAGCGGGCCCCACGTGCTGCTGGCAACGCAATTCGTCGGCGCAGGGCGCACGGCGTGGCTTGGGATCAACTCGACTTGGCGATGGCGCCAGGCCGACGAGCGGCCGTTTAACCGCTTCTGGATTCAAACGATTCGCTTCCTCGTTGAAGGTCGACTCGCCGGAGGGCGCAGCCGCGGACAGATTCTGACCGAGCGTGACGAGTTTGAAGTCGGACAATCGGTCGCGCTCACGCTGCGCGCTCTGGACGCGCGATTCGCGCCCGTGATCGCGCCCGACCTGGACGTGCGAATAGATACTCCGACGTCGATTCGCTCCGGCGACGATTCCTCGCCCGCTAAGAGCGAAGGCTCGCGGGACGGAGCTCGTACAATACAGGCGAGCGCGATTCCCGGGAGAGACGGATATTACCAGGCGCGATTTAACGCTGATCTTCCCGGCACGTACCGGGTCGCCTTCACATCCCCCGGAATCGAAGGCGTAGCAGGGCCGGTGGAGATCGCGCGCGAGATTCCCGTGGTCCGGCCCGACCTTGAAATGCGCGGGACGGCGATGAACCGGGCGGCATTGGAGCAACTCGCCGTCGCCACGGGCGGACGCTACCTAGATGTCGACGAGGCCCGCACACTACCGGAACTAATTCCCGACGCCGGCCGCACGCAGGTGACGCGCGAGCGCCCGCGTCCGCTTTGGGACAACGCGACCGTTTTAGGAATTCTCCTGGTGCTTTTGAGCGCGGAGTGGATCCTGCGCAGGCAGGCCAGGTTGTTATGACGCACCAGCCCGAATCAATGCTCGCAGATTTCCGGGCGACGGCGCTCGCTCCGTTCGTGCAGGTCGCGCGCGCCGCGCGTCGCAGGGCGTTGCTTGGCGCCACGGCGATCTGGCTCGCCGCCCTGATCGCCCTGCTTCTTGTTCAATTCGGCCTCGATCGCCTCATGGCGCTGGGTTTGGGGCCACGCCTGGTCATCACGCTCTTCGTCGTCGGTCTGGCAATTCGGCACTTTCGTAGACATGTCTGGTGGGTCGTCGCAGCGCAGCCGCGCGCCGAACATGTCATCGCAGTGCTGGAGCGGCGTCATCCAGGCCTTCGGGATCGGTTGATTTCCGCTGCCGCGTTCGCCGAGCAACGCGACTTGCCGCACGATGCGTCCCCCGCCCTGGTCGCGGAACTGATGCGCCAGGCCGTGAAGGACGCCGCGTCACTCGATCCTACAGAAGTCTATAACCGGGGCCGATTACGGCGGTCGCTTGCCGTCGCGGCCCTGGCCCTGGTCACGGCCGCGTTCATCACCACCTCGGCGCCGAACGTCGTGCGGGTTTTTCTCGCACGAAACTGGCTGTTGCGCGAGGCGCCGTGGCCGTCGAACGTCCGGCTGACCCTGGAGGGGTTCGCTGACGGCACGCTGCGATGGCCGCTGGGCGACGAATTGATACTGGCGGCAACCGCCGACGGCGCGGTCCCACCAGGCGTCGCCGTGGAAGTCGAGTCCCCCACGGGTCAGACACGCGTTCGCGATATGGCCCTGCGGGGCGAGCGTCAGTTCGTCCTCGATTACGGCCCGCTCGACGAGTCGTTTCGGCTGCGCTTGCTGATTCGCCGCTTCGGTGCCGACGAATCGACGGACTGGTTCAGCGTCGTCGGCGTTGTTCGGCCGTCCATCCGCTCTGTGCAAATCGACATCACACCGCCTGCCTACGCGGGCGTCGAGCGGTTCGCGCTCCCCGCGGGGCAGGCCGCAGTTGAAGCGCTGCGCGGCTCGACCATCGCGATCATCGCTGAAGCCAACAAGCCCGTTCGCTCCGCGACGCTTCGCAGCTCGGTCGGACAAGAGATTCCGGCGACCCTGAACGGGGATCGGCGTATCGCCGCGACGTTTCAGCCGACTCAAAGCGGTCAGTATCACTTCGCCCTCGTGGATCAGGAGGGGCTGTCCGACCTGCGCCCGGTCACGCTGGCCCTGCGACTCATCAACGATCCGCCACCCAAAGTAAAACTGGCACTTCCTGGCGCGGGCGACGCCGTCGTGCCGCAAGCCGTGCTCGACGTCGCCGTCCAGGCGGACGACAATCTTGGTATTCAGGACGTGCGTCTGGTTCAAGAAGTCCGGCGGGCCGCCATGGTTGCCGCTTCGCGGCCTTCTGGCGAGGTTGATGCCGAAGCGCAGACCGCGCCGACCACCCAAACGCTGCCCGGGCTTGAACCGCGCCAGACTCGTTACGAACTGAATCACGTGCTCCCGCTCCTTCCGCTGATACTGGAGCCAGGCGATCAGCTCACACTTCGAGTCGAAGCGCAAGACCTGCAGCCCGCCATGCCCGGCGTCACCGGGGAATCCGCGCCGTCAACAGCGGTATTGACGGATCCCGCCCGAAGCGAATCGGCGCCCTCGGAGCCGGGCTTGGGGCGCAGCGCGACTTTCACCTTGCGCATCGTTACGGCAGAAGAACTGCTGGCGGAGCTTGGCCGGCGCGAGAGCGAGTGGCGGCGCGAATTCGAAATGCTTATCAAGTCGCAGGAACAGATTCGCCATCGTGTGATGAACCTCAACGACGATGCCCGTGAGGAAGCAGGTTCCGCCCGATTCGCCGCGCAGTATGCCGCGGAGCAACGGGCGCAGCGGCAAATCGCCGTTCGACTGACGACGATTCGCAGGCAGTTCGAGCAGATCCGAGACGAGTTGCGAACCAATCAGTTGGACAATCCGGCGATTCGCCGCCGGCTTGATACCGCGGTGCTCGCACCCCTGGGGCGGCTCATTTCAACCGACTTGCCGGGGGTGGCCGATCAATTGGGGCTGCTTGGCGGCGGCGGCGACACGCGGATCGCCGATATCATCGAACGGGGCCACGCTGCCATTCTGGAGACCATGTATTCGGTCCTGTCCAACATGCTAAAATGGGAAGGGTACAACGAGGCGGTCACGCTGTTGCGAGACATCATTCGTCTGCAAAGCGACGTGTCGCGGCAGACGCAGACGCAACTGGAATCGGAGATTGATCGCCTGCTCGGGGGAAGTCCGACCTCGAAGCCCGGCCGCGACGTACCCCTTGTGGAGCCGCAGAAGTGATGCAATTCCACCGCGATCGGCGTTGTTCCGCACACCTCGCACTCCTTTGCGCGCTGGCCCTGGCCGTGCCGCGCGCGCCCGTGCTGGCATGGCAGGATGCCGCGCCGTCGCCCGAAGGAGCCGCGACCGATCGAAGCCCCGGCCCCGGCGAAGCCCAACCCTTGACCGAGCGTCAGGCCCTGGTCCGCGATCGCGTCACGCGGCTGGAAGATCGCATGTTTCAGCTTCACGAGGCGCTTCGAAAGAACGAGCCGGAAAAGGCACAGAAGCTTCTAAGTACGCTGGGCGCCTCGCGAAGCATGCTGGTTCGGCAGAAGATCGACGAGATCATCGCGGCGCTGAAGTCCGGACAGTATTCCGACGCCCGCGATCAGCAGGAAGCCGTAGCCCGTGATCTGCAAACTCTCCTGAAATACTTGCTTGAAGAGCCGGACGACTCCGCTGCGCGCAAACACGAGATGGAACGGCTGCACGCCGCGCGCGAGTCGCTGGAGCGCGTGATCAAGGATCAGCAGCGCGAGTTGGAGCAGGCCCAGGCTGCCGCCGAGGCCCAGGCCCGCTCCGCCGCACTCCAGGTTGCCAAACGTTCGCTTCAGGAGTTGGCCGAGCGGCAGGCAGAGCTTCGTGCCCAAGCGCAAACCGGCGCGATCTCTCGTGAGACCGCCGCGGCTCGTCAACGCAGCCTCGCCGACGACACCACGAAACAGGCAACGGCGCTTCACGATCTCCCGCGCACCGACGCGTCCCCGGCGACCCAGGCCGGACAAGCCGCGCAGCAGGCCGCCGATGCGATGAAGCAGGCCGGCGAGCGCCTCGATCAATCCGACGCTCCCGGTGCGACGCAGGCGCAGGAACTGGCGGAAGCCTCGCTCAAAGAGGCGATCGAACAAATCGACAAACAGCTTCGTGACGATGCGAGGACGCCGACCCCGCGGGATCAGGCTGACGATCAGGAGAAGACGGCACGCGAAACGGAGCAATTGGGCGGTGAAATGAAAACCGCCGATCCGAAACCCGCACAGCCAGGCAGCCCCGATTCATCCGAAGAACCGAGCGATTCCGACAAGCCGGACGGCCAGTCGCCACCCGGTTCGGGGTCGCCCAAAAATTCGTCCGGTGACGAGTCGGGGCAACCGAATCAGGAGATGGGAGACAACAAGCCCCTGCCTGGTCAGCAGGAGGTCGAAAACGCCGTCCCGCTTCAGCGCGAGGCCGCCGACGAATTGAGAAAGGAGAAACCGAAGGACGCCGCGGAGAAGCAGACGGAAGCGCTCAAGAAACTCAAAGCCGCCCGGGACCTCTTGAACGCCACGCTGGAGCAACTTCGCAAGGAGCAGCAAGAGACCCTGCTCGCCGCCTTGGAGACGCGCTTCGCGGCGATGCTGGCAAAGCAACTCGATTGCAACAAAGCGACGGTGGCGTTGCACGAGCTGGGCCGGGCGAATTGGAAGCGCACCGATCAACTGGCCCTGGCCGATCTGGCCGCCGGGCAGCAGTGGATTTCGCAGGAGGCCGACCAGGCGTTGACGATTCTCAAGGAAGAGGGCACGACGGTGGCTTTTCCGCAGATCGTATCCCAGATTCGCGACGACAGCCGCGTCGCTGGGGATCATCTCGCCGCGGCAAATGTGTCGGAATTAACGCAAGGGTTGCAGAAAGCAATTGAGGAGGCCCTGCGCGAACTGCTGGATGCGGTGAAGAAAAAGCAGGAAGAACTGCAATCGGCGCCGGATGAATCCGACGGCAGCCAGTCGCAGGATCAGAATCCGCCCCTGTTGCCGGGGTCGGCCGAACTGAAACTGCTCCGCTCCTGTCAGATGCGCATCAACTCCGCCACGACGCGGTTGGACGGCCTACGGACCACCGAGCAGAACGCCATGGGCCTGGTAGAAGAACTCAAGCGTCTCGCCGAGCGGCAGAAGCAGGTCTCCGACATGGCGAAGCAAATGCACGAGAGCCTGACGCGAACACAATGAAAGGGCCGCGGCCGACGCCGCGCACTGCACGATGCGAGACAAAATTCTCAAGAATGGGGCAATCATCTTGCTCACAAGCTGGATTGCCGTAGGTCAATCGACCCGCGCCGCACCGGAGCAGGACAAGCCGCCGGCCGATCCACCTGCCGCGAGTCAGCCGGCCATCCGATTTGCGCCGGAGCCGCCCTTTACAGTACCCGTTACCGAACCTCGTCCCCCTGAAAAGATCATTGCGGAGTTCATTGAATCCGTGCAGGCACAGGCGGCCTACCCCGCTGCGGTGAAGAAGTTCGTTTCGGAGAAATCAAGCGAGGCCACGCCGCAGCGCGCGGGTGAATTCCTGACGAGCGCGCTGGCCGTCTGCTCCACCGAGTTCGCCGACGCACTAAAGGCGATGGAGGACGAACGAATGACGGACGCGGCCGATCGGTTTGCGAGGCTGGCTGCGACGGACAAAGCAGACCCCTACCTCGCGGTCAATGCGGCGAACCTTGCCGCCACGGCACTCGTGGAACTGGAGCAGTTCCCTCGGGCGATCGCCGTACTTGAGCCGATCTTCTCCCAGCACGCGCCGCTGGACCGCTACACGCCCGGTGCGGACCACATGCTCTTCATGCTTGGCTACAGTTACATTCGCGAGCTTCGATACGAGGCGGCCAAGGCGATCCTGACGCAATTCCTTAAAGCCTATCCGCAAGCGCCGCAGCGATTGCGCGTCACGGCCACCCAGATCGTCACGGAGATCGACCGCCGCATCCCCGGCAAGCTCGGCGATGTGCGCGATCTCCTTGCTTACGCTCACCAGCGAATCGAACTGGGCGACACAGGCGAACCGGTCGCGCAGCGCCAGCAGCAGGCCGTTGCCCTGCTGGACAACATGATCCAGGAAGCCGAGGAGAACGAGAAAAACGCTCGGCAGAAGTCCCCCAGCGGCGGCGGCAAGGGCAACAAGCCCCAGCCAAGCTCTGGCGCGAAGGAATCGCGCATCCCGAGCGGCGCGCCGGCGGGCGACACCGTCCTGCGCCGCTCGCGCGTCACCCCCGGTGAGGCGTGGGGCAAGATGCCGCCACGCGAGCGCGAACAGATCATTCAAACACTTCAGCGACAGTTTCCAAGCCGCTATCGTGACCTGCTTGAACAATACTATCGTCAACTTGCAAAGGACCAGCCGCCCTCGTGATGACTACGCATCCTCACGCCGCACGCTCCCGCGACGGCCGGCTCGCCCTTGGTCGGCGCAGGCCGTTCCGTCGCTTCCATGTCCGCGTCTGCGCGATTCTCGGTGGCGTCGTGGCAGGGATGGTCCTCGGCCTGTCGGTTGTGCGGGCAGGCCCGGACGAAGAGTACGTTTCAGCTCCTCGCTGCCAGATCGACCTGATCTCGGGTGAATCATTTGAGGCATCCGGGTTGGAACTTGCCGCAACAAACCTCCTGGCGAACGTTGACGGCGCCCCTCGCACGGTTCCCCTTCCCGATGTGGCGAGCATCGCATTCATCCGCGATTCCACCAGCAGCGCCTCGAACGGAGCGGACGGCTCGGCCGATCACGCCGTCTTGCTCGTCGATGGTAGCAACCTGACCGGGACCATTAGGTCCGCCGGGGAGCGCGCGCCGGGGCAGGTCATTCTTGCCACGACCTGGCACGAGCCGATCATGCTGCCCTTTACCGCGCTGGCTGGGATTTGCCTCCAGCGATCCGGTTCGGCCGAATACGAGGACCGACTGGCGCGCCGAGAACAAGGCCGCGACCTGATACTTCTCGCGCGCGAGGGAAAAATTCTGGCCGTTCCCAGCGCAGTCGAATCAATTATCGCTGACCAATGCGAATTTCGCGTCGGTCGCAAACTTCAAGCCGCGCCGCTCGAATCGATCGTCGGCATCGTCTTCGGTTCTCAACCTCTGCGGAAACCCTCTCTTGCCCGCGTCGCCCTGCTCGGCGGCGATGTTCTACGCGGCTCACTCGTCGCAATTCGCGCTGAACGTGTGTCGCTCAACCACGAACTCCTCGGTTCGATGGACATCCCGTCGGCCGCGGTGCAGCGCATCGATCTCGCCAGCGACCGCGTAGTCTCGCTCGTCGATCTCGAGCCGGCGACCACGCAGATCAAGTCCGTGCTCGACGCACCCTGGTCCGTCGGCAGGAATGCCAATCTCCGTGGGCAGCCGCTGATGATCCGCGGCCGGTCCTTCTCGCGCGGTCTCGGCGTGCACGCCTACACGTCGCTGTCCTATGATCTTTCCCAACCTTACGAGGCGTTTACTGCCACGGTCGGCGTCGATGATTCCGCTCCGGATTTCGCCAGCGTGGTTTTTCGCGTCAAACTGGACGGCCGCGTTGTGTACGAATCACCGGTCATGCGGCGGGGTGATGGGCCGCTGCGCGTCAAAGTGAAACTGGCCGGTGCTCGCGTGCTGGAGTTGGTGTGCGATCCGACCGACGACCTGGATCTCGGCGATCATGCGATCTGGGGCGCGCCGGTCCTCGTCAAACCGCGATCGCCGGTTGATCGCTCGGATGATTGAAATGCTCGCACGGGGATTCGCCGCGGCACTGATTCTGATCGCCGGCATGGCGGCGGATGACTCGACTTCGCCCGAAGCGGCCGACGACTTCGCCGCGCGCCGCGCGCGGGTCGAGGTCGCACAGTCGGCCCGCGTTGAGTTGATCCGCCAATTAACGCCAAGCGCAGTCTGCATCTTTCCGAAGGACAATCGCGCCGGCGGCGGGTCGGGTGTGCTCATCGACTCGGAGGGCTTCGGCCTGACGAATTATCACGTCGTCGCTCCGCTCCTTCCATCGCGCGAGGGCGAGGGCGGCCTGGCGGACGGCAAACTCTACGCGCTTGAAGTGCTCGGACTGGACCCGGTCGGAGATGTGGCCATGTTTCGCTTGAAGGGCGATGCGCCCTTTCAATCCGTTACGCTCGGCAATTCCGACACGCTGGCCGTCGGAGACGAGACGCTCGCACTGGGCAATCCCTTTCTGCTTGCCGAAGACTTCACGCCGACCGTCACGTTCGGCATCATCTCCGGTCTGCATCGGTATCAGCCCGGCGCGGGCCGGGCGCTGATCTACTCTGATTGCATTCAAGTCGATGCGTCGATCAACCCGGGCAACTCGGGCGGCCCTTTGTTCGACATGACGGGAAAGCTCGTCGGCATTAACGGCCGCGTCAGCATCGAGGAACGCGGGCGAATCAACGTCGGCGTTGGCTATGCGATCACCGTCAACCAGATTCGTCGCTTCATTCCCGCCCTGCGAGCCGGCCTGACGACGGCGCACGGTGCCGCGGGATTCACCGTGACGGACGGGCCAAACGGCGTCACGATCAATCGAATCGAGAAGGACTGCACTGCCGCACGCGCAGGCGTGCGGGCCGGCGATCGGCTGACTCACTTCGCCGGCACGCCGATCCGGTCAGCCAACCACTTCCTCTCGCTTCTGGGGACATTCCCCGCCGGCTGGCCCATCGAAGCCGTGCTCGAGCGCGGCCCGGAAACCATTCGCTTTGTTGGTCGGCTGGAGGCATCGCCGTTGCCACGACCGCGCGGCCGCAAGGATGCCGCAAATTCCAAGGCGCCCGATCCGTTCAAACCGCTCGCGCCCGGCAGCGAAGCGAATCGCCGGGCGGTTCGCCGCGCTCTGAAGCAATTCACCGACTTCTGCGGCGGTCGCCGAGCGATCAGCCAGGTAAATCGGCTGGAGTGGTCCGGGCGGCGATTCAGTATTGATCAGCCCGGCAACGCGCCCGTTCCCATCGAACACGATGAAGACAAAGCTGCAACATCGGCAGAGCTACCTCCCAGCGCTGCGCCGATTGAAATCGAGCGCTCGATTCGGTGGAAGTTGTTCGGAATCGACCCGGTCGCATCGCGCCTGCCGTTTCAAGTGACGGGAGGCGATGAAGTCAACGGTCGTATCGCGGTCGTGCTGAAGCATACCGGGCCATCTCCCTGGAAGGCGCACATCGGTCTGGACGACGAAAACGGAGCGTTGCTCTTTATTGAGTTCACGCATGGCCCGGCGTCGGTTCGAACGCGCTACGAATACGACGACGTGAAGCGCAGCGGTGCGCTGCGGCTGCCCATGCGACGGCGAATCTATGAAAATGATCGGCTCATCGCGGAAGAGCAATACGATTCCGTTCTTGCCGGGGGGGTGTGACATGAGCGCCGCGATGCCCCGAAGTACGAAACACCTCGGGATCCTCCCGCAAGCGCTCGCCGTCGTGCTGGGGTGGGTTACCGCGGCATCGTCTCACGAGGGCGTGTCCACAACCGAATTGCCTGTCCCCAAGCTCGCCGCGCGAGCGCTCACCGCACATGAGGTCTTCGCACGCGCCGCGCCGGCCGTCGTGAAGCTCTACGGCGCGAGCGTCGGTCGACAACAGGGTTACGGCACAGGCGTGTTGATCTCACCGGATGGACTGATTCTCACCAACCTGTCGGTCATGCTTGCGGGGCGATCCATCCGGGCCGTCCTGCACGACGGCACCACGCACGAGGCCGAACTGGTCCGGCGGGACGACGCCCGCAAGCTGGCGCTGCTGCGTATCAAGGCGTCTCATCTGCCGCATCTGGCGCCGCATTCCAGTGACGGCTTGCAGACTGGCGACGCGGTCTTTGCCCTGGGCAACTGGTTCAAAATCGCCGAGGGAGATGAAAGCGTCTCGCTCACTCGCGGCGTCTTCAGCTTCAAGGCGACCATCGACGCGCGGCGGCTGGCGCAAGAGTATGACTACCCCGGCCCCGTACTGGTTTACGACGCAATTACCGCCAATCCTGGTGCGGCGGGCGGTCCCCTGCTGGACGCCGACGGAAAGTTGGTCGGCCTCGTCGGCCTGATCGTTGAAGCCGCCGCAACGAACACGCGTGTTAACCATGCAATCCCCGGCGAGGATATGATTGCGTTCCTCGGCCAGGGATCGTCGCACAAGGACGGCGCCGCGGCACCCGGGCCCGACTCGATTGGCGAGTCAAACAGGCCGCACTCAACCGGCGCGCCCCCGACGGGCGAGCCCTATATTGGCATCACGCTCTCCAAGATCGGCTACCGGCAAACATGGGCCTTTGTCGAACGCGTGCGGCGCGACTCCCCGGCCGACCGCGCGGGCATTCGGCCTGATGATTTGATTATTGCCGTGGACGGACGCCGCATCGCCGATGCAGCGGACTACAGCAAACACGTCGCCACCCTGACGCCGGGCCAGCGCGTTCCCTTCACGCTCAAGCGTGGAACGGAGATTGTCACGGTGGAGGTGGTTGTCTCCGCCAGGTCATCGGGGAGTCAGCCATGACGCGAGCGGTCGCCAGACGCTTTGGGACACGGTCGTTTTCGAGTCGCGGCGCCGCGGCAGTGGTGCCGTTTTTTTTGCACTTACCAGCCCTGCTCCTGATCACCCTTCTCGGCCCGCGCAGTGCTTCCGCCCAGGTCACCCCCCTCGGAAGCGACGACCTCGCTGCGGTCGTTCGCGCGGGGCTGGCGGCGATCGAGCCGTCGATGGTTGTCATCGAGACAATCGGCGGCGCCCAGCCAATCCGACGCGACACGCCGCGCGGCCCCATGGAAGAGTCGTTTCGTCTCGCCGAAGGGCCGACGACGGGGGTCATCGTCAGCGAAGATGGGTACATCCTCTCCAGCAGCTTTAATTTCGCGCGCGACCCGTCCGTTATCACCGTCACGCTCCATGACGATCGACGGCTCGTCGCGCGGCTCATCGCACGCGATCACATTCGACGATTGGCCCTCGTCAAGGTCGACGCGCGCGACTTGCCCGTGCCCATCTGGGCGCCGCGCGATGAATTGCGCGTCGGACAATATGCCATCGCCAGCGGCAAAGGCATGAGTCATTCGGCGCTGGGGCCTTCTTTGCGACAAACCTTTGCTTCCGTCGGAATCATCTCGGCAGTCGACCGTCGCAACGGGAACGCCGTCCAGACCGATGCGAAAGTCAGTCCAACGAGTTATGGCGGGCCGCTGATCGACCTCGACGGGCGCCTCATCGGAATCCTCGTTCCCATGGCTGGCGGCGGTGGCGCCCTGGCCGGCGCGGAGTGGTACGACGGCGGCATTGGATTTGCGGTTTACAAAGATCGAATCGACGCCGTATTCGAGCGGCTCGCAGCCGGACAGAACATCGAACCGGGCAAGATCGGCGTGGTGCTTGAGCCGGACGATGTGGACGACGCGCTGGACTTTCTGGACAAGCTGCTTCCGCAGTCGCGTGGCGTAAAGATCGCTCGTATTGCAATTCCGTCGCCCGCGCAGCGCGCCGAGTTGAGAGTGGGCGACAAGATTGTCGCGCTGGATGGCAAGCCGACAGGCGACCTCGCCGAGCTGCAGCGCCGCTTGAGCGATCGCGCCGCCGGCGAGACCGTCGTCCTGACGATCAAGCGGCGTTTTCAACGCATCGATGTTCCCGTCGAGCTGGCGCGCATCGAGGATATCGGAAGCATGGAGGCGCCGCCTGCGCCCGCCAATCCAAACGCGAAGGAATCCAAAGAAGAAAACGATCCGCCCGCTACCCAGCCTTCCGCGGATTAGCGGCCGACTTCTTGAAACGCATCGGGAAGTCGCGCCAGTATGTCGGTGGCGATCAGGGAGACCCCGCCAAGTTCCCGAGCGCCCAGATCGCCCGCGATTCCGTGTAGATGCGCGCCGAGCCGGGCCGCGTCAAACAGACTCATGCCCTGTGCAATCAATCCCGCAATGATTCCCGTCAGCACGTCCCCGCTGCCGCCGGTCGCCATGCCGGGATTCCCCGTCGTGTTGATCGCCGTGCCGTCGTTGCCTGCGATGACGGTGTCGGCTCCCTTCAGTACGATCACGATCTCCTCACCGCCGCGCGCCAGCACTTGCTGCAATCGCTCCGCCGCGCCACGACGGTCCGCCTGAACGACCTCGGTCGTGCATCCCGTCAGCCGCGCCATTTCGCCCGGATGCGGCGTCAGCACCGCGCGACCCAGACGCGGCGTTTCCGACCCCCGTCGGCGAGCGCGATTGCCGCCCGATGCCACGACCGGCAGCGCGTTGAGCGCGTCCGCGTCGATCACCATCGGCACACCGAGTGACGCAAATCCTTCCAACAAGGCTGCAAGGGCACGGTCACTTCGTGCGTCTCCACGGCCAAGGCCCGGGCCGATCGCCGCGACCGACACCGCCGGACGCGACGTGAGATAGCCCTCTTGCCGCAGGGTTCGCAGGGCGACCCGGAAATCGACTCGGCCGGATGAATCCTGCGACAGCGGCAGGCTCGTGGCGCACGGACAAAGTCCCGCAACCGCAAGCTGAATCGCCGCCGGGCACGCCACCGTAACAAGGCCCGCGCCGCTTCGAAGCGCGGCGTTCGCCACCAGAGCCGGCGCGCCGACCATGCCGCGCGAACCGCCGATGACCAGCACGCGCCCGAAGTCTCCCTTGTGGGCATCGCGTTTTCTGGGAGGCAGCTTGGGCAGCGATAGGTGTTTGGTCCTCATGGCCCACTCGACTCCTGCGCGTTTTCCGCCATGCGGTTGATCATTGATGCAAGGTAGCCCGCACCGAAGCCGTTGTCGATGTTCACCACCGAGACGCCCGGCGCGCAGCAATTCAGCATGGTCAGGAGTGGCGTCAGGCCGTTGAAACTCGCTCCATATCCGACACTTGTCGGGACCGCGATGAGCGGCGCCTCGACAAGGCCGCCGACGACGCTGACTAGCGCACCTTCCATTCCCGCTGCCACGACCACGACCCGTGCTCGGCGTATCGCTTCTGTGTGCGCCAGCAATCGGTGGATGCCCGCCACGCCTACGTCATAAAACGTCTCGGTGCGCTGGTCCATGATTTCGCACGTGATGCGCGCTTCCTCGATCACCGGCAGATCGCCCGTGCCCGCGCAAATCAGGGCGATGATTCCCTTCGACTCCCGGCGCTCCTGTTGCCGCAGCGTGATGCACCGCGCCGCATCGTGCAAAGTCGCGTCCGATCGAACCGCAGCCACCGCCGCAAAATGCTCGGCCGACGCCCGCGTGGCCAGAACGTTGCCCCCGGCAGCCGCCAGCTTCTCAAAAACGCCCGCCGTCTGCGCTGGCGACTTGCCCTGGCACAGAATGACCTCGGGAAATCCGCATCGCAGGGCACGGTGATGATCCACGTTCGCGTACCCGAGCGATTCGAACGGCAGGTTTGCCAGGGCCGACAATGCGTCGGTCACGGACTTTTCACCCCGTCGTACCCCCTCCAGGATCGCTTTGATTTGCCCGGGATCCATAGGCTGTATCGCCCTTGAGACGGTTAGACCAGTGAAATTGAAGCAGAATTCAACTGTTATAACAATCGACGGATGTTAACACATAAACTTTTGCCCTGCCATACGCTGTGCGTTTGATTCCCTGGAATTCACAGGCGTATAGTTGGATGCCGCACCCGACTCCGGGTGGCGAACCGGGAACTCCCTTTCTGGCTACCCCGGTTCGTGCTTGCCTCACTCGACGCGGATCGCCGCGCATGGCAAGACGTTTGTCTGGACATCACTGGATCAGGACGGCTCACTGGAGGCGCCCTTCATGGATGAGAACACCGTCGCCGGTTCCCGGCTGCTTGACCTGGCGACCCCGTACCTCGCACGTCGCGACCGTGACGGTCTCGCAGTCGCCCTGCGCGAAGCGTGGTCCGTCCCGTGTCTTGTGCTGTTGCTGGACCAATCCGACCCGGTCGTCGTCGCGACGGCCGCACTATGCGTCGGGCTTACTGGCCACGCCGACAGCCTCCCGCGATTGGCAACCCTGTTGCATCACGCGGACGAGCAAGTCGTGGAAGCCGCTGAAGAGGCGATGTGGACCATCAGCTTCCGCGCCGGAACGCCGCTGGAACACCAGGCCCTGTGGCGCATCGCGGAATCGATTCGAGCCGGCGTTTCCGAGAACGTGGCGACCCTGCTGAAGCCCCTGATTCGAGCCAACCGTCGATTTGCGGAGGCGTTTCACCAGCGTGGCCAGGCGCATTACCTCGACGGCGCCTATTCCCATGCGCTGCGCGACGCGGACCGTACGATCGAGATCAATCCCTATCATTTCGCGGCGCACGCTTTGCGCGCCAATTGCCTCGCGGCTATGCATCGCGAAAAGGAAGCGATTGAGGCCTATCGTCGCGTCCTGCAGATTCACCCGCGATTCTACGGTGCACGAGACGCAATTCACTGCCTGCAGCGGCATCTTGCGGGCAACGCGGGATGAGTTGCCTCGCCGCCGCGATGCCCACGCGCGACGCTAGGGCGGCGCGATCACACGCAAATAGCGAAAATCATATATTCCAGTGCTGTGCCCGTCGCCCCAGGTGATCTGGATCGCATACGTTCCGACTACCTTCGCATCGACAAACTGAGTCGCGCGATCAACGCCCTGCGGCAGAATCGTCAAGCTGATCGAGCGAGTGCCTGACTCGCCGGCCGATGATGTGGTTACGCTCGCGGAGCCGCGCGCATTCGTGCCCGAGGCCTCTCGCTCCGTCCGGCACGTCGCGCACGGACAACGCCTGCGAAGATACACCAGCGGGTAGCGGCTCACCACGCCGTCGCCCCAGGTGACGGTCAGCCCCTCCCGGCGATCCAGTTGCAAATCCGTCGGCCGAAACGCCGGCGACGCGGCCGGTTGATTCGTCGCCCATGCCACGAGTTGATCGTCGTTGAGGCCGGTTGGTACGTCGGTCATGCCGGGATCATAATCGTGTTCGGCCGGCGGTTCACCCTGCGCGGCAACGAGGACACGCAGTGCAGCCGCTTCCCTATTCCCATCATCCGCACTCAATAGACCGGCCCTTTCTGGATGTCCGCAAGGAATCGGAGTTCCTTGCGGCGCACGATCCCCATGCCGTGAACATTCCGCTGGAAGAGCTGGCAGATCGCATCCACGAACTGCCGCCGCCGTATGAAACTCTCTGGCTGTTTGACGACGACTCGCAACGTGCCGAGCAAGCCGCAGAGGCGCTTCGCGCGCGCGACCGGAAGGTTGAAGTAATAGAACCCGGCGACCTGCGGAGGATTGATGTCGGCGTGGCCTCCGGTGCGTCGTCCTTTCGGCTCTGGCGGCCGCACCGGCTCATGCATGAATTGCTTGCCGCGATGCAAGCTGAATGGAGCGATGTTAAAGGCCGCACCGCCCTGGACGTCGCATGCGGGGCGGGACGCGATGCGGTCTTTCTCGCGGAACACGGCCTGGAGGTGACCGCGTGGGACATTCTGCCCGACGCCGTGGCGCGGTGTGAAGATCTCGCGCGTCGTACGGGCGTGGGAATCGCCGCAACGGCGCGCGACGTCACGGCCCCCGGGGCAATCCCGGCCGACTCCTTCGACGTTGTGTGCTGTTTCAATTTCCTGCACCGACCGCTCATGCCGGCGCTGGTCAAAGCCGTTCGCCCGGGCGGATTCATCTGTTATGAGACGTTTGTCGATCCACAGCGAGAGCGATTCGGCAAGCCCACGCGCCCGGAGCGCGTTCTGCGGCCCGGCGAACTGGCGACCTTCTTCAAAGGTTGGACACTGCTTGTGTCAAGAGAGGGGTTGGTCTCGCCGCGGCGTATCGCGGCGTCGCTGATCGCCCGGAGACCTTAATCGCCGAATCCGGTGCCCACGGCGCGGGCGGCGCGGACGAGATCATCGTCCGGCGGTACGGTCCGCTGGCGATTGGCCACTTCACCGATCGGCACGCTGCCGTACTTGCCGCGGTTCACCACGACCAACCGATTGAATTCGCCGCGCGCCAGCAACTCCGTCGCATGAAAGCCGAACTGCGTCGCAATCGTCCGGTCAAAACCGCAGGGTGTGCCGCCGCGCTGCACGTGCCCGAGCACAACCGCCCGCGCCTCGATGTTCGAACACATTTCCAACTGGCGGTGCAGCACGTTAGCGATACCGCCGTACCGGATCGGGTCCGGGCTGTCGGCGATCGTGCGATCCACCACCACGTCGCCGTCGATCGGCCGGGCCCCCTCCGCCACCGCGACAATCGTGGATTTCTTGCCGGCCTTCTTGCGGTCCTTGCAGAAGTCACAAAGCTTCGCGATGTCGTAGGGAATCTCCGGAATCAGAATGATATCTGCCCCGCTCGCCACGCCCGTGTGCAGCGTCAGCCAACCGGCGTTGCGCCCCATCAGCTCCACCACCATGATCCGGTGGTGGCTCGCCGCCGTTGTATGCACCCGGTCAATCGCCTCGGTCGCCGTCTCGACCGCCGTCTGGAAACCGAATGTGACCTCGGTGTGCATCAGGTCGTTGTCGATCGTCTTGGGCACGCCGACGCAGCGCATGCCCAGCTCGATCAGCCCATTGGCCCCGCTCATCGTGCCGTCGCCGCCGATCACCACCAGCGCGTCCATGCCGTACTTCTCGTACGTCGCCATCGCACGATCGCGCACATCGCCAAAGACCGGTTCGCCCTTCTTGCCGACCCCCACCGGGTATCGACTCGGCTCCGCCTTGTTGCTCGTTCCCAGAATCGTACCGCCGCGCGTCAGGATGTTGCTGACATCGCCTGCGGTGAGCGGCCGCACCTTGTCCTCAATCAATCCGAGGTAACCGTCCTCGACGCCGAAGACCTGCCAGCCGTGGTCAAAGATCGCGGTCTTGGTCACTGCACGGATGACGGCGTTCAGGCCCGGGCAGTCGCCTCCACCGGTCAGGATTCCGATGCGGCGAATCGTCACTTGTCCTTTACCCATCTGCGTCGCGCCGACCATAGCCATGGCAGGATCCTTTCTGTTGCGACTCGAATATCGGCATTTCACAGGGAGGCGTTCGATTGAGGCTTGCCTCGGGCTTTGCGCAATAATAATGCTCCCGGCGCCCGGGTTAAGCCACAACGCCCAAGTTTCAAGGGCCCGACTCGCTACGTTACGAGGACCGACATGACATTTGCTCGGCCCAGTCATATATTCGTGACATGCCCTCAACCAGCGACTTGATCAGCCTTTTCAACGAAATTGCCGACATCCTCGAAATCAACGGCGAGCAGGTTTTCCGCGTCAACTCCTATCGCCGCGCCGCACGCAGCCTGAAGGACGTGACCGAGCCGCTGGCCGAACTTGCCGCGCGCGGCGGGCTGGCCGATCTGCCGGGCATCGGCAAGAGCATGGCCGCCAGAATCGAGGAGTTTCTCTCGACCGGCAAGGTCGCCATGCACGTCGAATTGAGCGCTTCGATTCCACCGGGCTTGCTGAAGCTCCGCGCGATTCCCGGCATGGGGCCGAAGAAGATCGCGCTGGTTTGGAAGGAACTGGGCGTCGATTCGCTCGATGCGCTCCGCGCCAGGATCCAGTCCGGCGAACTGGCGAAGCTCAAGGGAATGGGCGAAAAAAGCGTCGAACAGATCGCCAAGGGCATCGACTTCGCGGAGCGCTCCGGCGATCGCACCCCGCTGGGCGTGGCGTGGACCCTCGCCGACGAGATTCTTGCCGTCTTGCGGAAGGTCAAAGGCGTGCGGCGCGCCGAGGCGGCCGGCAGCCTGCGCCGCGGATGCGAAACCATCGGCGACGTGGACATTCTCTGCGAGTCCGATGACGGCACGGCGGTGATCGATGCATTTACAAAGCTGCCGCAGGCGGTGCGAGTCCTTGCGGCGGGCGATACAAAGGGATCGATTCTCGTAGAGCGCCGCGGCGGCGGTGAGTTGCAGGTGGATTGCCGGGTCGTCCCTCGCGAATCCTACGGTACAGCCTTGCAATACTTCACCGGCAGCAAGGAGCATAACGTCCGGCTGCGCGAGCTGGCGGTGAAAAAGAAGTTCAAGCTCAACGAGTGGGGTTTGTTTACCGGCGACAAGGCCGTCGCGGGCGAGAAAGAGGAAGACGTCTACAAGAAACTGGGCCTGCCGTGGATTCCACCGGAGCTGCGCGAAGATCGCGGCGAGCTGGAATTCCTTGAAACGCCACGATTGATAGAGCTTTCCGACATCCGCGGCGACCTCCATATGCACACGACGGCCAGCGATGGCACGATGAGCGCCGCCGATATGGCCGAGGCCGCGTCGAAACGGGGCTACGAGTACATCGCCATCACTGACCACTCGCGGTCCAGCACCATCGCCAACGGCCTCACCATTGATCGCATGTGGCGGCAGATCGAGAAGATTCGCGCGCTCAACAAAGACCACAAGACGATCTCCGTGTTGATCGGCTGCGAGTGCGATATTCTCTCCGACGGCAAGTTGGATTATCCCGACTCGCTGCTGGCCGCGTGCGATCTGGTCGTCGCGAGCGTTCACGCATCCCAGCGGCAGGACCGCGCAAAGGTCACCGCGCGCGTGCTCAAGGCGATGGAGAATCCGTACGTGACGATCCTCGGCCACCCCACCGGCCGACTGATCAACAAGCGCGAGCCAATGGACCTGGACATGGCCGCCGTGGTGAAGCAGGCGGCGAAGACGCACACGATCCTGGAGATCAATGCGTCATGGCAGCGGCTGGATCTGAACGATTTGCACGCGCGGATGGCCCGCGACGCGGGCGTCCTCGTGGCGATCAACACCGACTCGCACGCGGCGATTCAGATGGAGCAGATGAAGTTCGGCGTGACCGTCGCACGGCGCGCCGGGCTGGAGGCGAAACAGGTATTGAACACACTGCCGCTTCCGTCGGTTCGCAAGCGCATCGCGCGCAAACGCAGCGGCGAGTGACGCTTGTTTCGATTGCAAGTGCGCCCAGGCGTAGCGAATCCTCCGGGCGCAAAAAAAGCCGACAGATTGAACTCCGTCGGCTTCGTGAATAATCAGTCACCACGTTATTCCCGTGAAGACTGGTATCCAGCGAATCCCCTCACCATCCAAACTCCAGCCTTCGCGGGAGTGACGGTGTCGGAATCGCTCGTATCAATAGCGATAGTGCGTCGGCTTGTAGGGTCCCTCCACGGGGATTCCAAGATACGCCGCCTGCTCCTTCGACAGTTTTGTCAGCTTCGCGCCCAGCTTCTCAAGATGCAGCATCGCGACTTTCTCATCCAAGTGCTTCGGCAGCGTATAGACCTTCTTCTCGTACTTCTTGTGATTCTGCCACAGTTCGATCTGGGCGATCACCTGATTCGAGAAGCTGTTGCTCATCACGAAGCTAGGGTGCCCGGTCGCGCAGCCGAGATTCAGCAGCCGCCCTTCGGCCAGAACGATCACCGAATGCCCGTCCGCGAACTTCCACTCATCGACCTGCGGCTTGATGTTGATCCGCTTGACGCCGGGCACTTTCTTCAACCCGGCCATGTCGATCTCGTTGTCGAAATGGCCGATGTTCCCGACGATCGCGTTGTGCTTCATCTTCTTCATGTGGTCGGCGGTGATGATGTTGAAATTGCCGGTCGCCGTGATGAAGATGTCCGCCGTGCTGATCACGTCGTCAATCGTCAGCACCTGGTAGCCTTCCATCGCCGCCTGCAAGGCACAGATCGGGTCGATCTCGGTGACGACGACGCGGCACCCCTGGCCGCGTAGACTCTGGGCGCAGCCCTTGCCCACGTCGCCATAGCCGCAGACAACGGCCACCTTGCCGGCCAGCATGACATCTGTCGCCCGCATGATGCCGTCCACCAGCGAATGGCGACATCCGTATAGATTGTCGAACTTGCTCTTGGTGACGCTGTCGTTGACGTTGATCGCCGGGAACGGCAGCGTCCCGGCCTCCTGCATCTGGTACAACCGGTGTACGCCGGTCGTTGTCTCCTCGCTGACGCCGACGATCGCCTTCTCAATGCCGATCCAGCGCTTCGGGTCCCGCTTCTGCTCGGCCGCCAGCAGCTTGAGGATGATCTGCATTTCCTCCACGTCCGTCGAATCAGGTGACGGCACGCTGCCGGCGCGGTTGTACTCCGCGCCCTTGACGACGAGCAGCGTCGCGTCGCCGCCATCGTCCACGATCAGCGTCGGACCGCTGCCGTCCGGCCACGTCAGCGCCTGCAGCGTGCACCACCAGTATTCTTCCAGCGTCTCACCCTTCCAGGCGAAGACGGGAATGCCAGCCTTCGCAATCGCCGCCGCCGCATGGTCCTGTGTGCTGAAAATGTTGCACGAGCACCAGCGCACGTCGGCACCCAGCTCGGCAAGCGTCTCGATCAACACCGCCGTTTGGATCGTCATGTGCAGCGAGCCGGTGATCCGCGCGCCCGCCAGCGGCTTCTTTGCGGCGTACTCCTTGCGAATCGCCATCAGGCCCGGCATCTCGTGCTCGGCCAGCTCGATCTCCTTCCGGCCGAACGCGGCCTGGCTCATGTCGGCGACTTTGTAATCCTCGCGAACGGCGGTTGCGACGGTCATGCGAAAAGGCTCCCTTTTTTTTCTGCGGGCCGGCTCACCCTTGAGGCGGCTCCGGTCGGTCTTCAGAATCCGTCTATGATAGCGGCTTCTTCACGCCTTCGCCAAACGTTCTGCATCGCTCAACCGGGGCGTGAGACGTTCAGAATACGACGCAAAGACCCCGCTGGATCGATCAATCCATCGGCATTTCGTGGGGGGCGAATAATAGGGCAGAGAGGCTTCGATTCGTTCAACCCGGCGACTGCTGGAGAAACTCCAGGGCATCCAGCGCGGGCATCAAGAGCGGACTTTGCTCACGACCTTTGCCCGCTTCTTTCAGCAAGTCGTAGGCCAGCTTCTGCTCGGCCGTGCCCTCGTCGGCGTTCTCTGCGATTGCGGCCAGTAGCATGTGGACCGCAGCCTCGCCGACCTGAACCTGCCAGAGTGAGTTCTTCCCCGAGATCGAATCGGCCTTCGTTTTGCTGATGGCAGTCGAAGCCTTCTTGAACGACGCCACGGAATCAGCGAGCAGGGCACGGGCGGCTTTGCGGGCATCCTCCACGGCCTGGTCATCCACCGACGCGGGCTTTCCTTCGATTACTCCCGTCGCCACAGCCTGATCCATCGCCGCGCGCAGTCGGGCAACCTGCGTCAGCGCCGAGTGGTAACCGACCTCTGCCGCGAGGAAGTGCATGGAGCCTTCGGTGTCACCTTCGGTCGCAACACGGGTGAGGCATTCGTCGGGTGTGGTGCGGCCTTCGGATGCGGCCGAACCTGCTTCTCGAGCGCGGGTCGCGGCGATGGTCGCAGCCTGTTTTGCCAACCGACCGGCATCGGCAAACGCCTTGAGCGCGGCATCCTCGGCTTTCTGCGCCAACCCGTCGTGTTTGACGGATTCCGAAATCAGATCATTGCTTTGCTGCGTCAGCGACGAAAGCGCCTCGGCGGATGCATCGCGATCCGCTTCGAGTTGCTTTGCCGACTTCTTCAAGTCATCGAGGTGCGCGTCCAGTCTCGTGCGAATTCCTTTGACTGTCTCGACCTGTTCGGCGATCGATGCCAATTGATACTCCAGGTCGCGCAGCCCCACGCGCCGCGTGCCTCCGGAATAGGTCGGCGGCTCGATGGCCCCGCTCTGGCTCTGTCGCGCCACGGCGTCATCCAGGGTGCCGTTGACGATTGCCATGGACTGCGCCTCGGCTTCTCGCGCTTTGGTCGAAAGCGTCTCGTACTCCGCAGGGAGCGCACCGGGTTTACCCTGGTACGACGCCATCGCAGTCCGCGCGTCGGCCGCCTCCCGGTCGCGGGCCTCGACCTGCTGCCTGCGCTCCGCAACTTGCGCGGCCAATGCGGATTCCGCCTTTTCGAGTGCGTCCAGTTGCTCGCCGACCTGATGAATCTTTGCCTCGACGTCGGTTATCGCTTCGGTCGGCCATCGGGCCTCGGCCGATGCGACGCGGATTCGCAGATCGGAAATCGAATTGACCAGTTCCATCGCCCGATCGCGATATTGCCGCGCCTGCCAGCGCTCGAACGCCGCGCGATTCCGGCTGATTCGTGCCTTGGCATAGGCAATCAGGGCTTGAACTCGAGTCGCGGCAAGACTGTCTCGCGCGCCCTCGGCGGATGTGAGCGATCGCACCTGCGCTTCAGCATCGTTCAGGATCTTTGTATGAGCTGCGATGTGGCGCGTGCGAAGTTCGTTTGACGCCGCCTTTGCGTTGGGCACCCCCGATTGGATCTTGCCGGAAGCCGTCATGGCCGTCCCGCGCTGGTTGTCCTGCTCGGCCGCCGCGCGAAGCAGTTTCGTCGTGTCCTCAAGTTGTGCCCGGATCGCCGACGGAAACAGTTCGTCCGATTTCGCGGCGACCTCGAACGCCTCCGTTCGCGCCCCGGACATGTCCGCGATTGCTGTAAGATGTTCGTCTAACGCCAGCACCGCCCGACGCACTCCTTCGATCTGCTCCGCCAGCGCGGATGCTGCTCGCGTCGATGGAGTCTGAAGCATCGGCAGGTAAAACGGAGATGCCGCCAGCCCGCCCGCCAGCACGACGCCCGCGACCACGCCGACAACGATGCCCATCTTGCCAGATGAATTTCCCGCCACGGTGACGTCCTCGCTGATCGCCCGGCCGGGTTTGCGGTTGCGCCTGCGGTCCCCCCGGAAGCGGCTGGCCGGTGCTGGTTACCCCGATTCCGCCGGCGAACCGGGCGCGGATTCGGAGCAATGGCTTGTAGATACCATATTTATCATCCCGTCGCCTGAAAGTCAATGCGGCCGGTAACGTGTGGGACGCAACCGAGCCAGGGATGCCTATGCGCCGAGGTGGTAGAGAGGCTGTTCAGGGTTTGGAGCGGGACGTGCCGCGCCGCTCGATGTATTCCACGCATTCACGCAGGGACTGCGGGGACCAGCTGATCAGCACGTAGCGGTCCATCACTTTCATCGCAGGGCCGAGAATTCCTGCCTGGAGATACCACACGTTGTCCGGGTCGCGGCGGACCTTGATTCGCATAAGCGTTGTCTTGTTGCGCTCGGCGCGTTCGTCGAGGTAGCGCGTCCACGCATCCAGGAGCGCATCGGTCGCCGCCTTCACGGCCTTGGCGTCGTCGATCTCAATCGCCAGCGTAAACGCAAACGGAATCTTCAGCGGGTGCGGAGGATAGTCGTACAAGACGATTGTCTGACCAAAATGGCTGATCAGATTCCCACCTATATCGATTCCGCTGTCGCGCTCAAGCTGCCGCCAGGCTCGGCGCCACTTTTGAACGTTGCTCACTGACTGCGCCGCCAGCCAGCCGCGCGGCACATTGTCCACCAGCCAGCTCGTGGGCACAGAAATCACGGCGACGTGCTCGGCTTCCTTCGGAACGATCCGCAGGTGATCTTCCGAAAACGCCTGCGGGTCGCTGTAGCTCTGCACAACATCTTTGCCGGCTTTCTGGTAGCAGCGATGGCAACTCAAACGCTTGTCGTCTGCGCCGATGGTCCACAAGTCGCGATCCAGTTCCGCCGCCTGCAACGCCCGGGTCACGGCCTCGAACCGCCCGCCCGCCTGCGGCCCCAGCGCCTGCTCCAACCGCATGAACGCAATCAGCCAATGCGCGAACGCCCGCTCGCCGTGCGTCCGCTTGAAAGCCGTGCGATACCATTCGTCCTGAAGCATGGCCGGTTTCTTTCCCGCCGCGGTACTCGCCACCTTCGCAAAGGCATCCGACCCAAAGCTGATCACGAAGAACTCACCCACGCCGCCCCATTCCCAGACCGCCCACCCCGGCAGTCGCGAATCAACAAGCCGATCAATCGCTACGCCCTCGACCGTTCCCTTTTCCAGCTTGGCAACTTCGTTGTTCGTATAGCGACCGATGACGCGGCGAAGCTGATCCACCACGGCCTGATGCCGCCCCTGCGTCCGGAATATCACCGCTGCCTGCATGTTGCGAAGGCGAAGGCTGACTTCCGTTTCCGCTTCGTCCGCTTTGCCCCCGGGATCTTTTGGCTGCTCGACGATCCGGCTGGAAACATCCAGAAGCACCATCGCATGTTCAAACTGCGCCAGCAGCGGTAGCGCGCCGGCGATGTCCGCGAAGACCTGCCCTTCGGCCGGGATAAGGCCCGCCGTATTCAACATCGAGACAATTGACGCAATTGACGCCGCCGTGCCTGACGGTTGCGTCGTTCCCGCCGATTCGCCGATGGGCTGATCCAGCCACGTGTACGGCTTCGCGCAGTACATGACGAGCGCGTCCGCCGGAACAAGCGACGTGATCGAACGCTCCCCCGCACGCGCAACCGCCGGCGCGGCGGCTGCGGTCAAACCTATGAACCACAGGGCGCCCACCGCTCGAAGCAATCTCGGCCGGAGCGCACACGACGCATCACACTTCAAATAGTAGAACTTGCACCGCATTCGTGAGGGCATCCAAAGGCAAACGAGGCGCAATCACCCCGTTCACGGATGCGAATGGTAAGTGCGATTTCCGGATGGTTCAAACCACGCCGACTCGGAGAGCCCCGTCGACGCTCGTGCACGCCAGCTTCTAACGGCCCCAGAAGCTCTTGCGGGTGTGCGAGGCGGGCTGCACGGCCGCCTTCGTGGCAGATTCCTGCTTGGCCTTGAGCAGCGCCGCCTGGTGATTCTTGTTCGCCTCGGTCAATAGATTTTCCAGCCGCATGAAGTCGCGCTGTTGCTCCGGCGTCATGTGGCGAATCAGCTCATGGCGAAGGCGCTTTGCCATGTCCAGCGCCACCGCAATCGGCATGGGTGATGAATGCGTCATGTCCGTTACTCGCTCCTGTCCACAACCGACCGCGTCATGTCCGTTGATTCGCGGGCGGCCGCTTCATTGGCGTTCGTCAGGCTGGTCATCCCGATCGCGGCGGTCGCGGTCGGCTCCATCCCTGGATTCTCGGGCCGGTGCGCCCGATGGCGTAGTGGCTACGGTCCAGCCCTACACCCACCCCACATGGTTGTTTTAGGCTGATCTCCCGGCCGTGTCAACACAAATCTCACAGCGGACCGATTCGTGCAAGTACATGGGAATTGAGTAACGACCTTACTAACCGACTCCTTTCACTTCCCGCAATTCACTGAAAGACAAACCTTCGCGAAGTCCGGTCCATTCCAACATACCGCCGTGTGTTACAATTAAATCGCCGAATCGACGGCTGTCGGCAGATCTTTATCGATAACCAACCATCGTGACCGCACCTTCTGAACCTCGTATCTCGATCGCCCTGCCGCTATTCATTAGCGAGCCGCACACTTGCTCTTACCTGCCGGATCGCACGGCCATCACGGAGTATTCCGTGCCGGGAGCCTTTGCCTCGAACGGCGCGAATCCTCCGCTGACCGAGGAAGATTATCAGGCGTTGATGGACGCGGGCTTTCGCCGCAGCGGGATCGCGGTCTATCGCACCGCCTGCGAATCGTGCCGCGAATGCGTCCCGATCCGCGTGCCGGTGGCAGCTTTCCGACCGAGCCGTTCGCAGCGACGCGCATGGCGGCGCAACCGGGATGTCACTGTGCAGACCGGCAGACCGCGTGCAAACGACGAGAAGTATCGCATCTTTGCCGCCTACCAGCGCGATCATCATGAATCGGACATGGTCGATTCATACGCCCAATTCAGAGACTTCCTGTATCGCTCGCCGGTGCAATCGCTGGAAATGGTCTATCGCATCGATGGGGCCATCGCCGGCGTGGGAATTGTGGATGTCGCGTCGGAATCGCTTTCGAGCGTGTACTTCTTCTTCGACCCCGCCCACGCCCGCCGGAGCCTCGGCACCTTCAGCGCGCTCATGGAAATTGACCTTTGCCGTCAGATGGACAAACCCTACTGGTACGCAGGTTACTACATCCGCGAGTGCAATCGTATGATTTACAAGGCAGCGTTCGGTCCGAATGAGTTGCTGGATCGGTGCGGCCAATGGCAGCCGCCGACGTGAAGACGAATTGGCCCGTCGTCCGAGCCGCCGCAGTCATGCGGCGGAATGATGACTCGCTTTGCTCGCCTATCGTCCCGAAAACCTGAACGAATCGGTCGCCTCGGATTCGTAAACCAAAATGACATGCACCGGCTTTTACTGGACGGCCAGGAATCGAGAAACAAACTGGCTTGTAATCCGAAGAATATGCATTCCGGGTCATGACTGACCCGGCTCGGTTTTTCAATCATCGTTCAACGGGCGCGACGTTTCGTTCCACGCGCGGCCCCAACAAGCACGTCACCTCATACGGAATCGTGCCAAGCATCGTCGCGGTCGCCTGCACCGAGTTCGGCGCATTTGGATCATCGCTGATGAGCATCACCTCGCAGCCCGGTGCGATCGGTCCCGCCCCACATGCCACATCCGTCAAATCCACCGCCAACTGATCCATGCTCACCCGCCCCACCACCGGCGCGGCCGCGCCGCAGACCGTCACCACCGCCCGGTTGGACAGCGCTCGCAGGAACCCGTCGAAATACCCCATCGGTACGATGCCCAGCTTCGTCGGCCGTTTCGTCACAAACGTCCGCCCGTAGCCGACGCAGTGGCCGACCGGCAGGTCCTTCACCGCCGTCAGATGCGAGACGAGTCGCAGACACGGCCGCAGGTCAATCCGTTCGCGCATGTGCAGCGCGGGCCAGTAGCCATAGAGCGCCAGGCCCGGCCGCACCATGTCATAATGCGCCTCGGGCAGTGTGATCGTCGCGGCGGAATTCGCCAGATGTCTGATGACGCCCGGCGGCAGAAAGTCCCCCGCGCGCGACAGCGACTCGGCGAAGGCCGCCTGCTGGTGTTGCACGAGATCGCGCTGCGACGGGTCAAAGTCGGCCATGGCGAAGTGCGAATAAATGCCCGCCAGCCGCAGCATCGGGTACGCCCGCACGCGCTGAATCAGCGGCAGCAAACCACCGGGCATAACACCCATGCGTCCCATGCCGGTGTCGAACTTGATGTGAACGTCGATTGGCCCGCTTGGATTTCGCGCCGCCCCAACGCCCCACTCATCCACGACGCGCACCGTGTCTTCGTCGGCAATGGTGATTGTCAACCCATGTTCAACAATCGCCGCCAGCCGCTCGCCGCGCTCGGCCGCATCCGTCGTTGCCAGGACGTTGCCCAGAACGAGGATCGGCCGCGACCACCCCGCCGCGCGCAGCTCGACCGCCTCCGGCACCGTCGCCACCGCCGCCATGTCGGCCCCGGCCTCGTGCAACACCGGCGCGACGATCCGCACGCCGTGGCCGTAGGCGTCCGCCTTGAGCGGCGCGCAGAACTTCGCCCCGCCCGCCGCAGCGCGCAGCGCGCGGTAGTTATGCCGCAGTGCGTCAGGATTGATTTGTGCGATGAGGTCGCTGCGCATGAGTGTCGTCCGTGACCGCCACTATCGTAGTCGTCGGAATCACTTGCATCAAAGGAACGGCGGCCGTGACCCTCATTATCTCGCCGCAACCGGTTTGGGCTTCGAACTGGCGGCCAAGCGTGCATCGAGGACCTTCTCAACGGCGAGTGCGATGTTTGCCAGGCGCGCCATGATCTTCATGTAGAGGGCGCCGATGTTCTGATGCATGGCTGGGGCGACCTGTGCGATCGCGACGTAGTTCCGTGCCGAGGGGAGATGCGGAATCGCATAAGCCGCAAGTGTCGCAGGGCCACCGTGAGGGAGCGGATACGGATCCTCCTTAACGGCCTGCTTGAACTCTTTTAGCCGCTCGAAAAGAACTTTGCCGGCATTGGACACGATGCCGGCGCCTTTGGAAGAACTGCGCTCAAACTCCTCAAAGGTACATCCCGCTTCCGAAAACGGGAGCATCGGCGCCCATTGTTCCCAGATGTCGTTCCAGATCGGGAACGTAGCTTCCAATCGGCGCAAGGCAGCCATGAGCCGCTCGGCTTCGTCGATGTATTCATCAGCCTGCGGCAAGCGTTTGCGAATCAGCGGCACATGGAGCAATTCCAGTGCGCTCCGCAGCCGGACTCGCTGGAGTTTCAGGCAGGCTTCCAGCTTTCCTTGAACGGATTCCACCTGGGCCATGTTTTGTTTGATTAGCGATTCGATGTCCTGCGGCTTCACGGATGGCAATTTCGTCTGCACGCGATCGATCGGGAGATTCATGCACAAGTAAATCTGCGCGGTCATTCCAGCACGTTGCTTCTCGATCCCTTCCTGCCGCAGGGCCATCCATTTAGCGATACTGGCTTCGGCGGCCTTCAGCTTCTGCCTCGCGGCGACCAGTCGTCGGGCCGATTGATTGGCATCGGCCGGACCGATGATCGGTTCATCCCCAAGAAAGAGCGGCAATCCGCTCATGATGCCCGGCTTGTAATAATCGCGCGTGGCCTCGAACTCTTCTGCAAGCCGTTCGTGCTCGCCGAACAGTTTCTCCGTCGGCACGAGATTGTCCGTCGTGACCTCCAGTTCAAATTCATCGCGATACTGCGCCAACGTGACCGCGTGAGCGATCTGCCGGTAATTGCCAAAAAGCGTGGTCGCTGGACCGTCATCGTGAAGCACGCCCTCGGCTTCGCGCTTCTTCACGCGGGCAATCCGAGCTCGCGAGCATGGATGCGTGTCAAACAGTCCGGTCTTTTGCTCGGCCAGCCGCTTATCCAATTTCGCTTGAACATCGGCCGGAAACCGGCGCGCGCACAAGGCAACGAGCAACGGGAAATTGTCGACCAGTCGCCGTTCCTTCCAGGAATGTTGCAAATCGGAAATCGCCGACGCCATCGCAGCGTTGAGCAGCTCCAGTTTCCGCGCCGTGGACTCATACGTGCGCGAACCAACCAGGTTTGCCTCGTACTGGTCGGCGTGGTATTCCATCTGCCGCAACAACACGGCACTCGAGAGCAGCCCTATGAGCATGAACGCCTTGAGTATCAGTCGGCCGAGCCAGACGCCGAATTGCGCCATCATCAGGACCAGCTTGAAGGCTGCGTACTCCGTCGACTCGCTTTCACCCGCCAACCAGCCATCCAGGGAATCGCGCTGGTACACCACCCTGGCGAACCAATGATTGATCGATGAGATGACATAAGTGAGCCGCAACGCAAACCATTGGGTGAAATGGCCGAATTCGTGCGCGATCACACCGGCCAATTCGGCGCGCGTGAGTCCGCTAACGAGCGGCAAGCCGAGCGTCAGGACCATGTCGTTGCCGAAGAAGCTAAGAAACCCGCGTCGGAACGAGGCCGAGGCGTTCAGGTCGCAACTGATGTCGATGCGCCGGGGCGACGGAGTTCCCAGCGCCTTGCAGAGCATGCCAACAAACGCGAACAGCTTCGGCTCCTGGGATGCGTCGAGCGAGAGCGGCATCTCCTCGCGCGGCCCGCGGATGACGATCGGCTTGATCATAAAGACAATCAGCAGTCCGCCGATCACCATCGGCGCGAGATATGCAAAGAGTTTCGCCCGGCCGATACTGACCCCTCCGGTAGCCTCGTATATCCAGGTGTGGTTATGCGCTGCGTGCAGATAGGTGCCGTACGCGATCAACCCGATGAGGGCCAGATACAGGAGCGGCAGCAGAACCATGATGATGCTGACGGGCAAGGCCGCCAGCACATAAAAGAACGGCAGCCGTACCCGCGGGACCGGGCCGGAAAGACTTGGAAGGTCTGACGCCTCTGGCGAATCGGTCGCGGATGGCTTTGATTGCACGGAGCCGGGTCGTGAGGACCTTGTGGACTTGGCTGGATCGACCATTGCATCGGCCCTGACGTGCGGCGCGCGGGAATCGCCCGCTTCCAACGGCAATCATGTGTGTCTAATTTACCCTGATCGACCGCTGCAATTCAAGCCGCCCGCGCTCATATCCCCACCCGGCCCGGCTACGCCGAACCGAAATGATCCAAGACCTGATCGCAAGAGGCGATCCAGCGCACAGTAGGGCGTTCGAATGACCGGAGAAAGGCATTTGTTATGTGAGACCGATCAATCGACTGCGATCCCAACCTTTAAGATCGATCAAGCGGCAGCGATCGGCTCTGAACAGATCCGGCCGGCGGCGACGATCAGGAAATCTTCGCCTGTTGATGAACTCCTAAGCAGAATTTGGCCCACCGGCGCTTCTACAATTGTATGCAAAGTCGAGCTATCGCAATAACGCCGCCGAAGCGATTCATTCTGGATCATGGCATTCACAACGCGAAGCATGGCCTGATGGGAGCAACCCTCCACACCGATGCACTCCAGGATTATGCGTTCGCTTCCGGCGACCTTCGCCACGCACGCATTGTCATTCGCCTGATACATCCACTTCATGAAGCGATTCGAAGACCATGTGCCTCGTCGGGGCTGATTCAGATAAACGAAAATGAGCATTGAATCCGCAAAAAGGATCGCGGCCATCTTTCGCGTCAACCGCGGAATTCGCTCGTCCTCCGCGCCGCTTGCCCGATCAACGCACGCACAAAGGTCCCACGGAATTAACCGTCCGAAGCGAGAGCCCGGCAACACAGGGAAAAACAATCCCCGTGCATCCAGGATGACCGATGCGAGGGCGGCTCGAAACCGCCACCAGATGTAGGCCGCAAACAAGGCGGAAAGGACCCATATGGCAATGAAGAACGGGGAGCCCAGGAACCGCTTGGATGCATTGAAGTCATCAAGTGCGCGATCAGACAGACTATCCGGAATGGGGATAAACCTTATCGCCAGCCCCCGATTGCAAGCAGTGCTCCCAGAATCGAAAGAACACCGTAGACCACCGCAATGCGATTGCACTTGCCTTCTACGACGATCATGGCCCGCCGCCTCTTTGGCTATGTAACTGACTTGCATAGCGCGATCGCCCGCTTCGCGGCTTCGACAAGCGCGTTATGATGCCTTTTCATTGATTCGCCCAACAAATGAATGCGTCAGCGATGCGTGAAGTTGCTTCCTCGGCCACAAAGTAGAACCGCACTCAAAGACATACACAAGAAAGAAACACAGGGGGCAAACGGAGACATAGACTCTTTGCTGGCTGTTTGTATAGAAGTCGCCGGCCTGTTATATCAAAGTCAACGTCTTACCAAGATGGTGACTTGTCCCGTTTCCAAATTACGCGCGCACACCGATGCGTTTTGCCCTTCTTCGATTGAATACGTTGTTCCCGTGTTGCAATATTCATGACGCAAGTTGGGTTCACGGATCAACGCATTGATCGTCGCGATAAGTGACTTGGCACGACACGTGCTAACGGTGATACACTCGGCGATGATATTCTCATTTCCCGGAATACGTGATCCTCCCAGAAAATCATTCAACCCATAGACAACCCTCAAGAGTTGATTCCCGCGCCAGGCGACCGACCGCGTGCAATTGAGATACAGGATGAGGACTACTGCATCCCTTGACATCAAGACGGCGCTTCCAATCGCCGCCCTCGTCACACGTTGGTCCGCGATGTCTCTAACCCAATCTACCGAGCGCAGATTCTCCCAGGCCACCCTCCTGCCCCAAGACATCCCCGGTAAAAAGGGAAATCGTAGGCCGATCGCGTCCATTGTCAGGTTAGAGGAGTTGAAATAGAGCCTGCCCCACACACCAGCCAGTAGTGCCGCGCAGAAAACGAGCAGTACGAGTCCGCCGTTATCAAACATGCGCTGTCCATACCGCGTTTCAAACCAAGACTCGGTTACTTCAATCCACCCTGAAGTAACCAAGATTCGAGTAAGAACGACGACCGTGATTGTGAGAAGAAACAGGCCTGCCACGAATGCAAATACCCAAGCCCCTCGACGGCAGTTCCCTTCTACGACGATCATGGCCCACTGCCTCTTTGGCTATGTGACTGATTTGCACAGCGCCATCGCCCGCTTGCCCGCCTCGCCCGGCGCGACTTTCTCCACCTCCGCCGAGTCGCGGCGCTTCAACTCCACCACGCCATCGGCCAAGCTCCTACGGCCCACCGTGATGCGCACGGGAATGCCGATCAGGTCGGCGTCCTTGAATTTGAACCCCGCGCGCTCGTCGCGGTCGTCGAACAGCACGTCGACCCCCGCGGCCTCCAATTCGTCGTGCAGCTTCTGGGCCGTGTTCATCACGTCTTCCTCGCGCGGGTCCAGCGCGACGATCAGCACGTTGAACGGCGCGATCGACGCCGGCCAGATGATGCCCGCCTCGTCGTGATGGGCCTCGATGGCCGCCGCCATGATGCGATTCAGCCCGATGCCGTAGCAGCCCATGATGAGCGCTTTGGGCTTGCCGTCGTTGTCGAGGAACGTCGCCTTCATCGCGTCGCTGTACTTGGTGCCGAGCTTGAAGACGTGGCCGATCTCGATGGCTTTCTTGAGGCGAATCGGCGAGCCGCTGCCGGTCGGCGACAGATCGCCGTCGACGACGTTCCGTACGTCGGCGACCGTGACATCTTGACACGCGTTACCACCCTCACCCCGGCCCTCTCCCTGGGAGGGAGAGGGTGTGCCGAGCGGAAAATCCCGCCCGGGATTGACGTTGATCGTGTGGTAATCCGTCTTGTTCGCGCCCGTCGCCGCGTTGCGCATCACCGACACGGCCTGATCGACGATTAACCGATACGCCACGCCGGTCTTGCCGAGCGTGTGTGGCCCGGCAAAACCAACGGCCGCGCCGGTCAGCGCCGTGATCGTCTTGTCGTCGGCCAATTCAAGCCTCGCGCCGGCCACGCGATTGAGCTTGTTCTCGTTGACCTCATGATCGCCTCGCACCAAAACGACCACCGGCGTTGCGGCTTCCTGTTTTGGCATTTTGGCGTTTTGCTGTTTTGGTGTTTCGACGTAAATCAGCGTCTTAATCATCCTCGACGCCGGCACTTTCAGAAACGCGCACACTTCGTCGATTGTCCGCTGATTGGGCGTATGCACATCCTGCATCGCCTGCATCTCGTCGTTGTCCTGCGCCAGCGGCGCACAGACCGCCCGCTCGGTGTTGGCCGCGTAGTCCCCATTCTCCGTCAGCGCCACCACATCCTCGCCCGCCTCGGTCAGCACCATGAACTCGTGCGAGGCGTCGCCGCCGATCGGGCCGCTCTCGGCCTCGCAGGCAATGTACGGCAGGCCGCACCGCGCGAAGATGCGACAATACGCGTCGTACATCCGCTGATAGCCCTCGTCGAGGCTCTCTTTGTCGCGGTGGAAGCTGTACGCATCCTTCATCAAAAATTCTCGCGTACGCAGGACGCCGCTCTTGGGCCGGGCCTCGCCGCGGAACTTCACCTGAATCTGGTACAGATTGACCGGCAACATCTTGTAACTGTTCAGGTACGCCCGCGCGATCTCCGTCACCGGCTCCTCGTGCGTCGGACCCAGCACCGTCTGCGCGCGCCAGTCGCCTTCGTCGCCATCCTTTACCGGCCGCAGCCCCAGCAGCACATCGCCCATCGCCGCCGTGCGCCCCGTCTGCTGCCACAGCTCCTTCGGGTGCAACACCGGCATGTGCAGCTCAATCGCCCCGGCGCGGTTCATCTCATCGCGCACGATCGCCTCGACCTTGCGCAGCGTGCGATAACCCAGCGGGAGATAGCTGTAAATGCCCGCAGCAAGCTGACGGATCAACCCCGCGCGAAGCATCAACTGATGCGACGGCACGACGGCATCTTTCGGGACTTCCTTTGTTGTGGGAATCAGAAACTGGGACCAACGCATGTTTATGGGCCTTTCCCGGGTCGCGCCCGGATGTCGTGAATCGGTTCAAGACATGGCATTAGCGCGAAAGTACGCCCATCTTTCAAGCCGCGCGGATCGGCCGACCGATGCGCGATGCCGGCGGATCGGAAAGTGCCGGCGCACCAGGGGTCGCTCGCCATTTCTAACTAAACGCACCGTCCGTTTCGCACGATTGGGGGGTGCGGGTGTCCCAGAATCCGGCCGCTTCGCCGAACCTGCCCCGCGCAACCGACCCTCGCGGAGATCTGACATGGACTTCTCGTACCTCGAACGACGCATCGACACGCGACGAGCTGCTTACCTTCCGATCGAGCTTCGCCTCGACGATTCTCCGCAGGCCTTACCCGCTCACCTCGTGGACCTCTCGCTGGGCGGCGCGGGCATCATGACGACCGCCATGAACGCTCCGATGCTCGGCCAGCGCATCGACATGATCTTTCAGACGTTCAGTGACGAACCGACCGAAAACCCCCGGCAGCGCCGCGAAACGGGAGTCGTCGTCAACCTGCGAGCCCCGCAGCGCGGTGTCACGCGGTGCGGCGTCCGATTCCTGCACCGCCGCGAGGACGAGTGCGACCTGATCGACCCCATCGACCCGCTCAAGGACGGCAAGAAATCGCCCCCCGCTCCCCGGTTCAACCGCCGATGGGAGACGGCCCGCGGGTTCTGCGACCTTGAACAACTCGAAGAATCGTCTGTTGGCGCCAATTGACACGGCCCAATCTTCGTCGCCGAAATTGATCCCGCCGGCGCCGCAGCGCTGTGAATTGATATGAAGCCGATGGATCTCGATCCGTCGGCTTTGTTTTTCATCCGCGCATGACGACGGTATCATGCGTGGCATGGCCACCACCAAAGCCCCCGAGCATCGGTTCATTGATCAGATGCAACCCGGCGAGCAGCTCGCCGACCAGGTCTTCCTCGTCTGCAAGAAGGATCTCCGCACTACCACCAACGGCGGGCTTTATATCCACCTCGTCCTCGGCGACCGTACCGGCCAGCTGCTCGGCCGAATCTGGAACGCGTCGCAGCAGCAGTACGAGATGATTCCCGACGGGGGGTTCCTGTGCGTGCGCGGGCGCACCGAGAGCTACAAAGGCGCACTGCAATTCATCGTCGACGGCCTGCGCGCGGCGGACAAAGGCACGTTCGATATCGGCGACTACATCCCGCGGACCAAACACGACATCGACAAGATGTGGACCGAGGTTCTGGCGATATTGCGCACCATCAAGCATCCGCTGCTGCTGGCGCTCATCAAGGAGTTTGTGAAGGACGAGGGCATCGTCGAGGGGTTCAAACGCGCCCCCGCGGCCGTGACGAATCACCATGCGTACGTCGGCGGGCTGTTGGAGCACACGTTGAGCGTGCTGACGCTCGCGACGCGCGTCTTTGGTAAGAACGACGACAGCGATAGCCACTATCCCGAAGTCAGCCGCGATCTCGTGCTGGCCGGCGTGTTCCTGCATGACATCGGCAAGACTGCCGAACTGACGTACGACACGAATTTCACGTACACGAGCGCGGGCCAACTGGTCGGGCACATTACGCAGGCGGCGATCTGGATCGACCGAAAGGCCGCTGATGTCGCCGACGCGACGGGCCAGCCGTTCCCGGAGGACCTGCAAAACGTGCTGACGCACATTGTGTTGTCGCACCACGGGACGTACGAATTCGGCAGTCCCCGCCTGCCGGCGTGCCTCGAAGCGATCGCAGTGCATTATCTGGACAATCTCGACGCACGGCTCAACATGGCGCTCTCTGCCATCGAAGACGCGCGCAATGCCGACAGCGACTGGACCGAGTACGCCCGCCCGTTGGAGACGAAAGTCTTCAAGAAGAACGTGATGGGCCTGCCGAAGAAATAAGAATCCTCGAAAGTCTCTCCTACCAATTCTGGACTTCATCCATAGCTCCCTCGCGTAGCTTCCTCGGCGGCCGAAAGGCACGGGAGGGGCTTGAAACCCACCATAACTTTGCGGTAAAATGTTTTACCAGGTCGGTCCGAGGTACTTTTAAGGTTCGGGACTTAGCAATGACCCGGCTTTTGAGCTCTAAGTTCATCCACCAGGTTTGGGCTTGCCTTGTTGTTCTTCCCGCAACAACCGCCCCGCTTCGCGCCGTCGAGCCGATTCACGTTGGTTTCCTCTGGCACATGCACCAGCCGATCTATTACCCCTACGAGTCCATCATTCAAACCCAGGCCGCCAATCGCTTCTCCTTCAACGTCATCGACGTACACAATCAGCGCTTCGGGCCGTACACCAGTTGGCCGCGCGATGCCATCACCATTGGCGGCGCCCTGCCGCATCTCGGCGCGCAGATCAGTTTCAGCGGCTCGCTCATTGAGAACCTCAACGCCCTCCGCGATGCCGGCGTCAACGGCGGCATGTGGACCAACTGGAACGCACACTACCAGGCCGGCGTCGCCACGCCGACGACCCTCGGCAATCCGCGGCTGGACATGGTCGCCTTCGGTTACCACCACCCGCTGATGCCCCTGCTGGACTATGAAGACATCCGTATGCAAATCCGCCTGCACAAGCAGGTCTTCAGCAACACCTGGTCCACCGGCGGTTACACGCGCGGCATGTTCCCCGCCGAGACAGCCTTCAGCCGGCGCATGATCCCTGCACTCGTCGACGAAGGCATCGACTGGGTGCTCGTGGACAACATCCACTTCGACCGCGCCTGCAAGGGCTACCCGCACACCAACGCCTCCAACCTCTTCGCGCCGAGCAAGGCCGATCAGGTCAATCCCGACCCTGCCCTGTCCGGCGGTGCATGGGTGCAGCTCAACAATCTCTGGGCGCCCAGCCGCGTCAGCGCCCCCTTCGGCTATCAGCCGCATCACGTACAACACGTCGATCCGCAGACCGGCGCGGTCCAGCGCGTCGTCGCCGTGCCCGCGGCGCGCTACGAGGGCAACGAGGATGGTCGCGGCGGCTACGGGGCGTTTCTCTATGACGTGGTGATGGATCAATACCTGCCATACAACACCGACCCGGCGCACCCGATGTTTGTCGTGCTGCACCACGACGGCGACAACTTCGGCGGCGGCACACACGCCTACTATCACAACAACTTTCAGAACATGGTGAACTGGGTCAGCGGTGACCCGGACTACGACATGTCGACCGTGCAGGATTATCTCGAGCGTTTCCCGCCGGCTGCCAACGACATCATCCACGTCGAGGACGGCTCGTGGGCCGGGGCCGACAACGGCGACGCCGAGTTCAAGAAATGGCTCGGCGATCCGAACGGCAGCGGCTGGAGCCCCGACTGGAACAGTTGGGCCGTGCTGACGGCGGCGAAGAATCGCGTCTTCATGGCCGAGGCGATTGCGCCAGTCGCGAACATGCAGAACGTCCTCACGGGCGGACCGGCCGCCAGCAACACCGAGAAGGCCTGGCACTTCCTGCTCTGCGCAGAGGCGAGCGATTACTGGTACTGGGACGGCACCGAGATCTGGGACAGCAACGTGACACGTGGCTGCAACCAGGCGGTCAGCTTCGCCGATTCCGTCATCGCCGGTCAGTCGGACGCGACGCCGCCGACGGTTTTCGTGCCGCAACGCGAGCCGTACAACCCCGGCGGCATGGAATGGGGCACGCAGCCGCAGCCGTCGGACTTCACCGTGTGGACCTTCGCCTACGACGTGAGCGGGCTGACGTCTGTGACGCTCAAATGGCGGGTCGATGGCGACGGCGAGAATCCCATCGCGTCGATCCAAAACGAGACTTACGCCGGCGGGCCGGAAGTCGGCGCGTGGAACAGCGAGCCGATGACCGTCGCGCCGATGCCCGCCCCGCCGGGCAGCATCCTGCCCGCGACCTATCGCGCCAATCGCTACGTCGCCACGATCGCCGGCCAGCAGAATGTGCTCATCGACTATTACGTCGAGGCGATCGACGGCCAGGGCAATCTCAAGCGGACCGACATTCAGCATGTCTGGGTCGGTTCGGGTAGCGGAGGCGGCGGCGGGAATGTCGTCACTGTGACACCTGATCCCGCGCAAGCCGGTCAGCCGGTCACGATCACTTACGCAAACGGCGCGCCGCCGCTGGCCGGGGCATCGCAGATAAACCTTCACTACGGCTTCAACACCTGGAACCCCGTCATCTCGCCCGATCCGGCCATGACGTGGAGCGCGGCAAACAATCGCTGGGAGATCACCGTCAATGTGCCGCCAAGCGCGACGCAGCTGGACTTCGTCTTCAACAACGGCGCGGGCACGTGGGACAACAACAACGGGGCCGACTGGCATTACCCCGTGCAAGGCGGTGCGCCAACCGGCCCGGCGTGGACCATGAACGGCAGCCTCGACGCGGATGCCACCATTGCGTCACAACACGGGAGCATGACGCTCTGGTACGGCGTGCGAAACGGCCTGCTCTACGTCGCCGCACCCGATGCCGGCGAGGGCAACGATCACTTCATATTCGTCGCCGACGCCCCCGGCGCGCTTCGCGCGGCCCCATGGGCCAAGGCCGGACAGGTCGCCGATTGGGATGCCTTCCTCGCCGACGAGAACAACAATGATTACGAAGGTTGGTTTGACGCGGCCGGCGCGACGCAGGCCATGACCGGCCCGAACGGCGGCGTGCTGGAGGGCACGCTCGATCTAGCCGGAGAATTCGGCAGCGTACCGAACGAAATCTGCCTGGCGCTCGGCGCCTATCAGACGAACGACGGCGGCGCACTCGTACCTGCGCTTCAGGTCCCCGCGAGCGTGAACGGCAATGGGAACGTCGATGCGAGCGAATACGTCTGTGTTCCGACGCGACGCAAAGGCGATGTCAACGCAGACTGGCGAATCGATCTCGACGATGCGCCGCTGTTTGTGAATGTCCTGCTGGGCAGCGACACCGCCGCGGCGCGTATCTGGGCCGCCGACATGACCAACAACGGCAGCGCCGACGGCGAGGACATTGCGCTGTTTGTTCAGGCAATCATGTAATCCCGCCGAAGCGATGCCATTCAACCGTCAAATGTAGCAGATACTCGTGGGTGCCCCATCCTTTGCGAAGCAAAGGGTGGGGTCGCGATGATATCGATTCGCCCTATTCCAGGCGCGACACGACAAACCAAGCGTGCCCCGGCGCTCCCTTACCCTTGAAATCGCTTCGCAACGTCAACGGCAGGCGGTCGCAGCTCGGATTGCGCTGTCTCCGCGATTAACGTAGATCGTACTTTTTCCTCGATCGCGCTTCCGCATTCGGGACAAATGCCGCTTACGTTTCCAGTCAAGTTGTACTTGCACCTTGTACATAACGGATAGTCGGGCACACGACGAGTGAGTGACCCTGATGCGAAGTTGGCAAACAGGGAGCCCACGGCAACGTATCCAACGATCCATCCCAACCACCTTGCCACAATGGAAATCTCCGATTCCGGCCCTGGCCACCTCCAACCGCCACAGTCCCATTCAAACATGACGAGCAAGTAGGCCTGAACCGCCAAGGCAACCCGTTTCCACGGCATCGGGATATCTCGACCGGTCCCGCATGTAATCAGGAGCGCCAAGAGAAGTGGTATTCCGAAGACAGGCTCCAGAAGGTGCTCCGGAATCCTCAACCATCTCATTCTCATTCGCCCCAGGCTTTCGATCCAACAGTACAACCCAACCGTTGCCAAAATGATCGGCATTCCGTGGCGAATGGATTGCTTCCAACGCATGCGACGTCACTCCACCGTCAGTTGAAGCAGATACTCCCGGGTGCCCCATCCTTTGCGAAGCAAAGGGTGGGGTCGCGATGATATCGATTCGCCCTATTCCAGGCGCGACACGACAAACCAAACGTGCCCCGGCGCTCCCTGACCCTTGACATCGCTTCGCAACGTCAAGGGCAGGCGGTCGCGGCTCGAAAGAACGCGGCATACATGCGCGATCACGCGGCAGATGCGTCACTCCACCGTCAGTTGCAGCAGAAACTCCTCCAGCGCCGTCTGCAACTTCGACTCCTGCGCGCGCAGGCCGCCGATCTTCTCGCGCAGCGTCTCCAGTTCCGTCTCCTGCGCATCCAGCTTCGTCAGATATCGCCGGAAGATGTCGCTCTCCTTCGGCATCGCCTTCATGTTCTCTCGGATGCGCGATTGCTCGCTTTCGATCGCGTTGATGCCGCGCTCGGCCTCTTCGCGCTCGCGCGACACGGCGCGAATGGCCGTCTGCCGCGCGATTACGTCCTCCATCGCCCTGCGAACCGCGTCGGACAGCTTGTATTGCTTGATGAAAATCGCAATCTGATCCGAGTCGCTTCCCATCAACGTCACCGTCTCATCGGTCACGCGCTCGATCACTACCGGCAGCGTCTGGGTCTTGCCCGCGACGGCCGTCACTTTCAAACGCACCACACCGGGGGTTTTCTCGTGCGGCTCGGCCGGCTCGACCAGCGTCCAGCCATCGGGCAGCGGATGCTCCACGAGGACGGTCTTGTCCTCGCTGTCCTTGTTCTTGACGAGGTATTCCACGCGGTCGACGAATTTCTGCTTCCGCCAGATCACGCCGCGCGCAATGCGCACATTCAGTACGTCGCCGATCCGAGGCTGCGATTTTTGCTCCACCTCCACGCCCAAATCCAGCGCGTACGACAGCAGGCGCTTCTCGCCGGGCCGCAGATCGGGTAGTTTCGCATCGCCGGCGTAGGTGTTGCCGTCGAAGATCGTGATCGGCCCCTGCATGAGGTTCAGCTCGGTGTCATTGACCAGTTCAATGCCGTTGAACGGGTGACGTGGATTGGTCGCGGCGTTGTAGATCGACAGCTTGTGAGCATTCAGCTTCGAAGTGACGATCGGCAGCATCGCCGAGTTTTGTCGTTTCAGAGTGACCGGCGATTGGATGTCGTACTTGAACAGTTCCCCCGCCCGTTCTCCAGAAGCCATCGCCGCCGCGCCGCTCTCGGAGAGGCCCATGCGGTTGACCAATGCGTCAATACTCGCGATGTCTTCGTCGGTACCGCTCATAAACGAATCACTTCTGCCGCCGAACAGATTGCCGCCCTCGCGGGCAACGGCTGCTGGCGCGGGCGGCAAGTTAATCCCCCGGCCCTTGAACGTCGGTACTTTCACCGCCAACTTGTTTTCCCCCGCATCATCCATCGCCCCTTCGTACCGCGTCGCGCGCAGGCCCGCATAGAGTTCCAGCGCTTCCTGCGGCCGCTGCAGGTAAATCGGTGAGTACAGGTCCATCGTGAACGAAACCGGCCGGCCCGATACCAGCGAGAGCTGCACATTCTCCCAGTCCTGCTCGGTCGTGTTCTCCACGTTGGCCCAGCCCTGCAGGAAGAACGGGTGATCCTTGTCGCCCAGCACAAGGCGATAGCTCGTCTTCCAGATCGGGGCTTCGAGGACGTAGCTCGCACGGACGCGGCGCGTGCCGTCGCCGCTGAATCGCAGCGTGACGGTTTTCTTGTCCGCGTCGTGGGTCGAGGCCAGGGTCTGAAGCGCTTTCTTCAATTCCGCTTCGAGCTTTGGATCGAGAATCTTCACGCCGCCCACTTCGTGCAGCGGCACCGTCCGCAACCCCGCGTCGGTCATGATCGACAGCAGTTGCGATTCGACGACTTTGCCGTCCTGCATGTCCTTTTTCGTCTCGACGCCGAAGACCAGACCCCGGATTGAGTGCGGCTGGGGTATCTCCACCTCCACGCCGCGCAGGCTGGAGAACAAGTCAGCCATCGACGTCTTACCGGAGATGTCCACGGCGAAGCTCTTAAGCGTCTTGCTGATCGGATCGCGCGCCGGGTATTGCACGGCCTCGATCGTCCCGCCGTCGAAATCCTGGAGTATGAGCGATTTGAGGATGTCGTTGATCTGCTCGGTGCGAAAATGCAGTTCGACGGTGTCGATGCCGCTCACCGTGTTGTCGCACTGGTAGTAGCCGACGCCGGAGGAGAAGAGCGAGACTTTTGTCAGCTTCAGTTCCGCGGCGCCTGCCGGCATGGCGTTCAACCCCGCGGCGACAATCGTAGCGAACCACGCGGAGTGTTTCAGAGTCGGGCGGCTGGGATTCGAAAGTGGCGTCATGGAAATTCTCCTTTTCGGATGCGCGTGAATGAAGAAGCAAACGGTTGCGGGTCGGGCCGGCGGGGCGCGCACCGCGCGGCCCACAGCGCTTTGTACCAGTGGGCGTGCGGTCGGATGCCCGGATGCCTGATGATTTAGACGACCCGGGGCATGGCGTGGTTCCAGGGAATTGTTCCCCTTGCCCGGAAAAGAATCAACCAGATTTCCCCAAATGCCCCAACCCGGGCGATGACACCCGAAGAAAGCCGGGGTTCGCCCGGCAGCCCGCTCAAATTGACATGTGACAGCCGAATGGACAAATACTGACAACTGGCCACAGTTCACTAGCCACTGACCACTACTTCCCGATTCGCCCCACCGCCTCGTCCACCGACGGCGACACGTCGAAGAATCGATCCAGCTTCGTGGTCTTCAGCACGCCGTCCACAAACGGCGACAGCGCCGCGAGGATGACCTTCCCCCCCATCGAGTTGGCCTGCGTCACCACGCGCACCAGATCGCCGATGCCCAGCGAACCGATGAATGCAACGTGCGACAGATCGAGCACCAGCCGCAGCTTGCCCTGATCAAGCAGCTTCACAACCTCATCCACCAGCAGCGAATTGTTGCCGCCGGTCAGGTCGCCAAACGCCCGGACGACGGGAATCGCACCATGATGTTGCACGTCGATCTGCATGATCGCACGAATTCCTTTGCTCGTTACTCGCCGCTGCCGGGCTTCGGCTCGTTCGTCTCCACCGTCGGCGGCGTCGGCTTCGGGCCTGCGGTCGTGTCCTTGGGTCGTGACTCGCGCCGCACAGCCTCCCGATCCTGTTGCGAGCGATACCGCGCGATGTTTCGCCCGTCTTTCCACCCCTGATCGTACCCCGTTTTGTATTCCGGGTCCATCATCCACAGCCAGAGCCAGCCGCCGCTGTCGTCGAAGAGCGCGTTCTCGGCGTCGCGCTTGCCGTCTTTGTGACCCTTCGCGTATTCGCCCGACGAGCGGCGCATCGTGCGGCTTGTCTCGCGCTCACCGGGATCGCGAAGATCGTTTTCGCTGCACCCCCCGCCGCACCATACGGCGAGTGAAAGCCACGCGATGCGCGACCAATTCAATCGCCTGGCGCGACGGCTGCGATCCCGAATCGATGCAAGGGCGCTCATGCTACCGCCCCTTTCGCGGCGCATACCGGCCCGCCTCGCACGCCACGACAAAGCTCTCCGCCATCGTCTTGAGCTGCTCCCATTCGGTGCGAATCCGCTTGGATTCCTTGTCCGAGATCGCGCCATCGTCGGCCACCGCCCGGCTCACTTCGTTCAATAACTCGCTGAAGCCCTGCACCAACTGCTGCGTCGATTGGAGCAGGTCGGCGTCGATGTCCTTGAAGCCCGCCGCCGGATTGAACACAAAGAAACCGCCGGCCTGCTGGCACAGCCATGTAATCACTGGAATGTGCCCGGTCACGCGGACAATCTCACGCACCCGGTCGAGCGGATTCTTCGCGCCGCTGGCGTCGGGGTCGTTCGGATCGGTTTCCTCGCACCACTTGTAGACCAGCGCGGTGCTCAATTTCAGCTCCGCGGCGAGCGCCTTTACGCCCACCGTGTCCGCCGCTTCACGCAATACTTCGTACGATTCCATCGAGCAGGCTCCCTTCGATGCAGGCCGGGGCGGATCCACGCCACGCAGCACCCTCGTCGCGGGCGATTATAATCGCCGCGCGGGTTGCCGGTCGAATCGCCGCCGGATTGCCGCGCGAGAATTCGTGCCGCACATGATGTCTAAACAGATCGATCCCTTTCAAACGAGAACCATGTTGCGGGAGACGCTGGCCGCCGCCGGCCTGACGCCGCGCAAACTCTACGGCCAGCATTTCATGATCGACCGCAATTTGATGGAAAAGCTTGTCGACTCCGCCGAGCTGACCCGCGACGATGTTGTCCTCGAAGTCGGCGCGGGCACAGGAAGCCTCACTGGGCACCTCGCGCAACGCGCCGGCCGAGTCATCGCCGTGGAAATCGATCAGCGGCTTGCTCCGATCGCGGCGGACAAGCTCGCGGGATATGACAACGTTCGGTTGATCGTGGGCGACGCCCTGGCGCGAAAATCGCAGGTCGCACGCGAAGTTCTCGACGCGCTGCGAGAAGCACAAGCCGCTACCGGCGGACCGATCAAGCTGGTGGCGAATCTACCTTACGACATCGCGACGTCACTTGTGATCGACCTGCTGATCGGCGAGCCGCAAATGGCGCGGCTCTGTTTCACGGTTCAGGACGAAGTCGCCCGGCGGTTCCTGGGCAAGCCCGACACCGATGATTACGGCCCGGTGAGCATCCTGACGGATGTCTTATCAAAGGGCCGGCGCATTGCCAAGGCGCCGCCGCAGGCCTTCTGGCCCGAACCTAAAGTGGACAGCGCGCTGGTCCGCCTGGACGTGCCGGGAACCACCGGCTCGAATTTCAGCATGTCGCAGCCGGAGCGCCTCGGCTTCGCCGCGTTGGTGCGGCACTTCTTCCAGTATCGCCGCAAGACCCTGGGCAGCATTGCACGCAAATCGCCCTGGGCGGATCGATTGCCCGCCGCGTTGATGGAGTTGAAGATTGATCTGAAGGCACGACCGGAGACGGTCGCGCCGCAACAATGGCTCGCATTGTTCCGTTGCGTGTCGCGATACGCCGGCGCGTGACACGGCCGCCGAAGGCCGCGTCGGCACCACCTCGCAATTCGCGCTTGCGGGGACTACTGATCGAACTGTCGCAGAGCGATCGGCCCGCGCTCCAGACCCACGAAGTTCAGGAATCGTTCCAGCGGCAGTCGCGGGATCGACAGCTTCTCCGCCCGGCGAACGGCTTCGTCGTACAGCTCGCGCTCGCTCATCGCCTTGCGCGTTCGCACATCCTTCGTGACATCAACCTCGGGCGACTTGGCGATGGTCGGCACGGCCGACGGCGCTGGGGCGGGTGTCGGCGAGGGCTTGACCTCTGCCGCTTCGTCGCCGCTTGATTCGTCGTTGTCGGTCACGTCTTCCTCGCCGCTCGATTCATCCGAATCCGCGGACTCATCGCTGGAGTCTTCGTCGGAATCGGCCGCATCGCTCGGACCTTCGTCGCTGCTTTCCGCGGCGGCGGGTTCATCCGCCTTGGCGGTATCGGCATCATCAGCGGCCGCGCTGGCCAGCAGCGTGTCTTCCGGCGGCGACGGCTCGGTGCCCAGCACGACATAGTCCGTCGAGGCATCAACGCGATCGACGATCTCGCCGCCGAAGCGTTTGATCAGCGCCTTGATCGAATCGGCTCCGCGCAGATCGGGCGTGCCGTCGAAATCGATGTCAAACTTGCCGATCACGACAAACCGCTGCTTCTTGCTGCGATCACGACTCAAGACGATGTTGCCGACTTTGTCGCCCTCGAGGATCGGATCATCCGGCGAGGGCACGCTGATCACGCGGCACTCGCTCGTCCGCTCACCGACGCTCACAACTTCGACGAGGCCCTTGCCGCGCCCATCGCTCGGCACGCGCGCCACGCCCGAATACACGGAAAACGTTAAACCAAGCACGACGCGATCGCGCCGACCCAGATCGATGTGAACCAGCGAATCCCCCGGAAGCGCCCGCAGGATCGTCCCGACCGGATTTCGCGCGACCGCCAGCTCCTGCGCCCCTTCGGCGCCCGGACCGCGCAACGACGCCAGCGCCGCCTTCTGCTCATCCAGCAACGCCTCGCGATGCGACAACTCCTCAATCAGCTTGCGCCGCATCGAGGCGGTGTCGCGCCGCATCGCGTCTAATTCATCGCGCTTCTCGCCGATCTGCGCGGCGAGCTTCTCCACTTCGCCCGATTTGATCTTCTCGAATTCGCTCTTGGCGTTCTGAAGCTCGTCCACCTTTGCGTTGATCGCCGCGAGCTGATCGCGCAGCTCCTTGTCGATCGCTTCGTTGCGGTCAATCGCGCCCTTCAGGTCGGCCAGCGCCTTGTCCTGTGCGGCTTCGGCCTTCTGGCGCGCGTCCTTTTCGCCCGCGTACATCTCATGCAAATTTTCGATGATGCCTACGGCGCCCAGCGCCGGACTGATTTTGTCAGGCGAATCGATCTTGCCTGCCTCGACAATCTTTTTCAACGCGCCGTCGAGCTTGGTGAGCGCCACCGAAGGAGGGTCATTCTGATTGCCCGACAACCGGCCGCTGGCCATTTGCAATGCGCGATTCAATTCGCCGACGACCGACTTACCGGCGGCCCCGGCATCGGGCACCAGCTGACGCGCAACCGATTCATCGTTGCCCTTGGCAAGCTTGGTCTTCGCGGCCGTGGCCTGGTCGGCCGCCGTACGGAGCGATTCCTGGTTGGTGAATTGCCAGATCGACAGACCGGCCATGATCGCGGCCACGACAATGGACACAACCATGCCGATCGTGGAAGCGTTGGACCCGCCACGCTGTGGGGCGACACCCGCCATGGGCAACTCCTGCATTTGCGCCGCCGTGCGGCGTCTGAATCAGCCGGGCTTAACCTGCACGGCCCCCCGTGGGATGGTAAGCAGCCTGTTCGGTACTTCGCGTTCGGTGGGATTGCGTCCGGTATGTCCTTCCCGACATCACGCGGCACGAAGCACATCTAAGTATCTGCGAACCAAGGCCGAATGTCAACGTTCAACCCAGCAAAGAACCCCCTCCCCAGGGCCACCGGTTTGCGTCCCTAAACCCTCGCGGTTAAAGGGTAAATCCGCACGCCCTTATGGGCCATGCGCCGCGCGGCGCGGGCCGGGCCTGCGATTCGACCCGACCTGGTCCGAGTGAACCCGGGCGCCCGATGTCCAAGTCATCGCTTTATCTGATCGACGGGCACTCGCAAATCTACCGGGCCTACTACGCGCCGTTTGGAAACCTGACCAGCCCGACCGGCGAACCGACCCGCGCGATCCACGTCTTCGTGCAGATGCTGCTCAATCTTCTGCGCGATCGCAAGCCGACGTACCTCGCGATGGTGCTGGATGTCAGCGATGAGACTGTCTTCCGGGTGGACATTGATCCGACCTACAAGGCGCATCGCGATCCACCGCCCGAGGACCTCCCGCCGCAGATCGATCGAATCATCGCCATCGTCTCGGCGATGGGCATTCCCATCCTGCGCATGAACCGCTTCGAGGCGGACGACCTCCTCGCCACGCTTGCAGCGCGACACGCCGGACCGGAGCTCGACGTCTACTTTGTCAGCCGCGACAAGGACCTTGACCAGTTGTTGAATGATTACATCCGTCTCTACGACCCGACCAAGGACCTCGAAATCGACGCCGCCTCTATTATCGCCGAAAAGGGTTTCGGCCCGGAACTGGCGGTCGAAGCCCAGATGCTGATGGGCGACAGCACCGACAACGTCGTCGGCGTTCACGGCGTCGGCCCCAAGAAAGCCGCCCAGCTACTTCAGAAGTACGGCAGCGTCGCCGAGATCATCGCGCACGCGAACGAGCTGACGCCCAAACTGCGCGAGAACATTCTCGCGTTTCGCGAGCGCATGGAAACCGTGCGGCAACTGGTCACGTTGCGCCGCGACGTGCCGATCGAGTTTGATCTCGCGACGGCCGACACGACGCGATTCAACCCCGCCGCCGCCGAACCGCTGCTGCGCGAGTTAGGGCTGAATCGGCTGATCGAACGGATAGGGGCAACGAGGGCTGGTCAGCCGACCGCCCAAGCCGCGCCCACCACATCCGACGCGACGACACCTGCGCGAAGAGAAGCTCGCAAGCCAAACACCGGGCTGTTTGAAGAATCAGATTCGCAGTTAGTTGATTCATCGCCGCCAATTATGCCGTCCACCGCAATTCCGCCAATCAGCGAAGCCGCCGGCACGTTGTTCGACATGCTGCCCGCGCAGCCGTCCAGTGCGCGCTATCAACTCATCGACTCGGAAGAGGCCCTGCGCGAACTCGCCCAGCGCCTCGCCCGCGCCGGTGCGTTCGCCTTCGACACGGAGACGACCGCGCTCAATCCCTCCGCCGCGCTGCTCGTGGGGATCAGCGTTGCGTGGGCAGACGGCGAGGCCGCGTACGTCCCCGTGCTTGGCGTCGGCCGCACGTTGCCGGTGGAGACGGTGCGCGGCGCGTTGGGGCCGATCTTCGCCGACGCGAAGGTCAAAAAATGCGGACAGAATCTGAAGTACGATCTGACGGTGCTGCATGGCGCGGGGTTTGAAGTTCGAGGCGTCGAGTTTGATTCGATGATCGCCAGTTTCGTGCTCGACTCCACGCGCCGCTCGCACGGAATCGACGCCCTCGCCGCCGACCTGCTCGGCATCCGCAAGATTGCGACGCACGAACTGATCGGAAGCGGAAAAAGCCAGACGACATTCGACCAGCTCCCCACCGACCGCGTCTGCGAATACGCCGCCGAGGATGCCGACGTCGCGTGGCAGTTGCGCGGCGTGCTCGGCGCGCGACTGACCGACCCGGAACTCAAACGACTGTTCGACGATATCGAGATGCCGCTCGTTGAAGTGCTTGCTCGAATGGAGCAGGCCGGCGTCGCGCTCGACAGGCCGTTGCTTGAAAGAATGGGCGACGAACTGGCCGCGCGGATGACCACGCTCGAGCACGCCATCCACGACGCCGCCGGTCGCCCCTTCAACATCAACAGCACGCAGCAACTGGCCGAGGTGCTCTTCGATGAGCGCAAGCTGCCCGTCATCAAACGCACCAAGACGCTCCGTTCCACCGATGCCGACGTGCTGGAACAACTCGCCGAGCAACACGACGACCCGATCCCGAAGCTGCTCCTCGAATACCGCGAACTGACCAAGCTCAAGGGCACCTACGTCGACAGCCTGCCGGAAATGGTGAACCCACGCACCGGCCGCGTGCATCCCTCGTTTCATCAGACCGGCGCGGTCACGGGGCGGCTTTCTTGCAGCGATCCGAACCTGCAGAACATTCCGATCCGCACGGAACTGGGTGCGGCCATCCGCCGCGCGTTCGTGCCGGGTGATCCCGACTCCGTGCTGGTCAAGGCCGACTACTCGCAGATCGAATTGCGCGTGCTGGCGCACTTCTGCAAGGACGAGAACCTCATCGCGGCGTTTCGCGAAGATCGCGACATTCACGCCTTCGTCGCCGCGCAGCTTGCCGGCGTGCTGATTGATCAGGTCACCAAAGACCAGCGCGCTCGCGCCAAGACCGTCAACTTCGGCATCGTGTACGGCCAGTCCGCCTTCGGCCTCGCGCGGCAGACGGGCATGTCGCAGACCGAGGCGAAGGCATTCATCGAGCAATACTTCCGCCGCTATCCGCGAATCCGATCATTCCTCGATGAGTGCATCGCTCACGCGAAAAAGCACGGCTACGTCAAGACCCTGCTCGGTCGCCGCCGCGCCATCACGGATATCGACAGCCGCAATCCCAACGCCCGCGCCGCCGCCGAACGCTTCGCGGTCAACACCGTCGTGCAGGGTACGGCCGCAGACCTCATCAAACTGGCGATGATCCGCATCGACCGGCGCATTCGAGAAGAGCGACGGCCGGCGCGCATGATCCTGCAGGTCCACGACGAATTGGTCTTCGAAGTGCCAAGACACGCCCTGCACGCCGAGGCTGAAATGATCGTCAACGAAATGTCCGCCGCGCTGGCGCTGGACGTGCCGATCAAAGTCGATGTCGCCGCGGGACCGAATTGGCTGGATGTGTCGTCAATCGAGTAAACCTGTCAGGACGCGGTGTGTACCGTGTCGAGATTCTGTAGGGTGGGTCGGCCTCATCGACCCACCAATCCTTGAAAACCAACCAATTTCCGACATGATCTCGTCATGCCGGAATACAGGCGAGCCTCTTCACCGGGCGGCAAGTTCTTCTTCACCGTCGTCACAGCACGTCGACGGCCGATTCTCGGTACGCCTCACGCGCTGACGGCGCTTCGAGCCGCGATGCGCGAAACGATGAGACAGCGCCCGTTTTCCATCGACGCCATCGTGATCCTCCCCGATCATCTGCATTGCATCTGGACACTACCGACCGGCGACGCTGACTTCGCAACCCGTTGGCGGTTAATCAAATCGCGATTCACGACGAGGTTCTTGGCCGGCGGCTGCTGCGAGTCGGAACGCAGCGCGTCGCGCGTCGCACACGGCGAACGCGGCGTCTGGCAACGCCGCTATTGGGAGCACACAATCAGGGATGAGACAAGTTACTTTGTCCTATGCGATTACATTCATTACAATCCGGTCAAACATGGTGTCGCCGCGTGCCCGCACGCGTGGCCTCATTCGAGCTTTGCGCAATTCGTCCGTGAGCGGCGATACAGCAAGACGTGGAATTGCGCGTGTGAGAGCAAGCGGCGTCTGCCGAATTTCGCGGATGTCGAGGCGATTGTCGGCGAATGAGAATGGTGGGTCGATGAGGCTGACCCACCCTACGAAACTCAAATTCGCAACCAAGCGACGGGCCGTGACAGCCTCAGAAACTGCTCGCAATGGGCCGCCATCTAGGCGTGTTCGTTTTGGTTGGCATGCCCCCACGGGAGATCTAACACGTCACCGTTCCGGTGCATCCGAATGCTCCTGTGATGGATCGCCTGCCGTGCCGTCGACAGGGTCGGCCAGACTCGGCGAGCCGCCGGCCTCGTCCTCGTCCGTTACATCGTCGTCAAGCTCCGTCACGGCCGCCGTCTTGATTCCCGCGGGCTTCTTCACCTTCTTACCGTCCGCGTCAATCTGAAAATGCGCATCCGTCAGCCGCACGCTCGAATCGATCTGCGTGTAGAGATACATCGCGTCGAGCGTGTCCTCGCTGCGCTCTTCGCGCCCGGCTCGCCAGAGGTACGTCCCCACGGGCATCAGCGTCGCCGTGCTTAAGTAAAGGTCCTGCAGCGCGACGGTCACGCCTTTGCCCTTCGGATAACGAATCTCGATGTGATAACAGGGCTCCTTGGCCGGGCCGATCTCGGTCGGCTCGCGCACCGCGAGCTTCGCGCCCCCCAGTTCGACGGATTTCTCAATCCCGTCCAGCACGCGCTCCAGCATCCGCCTTGGGCCGAAGTCCGTGATCGGGTTGCGGGCCTTGCCGAATTCGACCGCGAGCTGCGGCGCGAACTTCTGCACCGCTGGCGGGAATCCCAGCAACCCCTTGCGCGGCAGCAGCACGACTTTGTCCTCATCCCGCCCTCGAACATAGACGCATTGCTTATACTCCGAGCCTTTGTCCAGCCACGTGAACCGCACGCTGAACGGCTCGTCGCGATACTCCGCGAGGATCGTCTCCTGCGGCGCAAGCTCCTTGAACACGCCCAGCCGCTCCTGACGGAGGAACACGGCCGTAAACTCCTTCACCTTGCTCACCTCGCCGTGGATCTCGCGGATGAAGGCCACCGGGTCCTTCGTCACACGCGCCTTCAACGCCTCCTGCGAAGCGACTTCGATCGTCGCTCCGGCCGGCAAATCAACCTTCGGCTGCGCGCAACCGGCCGCCCACGACGCCGCGCCAAGCAGAATCCACACGCCTGATGTCAATCCGCCAACGATTCGGTGTTTCGTCACAAACTTGTCCTCAATAACGCAACGCGCGATGCGCTCTCATCGTGCCGATGTAGGGTGCGTCCTCGACGCACCATTCCCGGAGTCTAGGCTTCATCCCCGACGCTCTGCTCCAAGCCTTGCGGCGGGCAAGCCCGCGGGCCAAATACGCTGGCTCAAACACACTCCTGTTGCTGGCAGCTTCCCTGTCCTAATTCCCACTCCCTATTCCTAATCCCCTTTCCCATATTCGCATTCCTCGTTCCCCTGATCCTTGCCCCCTGTTCCCTTCTAATAATAAATCGTCCTCGTACGATGGTGCGGAATAGTCACATCCGCCCCGTGCGACCGCTCCCAAAGCTGGCAATCAATGACCCACGGCGACACCGGTCGCCCCGCCTTGCCCGTTTGCCGGCTCATGCGATCCACCGCCTCGATCGAGGCCGCCCGCAATTCGATTTCCTCATCGCATCCGGCCGCCAGTTCCAGCCCCGCGTCAATCCGCGCCGCAAGCGAATCGGACACGCGAAGAATGCCGAAGTGCCGGAGAATCTGCGGCACGCGATAATCCGCGAACGCCGTCAATTCCTCCAGGCCCGCGACCATCGGCCCGCCACGCGCCGCCCACGCCTGCGCCAGGTCCATCGCGCAAATCTGCGCCCGCTTCATGAAGAACACGGGGCTGCCGCGATACCCCGCCACGTCGCGAAACGAATCAAAGTTTGTCATCAGCAGCACCGCCAACGGCCAAGCTCGATGATTCACCGACTCCACCGCGTTGCTGAACTGACCATCGAACCGATCGAGCAGCACAGCCGCCGTTTCGCGGACGACTCGCAACCGCTCTTCCATCAGCAGCAGCTCGCCCGAGCCGGCCAGGACGAACTTCAGCTCCTGGGGCGTGACTTCGGCCCAGTAGGCGGCATCAAACCACCGGGCATCGCTTTTGGCCGAGAGCAGGATGGACACGAGCATGGCATTAAACCGCTCGTAGGTCTGCCCGCGCCATTGGATTCGGATAGGGTTGTCCGACCAGAAGCAGAAGTTCATCGCGCTGATCAAGAGCACGAGATTGGCGATCTGATTGTCATTCCCCGGAAAATGCTCGTGCAAGCCGCCGGGATGGGCGAGCAGATTCTCGCGCGGCATCTGCTGCACCCATCGCGCGATGGCCGCGTCATCAACGGTCACATGTTTCGCGTGCCGAATGACGGGTTGAATGGAATCGAGGACAATCATTCAGGTGAATGCTATCGGCCCCGTCGCGGCCCGACAACGCCGTGGTGTATTCAACATCGCACTGCCATAATACGCTGACCATGCCGACGCCCTTGCTTTGTATCATCACGGGGATCGCGACCGCGCTTGGCGTCGCGGATCAACCCGCTCACGTGGAAGTCGAGTTCGTGGTCACCGCACCCGGCGACACGCCAACCGACGCCGCGCTGTTTGTCGCGGGCAATCGACCGGAACTGGGCAATTGGCGAGCTGACGGTCTCCCGCTGATTCGTGGGGACGACGGGCGCTTTCGCGCGAGGTTGAATCTTCCGGACGGTGCGGAAGTTGAGTACAAGATCACGCTTGGCGACTGGACGCGCGTCGAGCGCGACGCATACGGGCGGGACATTCCGAATCGGCGTCTCGCCGCCGCCTCGCGCCTTGTCGTTCGCGCGGAGGTGGCATCCTGGGGCGGCGCGCGAACGCAACCGGCCGCCGGCGCGCCGGCTCCCACTACGCAGCCCGGCGCTTCAACGCCATCGGCGCGACGCTCCTCTCGCACCGGCGACATCCGACTGCATGAGCATTTTCGCAGCCGCACGCTCAACAACGAGCGTACGCTCGCGATCTATCTGCCGCCGGAATACAGGCGCAGCATGACCGAGCGCTACCCCGTGCTGTACATGCACGACGGGCAAAATCTCTTCGACGCCGCCACGTCATTCCTCGGCGTTGAATGGCAGGCCGATGAGCACGCCGAGCGCCTCATCCGCGCGGGTCGAATCGAACCGATCATCATCGTCGGAATCTACAACACGCCGGATCGCATGCACGAATACACGCCGCAGGCCGATGTCCAGCGCGACGCAGGCGGTCGGGGTCGTCAATACGCACGCTTCCTTGTTGAAGAAGTCAAGCCGTTCATCGACAAGACGTACCGCACGATTCCCGATCGTGCGCACACGACCGTCGCCGGCTCTTCGCTGGGAGGGCTGATTTCTTTGTATTTGGCACGCGAGCATCGCGAAGTCTTCTCGCAATGCGGCGTCGTCTCGCCCGCCCTGATGTGGGCCGACGCCGCGATGCTGGCAGAGATCGAGGCAGCGCCTGATTCGCTGCGAGGCGTGCGATTCTGGCTCGACATGGGCACCGACGAAGGCCGCCAGATCGGCACCTTCAGCCGTGCCATTGAATTGACACGCAGGCTGGAGCGGGCTTTTCTCACCGCCGGATTCATCACCGGCCGCGATTACTACTATGCGGAGATTTACCAGGGACAGCACAACGAAGCCGCCTGGGCCGACCGATTCGATCGCATGCTTTTGTTTTTCTACGGCCGCCCGGGCGCGAGTTCGATTCCACCAGCCACCAGCCAGCGCGCTAGCGACGCCGCGCCGCCATCTGATCGTTGATGGACCGATTGATAAGGATTACTCATGCCAACACTGATCAACTCTCCAACTGTAATTCCCGCCGCCGGGAACAAGCCCAAGATCATTGAGGAGTTCATCGGCCGCGTCACATCGCAGACGAGCAGTATCAGCATCGCGCGGATGCGAAGCCCGACCGGCTGGAGCGAGCCGTTTCAGACGCCGGACTTTGATGAGTTCACGATTATCCTAAAAGGTGCGCTGCGCGTTGAGTTCGAAGGCGGTGCGATGGATGTCCGCGCGGGGCAGGCTGTCATCGCGCACAAAGGCGAGCGCGTGCGCTACAGCACGCCCGATCCCCAGGGCGCAGAGTACATCGCCGTCTGCCTGCCTGCATTCTCACCCGATACGGTCCACCGCGACGAATAACGGCGACCCTACGCGCCGCGAACGGCCGCAATGTATCGCGTGATCTGATCGATGTGCGACAGATCGTGACCGGCTTCCATCTTCAGCATCAGTCCCAGCGATTCTTCGCCCCGTTCGTTGTGCCGCCCCACGCGCGCCAGTTCCGCCGGCCCCATCGCATGCCACACACGCAGATTCGTTTCGCGGAGCAGCGCGTACTGCTCCGCCAATTCGCGCGGCTCACGCTCGTTGTATCGCTGCCTCGCCACCCACAAGTCCTGATCCATTCCAAGGATCGTCGGCTTGTCCTCGCATAGAATCAGACGAATCCGATAGCCGTAGACCCATTCGGTGTCCACGAGATGCCCGATGATCTCCAACGGCGTCCACTTTCCCGCGAACGGCCTCGCGCGAAGCGTCGCGGCGGCGTTTTCGGCGACCACCCGCCGAATGAATACCGGCGTCTTGGACATCACCTCGATCGGATCGCGATCCCCCAGCAGTCCCAGCAGCTTGTTCTGATAGGCCGGGGAGTCCCCCGCCTCGACGGTCGCGGAATGAGCCATGTGCAAACCTCCGGTAAAATCGGCCCGCCGTGCTCGCTGCGCGCAGGCGGCAGACTGATAGATGCAAAACCCCGTACGCGAATCGCGCCGGCCCCGGCCGCGCATTGAATCGACCATGAGCGGCGGCGTAGAATAACACGAGTTCATCCGCGTGTACGCCTTGATGTCTCCGGGGGGAGGCCGTGGAGAAGCGTCGCGTCATCACAATTTGCTTTACCGCCCTGCTTGCAGCGGGCTGCGGCGGATCTTTTGCACCCATTCCCGCGCCGTTGCCCGTCGTCGTCACGCTGCCCGTCAACCCGCTGGTCGCGTCGCTCGTCAACATGGATGGCCAATGGGTTCTCGCCGACGAGACCGGGAAGCGGTCCTGTCTGGTGATTCAGGAAGGTCGCGTGTCCATTTTCGACCGCACGTGCAGCCCGGACGGCCGTGGGTTCGTGCCACGCATCCTCATGGCCCCAAAGATCGCCAGCGCCGGAGACACAATCACGCTGACGCTGATCTACAACCCCGAGAGCTTCAGCGAGGTTCGAATGCGGACGACTTTCGTCGGAGAAGTCCAGATCGACGGACAGTTCCAGGGGTTCCGCACGGACGAGCGATTGGACGAGCCAAGCCCCGACATCGAAAATCTTGTGTTCGCCACGCTTTCCCGCCAGTGACCCGCAGGGTTCGCAGGGAGATCGGCCGTTTGACCCCTGCTCGATTCCCGGACGCCATTGCTGTGCAAAATAACACACCCCGACAGGTTGTTCCTGCAAATCGGGCCTGCTGCCACGACTCAAATGGGAGTTCATTCGTTATAATCGAATCAAGGTGTAATAACGGTGGAGTGGTTCACGTTGAGCCAGCCGTAGCCGACAACCAATGAATGGCGCTGATTCTGCGCGCCGGGATCGGCATGCATCCAAACGAGGGAGAGGGAGTATCCCGAATGTTTCTGAACCGCATTTCCTGCGTCAGCGTGATTGGACTGATTATTGGTTTTTCATCTGCGACTCGGGGCGACGTCATTCTTCCGGATTTGCCGCCAGAATCAAACGCCCTGCATCTTCGCACGGGCAAAGTTGTTCTGGATCCGGCGCAGTCGCTGCACCGACTGGACGCAGCCGCTCCCGGTGCGACGATCGCGGAGAAGGGTCACTTTGTCCTTCAAATCGACGGCCCGCTGACCCCGGTGCGTGAAGCAGCGCTGCAACAGGCCGGCGTCACGCTCGGTCAATATCTACCGATGTATGCTTACATCGTCGAGCTGCCGGCCGGCTTCAACGCCCCGGCGCAATTGACCGGGATGGACTTCGTCCGCTGGCTCGGAGCGTATGACAACGCCTGGAAGCTGGATCCGGAGATCGGCGCTCGCTCGTATCAGACGCAGGATCGTCAGCAGATGGCGGCGGAAGGAATGCGGCTCCTGACTATCAAACTTCTTGACGGCGCGGATACAGGCGCGGCGATTGATCAAGTCGACAACCTTCCCGGTGCAACGATCACCAATCTCGATCCGCGGGAAGATGGCGACCTGATCGAGGTTCGCCTCCCCGATGCATCCATCTCCATGCTGGCCGACGTAAAGCAGATTCAGTTCGTCGAAGAGGCTCCCGAGCTTACACTTCGAAACAGCTCCAATGCATGGATCCTACAGTCCTTCTCGTCCGGCAATACATCAGTCTGGAACAAGGGCGTCACCGGTGTCGGCCAATTGGGCGGTCACATTGATGACCCGGTGAATGTAAGCCATTGCTCATTCCGCGATGCGAGCGGCAATCCGGTGGGTCCGTTGCACCGCAAGATCCAATTCTACGGGGGCACTCAATCCTACGGCCAGCACGGCCTGCACACGGCCGCTACGTTTGTCGGGGACGAGTTCCCGATCAACGGAACTACCACGCTCCGCGGCATGGCCTACGGCGCTCGATTGGTTCACTACCGCTACTCGTCGATGACCGGCATCGGCCTCCTGGCAACATTTAACACAATGTTCACCAACGGGGCCCGGGTTTACACCAACAGTTGGGGCGACGATGGCACGACTGCTTACACCCAGTGGTGCGTGGATATTGACACGTTTTCCTTCAACAACGAAGACGCGCTGGTCTGTTTCGCCGAAACCAACACGTCGACGCTGAAGACTCCCGAGAACGCCAAGAACTGCCTCGCCGTCTCCGCCACTACGGATTCTCCCGCCACCAGCTTCTGCTCCGGGGGCGCGGGGCCTACTAACGATCAGCGACGAAAGCCGGAGTTGATGGCGCCCGGTTGCAGCACGACCTCGGCTTCGGGGAGCGGAACGGTTTGCACATCCGCCAATCTGACTGGAACGTCTATGGCCAGCCCTGCCGTCGCCGGCGCAGGCCTGCTGGTTCGCCAGTACTATACAGATGGCTTTTATCCGACTGGCGCAGCAGTACCCGCCAATAGCATTACCCCCTCCGGAGCGCTGATTCGCGCAACGCTGATCAATTCGGGGACCGATGTGACGGGAATTGCCGGATTCCCCAGTGCCACCGAAGGGTGGGGCCGAGTCCTGCTTGAAGACGCGCTCTACTTCGCCGGCGACACCCGCAGGCTCATCGTCCTGGATGACCTTCGACGCGTAAGTGGCTTGACCACTGGACAATCCAAAACTTACAGCATCAATGTCTCGGCGGGGATGCCTCTCAAGATTACACTTGTCTGGACCGAGCGACAAGCTGCGTTGAACGCGAATCCGGCTTACATCAACGATCTCAACCTGGTTGTCACCGGGCCGGGCGGCACCTACTTGGGCAACAACTTTGCCAGCGGCCAATCCACTACCGGCGGCTCGGCCGATTTCCGAAACAATGCCGAGCAGGTCTATCTCATCTCGCCCTCGGCAGGCACTTACAATGTCACCGTGAATGCGATTTCCGTCAATTCACCCGGATCCCCGCAGGGCTTCGCCTTGGTCGCGACCGGCAACGTCGTCCCCACGCCGCAGCAGCCGGATTGTGACCAGAGCGGCGGATTCGATCTCGCGCTGGACACCGCGTGCTTCGTCGACGTCCTGCTCGGCATCAACACGAACCCCGCGTCGCAAGCCGTCGTGGACATGGACGGCAACACGTTCAACAACGGGCAGGACATCCAGCAGTGGATTGACTGCGTCGTGAACAACGTCTGCAACTGATCCGCAGTTCACGCTGACAATGATTCGATTTGGATAGCCCTCGGCGCATGCGCCGGGGGCTTTTCATTTGGCGGCACTTCGATGCCTGCCAGTAACGCTCGCATCGTCGTGAACGAAAACGATTCCAGCAATCGATGCAGCCGATCCTCAATGCTCTCGCGGCCCAGCGATTGAGTCATGCGCCGCCACGGGCCGATGCGCACGCCGTGATCAGCGTGATACGTCAGACCGTCGACGTCCAATTCATAGGGATGCACATAGAGGATCGCAGGTTGCCCCATGCGATTAAGCCGTCTCACCGCGGCGCGCACCACGGCGCCAGGCAGAAGACGAAAATACCCACCCCCCGCGATCGGCAGGTTGACGCCCGCCACACGCACCGTCGCCGGCGGACATTCCATCAGAGGGCATTCTTCCCAGCGATGGATTCCCCGCGGCGCCGTCGCAATCCCGTAGCGCCGATGCAGAATGGGAAACACGCTCGAACTGTACTGAAACCCCAGCCGCGATAGGATCGGCCCCGCCCAACGCGTCTCGCGCACAATACTGAACGCCGGCGCGCGATATCCCATCGGCCGTTCACCGATCAAGCTTCCCAGCACCTCGGCGCTGCGCCGTACGTCGTACTCAAACTCCGCTGGAGTCTGCCGCGTCAGCAATTGATGGCCGTGGCCGTGCGATGCGATCTCGTGTCCCGCTTCGCGCACCTGTGCGATCAATTCCGGGAACGCTTCCGCCACGCGAGTCAGGACGAAGAACGTGGCGTGAACGCCATGCCATTGCAGGATGTTCAGAAGTCTCAACGTGTTCTCGACGACCCGACCCGTGATCGGCTCATGCGGACCCAGCACCGCCACCGGCCAGTCTTCCAGATCGACCGTCAAGACGTTCATCACCGGGGCGGCAGGTGTCACTTCCGCGCTGGAATCCAGCCCGCGAAGACCGCTCTCCTCGATGCGCGTGCGATCAAAACGTCTGCCCGTTGCGGCCCGTTCCGGCCTTACGAATTCTGCTACAAGTCCCTGCGCGCTCATGGCAGATATATCGGCATCATAAGCACGATGGAGAAGATGCCGTCGGCACCTTGCGGATTGGGCCCACGGGCCGCTGGCACGCAGGCGGCCGTCACTCGAAAGGACCCCTGTACGGCGGACCCGTCAGGTACATATCCGTGCGAATCAGGCCTGACGCGATCCAGCGGTCGAACTCGTTCTCCGCTCGCAGCCAGGTCAGATGATCGAAATCCCGACGGTGCTGCCACGGCCCGAGAAGGTTTTCGTCCGAAACGCGCGTCACCCACCACTTCCCCACTTCACGCCACGCCGCCGATTCCATCGCCGGTCCGTCAAATGCCGACTGGCAGGCAGCCCCCAGTGCTGTAGCCGCGTATTCAACAACCGGTCGAAGCGCTTCGCCGGCTTCGCGCTGCAACGGATGCCGTTCATCCATGGCGATTCGCAACAGGGGGATCGCCGCAGGGGCGTAACCCGCTTCGAGATAGGCCGCTGCCTGCTGAATCTCGATCCCGTCCCGAAGCGTCGAATGCTCGCGAATCCACGGGGGAGTTGATCGAATTGGCGGCAACGTAATTGCCGCGTTGTGAAACCAAACGCGCGCCGCGCCGCACACGCCGCTTGTGAAGTAAAAGCAATACGACGGGTCAGTCAGCGGGTGAGGAAAGGTGAACTTCAGCGCCCAAACTCCCTGGGAGTCGCGCTCCAGGATCGTCACGTCGAAGGCATCGGCTCGAATGGTTCGCCCCGGCTCAAACATTGCCCGGTCGCCGAAGCCCTCCACAAGAAATCGCCCAAGAAGCCGCGAAAAATACGCTTGCCCCTCAACGCGCACGACGAAGGAATGATCGTCCACTTGCTCAAGCGTGCTGCGGCGGTCCATGCCCGTTGGGTGCGGCGCAAAAGTCAACGCATGAACGCGAACGGGCGAATAGGTCGATCCGAGCCGCTTGTCCAGATCGGGCTTGAGGTAGACATTCACAAACGGCAGATTGATAAAGAAGACATCCGTAACCGTCTTCGCGGGCGGCGAGATCTGCACCCAGCCCGGTACGATCCGCTCGGCAGCGGCTGTCCCCATCCACTGCAAACGCGTCACCGGTGCCATGAAAGCCATGCCGAAGATCAGCGCCAACCCCACGATCGGTCGCAGCACCGACGCACGCGCTGCGCCGTTCACTCTGGACATCGCAATTGATAAGCCGACCGCGACGCCCACGCCACTCATGTAGCCCGAGTGCGGCGTCGCCACGACTGCTATGACGGGCAGAATCGACAACACGATCCACAGCGGCCAGATCCACCAACCGGTCGCTCGCCTCGCCGCCCGGAAATACATCCACCCCATGGCAGCAACGATTAGCACCATCAGCGCGCAGTCGCCGGGTACTTCTGTCCACGGGTTCAATCGCCCGGTCGGTCCGGCAACCATCGGCGCCGGCCAGACTGACACGCACAGGTAATGCAACAATTTCGCCGCCAGCCAGCCGGCATAGCGAGCCCAATCATCGACCGGCCGGTAGCAATACACGTCCGGCAGCGGATCAATCCCCAGGGCCGTCCGCCATGCCATAAATGCGACACCTACAATCCCGCACGCAAGAAAGAACCACCGCCGCCCCCACAGCCGCCGCCAGCCGCCGTAAGCGAACTCAAATGAAGCAAGAATCGCCGGGAAAAGGATCGCATTCTCCCGTGTGAAGATTGCCAGCAGCCACAATGCCCACGTCGCGGCCAGCGCACCGCGCGCATACGCTGGGCACGCTTGCGACGAAACGGCATCGGCCGGTATCGCATCCTTGCACACCGCCGACGGAATCCGTGACGCTCGCAGGTACGCCAGCACGACCCCCAGAAGCAGCGTGTTTTGAATCACGACATTCTGCGACGACGGCCACGCGACCGTCACCACGGAATGCGGATAGATGGCGAACACCAGCCCACCCAGCAAACTCCACGTCCGATCGCCGGTCAGTCGAAGACTCAGCCGCCAGACCAGCAGGCTGGAAAGCCAGTGCAACCCGAGGCTCAATGCATGCAAGGCCGTCTCATCGCCGCGGCCGACCACGAGATACGCGAACTTCATGCAGACGATGAAGAACGGTCGAAAGTAGTGCCACACGACGGGCCTGGTCTGCCACCAACACTCGATGTAGTCCGCCGGCGCGATGATGAGCGTGCGCAACAGCTCGGAAAACGACCACCCGTGTTCGCGCAGCCCTTTCTGGTGCCAATGATCATCGAGCACAACGCCGTCCCACAGGGCCAAGCCGTGGAGCAGCATGACGATTAGGGTGATCGCGAAGAACGGCCACACCACCCGCACGAATCGCGAGCGAGTTGAACCTCTTGCATCGAAAATCGCAGGCGTGGTATCCGCGCGGAGCATGAGACGGCGGACTATAAGGAATGGGATCGCGGCCTACAACACGCGACGGCGACGGGCGACGCCGGCGATGCCGAAGGCAAGGAGCATGGCCGTAGCTGGTTCCGGCACGTACTCGATCACGAGGGTCGGCTTGATGGCGAAGATGTTAGTCGTCTCGCGGGAAGCGAACCGCTTGGCGGAGCCGTCGAGTGCTTCATTGCCAAGAAGAGTCCAGCCGAAGTTCGAGCCCGGGTTATCGAGCCAGCCTTGCACGTCCAAAGCCATTTGTGCGCTGGACCACTGGTAGATCGCGCCACCGCCACCTACCAGCGCCGAGGCGCTGGCAGCAGCGTCGAAGTCGCCGCCGGCATTGCCCCAGAAACCGCTCGGGGTGAAGGTGTGCAGCCAAGTCGCGTCGCCCGGCATGGCGAATGCCCCGCCACCTCCGCCGCCGATGCCATCGGCGCTGGAGATCGATTCGCCCCAAGCCTGCTGCGTGCGATGAAGCGTCATGGGCTGATCGCCCGAAACGGATTGGATGCAATACAACCGCAGCGTGGCGCTCACGATCGTGCTGCCAGCGGGGACCGCGCCGGCAATATCAAACGCCAGCAAGGCACGGCGCAGCGAATCCTGAAACTGCAAGGTGCGCCCGGCAAAGATCGAATCGCCCGCGCCGTTGCTAAGGCTGCCATTCGGTGATTCGTAGAGCGTATTGTCCTTGGCGGCAAACACGTTCACCACGTCGGCCGCCGCCGGTGATACGAATGCCGCCGCCATTACCAGCAGGGATACGGTTCGATTCACTATACGTGTCATGCCTCGGACCCCTCTCCGCGTCGACCGCCGCCACGACATACGCAGTGACGCCGGTGGTTTTCCTCTATCTTAAGGGAAAGGCTGTCGTCGATTCAACTCGATTCAGCGGTCCGCACCACTTAAAACTCGTGTTTGGTATCGGATTTGAGGTATTTCTTTCTCGCCTCGCTGTAATCATTGGCGGAGGCCGGCAGTCCGGGAATCTCGGATGCCTGTGCCCCCTCACCCACGGGAGCGGACGCCTGCTGCACCACGCACACCTGCTCGTAAATCTTCCGAAGGATCGGAATGCACCAACCGCAGCCCGTCCCTGCGCCGAGGCAATTTGACATTTGACTGGCACGCACCGGCCGCTCTCGCCGGGCAAAGTTCACGAGCTTTCTCATGGGCACGTGGTAGCAGTAGCAGATGTCGTCGTCGAGGTTCATGATGGCGGCACCTGACGCGCCCCGGGATGATAGCAGGCGGCGACACGCTTCGGCGACTGGTTGGAGGGGCCACGCACGACCCGTCCCCTACGAGATTGCGGGGGCCAGTATCGGGCACACATCCGTCGGAACGGAATCACTCAAAATCTCGCTTCCACCCGGCGTGATGGTAATGACATCTTCAATTCGAATTCCAAACCGGCCCGGCACATAGACGCCCGGCTCAATCGTCATGCACATGCCGACTTCGAGTCGTCGCGCATTGCCTCGAACCAGGTACGGCGGTTCATGCACATCCAGCCCGATTCCATGACCAAGTCGATGCGTGAAATAATCACCCAGCCTGGCGCTCTCTATGACGGCCCGCGCGGCAGCATCGACCGATTCGCACGAGACACCCGGCCGCGCCGCACAAATCGCGGCGTGTTGCGCCGCTCGGACCGCCTGGTACGCCTTGGCGAAGTCCTCCGACGCTCGCCCCAGTGCATAGGTCCGGGTCATATCCCCAAGATAGCCGCTACGTCGGGCGACAAAATCCACGATCACGGCATCGCCATCGCGGAAACGGCGTTTCCCAGCCGGTTGATGTGGAATGGCCGCATTCTCGCCGCCCTGAATCAGATCGCCGAACGGCGTGACACCCAGCTTGACGAGTTGCTCGCAGACCTCGCGCGAAAGCTCGTGTTCCGAGATTCCCGGTTGCAATCGGCGTGAGACCAGATCGTAAATCAGCCCGGTGTCCTGGCAGGCGGCGCGAATCGCCGCGATTTCTTCCGGCGTCTTGATCTCTCGAATCTCGTCCAGAATTCCAGGGTCCGTCTCAAACCGCGCATGAGGCAGCGCTTCGCTCAAGAGGCGCTGCGCGTCCAGCCAGGTGTAACCATCGAGATAGATGCGCCCGCGATCCACACCGAGCAATCGCGCCGCATCGGCCGCCGACGAATAGGCGTCTTCGTGTTCCAGCCAGGTAACAAGGATGGAGCCAGACGGCAGCGCGCGCGCCATATCGGCTTCGAAACCCGGGACGACCAGCGCCGTCTGCCCAGCACGATTGATCCAGCCGCAGATCAGGCGATCCGACGGCGCCAGCGGGACGCCCGTGAAGCCCAGGATGTTTGAATCGCGGAACAGAAAAATGGCGTCCGCATCATGCTTCGCGAGAAGCGTCGCTGCGCGCTGGACATGATGCTGCACAATGCCGTTGGAGATCGACTTTGGACCACACTCGGCAGGAACAGGACGCGCGTCAACAATCGTAAAGCTCATAGACTCCACCACCATTGCGAGCGGCGACTCGCAATCTGCCAACCCCTGATTCGTTAACGTTATCAGATGCAGTGGGCAACTGCAAGCCCTTTCTTCTCACCAGTTTAGGAAATTCGGCGAAGTGATGGATTTGGCGGGTCGATTTCAAACGACCGACGTGCTGCTGTCGTCACCGCCGAGGATATAAAACCGGTTCTTACCGGCCTCTTTCGCCTTGAGCAAGGCGCGGTCCGCCGCCTCCAACAATTCGGCCGCATCCTTGGCCTGCATCGGGAAATGAGCCAGCCCGCCGCTGATGGTCAGCGCCCCCTGCGAGTCCTGCCCCAATCGGGTGAAGCGGTGCTTCTTCAACGCCGCGCGGAACCGCTGGAGTACCATCAGCACCGCCGCAGGATGCCGTGAGCCGGCTGCACGCGGCCCCTCTGGATCCCAGAAGACAACCACAAACTCGTCCCCGCCATACCGCGCGACCATGTCGGTCCGCCGCGAGCACTGCACAAAAAGACGTCCGACTTCACAAAGGATCTCGTCGCCCGCATCGTGTCCGTAGCGGTCGTTGTAGCGCTTGAAGTCATCAATATCAAACACCAGCGCCGTCACGATCTGCCCGGTCGCACGAGCGGATTCAAGCGTCGTGCCGAGGAACTCCATCAAATGACGCCGATTCGGCAGGCCCGTCAGCTCGTCGGCCAGCGCCAACTGTCGCCAGCGCTCGGCCCGCGACGCCGCCTCCGCGAGGCGCCCCAGCACGAGAGCCAACCCCCGCAACCGCTGAATGTCCTCAACGGTATAGCCGCCGGACCGATTCCGACCGGCCCGGATGAAACCGATTTTTTCTCCATGCCGGACAATCGTCTGAACCAGCAACGCCTCACGCACTTCGCGGTCTTCACCTGCGCTGCCCACCTGTTGATCCAGGCTCACTTGCACACTCTCGGCCCCAATCGCTTCGCGCACATATCCGGCGACGCCATCGAGCGATTCCGCACGGCCTTCGAGAAGTCCCGGGATCAACTCGGCAAACTCTTCGAGCGGATCAGCCGGCCCTGGGGAGGCGCGTGATTCACCCTCGGTCGGTACGTTCGGCGCCGCGCCGAACGCGCGGACCAAATCTGCCCGCTCCAACGGGAGGATCACGTAGTCGTCCGCTCCGCGCGCCACCATTTCCTGCCCCAGTTCCTCCTGCGCAGGCGGGCAGCAGAAGATCACGCGGGCGTCTCCAGCTACGCGCCGCAGCGCCGCCATGGCTTCACCCGGACGGCGACAAGATTCGCTATGTCCTACCAGAACTCCCCGCGTCGCCTTGCGCGGCAATTCCGCGATTCCTTCCAGCAGGGTTCGCACGCCCTCGATCCGTCCCGGCGCCAGGGCCTCCACCATCGGCGGACCCAGACGACCGAGGTCACCCACGACCAGGTAACGATCTCCGCTCCACGCTTGGCTCATCCGCGCGCCCCCTCGTCCTTCTCGGGGTCGACTGACGAATCTGACCAATCGTCAAACGACTCGGCGTCGGTTTCCTCGTGGTCGACGTCGGACCAGTCCCCTTTCGGCAGCGCATCGTGGAACGCCGACGACGCGTCCTCATCGCTCGACGAATCCGAACCGGGCGGACGACGGCGCACGACTGGACCGCCATCGCCGCTCATTCGTCGGCGCACGGCATCATGAAGCGATTCCTCGTCCGACTCTTCGGCTCGGTCTCGATCCGTTGAGAGCGGCCGATCCGGAAGGACCGGCATTGACCGCGGCTGATCGGCCACAGCCTGGTCCGATTCTCCCGCGTCATCGACGGCGTCAAGATCCGTCACCTCGTATCCGCCCTCGGCCAACGCATCCAGTTCTTCCCGTGTCAATGGAATGCCAAACTCCGCAGGATCGGCCGTATCGGCGGTACCAGCGAAGTTCGAATCGGGGACGGTTTCATCGGCCGCTCCAGTCTCCGACGCTGCGGATCCGCCTGCCGGTCCCGCAGGCGGCAGATCGCAGCCAATACCGCGTTCCAGATCTTCGGGCGAGACGCGCCGGACGCCGGGTACGTCAACGTTCAGCCAGTCGTTGCGACCGGCGAGCGCCGGGACCATGAACTCAACATGTTGAAAATATCGCGGCGCCAGGACAAGAAACGCGCTTTCGGCTTCATCCAGGTACCGTGAATCGATAACGACGTGCGACACCGCCGGCGACTGTGCAAGCCGTGCCATCGCCGCGTAGACGTCCTCGACGCGCTCGGTCGAATGACCGCCCCGCTCCAGCGCGGACCGACACCGCTCGAGCACCGCGTCTCCAAAGCCGTCGACGAACAACACTGTTCCGGATGCGATGCGATTCACGCGCGCTCTCTTCACGTTTTCCGCAACAGATGCGCCACCCCCTGGAAACAGCGCATCGGACCGGCCCCCTCCACCATCCTAACCGGCCGCCCCGATCAATACGCAGCACAACAGGCCCACGCTCGAATCCAATTCTCGGGAATCTCTGCAAGAAAAGCCTGTTCGTGGTGCGATTCGGCCTAACATGCGGCCACGTCCAAGTTTATGGCCGCGGCAGCATCGAGTCAAAGTTGGCAGAGGCATCGGCGAGTGATAGAATCGTGCCATGCGCACGGATGCCGCTTTCATTCGGACGTTCCCACTCCAATCGATACGCCCTGTAATTTGTCGCCTCTCGATCCCGGCGACGGCCCTATTATTGACATGCGTAGCCATCGCCCGCGCCGAGGATCGCCCTTCCGACCCTGTGCGACCCAGCGGACGCGACGATCTGGCCACCTTGCTTGACCGCGCCCTCACGGGACACGGACAGGCGAAGGCGCGTTTCGGCGGCCGAGTTGTGAATCTCCCCTCGGGCGAAGTCGTTTATGACTCCGGCGGAAGGTCGGCGCTCATCCCAGCGAGCAACATGAAGCTTATCGTCATGGCGACGGCCATTGACCACCTCGGACCGAACTACGAGTTTCGCACGATCTGCGCCATTCGGGGGCAGGATCTCGTCGTCATCGGAGGCGGCGATCCCACGCTGGGTGACGACCGCCTTGCAGCCGAGCGCAAGGAGCCGGTCACCGCAGTATTTCGTGACTGGGCGCAGCGGCTGAAAGCCGCGGGCGTCCAGCAGATACCTGGGAACATCGTCATCGACGATTCGCTGTTTGACCGGCAGTTCACGCACCCGAACTGGCCGCCGGAGCAGCACGAGACGTGGTACGAAGCGCCGGTCGGGGCCCTGAACTTTGCGGACAACTGCGTGGAAGTCAGCGTCAAGCCGGGAAGAGCGGGCAAGCCGGCGACGGTCACGATGATTCCCGGCAACACCGCTCTGAAGATTGTCAACAAGACAACGACCGGGGCAAAGCAAACCGTAAGCGCCCATCGGGGCCGCGGAAGCGATGAAATCGTCGTCACCGGCACGGTGGCGCGCGCGGGGACACTCGGACCCATTTCGGTCAACGATCCCGGTCTTTACTTTGGCGGCGTCATTCGGACGGTCTTGGCCGCGCAAGGCATCCGCGTTGGCGGCTCGGTCGTGCGGCAGTCTGTCCCGCGCGACGCGAACGGCAACCCGACCGGCGCACACGTCATCGCCGTGGTGAAGACGCCGCTGCGCGACGCCCTGGCCCGCGCTGGGAAGCAGAGCCTCGGCATGATGGCGGAGGCGCTGATCAAACTCCTGGGCAGCCGGCAATCCGGGGTCGGGTCATGGGAGAGCGGACGTGCCGTTGTTCTGTCATTCCTGCAGAAAGTGGGCGCGGACGTGACGGAGTGCAAGGTCGATGACGGCAGCGGCTTGTCACGGCTCAACCGCATCAGCCCGCTGGCCATGACCCGCGTGCTGCAATACATGAACACCGCCTCGCCGGAGAAATTCGCCCTGCTGCGCGACTGCCTCGCCGTCGCCGGCGTCGACGGCACGCTTGAAAAGCGAATGCGCGACCCGGCCACGAAGGGCCGCGTTTTCGCCAAGACCGGCTACATCAACGGCGTCCGCACGCTCGCAGGGTACATTCGAACGGGACCCGACACATGGCTCGCATTCGCGTTCTTCTACAACCAGGCCGCCGCCACGCGGCCGCTTAGCGACGCGCAAGACAAGGCGTGCAAGTTGCTTGCCGGTGCGGGCTCGCTCCAGCCATGATCTCGCCCCTACAATACCCGGACGGGACCGTCCGACGCACCTTTCCTCGCTGAACGCTGCCACACCATGACGCTCTCCAAGGCCTGGCGACAGTTCCGAGTCGGCATGATTGTTACGGATGCCGCGACCGTGACACTTACGTACATCCTCGCCGATTACCTGCGCTGCCGGTACTGGATGAACAACACCCCCTGGCCCGAATATCATCCCGGCGTCGGCAGCTCGGTTCGCATCCACATGCAGGTGCTGGTGTTCCTGCCCTTCGCTTGGCCGATCCTGCTCAACTGGCTGGGATGGTATCAACAGAAGTGGCGCAGCCCGCGCTGGTTGCTGCGGCACGCCGTCGCCGGGAGCGCCATTCTCGGTCTGCTCATGGCGGCCCTGGCGCTGCTTTTTTCTCGCGATCTGTATCCCCGTGCCCAGATCGGCTTGGCTGCCGCCCTGCTCCCTGCCACCACCCTCGCGGTCCGCGGTATAAACGCGTGGCTGGGCCGGTGGATCAGCGCCCGTCACCGCGCCCACGTTCTCATCGTGGGTACCGGCCGGGACGCGGTCCTGCTGCGACGTCTGTTGCGCACGACCATGCTCGGCAAGTCGGCCGTCGTGGGCCATTTGCGCGGGCCCTGGGAAGCGGACGCCGATTCGCCGCACACCGGAGCCGTCCTCGGCGGTCTGGAACAACTGGCGCCGATCCTCGATCGGCAAGTCGTGGATGAGGTGATTTTTTGCGCGCCGCTCGACGCCATCGCAAGCCTCCTGCCGGCCGTTCGCCAATGCGAGGAGATCGGCGTCACGGCGCTGGTCCGTGCCGACGGCCTGTCGGCGCACTCCGTCCCGGAGATGGTGGACTTCCACGGAGTGCCGCTGCTTTATTACGCGCCGGCAAGGCACTCCCCCGAATTGCTGTCGATCAAGCGAGGCCTCGACGTGCTTTTTGCAATTATCGGAATCTTCCTGACCGCGCCGATAATGCTAATATGCGCCGCGCTGATCAAAGCATCCTCTCCGGGACCGGTATTCTTTCGCCAACGGCGGAGCGGACTGAACGGGCGCGAGTTTTTGATGCTCAAATTCCGCACTATGACTGCGGACGCCGAGGAACGCCGCGACGAGTTGAACCATCTGAACGAGTTGGACGGACCGGTTTTCAAAGTCGCGGACGATCCGCGTATCATTCGATTTGGCAAATTCTTACGGCGATGGAGTCTCGACGAGCTGCCGCAACTCTTCAACGTTCTCATGGGCGATATGTCCATCGTCGGCCCGCGCCCACCGATCCCTGCGGAAGTAGCCCAATACGATCGATGGCAGCGCCGGCGCTTGAGCATGCGCCCCGGGCTGACGTGCCTCTGGCAAGTCAAGGGGCGGCATCGCATCGGCTTCGACGAATGGATGGCGCTGGATCTGTTTTACATCGATCATTGGTCGCTCAAGCTCGATTTCCTTATTATGTTCCGCACGGTGACCACGGTCTTCGCCGGGTCGGGGGCATGATTCTCTTTCGTTGCTTGAGGGCGCGATGACCAGCCTATTCACCTTGATCGCTACGCTCGGCCTCGCGCTGGTCGGCCAGACGCTCCCAGCGGGCGACCCCGCGTCCGTTGACGACGCGCCGTTGCTTCCGGCGATTACCCCCGAATCGATCCTCCCGAACGCGATCCGCGCCGAGCTGCGTACGCCCCGCGTGATGGTGCCGGTCGGCAGTCCGGTCTTTGTCGAGTTTACGATCGTCAATATCAGCGATGCGCCCGTGAAGCTTTCCGTTCCCGGCGCGCTGGTCGGCCGTGAGCGCTACGACAGCGGAATCGGCCTGCCGCTGGAGCATGTCTTCTCGGCGGCGCAGTTTCGCGGGCTGGATGTGGTCAGCGAGACGAACCCGGCGATGGGCGAGCGCGTCACGCGCAAACCCGAGTACCCGATTCCGGCGATCACGCTCGCGCCGTATGCGACGATTGGCCTACGGTTCGACGTAGCACGGTTTTACCCTGGGCTGCACCAGGCGGGTATCTATCAACTCACGTGGCGGCCATACGCCGGAGTGGTGACGAGCAATACGCTTCAGATCCACGTCGTCCAATACAAACAGGTCGTCATGGAGACCGAGTTCGGAAACGTGACCTTTCAACTGCTGTATGACAAGGCCCCGCACCATGTGGCGAACTTTCTCGATCTTGTCGATCGCCGCTTTTACAACGGCAAGTCGTTCCACCTCGCATTTGAGAATCAATTCCTGCTCGGAGGCTGCCCAAACGGCGACGGCACGGGTCGCCGGCCCGATGGCGTGACCCTGCCGCCGGAGTTCAACGACACGCCCTTTCAATTCGGCACGGTCGGCATGGCCTTGATTGAGGGCGATCCGCAGTCGGGCAGCTCGCAATTCTTCATCTGTCTGTCACGGCAACCGAATTGGGACGGGCGCTACACGGCCTTCGCCCAGATCGCCGGACCGCAGTCGCTGGCTGTGTTGCGCAAGATGGCCCAGGTCGAAGTTGATGCCGAGCGCCACCCAAAGAAGCCGCTGCTCATCAAGAGCATGTCGATTCAGGACGCAGTAATCATCCCCCGCGTCACACAATAGGCCCCGCTTGCCCGGACCTGCCCCGGCGCCGCGTTGCAGAGGCCCCTCCGCCGAGTTGCGGTCGCGCTCCGGTCTTACCAGCTCCCCTCATAGAAGAACCGCTCGCGCGTGATCTTGTCGCCCTGCACGGTATACACCGCGACTTCCTGCAGCGACTTCCGCTCGCCGGTGTCTTTGCGCGTCACGTCGAACGTGATGTGCACCGCGAACTCGCTCGGCCCGTTGAAATACGGCCCGCGCACCGTCTCGCCGTGAATCGTGTTCGCCGCCGCCCACCGTTCGGACTTGGCGATCACCGCTGCCTGCCCGGTGGTCTCGCGGCCATCGCCCTCGACCGAGACGATGTCGGGGTGATACATCGTGCGCATCACGTCGAAGTTCTTCCGCTGGTTGCATAGATCGACGAATTGTCTGGCGATGGTTTCGAGGCTCATGGTCGTTCCCAAGTAGGAGGAATTGCTCTGCCCGTTTTCTGGCGGAGCCGTAGCGAGCTGCATGGTAATCGAAGGGAATAACCCATGTGGAAGGACAGACCGCTTCGCGAACATGCGACAAAGGACCGCAATTATCGCTCTTTTTTGTCGTGCCAAGGGCCTCGCTTGCAGCCGCCGAAGCCGGGCATACAATGCTTCGTTCGCACGGGGCGTAGCTCAGCCTGGTTAGAGCGCTTGGTTCGGGACCAAGAGGTCGGAAGTTCGAATCTTCTCGCCCCGATTCGCCGAAGGCGAATAGAGCAGGTGAAAATATGAGGATGGGATCAGGCGAGTAGAAAAGTCCTGCACCGTCGCGCGGTTCTCAAGTCTGTAGGGTGGGTCGGTCGTATCGACCCACCAGCAATTTAGCAGACGGTTATCACTCGAATCAATTGAATCGATTTCACAATACACCATGCATGGCTTTGACCGCGATACAGCAAATCGTCGCATTGCGATAGCGGAATCTGTTGGGGTGAAATAGGGTCCAGCCGGTTTTAAGCGGCGGCTCCAAGGCAAAATTGGTGGGTCGATTAGGCTGACCTATCCTACGCGACTGAAACCTACGGTTGCAGAACAGAAACGCAGAAAAATTTCAACGGGTAACCAGTCGCCCCAATTCTATTTCTGGATGGCCTCGGCAAATGCCGGGGCCGCCTGTGTTTATGGGTTGGCACAAGTCTGTCCCGTTACCCCGGGGACTCGGGCCCCAGATTGGACCACACAGCGCGAAAGCGCCTTGGGGTGGTGGCCCTGGACATATCACGTCACGGTTGGACGAGACGCGACCAGGAAGGGGGAAATAAAGCGCTGAATCCGCCGAATCCCAAAAAGACTTTCGAAGGAGTTCCGCATGCTGCCCATGGTCGCCGCCCTCGTATCCGCCTGCATCGCATTCCCCAAGCCACCAACTGATTCTGCAATTGCCGCCGCAGCCGACAGACTGGCCGCCGAGGCACTGACCATGCCGGGGGCCGCCGGCCTCTCGGTCGCCGTCGCCCGAAACGGAAAAGTGATCCACAGCAAGGGCTACGGCCTGGCCGAGGTCGAGCACAATGTCAAGGCAAATGGGGACTCCATGTTCCGCATGGGCTCCATCACCAAGCAGTTCACCGCCGCGGCCATCATGCGACTGGTCGAGCAGGGCAAGCTCGGGCTGGATGATCCGATCACCCAGTACCTGCCGACGTACAACACGCAGGGCCGCAAGATCACCATCCGCCATCTCCTCACGCACACATCGGGGATCAAGAGCTACACGGAACTCAAACAGGTCATGGTGGATGAGCCCGAGCGCGAGTTCACGCATCAGGAAATGCTGGACATGGTCCAGAACGAGCCCTTGGCATTCACTCCCGGCGCCGGGCACGCCTACAGCAACACCGGCTACTACCTGCTGGGCATGATCATCGAAATCGTCAGCGGCAAGAATTACTGCGCGTACCTGCAGAATGAACTCATCGGGCCCCTGGGTCTGAAGCATACGCGCTGCGATTCCAACACCGAGATCATCAAGGGCCGGGCGCAGGGCTATGCCCTCGAGGGCGAGACGCTCGTGAACGATCGCGGGCTCGCGACGGGCACGACCTTCGCCGCGGGAGGGCTTCTCGCTTCGGCGCATGACCTGGTGGTGTGGGCCGATGCGCTGGTCGCAGGCAAGGTTGTCTCCCCCGCGTCGTACAAACTGATGTCCACCCCGTTCAAGCTCGCGGGCGGCGGCGCCACCGGCTACGGCTTCGGGCTTTTCATCGATTCGCTCGACGGTCACGCCCGCATCCAGCACGGGGGCGACATCTTCGGGTTCAACTCCATGCTGGCCTGGTTCCCCGATGACGGTGTGGCCGTCGCGGTGATTTCCAACAGCCGGGCCATCTCGTCCATGCGGGTTGCCGATGAACTAAGCCGCGACGCGCTCGGGTTGTCCAAGCCCGTCGTCACCGTGACCCTCTCCGAAACCGAAGCGGCCCGGTGCGAAGGTGTCTACGAGTTCCCCGATGCGTGGAGTGTGACGATCACGCAGCGCAAGGGCAAGCTGTTTGCCCAGGCCTCCGGCGACAAGGAGTCGGAGATGGCCTACCTGGGCAAAGGCGAGTTCAGTTTGTGGTTGTACGACAAGAAAGCTCGCCTGGTCTTCGATCTGGCCGGTGACAAGCCCGCCCCGACCTTTGTACTTCACGAAGGCGGAGCGGCCCTGACCGCGAAGCGGAAATAGCCATGGCGTGCTGGCGTTGCGCGATGTCGGTCGCGGCGCAATCCCGCCCGGCGCATTCCGGACGACGTGCTCACTTCAGCCGATGTCCGCGACGAGGTCTCGCGCTGAAGTTCAACGCCAGCGACAGCAGGTTCTTTGAAGCCGTCAAGGTGCTGTGGAGGATCTGGCCGACTTGGAAACCGCCAGGATGATCGGCCAGCCTTGAGTCCGAGCCTCCCGCGGCATGCTGGGAGTTCAAGCGATCTAGCCGGCCAACTCACCTGCGGTTTTGATTCCCGGCGCTGCCCCAATACGCGCAGCGCACGTTTAGCTCGGTAATGTGGGTCAGTCTTTTCGACCCACGACGGATTGAGCAATCCGTAGTCGTTCGGTCCGGTCGCGCCGATGGCGCGGCAGGCGATCACACCGCCGGAATCCCCGATACAGCTATTTGTCACATTGCGTGCGCGGCCGCCGGCCTCACGGTTGATGCGGCGACCTCGCCGTCCTGGAGCGGCCTGCCTGGCGGGACGGAATGGAACGACGGAGAGTCCGAGTCCGGCAAGTCGGCCCGGACCACCGCCCCGGTCAATCCAGCCAGGCGGCAGGTTTCTTGAGCTTCTGCGGGACGTACGTCTCCGTCACGAACGAAATGCTCTTGGTCAGCAGGCTTTCGACTTCCATCTTGAAGCCGTGTTTTAGCATTGCGTCGATTTCCTTGCCCCACTCTTTCTTGCCCTTGAACCAGGGGTATTCCATGATCTGCTTCGCACGCTTCAGGTCCTTGTCGTCCACGGCGATTTTCACGTCGTCTGACAAACCGAACTCTTCGAAGTCGCGGCTACGCACGCCGATGAACTTCGCATCGGGGATGGCCATGCGATTGCTTTCGAAGGCGAGATTGATTGACCCCTGCTTGATGACGCTGTAGATGTAGTACCCCCACGGATCGTTATCGAGCAGGCAATAGACCGGCAGCTTCAACTCGTTGTGCATGCGGAAGAGCATACGGCGCACCGCGCGCGGGGGCTGACCGTTGCCGTGAGTGATGATGCAATTGTTCTTTTGCCAGAATTTGTCCTCGTTGAATCGCTGCCAGACGGTGTCTTTTTCGACATGCAGGATGTACTTCGCCTCGCACTTTTTGAATTGCATCATGTCGGGCTCGACGATACCGGGGATGCCCCAGCCCCCGCTGCCCATGCGGCGCAGGTCAATCTCGTCGCCCTTGCTGACGACGGTGAGGTTTCCGGCGATCGTGCCCCGGCTGGATGCGAAGACATGCAGCTCTTCGCGCAGGCTCTCCAGGGCGACTTCGAGGTCCTCGATGATCGGGTCGCTTTCGTCCTGATCGTTGAAGGTTTTTTCCGTCGTGCCGACGATGGTGTGCTTGGTGAGGTAATACAAACCGCGGATGCTGACGGTCTTGTCCTCGTCGATCAGCTTCTTGCAGCCGCTGGCGATGAGCACGGTCTGCATGAAGCTCTTGGCCATGCCGAGGTTGAAGAAGCTGCGCGACTGGGCCTTGTCACCCATTTCGATGATGCGTTTGCGCGGGTTGTACTGTGCGTTGGAGAGCGTGCGCAGCGGGATATCGACGGCCGGGTCCCTCTTTTTCGCGGCGTGGGTCACGACCGACTCGGCGAGGCCGACAATCTTCTGCGCCGTGGCGGCGTTTCGGGCGGAGCGGGAGGCTTCGTTGCGTGAACTTCCCTTGCGTCTTGCGGCTTTTTTGGCCATCCGTGGCGTCCTTTCTGGTGTCTGTTGCGGGTGTTATAGTTACCGTCCGGCCTGCAAATTGCAAGAATCCGGTCGGAGAGCGACCGTATTTTGGAGACACTCCCATGATGAAACTACGCCTCTTCACACCCGGCCCCACGATGGTCAGCCCCGAAGTCATGCTCGAGATGGCCCAGCCGCTCGATCATCATCGCACCCAGGGCTTCAAAGACACGCTCAAGGAATGCACCGAGCTGCTCGGCTACGTCTATCAGACCAAGGCCGCCCCGCTGGTGCTGACCGGCTCCGGCACGGCCGCGATGGAAGGCGCGATCCTGTCGGTCTGCCGGCCCGATACGAAGACGCTGGTCTGTCACTCCGGCAAGTTCGGCGAGCGGTGGCAGAAGATTCTCGCGAAGTTCAAACTGCCGCACGTCGAGGTCAAGCAGCCCTACGGCCACGGCATCAAGGCCGAGATGGTCATGGACGCGCTGAAGAAAAACCCCGACGTGAAAGCCGTCATTTTCGTCCACAGCGAGACAAGCACGTGCGCGGTCAGCGAGGCGCAGGGAATCGCCAAGGCCTGCCGCGATCATGGCGCGATCAGCATCGTGGACGGCATCACCTCAATCGGGGCGATCCCGTTCAAGATGGATGAATGGGGCATCGACATCGCCGTGACGGGTTCGCAGAAGGCGATGATGCTGCCGCCGGGGCTGGCGTTCGCGGCGGTGAGCGATCGCGCCTGGCAGGTGATTGACTCGTTCGAAGGGCCGACCTTCTACAACGATCTCAAAGCATTCCGCAAGAGCCAGAAGGACAGCGACGTGCCGTGGACGCCGAACAACCAGATGGTCCGCGGGTTGCGCTACACCCTGCGGCAGATCAAGGCCGAGACGATCGAGGGCGTCTGGAAGCGCACGGCGCGGCTGGCGGCGGGAACGCGCGCGGCGTTCAAGGCGATGGGCTTGGAGATTTACGCGGCCGACCCGGTGGATAGCGTGACGGGCGTGAATGTGCCGGCGGGCCTGGACGAAGGCGCGTGGCGCAAAGCGCTGCGGGCCAAGCACGGCATTCACATCGCGGCGGGTCAGGGTGAATTGAAGGGCAAGATGGTCCGCGTGAACCACATGGGCTACGTCGATGACGTGGACACGGTCGGCGCGATCGCGGCGATGGAATGGACCCTGGCGGAGGCGGGCTACAAGCTTGATGTCGGCGCGGGCGTTGCGGCGTTTGTGAAGGCGACTAAGGCGTGAATTGGTGAAAGAGGCGCATGCCTGAAATCTGCCGATTCTTTGGTATAATTATTTCGATGTATTACAACGACCGCCCGCCGCCGCATTTCCATGCGCGGTATGGTCGACAACAAGCTCGCGTGGCGATTGACACCTTGGAATTCCTCGAAGGTGACCTTGGTCCGAGGGCAAGGAATCTTGTGATGGAATGAGCAAAGGCCCACCAGCCGGAACTCCGCGAAGAATGGAAATTAGCGGCCAATCGCCATGCCTTGTTCAAGATCGCGCCACTGGAGTAGTTGAATGTTGAGTGAGATTACAAATGTGTCATGCGAGAAGCGGTTTGAATTGCTGTTGACATTTGGAAACGGCGAGAAGCGCCTTGTAGACATTGCCGCGATCGTTCCGTTCGATGGTGTGTTTGAACCGCTGCTCGACGAAGTGTTCTTTCGGCGCGTTCGCGTCGACCGTGACATCGGCACGATCGTTTGGCCCAACGGCGCCGACCTCTGCCCCGACGTCTTGTACGAGCAGAGCACCCCAATTGCTGCCGTGAAGACGTGATGAGAGAGCGGTTAGTTCCTGCCGCTCAAGGTCAACTCGCCGCCGACTCCGCCGGTACAAGATTCAGCTCCACGAGTGCGTTGAGCGCCGCTTTCTGCTCGGCCTCTTTCTTGCTCGGGCCCCAGGCGCTGGGGAATCGCCGCCCGGCGACGACCACGGCTACCTCGAAACACTTGCTGTGATCCGGGCCTTTCTCGTCGAGCAGCTCGTACACCGGCGTGCCGCCTTGCTGTTTCTGGGCGAACTGCTGAAGTTGAGATTTGTAGTTATTCTGATGCTCGCTGGCGACCGCTGAGCGGATGTCCGGCACGACGTGCCGAAGGATGAACTCGGTGACAGCTTCCGTGCCGCCGTCGATTGCAATGGCCGCGATGAGCGATTCAAACGCCGCCGCCGCGAGCGACGTGGGCAGCCGATGCCGCCCGCTGATTCCGTTGCCGAGATACAGGAATTGCGGCAGCCCCAGTCGCTCGGAGATTTCCGCGCAGGTCTTCCGCGAGACGACGGCCGACTTGATCTTCGTCAGCTCGCCCTCAAGGTATTCGGGATAATTGTCAAACAAATAGCGGCAGACGACCATGCCGAGAATGGCGTCGCCGAGAAACTCCATGCGCTCGTTGCTTTGCAGGCGGGACGTAGCGATGGAGGCATGCGTCAGCGCGGCCGACAGCAGCGACGGATCGCGAAAACGATACCCAATGGCTTCCTGACACGCGTCGAGCGCTGAATCGCTCATGAGAACGACCTGAAACAGGGGATACATCAGGCCGATGGCGAAAATCGCCGCGCGAGTAGGCGGTTTTCGTCATAAGCCCGACCGGCCGGGGCGGCTGTTGCGACAGCGCTTCACCCCGTATCGGCCGATTCCAATATACTATCGGGCCGGGCACGGGTCAACCTTCAGACGTCGCGCCGATCAGAAGAAATCGTCCTGCACGTACGAGTTAGCGGGCCTTCCTTGCAAGAGAAACTGTCCATGACGAGCCTTCGCGCCGCGCCGGATGTCAGCGAGATGATGGTTTACCTGACCGCCGACTTCGCTCCGATTCCGGCGTCGATCAAACGGCGCTACGAGGACTTCGTCGTGGAAGAAGTTCCCGCGTACGAAGCGTGCGGCCGCGGTGACCATTGCTACTTCACGATCGAAAAGTCCGGGCTATCGACCATGCGAGCCGTGCAGGACATCGCGCGAGCGGTCGGCGCAAACGCGCGAGACATTGGTCTGGCTGGACTAAAGGACGCGCGGGCAGTCAGCGTGCAGACGTTGAGCCTCGAGCACATCGACCCGGCAAAGATTGAAGCGCTGCGCATCCCGCGCATTCGCATTTTGCGCGTCAGCCGCCACACAAACAAACTCAAGATCGGACACCTGCGCGGCAATCGCTTTCGCATTAAATTGCGCGACGTTCCACCGGAACGCGTCGCAGACATTCGCGCCATCTGTGAAATTCTCCACCGGCGCGGCACGCCCAATTATTTCGGGCAGCAGCGCTTCGGCTTACGCGGCGACAGTTGGGAGATGGGCAAGGCCATTCTCAAAAATGACCCGAAGACCCTCGTCGATCTTATCCTCGGCACGCCGGGGCCGCTGGACACGGGGCCGGTGCTCAAAGCGCGGCAGCTTTACCAGGCCGGGAAGTTCGATGCCGCCGCAAAAGCCTGGCCGTTTGGCTTCTCCACGAATGCGAGAATGTGCCGAGCCATGGCGAAGTCTGGCGGAAAGCATCACCGCGCGGCCCACGCACTCGACGACCGCCTCAAGAAGTTCTTCGTCAACGCATTTCAGTCGTATCTGTTCAATCGGGTTCTCTCGCAGCGCATCAGCGAAATCGATCGCGTACGCGAGGGCGATCTGGCGTACAAACACGACAATGGCGCCGTGTTCCTCGTGACCGATGCGGAGACCGAAGCACCACGCGCCGCGGCATTCGAGATTTCACCCAGTGGGCCGATCTTTGCGCCGCGTATGACGACTGCCGGCGGCGCGATCGGCGAATTGGAAGCCGCGGTCTTCGAAGCCGGCGGCGTTACACTCGATGAATTTCGCAAGCTGCGGCGCATGAGTTTTCACGGCGCGCGCCGGCCTCTGCGATTTCGGCCCGATGATCTCGCGATCGAGGCCGGAAGCGATGAACACGGTCCGTACGTTGATTTGAAATTCTCGTTGCCCTCGGGCTGTTACGCGACGATGCTGTTGCGAGAAGTCTGCAAGGGCGATTTGACCGAGGCACTGGATGAAGAGGACTAAGAGCGTCTAAAAGAAGCTTATGTGGCACCGCCGTCTCGGCGGTGAATCACGGGCGAGACGCCCGTGCCACAAGGTACTTTGAGGCGCTCTAAGCACGCACCGTTATCGCAATACGCCTCTTGCTATTTCTTCGCATACTTCGGCGAAACGGCCACGTATGGCCGCCCCATCAACTTCTTGATGAGAATAATCTCCCCCATGTCGTTGCCTTCAATCGCGTGCCCAATCCATTGCAACAGATAGCCCCCTGCCAACAGCACCACCGGCCGCCACCACAAGTCCCACTGATCGCGCGAGAGCTGCACCATCGCGAGCGGTACGCACGCGATCGTCATCGGGATACCGATCATGTGCAGCCAGAACGACGTTCGATTCTGATGTCGCTCCAACCAGTTGGCGAGCCATCCCGGCATCGGTTCTCCTCAACGCTGCCGCATCAGCCGCTGGGGCGCGATGCCCAGCCGTTCCAGGTGCGGCGCGATCTCCAGCATAAAGCGACTTCCGTCTGTATAATAGCCCGCGGTCGGCTTCACCTCCGGCGCCTCCCGCGACCAGAACGCGTTGAAACAATGCATCAACGCCTCGCGCACGTACTTGCTCACGATGCTTGCCAGCGCGATCGGCAAATGCTTCGCTTCGCCGCCCGTGTCGAAGCTGATCCGCCATCGGGTCGTGCTATCAGTCAACTCGTAACAACTGAAGCGGTCCTCCTCTGAATCGATCTTCAATCGCCGATCCTCAAATGACCGCATCAACGGCCGGCCATACGAGGTTCGTCCGCCCTGCCGGTCCGCCTGGATCACCAGCGGCCGATCAGGAAACGTGCGGGAGATTCTATCGATCAGGCGAAACGTCAGGCCGAGCAGCGCAGCCGCCTTGTTGTTCGTATGGCCGACCAGCTCATTGAAACGCCCCTCGGTCACGACCTCGCAGAAGATGCGCGCAAGGCATGCTTCGTGTTCGGCAAGGTCTCGCCGCAGCGTCGCCGAGGCGACGGCCAGCGCGCCCGCGTCGCAGGCGAGGGGCACGCTCACTCCAGGATCGCCATAACAGGGCTCGCCGCGAACGGCCTGCGCCGCGCCGGGGGACACCTGCTCTAGCAATGCGTCGAGTTTCTCCGGCAGCGGGCCTGCCGCCCCGATCGCCGCCAGCGCCGTACGCTCCAGGCGCGCCACGCCCTCCCCCGGTTTATGAAGCTTTTTGCTGTCGCAGACCGCAATTCGTCGCTTGCGATCCTGCGGCGACGCGCAGACACTTGCCTTCAAAACATCCCACAATGACCGGTCGGCCCAATCCGCCGGGCACTCCAGGACGACGGCCGACACGACCAGCGGGCCTAGCAGCGGTCCATAACCTGCTTCGTCGACTCCCGCGAGTATGATCCGGTCATCCATGGCGGGAACTTTAGGGCCGAGAATCACCGCTGCAAGTTGGTGATTACGATCCTGTGATTCGTTGCGAGCTGCGCTTCGCGCCGACCTGTAAGTCTTTGCCGACACTTCGCTTGCCGATCGACGGGACTTGGATGAGGTTATGGGGTTTTTCGTACCTTCCCGACTGCATTTGTGGTAAACTGGATGGCAGATTCAACGGCCGGTTCAGGCAACGCGGACCCCGCTATCCGCCACGTCTGAATCCGCCCATCCAGGAGTGGTCGCGAGATTCGCGCGATGCGTCGCGCGGAACGTGCCGAAATGGTGGGGAAGTCCATTTAGCGCCTGGCGGCAATTTAACGTGAATTGAACAGGGCGCTCGTGGAATCCTGACCGGGGTGGACTAGAGTTCGCAGGAACGAAATCAACGTCCGCAAGCGTCAGCCGTAGCGGACGTGCCAAGCAATCAAGAATGGGGAAAAGCGTGTGCCCGTCCTATGCGACGTGGCCATCAACACCAGGAGACAAGGGAATGTTGACTCGAGGACTGGGAAAGTTCGTTGTGGCGGGATTGGCTTTGGCCGCCTGCCTGTGTTTCGTCGCCGCGCCGGTTCAGGCGCAACAGATTCGCATCAATGAGGTGGACGCCGATCAGCAGGGAACCGATGCCGCCGAGTTTGTCGAACTGTACGACGGCGGCGTGGGGAACACGTCGCTGAACGGCCTCGTGGTGGTGTTCTACAACGGGTCGAATGACACGTCCTATGCCGCGTTCGATCTCGACGGATTTCAAACCAACGCCCAGGGCTATTTCCTCATCGGCAACGCCGGTGTGACGCCCACCCCATCGATCATCTTCAATGACAATACACTTCAAAACGGCGCGGATGCCGTCGCGCTCTACCAGGCCAATGGATCGGACTTCCCGAACGGCACGGCCGTCACGACGACCAACCTGGTTGACGCCCTTGTCTACGGCGCGAATCAGCCGGACGACGTCGAGCTACTTGTCCTGTTGAACGCCGGTCAGCCACAGGTCAACGAGGCCGGAAGCGGAAATGCGACAGTCGTCTCGATGCACCGCTGCCCCAATGGCGCGGGTGGCCTGCGAAATACGACCTCTTACGCACTGACCACGCCCTCCCCGGGCGCGGCGCCAAGCTGCCCGCCGACCACCGGCGCGTGCTGCGACGGAAGCAATTGTACTGAAGTCACCCCAGCCGAGTGTGCCGCCATCAGCGGTGCGGTCTTTGTCGGCCTCGGCTCGACCTGCACCTCCGGCCTCTGCCCGGTCTCGTTTCCTGGCGTGAAGATCAACGAAATCCGTATCGACATGCCGAGCACGGACACCAATGAGTACATCGAGTTGACTGGTGTGCCCGGCACCAGCCTGAACGGTCTGACCCTGTTCATCATCGGTGACGGCACCGGTGGCAGCGGCGTAATCGAGCGCGTAATCAATCTCGCAGGCCAGACGATTCCGCCGGACGGATACTTTCTCATCGCCGGCGACAACAACACATTTGGCGCGACTGCGGACCTCAATCTTGGTATCGCGCAAGACATGATTGAGAACAGCGACAACCTCACCTTCATGCTGGTCGCGGGGTTCACCGGCGCGGCCGGAAACGATCTTGACATGGACGATAACGGCGTGCTGGATACGATGCCGTGGACAACGGAAATCGATCGCGTCTGCGTGATTGAGACGACTAATCCGCCCACGATCGCCGGTAACGAATGGTACTACTTCACCGATCCCAGCCAGGTTGTCGGACCGGACGGCACGTTTGCTCCCGGCCATGTATATCGCTTGCCCAATGGCGGTCTACCGTGGAACGTCGGCATTTTCGATCCGGCGACAGGCGTCGATACTCCGGGCGTGGCCAATGCCATCACCGGCGCCTGCTGCCAGGGCGGCTTCTGCGACATCCAGGAGCGCAACGTCTGCATTAACGATCTCGGCGGTATCTTCAAGGGAGTTGGGAGCGCCTGCGGCGACGGCTCGATCTGCACCGGCGCGTGCTGCAACGGAAACGACTGTGCATTGCTCGATCCTTTGACGTGCCAGGGGCAGGGCGGTGTCTTTCAGGGCGCCGGCACAACCTGCACACCCGCGCCGAACCCGGCCTGTGGCGCTTGCATGACCATTGCAGACGCACGCGCACTGCCAATTGGCTCGCGCGTCAAACTTTGCAACGTCGTCATTTCTTCGACGACCGACCTCATTCAGAGCCCTACAGTCAAATCCTTCCAAATTGAGGACGCCTCCGGCCCCGGCGGCCGCAGCGGACTGACGGTCTTCGGTGCGAACGCGTTGATCGATTCCATTCTGGCGGCCGCTGCCGAAGGCACCCAGATCGATGTGCAGGGTGTCACCAACCAGTTCAACGGCCTGCTCGAGCTGGAAGACGGGTCGCTTCCGCTCAAACGAATCACGCTTGGCGCGAACGTCGGTGCAACCGCACCCTTGAGCGTCACGACGAGCGATTTTCAGGATCAGAGCGCTACTGCCGAGGGATTGGAGAGCGAAATTGTCACGCTCTCGTGCGTCACGTTCCTGAATGCGGGCGGCACGTTCCAGGGCGGCCTTGCATCCAGCAATTATCTCGTGACAGACGGGCTTGGCTTCGCCACGGTCCGCATTTCAAGTAACCAGTTGGATTTCGAAGGCATGACGATTCCTTCAGGCCCGGTGACGATCACCGGCGTCTTCAGCCAGAGCGATACAGCCGCCCCGTTTGACGGTAGCTATCAGTTACTGCCCCGCATTTTGTCTGACCTCGACACCGAGCCGGACTGCGGTGCCGTCGGCGCGTGCTGCCTTGGCGGCGGTACTTGCAACGACAATCTGACTGAAGCACTTTGCGACGGCATCGGCGGCGTCTTCCAGGGCGCGGCCAGCGTGTGCGCCAACGTCACCTGCCCGACGGCCGACGGAATGCTCATCAATGAGATTCGCGTTGATCAGGACGGCGTCGACAACGATGAATACTTTGAGATCAAGGGCCCGGCGAACGTCCCGCTTGGTTCGCTGACGTACATCGTTATCGGCGACGGTGCCGCGGCGGCAGGCAGTGGTGTGATTGAAACCATCGTGCCGTTGAGCGGTGCGGTCACGCCGGCCGACGGCGTATTCCTCTGTGCGCGCAACACGTTGACGATCGGCACGCCCGACCTCCTGTCTGCGGCCGTCAGTTTCGAGAACGACGACAACGTGACCCACATGCTCGTCGAGGGCTTCACCGGCACGAGCGGCCAGGACCTCGATACCGACGACGACGGCATCCTCGATATCACGCCGTGGACGCGCGTGCTCGACTCGATTGCCATTGTCAAAGACATCAACAACCCGCCGGTCGGCACCGAGTGGTACTACGGACCGACCGTCGGCCCGACGCCGTTCGGCAGCTCGCCGTTCCACGTCATTCGATGCGCCGGCGCGCTGAACAACTGGATCATCGGCACGGCAGACCTCCCGCCGACTGGCAACGACACGCCGGGCGTTGAGAACGATTGCAGCAACGCCTGTCTCACTTGTTACGGCGACATCGATCAATCCCAGCGCGTGGACATCGACGACATCGATGAGTTCGTTGATGTCGTGCTGGGGCTGGAGCCCAACGTCTGCGCCGATGTGAATCTCGACGGCGCGGTCAACGGTCTGGACATCCGTCGCTTTATCCAGTTGGTGCTGGCAAACGGCGGCGCGGGCACATCCTGCCTGCCGGCGGCGCAGAAAGACATCGCCCGCTGCGACAACGCAACCCCGCCGAACGATTGCCCCGATTCACCGACCGGCTTTTGCCAGTATCAGGTCGACTTCAATCAAGCCGGCATTTCGTCGTGTGTGGTCGTGTCGGGCGCGGGGCCGAATCAACTCGAAGAAGGCGAACTGATCTGCGTCGCCTGCCCTGACGAGGAAACCTGCGGCACGCCGGGTGACCGAGTTCGATTCCGCTGGGTCAACTACGACGGTCTGGGCAATGATTGCATTTTCTATGCGACGTTGCAATCCAGCTCGTGCCAAAGCTGCCCGACCGGCAAGCGGTTCAGTGACGCACCGCCGCCACTGGCCATCAAGGTCATGAGCTACAATCTGCTGAATTACAGCGGGTCCGATCGGACCACGCAGTATCAGGCGATCCTCAATGCCGTGTTGCCCGATTTGATCGTGTGCCAGGAAGTGAACGGCTCTTCGGCCGCCAACACGTTCCTGAACACCGTGTTGAACGGCGTCGGCGGACCGGGTGGTTACAACATGGCCACCTTCTCCAACGGGCCCGACTCGGACAACGCCTGCTACTATCGCACCAGCCGGCTGACCTTCGCCGGTCCTGCCGATCACGCGATCGTGGCGACGAGTCCGCGGCAGACCGATCGCTGGCGGCTGACCATCAATGGGTTCACGGGGCCGGAATCGTCGTTCTACATCTATTCGGCGCACCTGAAGGCCGGAAACACCGGCGGCGATGCATCGGATCGGTTCGCCGCGGCACAGTTGATTCGCGCCCATGCGAACGCCCTGCCAGCCGGCAGCAACTTCATGATCGCGGGCGACATGAACCTGTACACGAGCACGGAAACGGCGTACCAGGAATTGATCGGCTCGCAGGTCGACAACGACGGTCGTGCTTTCGATCCGATCAATCGGCCCGGCAACTGGAGCGCCAACAGCAGCTTCCGCGACATTCACACGCAGTCGCCGCACAACAACAATGCGGGCGCGCCCGCCGGTGCGTCCATCGGCGGCCTGGACGACCGATTTGACTTCATTCTCTGTTCGCAGGCGCTGCTGGACGGCGTGGCGCTGACCTACCGCACCGGGTCGTACCATGCGTACGGCAACGACGGCAATCACTTCAACAACGACATCAACGACCCGCCGACGATTCCCGAAGGCGCCGTGATCGCCGACGCGCTGCACGGCGCTTCGGACCACTTGCCGGTCGTGATGGAGATCCTGCTGCCGTAGGGTTGAAACCGCTCGAAAAGGGAAGAGAAGCGAAGCATGGGGCCTTGCATTCCAAGCGAATGCAAGGCCCTGCTCGTTTCAGAAGGCTGACGAGCTACATCGCGCAACCATCGCGGCGCGCCATCGTCGATTACGGCGAGGGCAGCAACTGCTGAATCCGGGGCAGCATGTACTGCATCGATTCAAGCTCCGCCGTCCAGGTTCCGGCGAGGTACACGCCCTGCGGCGCGAGCAGATTGGTCGAGACGGCCAACGGGTCGCTCGCGTTTTGATCGAGATACTTCTTGTATCGCGCCGTAGCATCGTGCGCCGCGCGCACATTCGGATACTGCACGATCCAGACGACGTTCGGCTCCCCGCCGCGCACGGAATACGCCCCGACGCACATGAGCGTCTCGCGGGACAAGCCGAGTATCTCGCTTAGCTTTCGCGGGTCCAGCCGGTCGGCCAGATCAAACGCATCCGGCGGGAGGCTTGCCAGGTTTCGCAGCAGCCAACGAAAGTAGATCGTTGAGTTATCACGCGGCATTGCATCGAGCATGCGCGGCGGACTTTCTCGCCGGATTCGCCCGGTCATGTAACTCGTCAATCGGATCAACTCCTCTGTCGTCTCCGAGTCGGAACGATCACACGTCACATTCACATAGGCGGTTCCCTGCCACGCATGAAGACCGATGCCGTCACGCCGGGTCACGCGTGTCTCGCCGGCGATGCGGAATTGTTCCGCCGCCGGCGCACGGCACGACAGAATTCCATATGCATCTTCCGGGGATTCCGTGGAGATGACGACGACGCGTGCCAGAGTTCTTTCGCGCGTGCTGTGAGGGATCTGATAGACGCATCGCACGACCGAGCGGATTCGAAAGTACCCCAGCCGAGCCGTGTCGTCCGAGATCAGCGCGGTCGCCAACTCGCCGGGGTCATATACCCGAACCGGCTCGATCTTGATCCACGGACCGTCTTTGCCTGACTTCGGAAGAAAATCCGGCCCACGTGGATCGTCCTGGGCATCCACCCCCTCGACACGTTCGGTCGAGTTGGCGTGAGTCGTAGCACCGGTCTGAATCGTTGCGATGGGTGAAGGCGAAGACACGTCTCGCGGTGTTGCAAGCTCGGCGGCGGGGGCGCTGGCCGGGACGCCGGTAGAGCGATCTTTGCATCCCGCACCGATTGCCAGGGCCGTCAAGCAGGAAAAGAGGGCCGACCCTCGTTGCAAGGCTCTTGTCATTCGCCACCTCCGTATCCTGTGAATTGTACCGATCGCGCCGCTTGCATCAATTCTTGTTTGGCGCGTGAGAATCGATCCATATAATGTCCAAGACGCTCATGGAGTCGAGCATGATCATCACCATTGACGGGCCGGCTGGTTCAGGGAAGAGTACCGCCGCACGCAAACTCGCGGGCAAGCTGTCGATTGCCTATCTGGACACGGGGGCAATGTATCGCGCACTGGCTCTCGCGGCGATTCAGGGGGGGGTCCGCCTGAAAGACGACGAAGCGCTCGTCCGGATGGCACGGCAGAGCGAAGTTCACGTGGATTGCGGGCCGACTTTCACACGCGTGCTGCTCAACGGCGTTGATGTCAGCGAAGAAGTGCGCAGCATGGCGGTCAACCAGGCCACGAGCTTTGTTGCCCGTATTGCGGAGATACGCAAGCTGTTGGTGGAAAAACAGCGCGAGATCGGCCGCCGGCTCGGCTCGCTGGTGACTGAAGGGCGCGACCAGGGAAGCGTGGTGTTTCCCGATGCGGATCTGAAGTTCTTCCTCGATGCGTCGCTGGAGCGGCGTGCCATGCGGCGCTACCAGGAGCTGATCGCCGACGGCGAAGAAACCTCATACGACCTGATCCTCGAAAACCTTCGTGAGCGAGACGGAAACGATCAACACCAATGGGCGCCGCTGCTTCACCCCGCCACGGCCATCTCGATCGACACGACGCAAATGACCATTCATGAAGTGGTCGAGCGGCTGCTCGAAGAGGTTCGCAAACGGCAACTCGTCGCGCGATGACCGCCGCTTGCACGGCCGATCAATTTGACGGTGCTCAACTCATACGCCTCGAAATGAAACCCTTCTATCGCTTCATGCGATTCCTCTCGCGAACGTCGTTCTCGATGTATTTCCGTGGTCGTGCCTTTCATGCAGACCGGGTCCCCTGCTCCGGCGGTGTGCTGATCGTCTCCAATCACCAAAGTTACTTCGACCCTGTGGCCGTCGGGCAGGCGCTGCCCCGCGAAATCAGCTTCATGGCTCGCGATACGCTGTTTCGAAACCCGATCTTCGGGAGAATGATTCGCGCGCTCAATGCCTTCCCCGTGCGACGTGGCGCCGCGGATGTTGGTGCCGTTAAGGAGATCCTGCGGCGCCTGAAGGATGGGTGGGCCGTCGTGATCTTTCCCGAAGCCACTCGGTCGCCGGACGGTCGGCTTGGCAAGATCAACCCGAACAGTCTCGCCATCGCGAAGCGCGCCAATGTGCCGATCGTGCCGACCATCGTCGATGGCGCATTCGAAGCCTGGCCGCGATCGCAGCGGTTTCCTTCGCCAAAGCCGGTCTATGTTTGGTACGCCGAGCCGATCACCGCCGACGAGGTGCGAGATTGGTCACTGGAGCGAATTACCGAAGAGGTCGCACGACGAATGCAGGCGACGCTGGACGCTTCGCGGGCACGCCGGCTCACGGGGATCACGCACTCGACTGACCGGTAATTCGGAAGCCCTGTGATGAGGAACATCACGGTGGGTCGCTATCAAGAGACTTGGCCGTTTGCACAACGGGATCGGTCGCAGTAAGCACGCGACACATCTGCGGCGCAACTTGTTTGAAAAAGATCTCCATGTAATACCGGATATCCGCACCATCACGGACTTTCTGCGCCACGTCGTCCAGCGTCGTCGCGAGTCGGCGCAATTCGCCGATCATGGCCGCCGGGATCGGTTCGGCATCGTACAACCACCGCTCTTTGTCACGAACAAAATGGGCCTTGAAGAGCGGGATGTGGTCGCCTTCCTGAAGCGTGACCACGGCTCCGTCGCCCCGCAGTTCCTGGCCGATCAGCTTCACACGTGCCGAGAACGGGCCAAGGTTGTTCTCAATCTCGCCGATCGACCATGTTTCGCTGACCGGGCCTTGATATACCGACTCCGCGGTCTGACGCAACCGTGCATTGGCTTGGAGCACTTCCTCCACAGCAGCAAGGAAATCGACGGTTGCAAGCCGCCGAGCCGGAACAACCAAGGCCGCAATTGACTCGTAGTCCCTTTTCTCGAATGCCGCTTGGAGCTGAACAACCGCGTCCGCAGGAGACGACGCCAGGGGAGCCTGCCCGCGCGCGGGGCCCACCGCGGTCGGAGGCGGCCCGGATCGGTCACAAGCAGCGAGGGCAAGGATCGTGAAACTACCCAGGAAATTGGTCAACAGTCGGCCGTAGGACATACTTGAGTATCGGGCATCCCCGCTTGATTGGGTGAACCTGCAATTGCTGCGCGGCCGGGGCGAACGTCACTCCGTCAATCTGATTCGGCGCAAGGAGTACGGCTTTTCCCAACGAAGGGTTTGCCCTACGATTCCCGGTTTGCCGGGGGTGTCCCGGCGAACGCCTGATCGGCGAAATCAGGAAAACCCATGCAAACGGCCCTGAAAACGCTTGCCGCCTTGTTTGCCGTTGGAGTGGTCTGGCAAGCTGTTCGCGCGCCGGTCGCCACCGACGCCGCCAATCCCCCCGGCGATCCATCGCACCGGGCGCACCAGGTCGTCAGCGGACTGGAAACACCCTCGTCGCGTTCCAATCTGACCCCAGTCGGTCAGTATCGCGGCCTGGCGATTCAACTGCATATCAACGGTGTCGGCGCCTACGACCATTACCACCGCCTGATTCCGGAGATTGCCCAGATGGGCGCGGACACCGTGCTTTTTGTTGTCCACGGCTGGCAGGAACACGCCGGCACGGTCGACCTGCATATTGACACTCGTCGCACCCCCGACGCGAAGGACCTGGGCCGCCTGATCGATCATGCGACTCGGAACAGTCTACGCGTGATTCTCATGCCGGTCGTTCTGCTCAAGAATCCACGAAACAGCGAGTGGCGCGGCCGGATCGTCCCGGAGAATCACGACTGGGACGGCTGGTTCCGGCGCTACCGCGATTTCATTGTTCACTTTGCGAAGATCGCGGAGTCGCACCGCGTCGAGCTTCTTATGATCGGGTCGGAACTGGTCAAGACCGAGACCTATACCGAGCGGTGGTTGCGCATCATCGAAGAAGTGCGTCAGAACTACCGGGGCAAACTGGGCTATTCAGCAAACTGGGATCATTATCAGACGACGAAGATCGGCTTCTGGTCCCGGCTCGATGTCGTGGGGATGACGTCGTATTACGAGCTGGCGCGAAAGGCCAACCCGCTGCCGTCCGAAATCGACCAACATTGGGCACGAATCAAGCGCGATATTCTCACGTTCCAACAGGAAGTGAACAAGCCGATCATCTTCACCGAAGTCGGTTGGTGCTCGCAGGAAGGCGCCGCCCACGAAGGCTGGAATTATTACGCGAACCAGAAAGCCACGCCCGCCGGGCACGAGGAACAGCGCCGGTTGTATGATTCGTTCCTGCGAACCTGGGGGAGGGAGCCGGCCATCGGTGGAATCATCTGGTGGGAATGGGACACGTCCGAAGGCGGCATGGATGACTACAACTACACGCCCCGGGGCAAGCCTGCCGAAAAGGTCTTGCGCGACTGGTTCGCCGAAAAGGCCTCCTTGCAGGATCGGTCGAATTCCTCGGCCAACCTGGGAACACCTTGACTTCCTGGCGAAACTTATACTTCCGTCGGGATAAGAACAACTGGAGAAAGCTGTGCCACTGGCGTACAACGAGCGAACACATGACTGCGGCGCGCTGCGCGGCAGCGATATCGGCAAGACGGTCCTTCTCGCCGGCTGGGTGGACAACTTCCGCGATCACGGCGGCATGGTTTTCATCGACCTGCGCGATCGCGGGGGCATCACGCAGCTTCGATTCAACCCTGACACCGACCCGAAGGCGCACGAGATTGCCCGCGGCCTGCGGAGTGAGTACGTCATCGCCGTGCGCGGCGAGGTCATCAGCCGCGGCAGCAACGTGAATCCCAACCTGCCCACGGGTGAAGTCGAAGTCGCCGCGCACGAGATCGACCTGTTGAGCAAGTCGAAGACGCCGCCGTTCGAGATCGCCGACGACATCGAGACCAATGAAGACTTGCGGCTGGAGAACCGCGTCCTGGACATCCGCCGCACGCCCATGAAGAACGCGCTGATGCTGCGGCACCGGATCACGAAAACCGTGCGCGATTACTTCGACCGAAATGGTTTCCTGGAGATCGAGACGCCGATCCTATGCAAGAGCACGCCGGAGGGAGCGCGTGATTACCTTGTCCCGTCACGTCTGCAACACGGCTCTTTTTACGCACTCCCGCAGTCGCCGCAGATCTTCAAGCAACTGCTGATGATCGCCGGGCTGGATCGCTACATGCAGATCGCGCGCTGTTTCCGCGATGAAGACCTCCGTGCCGATCGCCAGCCGGAATTTACTCAAGTCGATATTGAGATGGCGTTTGTCCAGCCGGAAAACGTCATGCAGCATGTCGAGGCCTGCATGGCCGAAATCGCCAGGGCGGCGATCGGCATGGAGATGCAACTACCCCTGCCGCGCATCAGTTACGCCGATGCCATGCGCGACTACGGGCGCGATGCGCCCGACATGCGATACGGCATGACGATCAAAGACGTCACCAATGCCGTTCGCGCGAGCGAGTTTCGCGTTTTTGGCGACGCCATCGCAGCCCGCGGAGTCGTGCGCTGCATCGTCGTCCCCGGCGGCGCGGCGATGACGCGCAAAGAGACCGACGGCCTCACCGAGGAGATCAAGGGCGTCGGCGCGGGCGGCCTGCCGCTGGTCAAGGTCGTTGAAGAAGGCGGCAAGATTGCTTTTCAAACGGGGATTGCCAAGTTTCTGGAGAACGCCGAGGTTCAGCGGGCGATATTGGACGCCTCCGGCGCGAAGGCCGGCGATCTCATCCTGTTCGCCGCCGGCAGCGAGGCGAATGTCTGCAAGCATCTGGGCTGGCTGCGCTCCACAGTCGCCGAACGGCGCGGCATGATTCCGAAGGACAAATGGGCGTTCTGCTGGGTGGTGGATTTTCCGCTGTTCGGCTGGGACGCGGATTCTAGAAACATCTTCCCGATGCATCATCCCTTCACGAGTCCGAAGGACGAGGACTTGCATCTGTTGCGGCTTGAGGATGCCGCTCCCCCCCCGGCCGAGGACTTGCTCAAGGTGCGCGCCAAGGCGTATGACATCGTACTGAACGGCACGGAGTTGGGCGGCGGATCGATCCGAATTCACCGCAGCGATGTGCAGTCAAAGATCTTTAAACTGCTGGGACTGTCCGACGCCGAGGCGAAACTGAAGTTCGAGTATCTGCTCGACGCGCTGCAGTACGGCGCACCGCCCCACGGCGGGCTGGCGCTTGGCCTTGATCGAATCGTCATGCTGTTCGGCGGTTTCAGCTCGATCCGCGATGTGATCGCGTTCCCCAAGAACGCCCGCGCAGTCGATCCACTCACCAAAGCGCCGTCGGACGTGTCACCCGAGCAGTTGAAAGAACTCGGCATCACCATCGTCGCGGAAAAGAAATAACGTCGTTGACGATTGCCATCAGCAACCGCTCTGTGCCGGCGCTCTCGTCAGTGCAGTGTCGATCGCTTCCCGGGCGCTCACCTCGTCACAAGGCAACTCGGCGCTCCCTGACGGTCGCGGCTCGGTAGGACTCGCCTCGGACGCGCTCGACGTTGCCGGTGTTCTGGATGCGATGCCGGTCGCCCGCGCCGTCGTGATGAATACAACGCCCAGCACGATGATCGGCGTCGCCAGCATCGTCGGCAGGCCCAGCTTCTCATCCGCCAGCAGCCAGCCGAGAAACACCGCCACAACCGGATTCACGTAGGCGTACGTTGCGACCCGGTGCGGCGTGCTGACCTTCAGCAGCCACATGTAACATGTAAAGCCGATCAACGATCCAAATACAATCAGGTACGCGACCGCAAGCAGTGCTTCGGTGGTGATGGTGGCCGTACTCAACTCGCGCCAGTCGCCGACGATCGCGCCAAACACCCCCAGGGCAACACTGCCTGCCAGCATCTCCATGCCGGTCGTGAGCAAACCCGATTCCGGGAGCTTCGCATGGCGCGAATAGATGGACCCGCACGACCACAAGAACGACGCCATGACCAGCGCCGCCGCCCCGCCATAGTGAATCGAATCGCCACCCAGCATTCTTGCGGGGTTGAAGAGCACCGCGAGGCCGACGAATCCCAGCGCGATGCCGAGCCAGGCTCGCGCCGGTGGTCGCTTCCCGCCCGGTCGCAACCATTCCACAAGCGCAAACCACAGCGGTACGGTCGCGACCATGAGCGCTGCGAGGCCCGACGGAACGTGCTTCTCCGCCCAGACGACGCCGCCGTTCCCGCCCAGGAGCAGCAGCGTGCCGATGATGGCCGCATTGCGCCAATGCAATCGCGTCGGTCGCGGCGCGCCGCTCCATCGGGCATACACATAGAGAATGAACCCGGCGATCAGGAATCGCGCGGACGCCATCCAGAACGCTGGAATGGACTTGACGGCGATGGCAATGGCAAGGTACGTCGATCCCCAGACGACATAGACGCCGAGATAGGCCAGAATAATAGACGAAAGTCGTGGGGTACGATCCAGCGAAGGGTTAGTCATTCAGGGTGCTTTCCTCTCCTCGACTCGCTCCATACGACAGCCCCGGCAGTCAGGTTCGCGCGGGCGGCGACAGGTATTGTAGGGCGCCTTCCCGCCGCACCCTTGCTCACTGGCCGGGCGTGGCTCCCTCGAGGTTCAGCAGAAACTCCTTCCGCCAGACGCCCCCGCCGTAGCCCCCGATTTTGCCGCTTTTATTTACCACACGATGGCAGGGAATGATGATCGCGATTCGGTTCGAGCCGTTCGCCGTGCCGACCGCCCGCTGGGCACCCGGTCGCCCCACTGCCTTCGCCAACTGTTCGTAAGACCAAGTTCGGCCGAACGGAATTCGGCGCAGGGCTGACCACACGGCCCGTTGAAAGGGCGTGCCGGGGTAGTCCAAGGGCAGATCGAAATCTCGTCGCTTGCCCGCGAAGTACTCCGCCAGCTGCTTCTCGGTGAGGTCAAGGTATTGATGCGTGCCGGCGAGGACCGGGCGCTTCAACTGCCGGGCCAATCGCGTCGCGTTGGCGGCGACACTTCGCCCCTCGCTGAACGAGAGGATGCACAACCCGTTGTCGCTCGCGCCCAGAAGCAATGGTCCGACGGGGCTGTTGATTGTTCTCGAAAACACGGGCTGCACGGTCGCAACGCGGCGGGCCGTCGTGCCGAATGCGAGGCGCGCGGCCGACTCAAACCCGCTGATCGATTCGTACCCGCTTTGGATCGCTGTGGTCGTCACGTCCTTGCCTTTCTTGATGTGCATGGCGGCGTTCGACAGCCGGCGCTGCCGCGCAAAACGCTGAAACGTCATTCCGAACTTGCTCCGAAAGAACCTTCTTACGCGAAAGGGTGACAAACCTATGGCACGCAGATCCCGGTCGGTAAGCCGCTCGCCGTCACCGGATTCAATCCGCGCCAACAGCGGGCGAATCCAATCCGGCGCGAGCGAATCGGCGTCCGCCGGCCGGCAACGCTTACACGGGCGATAGCCAGCACGTACAGCCTCGAGCGGCGTTCGGAAATAAATGCAATTTCTCGCCAGCGGCTTGCGCGCGGAACACGACGGATTACAAAACACGCCGGTCGTTCGCACGGCGAAGTAGAAGGCCCCGTCATACTCCCGGTCGCGCTGCTCGATCGCACGCCACATGACGCCGGGCCGCGGAAGCGTCGTCCAAGGGGCGGCTCGTCGCGGTGAATAACTCATACTCATGCAGCAGAGTTTAGAGCGCGCACAGAGGGCGCGGCTACCGAATTTTGAGCGCCCTATTCGGATTTCCGAGCGCGATGTCCACCATCGCCGTCAACAAAAAAAGGCATGGCCGCCTAGAGAGATGGCCATGCCCGGACTGCTGCTCATGGAAACAGGCGACCAAGACCGTCAGGCCCCGGAGTCCGTACTGCTTCCCAGAGTGGGCCTCTGATGCCTCGCCTCGCGGACCGGCGGAGTATGAGACGTCGCACCGTCGCCGCTCTGCGCCTCGCCGGTGGTCATCAACGCCTGCATGATCTGGTCGCTGACCTGCGACATGCCGGTCGGCGTATAGGGGATCATCATGATCGTCGCCTTGCTGCGACCCCCGACCGCCGCGACGGTGTCGTAATGCTGGGTCAGCAGCACCATCTTGGTCGCCTCTTCGGGGCTGATGCCCGCCTCGCTGCACGCGTCGACCGATTCCTTCAAGCCGCGGGCGATGGCCAACCGCTGCCGCGCGATACCGACGCCCTGCAACTCCTTGGCGCGCGCCTCGGCTTCGGCTTCGGCAATCACGCGAATCTTCTTCGCCTCGGCCTCGTTCTTCGCCGCCTCGCGCATGCGGGCGGTCGCGTTCACCTGATTCATGGCCGTCTTGACCGCCTGGTCGGGCTGAATATCGTTGACCAGCGCTTGAAGAATGGTGAATCCGAACTGTGACATCACGTCGTCCAGCCGATCCTTCACGGCGAGGGCGATCTTCTCTTTTTCCGCGAAGACGTTGTCCACGAGCATATCGGGCACCAGGGCACGTACCGTGTCAAACACGTACGAGCTGATCTGCTGTGCCGGATTGGTCAGTTTGTAATTCGCCGCATAAATCGCCTCGTCTACTTCAGCCACGAAATACTGCACCGCGATCAGAAGATCGACGAACACGTCATCTTTTGTCTTCGATTCGACCTTGACCTCCAGCTCGCGCACCCGGTGAGTGATTCGACCCGCCACGCGATCAAAGATCGGAATTCGCCAATTCAGGCCCGGCCGCGCGATGCGATTAAACTTACCCATTCGCTCGACGATGGCGTGGGTCTGCTGCTCGACGGTGAAGAACCCGCTTAGAAGGATCAGCAAGAAGAACAGGGCGCCGGCGCCCATCGCGATCATGATGCCCATGGCAGCCATCCTTTCTCCCGCGGCGCGGGAACTTCGCTATTCTACCGCTGTCGAAGAAACAATCGACAGGTTTAGTTCCTCGATCTCGTCCGGCATCTCGTAGGATGCCAGTTCAAACCGCACCTCTCGGTTGGGAGGCAGCTCCTCGATCTCCTGAAACATCCGCACCGGTGGCAAGCCGTTGGCTGATCGCCCTCGAACCTCCAGCACCACCGACCGAAGGGGCCGACCTCGATTGACGATCGCCACCTCGATGTTCTCCGTTCCCAGCAGCCTCGGCCCGCCCCAGGCCGAGCCCCACCGGTACTGCACGTCCGCCGCGTTGTCGCAGACCTGCCAGTGGTGCGATTTCACCTTCAAGCCGCCGTGAGCCGGCCCGTGCGCCTTTGGCGGATCCGCCATGCCGGCCAGCTTCAGCGGTTCCCCGCATCGCGGACAGTACATCGCGCCCGGCCGAGCCGATTCCTTGCACCGTTCACAATACGGGCCGTCGGCTCGCTCCTGGTCCAAGGGCTTATCCGAACTCACCATTCCCGCCGCCTTGTCTCGAATATTGTAATGTTCCGCTTCCGGACCATACCACTATAAACCCCGGCCATCTCTCTAACCGCCGATCACTTGGGAGGATAGCCGCCGAATCGGCAATCTCCCAGCCAACGCCTTCTGCCGGGTCCATGAAACTGAAATTCGATCCGCTGGTAGATTAAACATCTGACCGCCTTGAGACATATCCCTATCGCGGCCGAATCGCCGCCCCGAGGCCTTATGCCGACCGCGGGAAACGAGCCAGACCTCGGAGCAAACCGGCCGCCCCGCCGCCGGCATGACGAACCCTCACGCCGCGGCGCAAGGGCGGACGCAGCTGAACCAGATTGGGATGACATCCGTCGCCGCCTTGAGGCTTTTGCTGTGAAGTTGATCTGGAATCAACACGACGCGGAGGAGATTGTGCAGGACGCCTTCCGTCTCGCGATCACAAACGGGCTTAACGCGGCCGACCCGGACGCGAAACCATGGCTGATGCGCACCGTGGCGAATCTCTGTCTGAATCACCGGCGGCGGCGGCGTCTCGAGCCGTTGAACGACCATCTTGAACATGACACACACGAGAAACCGGCGGACAGAATCCTGACGGCGGAGCGGCTTGGCGCCCTGCGCGACCGAATCGCGGAGTTGCCGAGCCAACAGCGAATAGCAATCACATTGCGCATGCTGGAAGAACTTTCGTACGAAGAAGCGGCACGCGTCATGGAGTTGTCTATCGCGGCGGTGCGCACGCACGTTCATCTCGCGCGAAAGGCCCTCTCGGAATCACTCAAGGAGTTTCGCCCATGACTCCCTGCGAACAGACGGCGGCCTGGATCGATGCGTGGCTCGACAGCGAGTTGAGCCATGAGGATGCCGCGCGATTGACGGCCCATTGCGTGGCGTGCGACGCGTGTCGTCGCGCCTTGGACGGCGCCCGCGCCTTGCAGCGCGATTTGAATCAACTCGCCGCCGTCGCCGAGCGCATCGTTTCGGATCAGCCTGCGTCGCGCGTCACCCAAGAATTCAAACAAGGGAATCGTCCGTCGAGCCGGACATGGGCTTGGCGCGTCGCGGCGGCCCTGGCCCTGGCGACAACGATTGCCCTTGCAACGCTGCCATTCAAGCGAAGCGACCCGCCCGCGCGGGACGTGACATGGATGCACCCACTCGCCGATCAGAAGGATAGCAACCCGGCCGCGCTGGTCGTGGCTGACGCCGAAGAGATCGTCTTGAGTCACTCGTCGCACACCCTGGCGGTGCAGTACGCAACGCAGAAGGCAAACGTTCAGGTAGTCTGGCTTTACGAAGCCCGACCCGGGGAATTTGAACGTTCTTCCACCACCGCGCCAGGAACCTGAACCGCCCGGAAGGATTGAACGTGAACTGAAAAGGAGAGACCATGAACCTGTATTCACAACTGCTTATCATCGCGTTGCTGGCGCTCAACGGGCCCCAGGCCGGCCCGCAAACGACTCAAGCCGGCCTCACGCCCGGCGACGGGCCGCCGGATGCCGCGATGAAGACATTGGTCGTCCGAATCGATTCCGCCCATCCGAAGGCCGTCGAACACGCGTTGTTCGAGACTTTCGATCGGCTCACCGTCAAAGCCGTCGACGACACGCCGATTCTGATCTTGCGCGGGGCCCCTGAAGAAGTGGAGAGCGCCGCCGCGTTGATCGAGGATATAACGCAAATCAACCGCAGCACGGGAACGGCAGATCTAAGGGTGATTCCCCTGAAGTCCGCCCCGGCCAATGATCTCGCCGCACAATTGCGGGCGATCTTCGCTCCGAACCAGTTGATGATCGTGCCGGATTCAAATCAGAATGCACTGGTCGCGCGCGGCACCCGGGATGCCATCGAAACCCTCGAAGCGGTCGTCAACCAGCTGGATGCGGCTCCGCGCGGCGGACATACGCATAACATCTCGCTGGAGTTCGCCTTCCTGACGGCCGGCCCGGACAAGCCCGATGGCGGACTGCCGCTCCCGGAGGATCTGACCAACATCGGTCGCGAGCTGGCGCGATTCGGCACGATCAAACTGATGGGGCGACTGAAAACCATCGCAACGCCCAAACAGCGATTCGAGCTGGAAGGCATGATCGCGGAGAAGTTCAACGTTCGCATCAAGGGCCGAATCAACGCATGCGAGTCAGATGATGCAAACGTCGAAATCGAGGCATCGGCTGTGCACTTCCCAATCATCGAGCAGGATCCGACCAAACGCGCGCAGCCTCCGAGCGGAGCGCAACGATCGGCGGCCTATAACCTGAACACAACGGTGCGGCTGCGGATGAACAACGACCTGGCCATTGGAATCGCACCCGCCGGAGCGCACGTCGGCTCATCGCTGGTGCTCGTCGTCCGTGCGTCGTGGTAAGGCGCGGTTGACCGTTGGCAAGGAATTCCCTTCCTCGCGCCGGGAGGCAGGGTTCCCACCTGATGCCATCACCCGCATCGCTTCAATCAAAGAGCCCCAGGCATTTGCCTGGGGCTTTCTGCTTCGAACCGCATTCGATCATCCGCGCGCAGCTCACCCGGCGCCTCATTTCTTGCCTTCAAACCTCAGCGACGCCGAATTGATGCAATAGCGCATGCCCGTCTCGGTCGGACCGTCGTCGAACAGGTGCCCCAGATGCGCGCCACATTTCTTGCACATCACTTCGGTGCGCACCATCCCGTGGCTACGATCTTCGGCTTCAAGAATCACCTTTGCATCAGCCGGGGCATCAAAGCTCGGCCAGCCGCAGCCGGAATCGAACTTGTCATTCGACTGAAAAAGCATCTCGCCGCAGCAGACGCAGCGATAGACACCTTTCTCATGGTGATTCCAATACTGCCCGGTGAACGCCCGCTCCGTGCCCTTCTGCTGCGTGACGTAGTACTGCTCCGGCGTCAGCGACGCCTTCCACTGCTCGTCGGACTTGTTCACGGGATCGGCTCCGGCGACTTGCTTGCCGGCTTCGGGCGCGGCGTCGCGCCCCGCGTCTTTGGTCATTTCCAACCTCCCACTGGACTGCTCGGCGACCGGCTGGCCGATCGGCGGCGGCGGCGACTTCGCTTCACACCCCACCAGCGCGGCCGCGCCGATCAATACATAGTGAATCCAGTCGCCGCTGTCTACGATCGTCTTGTTCCTCGCCACGTTCGATTTTCTCCGACTTCCGCAACCGCGAAACCCGCCGCAGTCTCAAATGCTGTCCTGGCGAAGTCTCGCGCGTGCAATCTCTATACCGATCAGCCGGCGGCGACATTCCATGAATCTTAGTCGGACGCGGCAATTTCGCCGCGCATGAAAAAGCCCGCCGTCTTTCGACCGCGGGCCTGGGAATAACTGAACCCCGGAACGGGTTGGCGTCGCGCCGGCCTTACCACGCAAAGTGGGCAAAGGCCTTATTGGCGTCGGCCATTTTGTGCACGTTTTCGCGCGTCGTGATGGCAGCACCAGTGCGATTGAAGGCATCAAGGAATTCGGCCGCGAGCTTCTCGTGCATCGGCCGGCCCTTCTTGCCGCGGGCCGCATCGAGAATCCAGCGAATGGCCAGCGACTGGCTGCGACGCGGATTAACGGCCATCGGAACCTGGTAGTTGCTGCCGCCGACGCGCTTGCTGCGAATCTGGATGTTGGGGCGGACGTTCTGGATCGCCTGCTCGAAGATCTGAATCGGCGGCGTGTCCTTGATCTTCTCGCTGACGCGGTCCAGCGCGTCGTAGAAGATCTTCTGTGCGACCGATTTCTTGCCGCTCCACATCATGCAGTTGATGAATTTGGAAGCCAGCCGGCTGTTGTATTTCGGGTCGCCCTTGAGCTGCTCCCCGGAACGAGTCCACTTCTTGAACGCCATGTTCTCTCCTGTTTTTCTGGGGTGCGAGTCGATCTCGCACGCGTCGCCGACGAATGATCGTCAGGCCCCATACTCGGCCGGAACGCCCAGCCGCATTTTTATCATCGCAGAGCTTTCGCCCGCTTAGGGCAATCTACTTCTTGCGCTTGGTGCCGTACTTGCTGCGCGATTTGTTCCGTCGCACGCCGAACTTGTCCTGATCCTCGACGCTGGCACAATCCAGTACGCCGCGCAGGATGTGATACCGAATGCCCGGCAGATCGCGCACGCGGCCGCCGCGCACCAGCACGATGGAGTGTTCCTGAAGGTTGTGCCCGATGCCGGGAATGTAGGCCGTCACTTCGCGCCCGTTGGACAGGCGCACACGGGCGACCTTCCGCAAAGCCGAGTTCGGCTTCTTGGGCGTCATTGTTTTGACGATCAGACACACACCTCGCCGCTGCGGCGAATTCTCCAAATCGCGCGACTTGCTCTTGCGCGTTTCCGCTCGCCGGGGGTTCGCACACAACTGGTTAATCGTTGGCATTGCTACCTCTGTCTCACTACCGGCCGCGCCGGCTCCTGCCTGATTCGCCCGACCATTCGGCGGGGAAAGCCCCGCATTGTAAGGCCGAATCCGAAACCCGGTCAACCGAACCAGCCGGTGGAGTGTCTCCCCGGGGATGCGGCAAACCCTTGTCAATTAAGAACTACGGCTCCTTCTGCTCAACGGCAGTCGTAGCGCCCGATTCCCCTTCGCTCATGCTTTGCATACCTTCCAGCGGCATCGAGGCTTTGGAAACGACGCGGGCCAGTTCCTCCCGGGCACCCTCAAGGTCATCCTGGCTCGGACCGCCGATCAGCTCCGGCATGCGCACGGGCATCTGGGGCTCGGCAATTGGCTCGCCGAGAATCTGAACATCCATCTCCTGGAACGTCTTGAACGCCGTACCCGCAGGGATCAGGTGACCAAGAATCACATTCTCTTTCAGGCCGGTCAGGCGATCGATCGCGCTTCCCAGGGCCGCTTCGGTCAGAACCTTGGTCGTCTCCTGGAAGCTGGCTGCCGAGATGAACGACTCGCTTTGCAGCGCCGCCTTAGTGATGCCGAGCAGGACAGCCGACGCCGTGGCCGGGCGCGGCTTGCCGCCCTTGGCGGGGGCCTTGCCGGCCGCCTCCAACTCGTCGTTGACCTTGTTCAACTCCTCGCGTGAGACAATCTGTCCCTCGTGGAACTTCGAATCGCCGGGATCTTTGATGCGCACGCTCTTGGCGAGTCGCTGGTTCTCCGTGCGGAAGCGGAATTTGTCGACCACTTCGCTGGGCAGCAGGCTCGAATCGCCCGGCTGATCCACCTTCAGCTTCCGCAGCATCTGGCGAATGATCGTCTCGATGTGCTTGTCGTTGATGCTCACGTTCTGCGAACGATAGACCGACTGCACTTCGTGCAGCAGGTATTGGTGCAGCGCCTCCTCACCCTTGATCGTGAGGATGTCGTGCGGCACGAGCGGTCCGTCGCACAGCGGATCGCCGGCTTCCACCCGGTCGCCTGCATGGACCAGCAGGTGCTTGTCCTGCGGAACATGGTGATCGCGCGGTTCCAGCTCCTTCGTGTCGGGCTTGATAACGATCGTCATCTTGCCGCGGCGCTTGTCGCTGCGAATCTCAACCACGCCGGAAATCTCGGCCATGACGGCGGGTTCCTTCGGCTTGCGAGCTTCGAAAATCTCCGTCACGCGCGGCAGACCGCCCGTGATGTCCTGCGTGCCCGCCAGCTCACGCGGACGCCGCGCCAGCAGCCAGCCGGCCTTCACTTCCTGCTTTTCGGCCACTTCAATACGGGCCTTGGCCGGCAGGTAGTGATACTCGATGATCTTGCCGTCCTTGTCCTCGATGATCACCTGCGGGTTCTTGTCGCCACGGTGCTCGACGACGACGTACTTCGACGCCTTGCCTTCGCTCTCCAGCCGGACGGTTTCGCCTTCAATCACATCCTGGAATCGAATAAATCCAGCCGCCTCGGCCAGGATCGGCGTCAGGTGCGGGTCCCACTGGACCAACGTACTGCGCGCTTTGACCTCGTCTCCGTCGCGCACAAACACGCGAGCGCCATACGGAATCTTGTGGCGCTCCAGTTCCCGGCTCTTCTCATCAACGATGGAGATTTCTCCGTTGCGTTTCAACACAACAAGGTGCAGATTCTTCGTCTCGGGGTCTTCCATCTCGACGGCCTTGAGGTCATGGAACATGACCCGACCGCCTACGCTGCACTTGATTTCGCTCTCGATGACCGACCGGCTGGCGACGCCGCCGGTGTGGAAGGTCCGCATGGTCAACTGCGTGCCCGGCTCACCGATTGACTGGGCGCCGATGATTCCCACGGCCATCCCGCGCTCGACCAGCTTGCCCGTCGACATGTCGATTCCGTAACACAAGGCACAGACGCCTTGTCCGGCGTCGCAGGTCAGCGGGCTGCGCACTCGCACCTTTTCAAGACCCAGGCCGCCCTCGGCCGGCTGGCTTTCGATGCGCCGCGCGATTTCGCCGGTGATGACTTCGTTCTCGCGCACAATGATCTCATCCGTCACAGGGTGGCGGATCGTGTCGCGTGCGACCCGGCCAACGATCGATTCGGCCAGCGCGATGTCAACTTCCTCGCCCTTGTACAGCACGCCCTTGGTGATGCCGTGGATCGTGCCGCAATCGTGACAAGATACAATAACGTTCTGTGCCACGTCGGCCAGTTTGCGCGTCAGGTAACCCGAGTCGGCCGTCTTGAGGGCCGTATCGGCAAGGCCCTTTCGCGCGCCGTGAGTCGAGCTGAAGTACTCCAGCACGCTCAAGCCTTCGCGGAAGTTCGCCTTGATCGGCGTCTCGATGATTTCGCCGCTGGGCTTGGCCATCAGGGCGCGCATCCCGGCGAGCTGGCGAATCTGATCGACGCTGCCGCGCGCGCCGGAGTCGGTCATCAGGTAAATCGGGTTCAGGTACTTCTTGGCGCCCTCATCGGACGGCTTGGCGTATTTGCCGTCGGGCGTGCGGAAGTCGGCCTTGAGATCGGCCATCATCGCCTCGGTCACGGCCTCGCGCACGTGCACCCAGATGTCGATCAGGGCGTTGTAACGCTCCATGTCGGTGATCGCACCGCCCTGGAAGGCGCGCGTGATGCGATCAACCTTCTTCTGGGCTTCCTCAATAATGCCCTTCTTGCGATCGGGGATGCGCATGTCATTCAGGCCGAACGAGAGACCGGCAAGCGTGCTGCGCTTGAACCCCAGTTCCTTGATGCGGTCGAGCAGGTCAATGGTCTCGCCGCGACCCAGCAAGGCGTAGCAATCGGCAATGACGCGACCGCTGCCCTTGCCCGTGAGCGGGTAATTGTAGAACGGCATCTGCTGCGGCAGGATGTCGTTGAAGATCAGCCGTCCGACCGTCGTCGTGATGATGCGGTCCTTGGGCATGTCGATGGGCATCTTCTTCTGGCCCTCGACCATGCGCGTGCGTTCGACGCGAACACGAATCGCCTCGTGGATCGAGACCTTGCCCAGCTCGTAAGCCAGAAAGGCCTCGGTCGGATTCGTGAACGTGCGCCGCGGCTTCTGTGTCGCCTCGGTGGCATGGTCACAGGTCAGGTAAAAGATACCCATGACGATGTCCTGACTGGGCGACATGATGGGCGAGCCGCTGGCCGGGCTGAAGATGTTGTTCGTCGCCATCATCAGAACGTGCGCCTCGACCTGAGCCTCGATCGAAAGAGGCAGGTGCACGGCCATCTGGTCGCCGTCGAAGTCGGCGTTGAAGCCCTTGCAGACGAGCGGATGGATCTTGATCGCATTGCCTTCGACCAGCACCGGCTCGAATGCCTGAATACCCATGCGGTGCAGCGTCGGCGCGCGATTGAGCAGCACCGGATGCTGGTAAATGACGCTTTCGAGAATGTCCCAGATTTCCTGATCGCGCCGCTCGAGCATCTTCTTGGCGGACTTGATCGTGTCGGCCAGGCCGCGCTCCTTCAGCCGGCGAATGATGAACGGTTGATAAAGTTCGAGCGCGATCTTCTTGGGCAGACCGCACTGGTGCAGCTTCAGCTCCGGGCCGACCACGATGACGCTTCGCGCCGAGTAGTCGACACGCTTGCCGAGCAGGTTCTCGCGGAAGCGACCCTGCTTGCCCTTGATCATGTCGGTGAGCGACTTGAGCGGGCGGTTCGACGAACCCAGCACGGGTCGCCGACATCGCCCGTTGTCAAACAAGGCATCAACCGCTTGCTGCAACATGCGCTTTTCGTTGCGAATGATGACTTCGGGCGCGTTGAGGTCGATGAGCTTCTTGAGACGGTTGTTTCGGTTGATGATGCGGCGGTAGAGGTCGTTCAGGTCGCTTGTGGCAAAGTTGCCGCTGTCGAGCAGAACGAGCGGGCGCAGGTCCGGCGGAATGACCGGAATCACGTCCATGACCATCCACGTCGGGTCGTTGATGCTGTTGCGCAGGCTCTCGACGATCTTCAGGCGCTTGGAAAGGTCCTTGATCTTCTGCTTGCTGTTGGTGTTGGCGATGTCCTCGCGCAGCTGGACGCTCAAGGTCTTGAGGTCCATGCGGGACAACAGCGTCTTGACGGCCTCCGCGCCGATTTGCGCATCGAAATCGTCGCCGTACTTCTCAATCGCGCTGCGGTAATCTTCTTCCGAAAGCACCTGGCCCAGCTTGAGCTGCGTATCCTTCGGATCGGTGACGACGTAGTCCTGGAAGTACACGATCTTCTCAAGGTCCGAAGTCTTCATGTCCAGCAACGCGCCAAGGCGCGACGGCATGGCCTTGAAGAACCAGATGTGGACGATCGGCGCGGCAAGGTTGATGTGCCCCATGCGCTTGCGGCGCACGCGGCTGTGCGTGACCTTGACGCCGCAACGGTCGCAGATCATGCCCTTGTGTTTGGTGCCCTTGTACTTGCCGCAGAAGCACTCCCAGTCCCGCTCGGGGCCGAAGATGCGCTCGCAGAACAGGCCGTCCTTTTCCGCGCGGTAGGTGCGGTAATTGATCGTCTCCGGCTTGCGCACTTCCCCGTACGACCAACTGCGGATGTCGTTCGGCGACGCCAGTGAGATTTTCACCGCACCGTAATCGTTTACGCGATCGTAAACATTTTCAGCCATGAGTCATCGTCCTCGAGTAGGCTTCGGCCCGCGAGGTCGCAGGCCGATGGGTTTATCTGTTTCGCACGCTCATCCCTGACCGCGCCGTGATTCACCAGTTGCCGGTTGTCGCCGGCACGCCAATCAAGCCGTCGCACCGACCTGCGCCCGCACGTCCAGCGACATGGGCACGATGCCTGGCGCGCGCTTGAAGCCGATCTCCTCACAGAAATCGACTTCCGTCCCGTAGGCTGCGGCGTCGATCCGCTCGCAGCCCAGTTTGGCCAAGGCTCCGATCACCAGCTCCGCCATCTGTCGCGCGATGCCGTACTGATCGTGCTCAATGCGACCGTCGATGTGCGTGACGGCCGCCGGACCCTGCATCGACGGGTCCAGCTTGCACTCCGTCAGGTAGCCGCGCACACCGTCGGCCAAGCCGCGGGCGATGCCCAGCAACCGGCCCGATGCATCGCGCGCCGTCACGAAACACACCGAGTTGTCGACCAGCTTCGAAAGCTTGTCCACCGACTGCGGCATCATGCAACCCTGCGCGTCGTAGAAGTCTTTCAACTCCGCGACGTCCAGCTTCTGAACAACCTCGCACTTGATTCCGGTCATGATTGCAACCTCCCGGGGCTGACATGTTCGCGCCGCACAGGATCGCTCTCCTAAATCGTCCGGCCTTTCTCAAGCTGGATGTTCATGCCAAGACCGCGAATCTCGTTGCACAGCACGTCGAAACTCACCGGCGTGCCCGCCTCGAGCGTGTTCTCGCCCTTGACCATCGACTCGTAGATCTTCGTCCGGCCTTCCACGTCGTCGCTCTTCACCGTGAGCAACTCCTGGAGAATGTACGCCGAACCGTACGCTTCCAGACCCCACACTTCCATTTCTCCGAAGCGCTGACCGCCGGTTCGCGCCTTGCCGCCCAGCGGCTGTTGCGTGATCAGCGAGTAGGGACCGGTTGCTCGAGCGTGAATCTTGTCGTCCACGAGGTGGTGCAGTTTCATCATGTACATGTAGCCAACAGTCACCGGCTGATCGAGCAGCTCGCCCGTGCGCCCGTCGGACAATCGAACCTTTCCGCCGAAGGGCATCTGGCTCAAGATCAGGCGATCCTTGTCGGCGCCAGCCACCACCTTCGGGTCCGCAGCCAGTTCGGCGACTTTGCGATTGGCTTCCTCCACGGCCGCGTGAATCTCCGATTCCTTGCAACCGTCGAAGACCGGCGTAATCGCCTGGAAACCCAGAATGCGCGCCGCCCAGCCGAGGTGCGTCTCAAGAATCTGGCCGACGTTCATACGACTGGGCACGCCCAGCGGATTCAGCAAAATGTCGATCGGCGTGCCGTCTTCGAGGTACGGCATGTCCTCTACGGGGAGAATCTTGGCGATCACACCCTTGTTGCCGTGGCGGCCGGCCATCTTGTCGCCCACGGACAAGCGGCGTTTCGTCGCCGTGTAGACCTTGACCATCTCCAGCACGCCGGGCGGCAATTCATCGCCGCGCTTGACCTGCGCGAGCTTGCGATCGCGCTCGGCGAGGTGTTCCTCGATGCTGGCCCAATACTTTCGATAGATCGGTTCGCACTCGTCGCGCTTCGGCGCCGGCTTGACCCATTTCAGGTCGAACGCCCAGTTGCCCGGCTCGCCGATCTGCTCCATGACGACTTCCTGAATATCGCTGCGGCCGACCACCTGCTTCGTGTTGGGGTCGACAATCGGCTGCCCGGCGATTGCCTCCATTTCCTCGATCATCTGCCGGAAAATGCTGATGACCTTGGCATTGAAGGCGGTGCGCATGTCCTTCATGCGCTTGCTCAACAGGCGCTTCTGCTCCTCCGAGACGTTCGTCCGCCGGCTGAAGCGCTTGGTATCGATTACGGTGCCGTAGATGCCGCTGGGCACTTCCAGCGAGTCGTTCTTCACATCCTCGCCGGCGCGACCGAAGATCGCGTGCAACAGTTTCTCTTCCGGCGACAGCTCACTCTTGCTCTTGGGCGAGACCTTGCCCACGAGGATGTCGCCCGGGCCGACCTCGGTGCCGATTCGAACGATCCCGCTTTCGTCCAGATTGCGAAGCGCCCGCTCCGACACGTTGGGAATGTCGCGCGTGAACTCCTCGCGGCCCAGTTTTGTCTCGCGAATCTCGATGTCGTGCTCTTCGATGTGAATGCTCGTGAAGGTGTCGTTCTGCACGAGCCGCTCGGAGATCAGAATCGCGTCCTCGAAGTTGTACCCGTCGTACGTCAGAAACGCCGCCAGGACGTTGCGCCCCAGAGCCAGCTCACCCTGCCGCGTGGCCGGTCCGTCCGCGATGATCTGCCCCTTCTTGACCTTGTCACCCAGTGCAACGATCGGCACCTGATTCAGGCAGGTACGCTCGTTGAGACCCTGGAACTTGCGAAGCTCGTATTCATCGGTATTGTCAATCACGATCCGCGTCGCGTCGACGTACGTCACAACGCCGTCCTGGCGGGCCTGCACCACCATGCCGCTGTTCTGCGCTACGATGCGCTCCATGCCCGTCGCCACGACCGGCGGATCGGTGATGAGCAACGGGACGGCCTGGCGCTGCATGTTGCTGCCCATCAGCGCGCGGTTGGCGTCGTCGTGTTCGAGGAAGGGAATCAACGACGCCGAAACGCCGACCGTCTGCTTCGGCGAAATATCGACGTATTCCACGTCAGTGCTGTTGACCACGGCCAGGTCGCCGCGAACCCGCGCCATGATGTGGTCGCCGGTCACCTTGCTGCTCTTGATATCGACGGCATCGGGCGGTACGAGGACGGTCTTCATCTCTTCATCCGCGCGGAGAAACTCGCTGACGCCGTTGACCGCGTGGTTCTTGTCCACCTTCCGATACGGGGTAATCAAAAACCCATACTCATCCACCGCGGAGTAAATGCTCAACGAGGCGATCAGACCGATGTTCGTGCCTTCAGGCGTCTCGATCGGGCAGATACGGCCGTAGTGAGAAATGTGAACGTCGCGCACCTCAAAGCCGGCGCGCTTGCGGTTCAGACCTCCGGGGCCGAGGGCGGACAGGCGCCGCTCATGCGTCAACTGGCTCAATGGATTGGTCTGGTCCACGACCTGTGACAGCTCGCCCCGGCCGAAGAAATACTCGATCGCGCCGGAGATGGCCTTGGAGTTCACGAGTTCCGCGATTTTTCCGAGCTGGTCCGGCTCGCGCATGCTCATGCGCTCCTGCACCGTGCGCCGCAGCTTCAGGAAGCCCTTGCGAATCTCGTCGCAGGCCAGCTCGTCGATCGTGCGCAGGCGGCGATTGCCGAGGTGGTCGATGTCGTCCTCCTGCACGATGACACGCGTCATCTTCCACGCGTATTCGTGGACGTTTCCGATGGAAAGCTGGTCCTTCTGGCCATACTTGTCCAGCACGTCATTGGTCTTCTCGAAGGACTCAAACGCGATGTGCCGCGCGGCGTTGCCGAACAGCTCGCGCCATTCCGATTCGACCTCGGCTTCCAGCGCGGCCGCGGACTTCTTCGATGTTTCCTCGTCAAACGTATAAATCTGGCCCGGTCGGGCGTAGTAGTTGATGAACTCCAGCTGCGCGAGGTCCGGATGGGCGATCTTCTCGCAGTTCAGATACGCCTCGATGCCCTCAATGATGCGCACGGCGCGCGTGCGGATCGTGGACACGATGAAGTCGCGGGCAGCCTTGTTGACTTCGCTATCGCGACCGGGATCGGACTTGGTTCGCCCCAGCAGCGGCCGCATGACATCAAGATTGATGGTTGCCGTCGGAACCCATTCGCCCGGGGCGTCGTTAATGCTGCGCACCTGGCGCAACAGTTCCTTGAGCACATCGGCCGGAGCAAGCTTCTTGCGGCCTTCCCGGACCGAATCCAGTTCACCGAGGACAACGCCTTCCTTGGGGTCCTTCGGCTTGTTGCCCTTGACCTGGTAGGCCGAGATCTGCTCGCACAGTTCGCGCGCCCATTTGAGCACGCACAATTCAAACGGCACGCGCTTGGGAATGCTGAACCCGACGCGCTCCTGGCTGCGCAGGTCCAGCAGGTACCGCAGACAGGCCACGAAGTCCGCCGTCGTCAACGTGTTGAACGACGTCGGCAGCGACAACCCGAACTTGCGGTTGATGCGAAATCGCCCGACGCGCCCGAGGCGGTAGCGATTCTCGTCGTAAAACTTCTCATGGAAGAGCTTGACGGCCTTGTCGAGCTGGGCCGGGTTGCCGGGTCGAAGCGCCTTGTAGATTTTCATCAGGGCGTCTTCGTGGCTGTGGCAGCTGTCTTCGGCGAGCGTGTTGAGAATCAGCGGATCGGCGACGTGCTCGATGACCTCGATCTGCTTCAGACTGGTCGCTTGAATGCGCCCCACGGCGTCGCCGATCTGGCAGCCGGCGCGGACCAGCGGCTCGCTGCTGTCGGGCACATCGCCGTCGGGCCAGACATCGGACACGACGTACATGTCAGGCTTGAGGGCCGACGTGCGAACGACCTTGGTCTGGTAGAACGCGCGGATGATCTGTTCATCGGTTCCGAAGGCATGATCCATCGCCCGCAGGAAGCAGGTCGCTGGAATCTTGCCGGATTGGTCGATGCGCACCGCCATGACATCGCGGCGCGTGATATTGATCTCGATCCAGCTTCCGCGTTCGGGGATGATGCGGCAGGCGTGCAGCGGGCGGTCGGCTTCGAGCGTTTCTTTGATGAAGTCCACACCCGGCGAGCGGTGCAACTGGGAGACAATGACGCGCTCGGCGCCGTTGATGATGAACTCCCCGCCGCCGATCATGATCGGGATCTCGCCGAGGTAGATGCGCTCCGCGGTGATTTCGTCCTTGTCCTTGCGATGCAGACTGCACGCGACGCGCAGCGGCATGCCATAGGTAAGCCGCAATTGCCGGCACTCGTCGGGCGTGTAGCGCGGCTTGCCCAGCTCGTAGTCCTGGTAATTCAGAACAATATTCTCGTCATAGCTGGCGATCGGAAAAACCTCGCGCAGCAGGCCCTCCAACCCCGTCGGCGTGCGCTTGTCCAGCGGCACGTCGGCCTGAAGGAATCGCTTGTACGACTCCACTTGAATCGCGATCAGGTTGGGGATCGGAAGCGCGTCACCGACCTTGCCGAAATTCCGAATCTCTCTCGACGTGATGGTCATCATGCACCCTGATACCGGCGCGCCGGATCGGCCGCGCCCCGTGACTTGTCGATATTCGCCGGGCACCTTTTCGCCGATTCGCCCTGCGCCGTCCCAGGTCGCGCGCAGCGCGCACCGCGACCCCGAACGAAATTCAGGGGGAAACACCGGCGATCGACCCAGCCAATAATCGACAAAAGTATTCTTTTACCCGAGCCGAAAAATCGTGTGGGGACTTCCCACGCCAGAGGCCATTCATGAAGCCGCGACCAGTCCCGCTCCCGACCGCGCTAGTTCCGCCCCTGGTGCGGAGAGACCAATTAGTATAAGGAAACCGCGAGCCACCGCAAGACGACTGCAAGGGGCTTTTCCACGCCGGGGCAGGCTCTCATAAGCTAATTGTTCTCAACTTGTTATGGCGCATGGATGCGGCTGTCAACTCGGTTTCTGTCCGGTAGGTTCCAAGTCCATTCCGGGGCTTCCCTTCAGGGGGAGCAGCAATCGAACCGTCGTCCCCATTCCTTCCTTGCTTTGAATTGAAATCGTGCCGCCCATTTCGGAGACAAGACCGTGCACCGCCGCGAGGCCCAGACCGATCTTTTTTCCGCTGCTGACTTCCTCGCCCGTCTTGGTCGTGAAGAAGGGTTCGAACAGGCGCTCCAGCATCTCCGGGGACATTCCGACGCCCGTATCGCGAATGGCGATTTCCGCGTCATCGCCCAATCGTCTCATCTCGATGGTCAACGTTCCGCCGCTGGGCATCGCGTCGATGGCGTTTTGCGAAATGCTCTCCAGGACCGGCATCAGGCGCGTCGCCTCGAACGGCTGCGACGCCACGTCGTCGATGTTGGTCACGATTTCGATTCGAAGGGGCTTCGCGCGACGACGAAGCTCCTCGATGAACTTCGTCAGGAGCGGATTCAACTCGACCATCGCGTAGGTCGTGTTCTCCGACTCCGCGAACGCCGCCAACTGGTTCGTAATCCGTGCCGCCTGCCCGATGGACTCCGCGAGACCGCGCAACGCGCGCCGCATCTCCATCGGGCTGTTGCTCCCCAGCACCGTGTCAATCTTGATGCTGATGCCGCCAAAAATGTTGTTGAAGTGATGCGCCACGCTTCCAGCGACGCGCCCCAGCGCCGCCATGCGCCGTGTCCGGGCGATTTCCTGGGACAGGCGCTTGCGCTCGGTGATATCGCGCATGCCCAATGACGCCCCGATCGCGCGCCCCTGCTCGTCCACGATGGGCGAAACAATCATCACCAGCGCGACCGAGTGCTCCGCCCCCGGAAGCTTGATCTCAATGTCCGCCGCTTCGCCGGTTGTGATCGCGCGCGAGATCGACTCCTGAACCGTCGCGCGCTGATCTTCCGGAAGAATCTCCAGGATCTCCCGGCCCCGCATTTGGTCGGCTGTTCGCTCAAACTGCCGCGTGGCTGCTTCGTTCCAGAACTGGACGCGCAATTGCTCATCGACCGTGATGAACACGAACGCGAGATGCCGGCAGGCGGATTCGAAATAGCGGTCCGACGTTGCCTCCATCTCGGTCACTCTCCCCGAGCCTGCGCCCCGCGGCCTGGCGATCCTTCCTGCGTCACGACCCGGAGAATCGGGCTGATGACGAACAGATTCTCCCGCGGCTCCGGCGCTGCGCCCGCATCAGCCGGGGCCGGTTCGATGAAGAACGGCCGGGCCAGCAACGGCCGATCATACACGGTCGGCGTCGGCCCCAAAAGCAAAAACCCGCCGGGCGGAATGGCTGCGTCCAACGAAAGCTCATCAAAGGCGCGAACGCGACGCTCGGGCGCCATCTGTGGCCCGTTGGGAGTCATCTCCCATCGCATCGGCCCGGGCGGTTCTTCCAGTTCGGGCGTCATGCGCAGCCACAGCTCGTCCGGATTCACTGAACGCCACTCCAGCGTCAGCCGCAGCCGTGCCTTCGCTTTCAGGAAGTCCATGCCGTGCAGCCCGCCTGCTCGATCCAGATAAAAAACCACCTCATGCTCGCCGCACGATCCAATCTCCAGCTCAATCGTCCGCTGCGTATCCGGCACCACCTGATCGACGGCAATCCGCAAGTCGGAAAGGCCCTGCAATTCCGCAAGAAGCGTCTGGCGGTGCGCATCCAACCCGATCGCCGCTCGGAATCCGTTGTCAGAGAGGTGCAGCGCCGAGCCCGCGCTGGGCAGCTTGCCGGAAGCGAGCTTCCAGATTGACTCGTTCTTTGTGAACGCGCCCTGCGGCGCCGAGATGCGGTGGACCTTGATTTCGACCAATCGCCTTTCCGGGCGACGATTGAAGACTGAAACCGCCCCGGCGTCGTCCGTGAGTCGCCCCGTGGCGGCGCCATCGTGTGCTGACGTACGTTGCGATACAGCATTCGCCGTTGCATCGTCGTGGGAAACAGGCTTTGTCAGGCCGGCGCAGCCACAGACCATGAGCCAGGATGCAAACAGACTCGCGCACAGGATTTGACTTGACGACGTACGGACGAAGACGAACGGTGCAGGCGAGTTCATGCTAACCAGACTGTATGACGCGCCCCCTCGACGGTCAAACGGAGCAGAATCAGCCGCGCGCCAAACGGCACATCACGTCGCAGCCTCGCCGAATCATGGCATCGGTCGTGGCATAGCTAATGCGAAAATGCGTGTCCTGTGACGAGAAAATGCCGCCGGGGATGACCAGCACGTTCTCCGCGGCGGCTGCTTCCGCGAAGGCCGTCCCGGTTGAGAATCGCTTCGGGATGCGTGGAAAGACGTAGAATCCGCCACCCGGCCGCACGATCTCGAAGCTCGACTCGAGCAACGAGCACACCAGATCGCGCTTCTTCGCGTAGTCGCGCTGATGATGTGAGACGTCGGCATCCAGCGCTGCGAGCGTCGCCACCTGGGCCATCGATGGTGCGCAGACGTACGTATACTGATGCATCTTGGTCATCTCATCGATGACTGCCTTCGGTCCGGCAGCATAGCCCATGCGCCAGCCAGTCATGCCGTACGTCTTTCCGAAACCCCGCAGGACGATGGTGTGTTCCGGCGCAAGGGCCAGAGGGCTGATATTTTCGCCGTCGTAACAAAGCTTGTCGTATATTTCGTCCGAAATGAGTACGAGATCGTGCTGCCGAGCAATCTCCGCAGCCGCCTGCACCTCGGCCCGACTCATGACGCGCCCCGTGGGGTTGCCTGGGGAATTGATAAGAATCGCCTTGGTGCGCGGTGTGATCGCTGCGCGGATGCGCTCAACGGGGAATGCAAAATCCGGATACGACGACACCGGCACCGGCCGGCCGCCCAGCATGTTTACCAGGTGCACGTACGAAACGAAATACGGATCGAGAAAGATAATCTCGTCGCCCGGATCGGTGACCGCGAGCAACGCCAGCGTCAGCCCGCCCGACACACCGGACGTGATCAACACCGAGGCATCCACGCCGGATGTCTTCTTTACATCCGTGATGAGACGCTCGCGCAGTTCCGGCAGACCGCTGCTGGGTGTGTAGCGATTCTTCCCCGCGCGGATCGCCGCGATCGCGGCGTCCTTCACCGCGTCGGGGGCGTCGTAATCCGGCATGCCGATCGACAGGTCGCAGGGATCCTTCAACCGGCCCGCCAGCTCAAAGAACTTGCGAATACCGGAGTATTCCACACGCCGTGTTCGATCAGCCAGTCGCCGGCTGTAGTCCATCGCGCGTTACTTCTTGCCAGCGTCCTTCTTGGCGTCTTTCTTGGCATCCTTCGCCGGCGCAGCCCCCGCAGCCGGCGCGGCAGCCCCGGCCGCAGCGCCCGCCGTCTCGTCCTTCGCCTTCTTGACCTTTGCGGCGACGGCTGCCTTGCGATGCGCGACCTTGCGCAGGCCGGTCGGTCGGCTTTGGCCAGGCTTGAATTCTTCCAGGTCCTGCAGCGCCTTGATGCGTTCGGTTCGCGTCAACACGTTACGATGACGCGACAGGGACGCTTTGCTCTTGAGGGATCGATCCATGCTCATGATGCCACACGCTCCTCGATACTTGTCTTACATCGGCTCGCCGGACTGCGTCACACCGAAGCTCACAAACAGGCAACCCTTGAATTGGTACTGCCCGCCCTGCTTGCGATATTCCGCACCCAGTGACTCGATCTCCCGGCGGAACGCCTCGCGCGACGCCGCATGTTCCTTGCTCGGCGGGTAGCCCCGTTCGGCAAACAACACAAACCCATTGCTCTTGCGCCGCGCGAACGTCCGGATTCCGCGCTGCAACAAATACTCCCTTGCATCGGCCACGTCCCTGGCCAGTTGTTCGCTGTCTCGCTCGCGCGTCACGCGAAACGACTCGATCTGCAAATAGTTCAAATTCTCCGGAAGCGCCGCCGCCGCTTGAGCCGCCCCACCTGCTGGTCCAACGCCCGCCGGCTTGTTCATCGCCACCTGGGGCGCTTCACCCTTCGGCTGCGCCGACTGGAGCATGTGCTCCAGATCCGGATTCTGGCCGCCCGCAATCTCTCGCGCGACTGCCGTCTTCACCTCCGGCGTGGCCACCTTGCTCTTGCCTAACGGAGAGCGATGCGACGCGCTCGGGGCCGCCTCCGTCACGGCCGCAACCGTTGCCAAATCCGGCTTATCTTTTGTTCGGCCTCGCCCCAGCGAGTACCCAACGATGCCGACCGCCACGGCCGCACCGGAAAACAGCATCACGGTCGCCGCCGTCAGCGGAATCCGCCGCGACGGATAGGCCGCAGGGTTCGCCGCTCGCCGTTCCGCTTCGATTCGCTTCGCCTCGAGCCGGGCGATTTTCGCCGCCTGGCGCGCTCGGCGCAATTCTTCCTTTTCCGCACGACGCGCTTCGAGCCGTGCCTTGCGCGCCAGCTCCGCAGCCTCTGCTTCCTGGCGTGCCTGCTCCGCTGCCTTTCGCACCGCCGCCAATTCCGCCGCGGCTTCCTCTTCCGAGATGGATTGAGCCACGCCCGCAACCGGCGTCTTCAGCTCTCCCAGCGGGCCGACCGATGCCGGCTTGCGAAAACCAGCCGCATCATTGTGATGCCCAGCGCCCCGCACGGGCACCGCCGGCGACCGCGAACCACCCACGTTGCGCTTGTTCAACACCTCAAAGAGGGTTGGTCCTCGTCTCTTGTATGCCACGGCTTCCTGCCTTCTTCCGGGGGGCCGAACATGCGACGGCGAAAGTCTTACGCACGCCCCCGTTTCCTGTTCGCAGAAGTTTAACCGATCGGCCCGGCGTTTCAACAGCCCCTGAAAACAGGACACATCGTCGCCTTTTCCCGGGACAACCCGCTTCACGCCAGATCGAATCGATCCAGGTTCATCACTTTGCTCCATGCCGCCACAAAGTCCCGCACGAACTTCTCCTGCGAATCCGAACAGGCATACACCTCGGCGATCGCCCGAAGCTGCGAGTTTGACCCGAACACAAGATCAACGCGCGTCGCCGTCCACCGGCGCTCGCCCGTCGCCCGATCGCAGCCCTCGAACTGGTCCGCATCGCCGGTAGTCGGCTTCCACTCCGTCGCCATGTCCAGCAGGTTCACGAAAAAGTCGTTGGTGAGCGACTCCTTCCGCTTCGTGAACACGCCGTGCGGTGCCTGCCCGTGGTTGGCGTTCAGCACGCGAAGACCGCCCACCAGCGCCGTCATCTCCGGCGCCGTCAACGTCAGCAGCTGCGCCTTGTCCACCAGCAGATGCTCGGCGGGCACGGTGAACTTCTTCTTCAAGTAATTGCGGAACCCGTCAGCGACCGGCTCCAGCACCGCGAACGACGCCGCGTCGGTCTGATCCTGCGACGCATCCATCCGACCCGGTGAGAACGGCACCGTCACGTTCATGCCCGCGTTCTTCGCGGCCTGCTCGACGGCCGCGCAGCCCCCCAGCACGATCAGATCCGCCAGCGAGACTTTCTTCCCGCCCTGCGCCGATCCGTTGAACTCGCTCTGAATCCGCTCCAGCGCCTTGAGCACCTTCGCCAGTTGGTTCGGCTGATTGGCATCCCAGTCCTTTTGCGGGGCCAGACGAATCCGCGCGCCATTCGCCCCGCCGCGCTTGTCCGAATCGCGATACGTCGACGCCGACGCCCAGGCCGTCGATACCAGCTCCGACACCGACAACCCCGACGCCAGAATCTGCGTCTTCAGCACCGCGATGTCCTTCTCGTCCACCAGCTTGTGATTCACCGCCGGAATCGGGTCCTGCCAGATCAAGTCCTCCGCGGGCACCTCGGGGCCGAGGTATCGCACGCGCGGCCCCATGTCGCGGTGCGTCAGCTTGAACCACG